>NZ_KB899003.1:0-277521 GCF_000377965.1 Streptomyces sp. CNB091
TGTCCGATTCCCGGTCGAAGCGGGTCTCACATCTCGCTTTCCAGGTCCTCCGCTTTCGCGTTCTCCCTTTCCGGCGAGTCCGACTCTATCAGATCCTTTCGGGCCTGATTCCCAGTCAGCGGGGTTTGTCTTCCCGGCTGTTGGGCCGTTCCGACGAGTGAGACTTTAGCGG
This sequence comes from Streptomyces sp. CNB091, assembly GCF_000377965.1. Taxonomy (NCBI): domain Bacteria; kingdom Bacillati; phylum Actinomycetota; class Actinomycetes; order Kitasatosporales; family Streptomycetaceae; genus Streptomyces; species Streptomyces sp. CNB091. Next base: position 173 of record NZ_KB899003.1, read on the forward strand.
AATCCTGCTCCCCGACGCTAATCGGGGTGCGTTCCTTCGAACGCGGATTCCTCATTTCGCGCAGGCACACGAAAGAGCATGCGACACGAGGTCGCGCGTTCTGTCGTGGTTACTGCGGAATGGCTGTCCGGGGACCGACCGGAGTCGGCGCTCACGTCGGACAACTCGGAGCACACTACGGAGGTGTCCGGAGTGTGTCAACCCCCGGCCGGTGGTGCCGGTGGCCGGGGGCGGGCGGTGGGGCTGAGCCGGTCGTCAGCCGTTGCCGGAGGCCAGTTCGCGGCTGCGGTCGCGGGCCGCCTCCAGGGCGGCGATGAGGGCCGCGCGCACTCCGTGGTTCTCCAGCTCGCGGATGGCGCTGATGGTCGTGCCGGCCGGGCTGGTGACGGCTTCACGGAGCTTGACCGGGTGTTCGCCGCTGTCCCGGAGCATGACGGCCGCACCGATCGCGGCCTGGACGATGAGGTCGTGGGCCTGGGCGCGGGGCAGTCCGAGCAGGATGCCCGCGTCGGTCATGGCCTCGACCAGGAAGTAGAAGTAGGCGGGCCCGGAGCCGGAGAGGGCGGTCGCCGCGTCCTGCTGGGACTCCGGGACGCGCAGGGTCTTGCCGACGCCGCCGAAGATCTCCTCGGCGGTGGCGAGGTGCGCGCCGGTGGCGTGGCTGCCGGCGGAGATGACGGACATGCCCTCGTCGACGAGGACCGGGGTGTTGGGCATGACCCGGACGACCGGGGTGTCCGGGGTGAGCCGGTCCTCGATGAAAGCGGTGGTGATGCCGGCCGCGGCGCTGATGACCAGGCGGTCGGCGGTGACGTGCGGGGCGAGTTCGTCCAGGAGCTTGCCCATGTCCTGGGGCTTCACGGCGAGGATGAGGATGTCGGCGTTCTTCGCCGCCTCCACGTTGGTGACGGACTCGACCCCGTACCGCGTGTGGAGTTCCTGGGCCCGGTCGCCGCGGCGGGTGGTCACCAGGAGGTCGGCCGGTCGCCAGCCCGCCCGGATCATCCCGCTGAGCAGGGCCTCGCCGATCTTGCCGGTGCCGAGGACTGCGACTGTCTGGGTCATGCGTTCACCCTCCGGGCGGTGCTGGGCTGTGCTTTGGGCGGTGCTCTGGCTGTGGATCTGGGCTGTGATCTGTCGTCTGGTGCGGGCCGTCGTCCCGTCGTCATCCTCGCATCGGGGTTCTCACGGCGTACGGCGGCGGAGGGTGATCGCGCCGAGGCAGAGAACCAGGAGGGCGCTTCCGGCGACCACGGCGATGTCGCGGACGAAGTCTCCGGTGATGTCGGGGTGGTGGAGGACCTGGTTCATGCCGTCGACCGCGTACGACATGGGCAGGACGTTCGAGATCGCCTCCAGGGCGGGGTGCATCGCCTCGCGCGGGGTGAACAGGCCGCACAGCAGGAGCTGCGGGAAGATCACCGCCGGCATGAACTGGACCGCCTGGAACTCGGACGCGGCGAACGCGGAGACGAACAGGCCGAGCGCGGTGCCGAGCAGGGCGTCGAGGAGGGCGACCAGGAGGAGCAGCCAGGGTGAGCCGGTGACGTCCAGGCCCAGCAGCCAGATGGAGACGCCCGTCGCGAGCGCCGACTGGAGAATTGCGACCGCGCCGAACGCCAGGGCGTAGCCCGCGATCAGGTCGCCCTTGCCGAGTGGGAGGGCGAGAAGGCGCTCCAGGGTGCCCGAGGTGCGTTCGCGCAGGGTGGCGATCGAGGTCACCAGGAACATCGTGATCAGCGGGAAGATGCCGAGGAGGGCGGCCCCGATCGCGTCGAAGGTCCCGGCCGCGCCGTCGAAGACGTAACGGAGCAGGGTGATCAGCAGGACCGGGACGATCACGAGGAGCGCGATCGTGCGGGGGTCGTGGGTCAGCTGGCGCAGGACGCGTCCCGCGGTGGCTGCCGTGCGGGACGGGCCGAGCGGGCGGGCAGGGGCGCTCTCGGCCGCGGGCGGGGCGGTGGCCGTCATCGGGAGGCCTCCCGGGTGTGGGGCGGGGTGGGTGGTGGCGTGGCCAGGTCGGCCGGGTGTTCGTCGACCAGGTGGAGGAACGCTTCCTCGACGGTCTCCGTGCCGGTGCGGCGGCGCAGTGCGTCGGGGGTGTCCTCGGCGAGGATCAGGCCGTCCCGCATCAGGAGGAGGCGGTGGCAGCGCTCGGCCTCGTCCATGACGTGGGAGGAGATGAGGAGTGCGGTGGAGCGGTCGGCGGCCAGGCGGTGGAAGAGGTCCCAGAGATCGCGGCGGAGTACGGGATCGAGCCCGACGGTCGGTTCGTCCAGGACCAGCAGCTCCGGGGTGCCGAGGAGGGCGACGGCCAGCGAGACGCGGCTGCGCTGGCCGCCGGAGAGCGCCCCTGCGAGGGCGTCGGCGTGGCGGGTGAGGTCGACGTCCTCGATGGTGCGGGTGACGGCGTCGCGGCGGGCGGCCCGGTGGGCGCGGCCGGGGTGCAGGACGGCGGCGAAGTAGTCGAGGTTCTGCCGGACGGTGAGGTCGGTGTAGACGGAGGGCGCCTGGGTGACGTACCCGATGCGGCTGCGCAGCGCGGGGTCGCCGGCGGGGCGGCCGAGGACGGCGAGGGTGCCGGTGGCCCTGGCCTGGGTGCCGACCACGGTGCGCATGAGGGTGGTCTTGCCGCAGCCCGAGGGGCCGAGGAGGCCGGTGACGCTGCCGGGGCGGACGGTGAAGTCGAGGGCGCGCAGGACGGTGCGGTCGCCCCGGGCGACGGTGAGGCCGCGGGCTTCGATCGCCGGGGGTGGTGGTGGGTGCGTCGGGGGGTTGGGTGGCGCCGCCCCGGGTCCGTTATTCATCATGTGATGAATTCTTCGCCCGACAGTGCCGCCCGTCAAGAGGTCCTGTCAGGGGTCCCGTGAAGGTGTGAGGGCACGGGACCGAACGGCTCAGCCCGCCGACGCGGGGTCGGCGGGCTGCTGGGTCTCGTCTCTCAGACGCGGGCGGGGGCGGGGCCGGCCCTCAGGCGCGCTTGGGGCGCTTGCGGCCGGAGGTCCTGCGGGCCGCCGGGTTGCCGGTCCGGGTGGAGCGGCGCTTCTCGAACTGGGCGCGGGCCTTCTCGTACTCGGTGCGGCGCAGCTTCTCGCCCGGGGCCTCGGTGAGCGAGCGGACGAAGTAGGCGAGGAGCGAGCCGATGAAGCCGATCGACTTCAGGCCGCGCAGGGCGTCCTCGCGGCCCGGGTCCTTCGGGCGGGCGCCGAAACCCTCCCAGGTCTTGCGGAACGCGATGGCGCTGCAGACGGAGAACATCCCGATCACCAGCATTCCGACGATGCCCCCGACCTCCGCGATCTCCAGCCCCTGGTAGGCGAAGCGCAGGAGGAAGCAGGCGGCCACGGCTGCGGCCAGCGAGCCGACGGCGACGCCGGCCCGCCGGAGGCCGTAACCGCCGTCGTGGTCGACCCAGGTCGTGCCGAAGAAGCGGATGGGCTCGGGCCGCGGGCCCGGGGCCGTGGCGGGCGGGGTGCCGGGGGCTGCGCTGTTCTCGCTCACGAGGCCGATTATCCCCGCACGCCCCCGGGTGCCCGGCGGAGCCGTCAGTCGCAGCGCGGTGCGACGTAGCCGTCACGCCCCGTGTAGACGTAGGCGTCCGCGACGAACTGGCCGTTGGCGATGTTGTCCCAGAGGTTCGACGTGCCGTACGGACCGGTGACCCACTCGCCCGGCTTCTGGCAGTAGATCGGGATCTTCTGCCCGTACGGCATGGTCCTGACGATGCGGTAACTGGTGCCGGGGCCGGTACGGACGTTGACCCGGTAGCCCGGGGCGACCGGGTAGCGGGTGCCGGACGCGGTGGTCTCCACCTTCAGCTCGGCCTCCGCCACGGCCGTCGCCCTCTCCGCCCCTTCCGCCCCGTCCACCTCGTCGCGCGTGGGCTCTGCGGTGTGCTCTTCAACGCCCATGTGGGCCTCCCCCGTTGAGATGTCGCGTACGCGAGGCGCGCACGACGCGCAGGCTAGCAAGCCCCGTGCCTCTCGCACGCACCATCGACTAGGCTCCGTGCGTCGCATGCGCACGAACACACGGGGGTGGACGATGCCGCCGCTGCGAGAGCCCGGAGCGCATCCGGAAGCGGAGTTTCCGAGTTACGCCGGCGTCTACCGTCTGGAGGCCCGTCTCGGCTCGGGCGGCATGGGGGTCGTGCATCTGGCGCGCTCGGCGTCGGGGATGCAGCTCGCGGTGAAGGTGGTGCACGCGCCCTACGCGGCGGATGCCGAGTTCAGGGCGCGGTTCCGGCAGGAGGTGGCGGCCGCGCGACGGGTGAGCGGGGCGTTCACGGCTCCCGTCGTCGACGCCGATCCGGAGGCCGGGCGGCCCTGGATGGCCACCCTGTACGTGCCCGGGCCCACGCTCGCCGAGCAGGTGAAGCGGAGCGGCCCGATGGCCCCCGCCGAGCTGCGCAGACTGACCGCCGGGCTCGCCGAGGCGCTGCGGGACATCCATCGGGCGGGCGTGATCCACCGCGATCTGAAGCCGAGCAACGTGCTGCTGACCGACGGGGGCCCCAAGGTCATCGACTTCGGGATCTCCCGGCCGTACGACAGTGATCTGCGCACCGAGACGGGCAAGCTGATCGGTTCGCCGCCCTATATGGCTCCCGAGCAGTTCCAGCGGCCGCGCGAGGTCGGGCCGCCGGCCGACGTGTTCGCGCTGGGGGCCGTGATCGTCCACGCGGCGACGGGCCGGGGTCCGTTCGACTCGGACAGCCCGTACATCGTGGCGTACCAGGTGGTGCACGACCAGCCGGACCTCGGCGGAGTGCCGGAGGACCTCGCGCCGCTGGTCGCCCGGTGCCTGGCGAAGGACCCGGTCGACCGGCCCACGCCGGGCGAGGTGATGGAGGCGCTGCTGCCCCCGTCGTACGAGGCCGACGCGTTCCTGCCGTCGCAGCGGCGCCGGGCGGGGGTCGTGGCGGCGGTGCCGCCGGTGCGGGAGCGGGACGGTTCGGAGGCGGACACGCATGTGGGCCCCGCGCCCGTGGTGCGGCGCCGGCGGCTGCCGCGCGTCCGGCTGGTCGTGGCGGCGGCGCTGCTCCTGCTGGTGGCGGGGGCGGGCGCCGGGGCGTACGCCGTGTGGGGCGGCGGTACGGACGCGAGCCGCCCGGAGCCGGAACGCGCGGGCGCCGGAGGCGGGCAGGGCGACGGTGCCGTCACCCCGTGGCGTACCGCGTTGCGGACCTCCGGCACCGCGACGCCCGCCTGTTCCACCGCCGGGGCGGGGGGCGCGCTGTACTGCTCGGCGGCCGGGGGCGGCACCGCCAGGATCGATCCGGCGGACGGGCGCGTGCTGTGGTCGGCCCGGTCCGCCTCGTCGAGGACGGCCGCCCGCGCTCCGATCGTCTCGGGCGGGGTCGTGCTGTCCGCCGGTCCGGACGGGAAGCTGCGCGCGTTCGACCCGGTGAAGGGCACCGCCCTCCGGGACACCGCCCTGTCCGCGAGTCCCGGTGGCGCGTTCCCGGCGGGCGACACGCTGCTGACCGTCGCGGACGACGGCACGGTGACGGCGCTGGACGGGGCGAGCGGGGCGACCCGCTGGGAGGGGCCGCTGGCGAAGCACAGCCGGCCCGACTTCGCCCTGTACGACGGGGCGTCCGGGCTCGCCTACGCCTTCGAGCAGACATCCTCCGGCGCGTCGACCCTGGTCACGGCGGTGGACGCCGCGACCGGCCGGGCGTCCTGGCAGCGGCGGCTGGACGGGGCCCTCACCCCGGTCGGGACCGCCGGGGCCGGGGAGCTGGTGCTGACGGCGATGGACGAGAACTCGGACACCACGGAGCTGGTCCGGTACGCGCCCGGCACCGGCGGATCGGCCCGGGTCCCGCTGCCCTTCAGGCTGGACGGGCCGCAGGTGGTCATGGCCGGGGACGTCGCGTACCTGCTGGCGCGGGGCGGGTCGCTGCTGGCGGTCGACACGGCGGCGGGCGGGGCGAAGGCCGAGCTGTGGCGGCTGGAGACGGGGGTCGGGCGGGCTTCCGCCCCGGTGCTCGGCGAGGGCGGCCACCTGTACTTCTCCGCCGCGGACGGGCGGCTGCTGGCCGTCGACACGGACCGGGGTGCGCTGGTGGGGCAGACCCGGGCGCGGCTGAGCGGGGGGAAGCTCGCCTACGCCTCCGACCTGCCCGCCCCGGTCACGGCGGGGCGGGCGGTCGTGGGGACGGCGCCGGACGGGTCGGTCTTCGCGGTGGACGGGGCGGAGCCGGGCTCCTGGTGAGGGCCATCCCGGGCGCGCCGCCTGGTGAGGGCCCGGGTCCGGCCTCGGGTTCCTCCCGGGGCTCTGCCCCGGACCCCGCTCCTCAATCGCCGGAGGGGCTGAAATGGGCCGCCCGGAGCCGCCGGGACGGCCGGTGGAGAGACTGAATGGGGCGCCTTGAGCCACCGGGATGGCCGGTGGAGAGACTGAACGGGTCGCCCGGAGCCACCGGGAGAGTCGCCGGAGGAACTGAGAAGGGCGTCCGGAGCCACCAGGCAGGCCGAGACGGTCACCGGAGCCCTCGGGGAGGTGCCCGAAGGCCCCGGAGAGGTGCCCGAAGGCCCCGGGGAAGCCGAGCCCCTGAGCAGGGACGTCAGCCCAGCTTCGAGACGTCCCTGACCGCGCCGCGGTCCGCGCTCGTCGCCATCGCCGCGTAGGCGCGCAGCGCGGCCGAGACCTTGCGGTCGCGGTTCTTCGGCGCGTACACGCCGTTCAGCGCCTCGCGTCGGGTGGCCAGTTCGGTGTCGTCGACGAGCAGTTCGATAGAGCGGTTCGGGATGTCGATCCGGATCAGGTCGCCGTCCTCGACGAGGGCGATCGTGCCGCCGGAGGCCGCCTCGGGCGAGGCGTGGCCGATGGAGAGGCCCGACGTGCCGCCGGAGAAGCGGCCGTCGGTGACCAGCGCGCAGACCTTGCCCAGACCCCGGCCCTTGAGGAAGGAGGTGGGGTAGAGCATCTCCTGCATGCCGGGGCCGCCGCGCGGGCCCTCGTACCGGATGACGACGACGTCGCCCGGCTGGATCTCCTTGCGGAGGATCTTGTCGACGGCCTCGTCCTGCGACTCGCAGACGACGGCCGGGCCCTCGAAGGTCCAGATCGACTCGTCGACGCCGGCCGTCTTCACGACACAGCCGTCCACGGCGAGGTTGCCCTTGAGGACGGCGAGGCCGCCGTCCTTGGAGTAGGCGTGCTCGACGTCGCGGATGCAGCCGCCCGCCGCGTCCAGGTCGAGGGTGTCCCACCGCTCGGACTGCGAGAAGGCGGTGGCGGAGCGGACGCAGCCCGGGGCGGCGTGCCACAGCTCGACGGCCTCGGGGGACGGGGAGCCGCCGCGGACGTCCCAGTTCTTCAGCCACTCGGCGAGGGTGTCGGAGTGCACCGCGTGCACGTCCTCGTTGAGCAGGCCGCCGCGGTGGAGCTCGCCGATGAGGGCGGGGATACCGCCGGCCCGGTGGACGTCCTCCATGTAGTACGTGCCGCCGGGGGCGACGTTCGGGGCGACCTTGGAGAGACAGGGGACCCGGCGGGAGACCTCGTTGATGTCGTCGAGGCCGTACGCCAGCTCCGCTTCCTCGGCGGCGGCCAGCAGGTGCAGGATCGTGTTGGTCGAGCCGCCCATGGCGATGTCCAGCGCCATCGCGTTGTCGAACGCGGCGCGGGTGCCGATGGCGCGCGGCAGGACCGTCTCGTCGTCCTGCTCGTAATAACGCTTGGTGATCTCGACGACCGTACGGCCGGCCGCCTCGTACAGCCCCTTGCGGGCGGTGTGCGTGGCGAGGACGGAGCCGTTGCCGGGGAGGGAGAGGCCGAGGACCTCGGTCAGGCAGTTCATCGAGTTGGCGGTGAACATGCCGGAACAGCTGCCGCAGGTGGGGCAGGCGTTCTCCTCGATGCGGAGCATGTCCTCGTCGGAGACGGACTCGTCGACCGCGTCGCTGATCGCGTTGACCAGGTCGAGCTTGCGGACCGTGCCGTCGACCAGGGTGGCCTTGCCGGCCTCCATCGGGCCGCCGGAGACGAAGACGGTCGGGATGTTGAGGCGCATGGCGGCCATCAGCATGCCCGGGGTGATCTTGTCGCAGTTGGAGATGCAGATCAGCGCGTCCGCGCAGTGCGCCTCGACCATGTACTCCACGGAGTCGGCGATCAGGTCGCGGGAGGGCAGGCTGTAGAGCATGCCGCCGTGGCCCATCGCGATGCCGTCGTCCACGGCGATGGTGTTGAACTCGCGCGGGACCGCGCCCGCCGCCAGGATCGCCTCGGAGACGATACGGCCGACCGGGGCGAGGTGGGTGTGGCCGGGGACGAACTCGGTGAACGAGTTGGCGACCGCGATGATCGGCTTGCCGATGTCCGCGCTCGCTACGCCCGACGCGCGCATAAGGGCGCGCGCGCCCGCCATGTTGCGTCCGTGGGTGACCGTGCGGGACCTCAGCTGCGGCATCGTCGCTCGCTCCTTCGGCAGGGGGACTGCCTCCGACAGTTAAAGAAAAGACTGCCTTCGAGCGTACGCCCCGGATCCAAGATCTGGACAGCCTGTCCGGAATGCGGGACACGGTGGCCGGTGGATGGTCAGCCCCGGTCGGGGTTCCGGTCGGAGTTCCGGCCGGAACTCCGACCGGGATTCAGCGCTCGCCCAAGTATCGCTGGAGCGTGGGGGCGACCAGCGCCACGATGTCCTCCGGATCGGCGGAGGCGAGCGGCTCGGCGCGGATCACGTACCGCAGCATCGCGATGCCGATCATGTGCGAGGCGGCCAGCTCCGCGCGGAACGTGGCGTCCGGAACGTCCAGCTCCGCCGCGATCCGCTCCAGCAGCCGCCGCAGGACGAAGTCGCGCAGCACCTTCGCCGCCGCCTCGTGGGTCAGCGTGGAGCGCAGGATCGCCAGCAGGGGGGAGCGGGTCGCCGGGTCCTCCCACACGGAGAGGAAGAAGCGCGCCAGCCGCTCCCCCAGGCCCTCCGGCGGGCCGCCGAGAACGGTGTGGACGACCAGGGCGGGTTCGAAGGTGACCTCGACGGCGGCGGCGAAGACCTCGTCCTTCGTGCCGAAGTAGTGGTGGACGAGGGCCGCGTCGACCCCGGCGGCCTTGGCGATGCCCCGGATCGACGTCTTGTCGTAGCCCCGCTCGGCGAACTCCGTACGGGCCGCCTCCAGGATGCGGGTACGGGCGTCGGGGCCCTCGGACGCGGCCTTGCGGGAGGGCCGGCCCCGGCGGCGCGGCGCGGGAGTGGCGGGAGCGTCCTCGGTCACGGGCTGTCGGTTGGGTTCCTCGGTCACGGGCTGTCGTCCCGGCTCCCCGGTCACGGGCGGCGGATCCTCGGGGACGGGCCGTCGGCGGCGGTCGCGGTCGCCAGGTGGAGGCGGGTGAAGGCCAGCGCCTCCGCGAGGTCGGCCTCGCGTTCGGCGGAGGACATCGCGCGGCGGGTGTTGACCTCGATGACGACATGGCCGTCGAAGCCCGTACGGGCGAGGCGCTCCAGCAGCTCCGCGCACGGCTGGTCGCCCCGGCCGGGCACCAGGTGCTCGTCCTTGGCCGAGCCCTTGCCGTCGGCGAGGTGGACGTGGGCGAGCCGGTCGCCCATCCGGTCCACCATGGCGAGCGCCTCGGTGCGGGCGGTCGCGGTGTGCGAGAGGTCGACCGTGAAGTGCCGGTAGTCGTCGTTGGTGACGTCCCAGTCGGGGGCGTACGCGAGCATCTCGCGGTCCCGGTAGCGCCAGGGGTACATGTTCTCGACGGCGAACCGGACGTCCGTCTCCTCCGCCATCCGCCAGATCCCGGTCACGAAGTCGCGGGCGTAGTTGCGCTGCCACCGGAACGGCGGGTGCACCACGACGGTGGAGGCCCCGAGCTTCTCGGCGGCGGCCCTGGCCCGCTGGAGCTTGACCCAGGGGTCGGTGGACCAGACGCGCTGGGTGATCAGGAGGCAGGGGGCGTGCACCGCGAGGATCGGGACCCGGTGGTAGTCGGAGAGCCGGCGCAGGGCCTCGATGTCCTGGCTGACGGGGTCGGTCCAGACCATGACCTCGACGCCGTCGTACCCCAGGCGCGCGGCGATCTCGAAGGCCGTCGCGGTGGACTCGGGGTAGACCGAGGCCGTTGACAGGGCGACCTTCGCATCGGGGATGCGCACCACTGGTTCTGCCACCTGGACAGCGTACGGGCACGGGTGCGCCGCGCCGAGGTCTCCTGGCGGAAAGTGACCAGGGCCATGGGCCCGTCACCGTACGTCACCGAGCGGTGCGGCTCGTTCCGCCGTACGTCATCGGAGGGGTGCGGCCCGTTCCGCCGTAGGTCACCCGGGCGGTGGGGCCGGAGTCCGCCGTCGTACGCCGCCGGTCGGTGCGGCCCGGGGTCCGTCGGCCCAGGTTCAGTCAGCAGTCAGCCCAGCAGTGCGGCGCGTTCCGCGGGGAGGTGGTCCAGGCGGCGCAGGATGACGCCCTCGCGCAGGGCCCAGGGGCAGATCTCCAGCTCCTCGACGCCGAACAGGTCCATCGCCCCCTCGGCCACCAGGGCCCCGGCGAGCAGCTGGGCGGCCCGGCCCTCGGAGACTCCGGGGAGCCGGCCGCGCTCCTCGACCGTCATCGCCGCCAGCTTGGGCACCCAGTCCTCCAGCGCCTTGCGGCTCAGCGAGCGCTGGACGTACAGGCCCTCGGTGGAGCGGGCGGCGCCGGCGATCCGGGCGAGCTGCTTGAAGGTCTTGGAGGTGGCGACGACGTGGTCGGGGCGGCCGGCCCGGCTGAACTCGCCCACCGTCCGCGCGATGCTGGCCCGGACGTGCCGGCGCAACGCCCTGACCTGCTCGGGGCCGGCGGGGTCGTCCGGCAGCCAGGCGCCGGTGAGACGGCCCGCGCCGAGCGGCAGGGAGACGGCGGTGTCCGGCTCCTCGTCGATGCCGAAGGCGATCTCCAGGGAGCCGCCGCCGATGTCGAGGACGAGGAGTTTCCCCGCCGACCAGCCGAACCAGCGGCGGGCGGCCAGGAAGGTCAGCCGGGCCTCCTCCTCGCCGCTGAGGACCGCCAGGTCGACGCCGGTCTCGACCCGTACGCGCTCCAGGACCAGGTCCGCGTTGGTCGCCTCGCGCACGGCGGAGGTGGCGAAGGCGAGCACGTCCTCGCACCCCTTGTCCTCGGCGGCCTGGACCGCGCCGGCGATCGTCGCCACGAGCCGGTCCACGCCGAGGGGGCCGATCGCGCCGGCCTCGTCGAGGAGTTCGGCGAGGCGGAGCTCCGCCTTGTGCGAGTGCGCGGGCAGCGGGCGGGCGCCGGGGTGGGCGTCGACCACCAGCAGATGAACCGTGTTCGATCCCACGTCGAGGACTCCGAGTCTCATACGGGAACGCTACTGCGCCATCGGACGAGTCCGACCGGCGCATGGGGGGTGGGAGAAGGAGCGGGGCTGGGTGCGTGCAGCTGCAAGGCGGAGGATTGAGGCAGATGGGGTCTCCCCTGCTCGAGCGGAGCCGAGAGCTTGGGGAAGGAGCCATGGTGATTGACGACAACGCCGCAGATGCGCGTGCCCAGCCCCGTGACGCCGCCCCCCATGCGCCGGTCGGACTTACTCTGGGCGCGTGCCAAAGACGAAAAAGGCTAAGCAGGACAAAGCCACGAAGAAGCAGAAGTCGAACAAGCAGGCAGCGCGGCCGGAGGCGAGCGGGCCGGTCCCGTCCGCGGGCCCGTCCGCGGTCCCGTCCGACGAGAAGGGCATCGACTTCGCGCGGGCCTGGGTGGAGTTCCCCGACCCGGCCGACGACGAGCAGGTCTTCCGCTGCGATCTGACGTGGCTGACCTCGCGGTGGACCTGCATCTTCGGCAGCGGCTGCCAGGGCATCCAGGCGGGCCGGGCGGACGACGGCTGCTGCACGCTGGGCGCGCACTTCTCCGACGAGGACGACGAGAAGCGGGTCGCGGGGCACGTGGCCCGGCTCACTCCCGAGCTGTGGCAGTTCCACGACGTCGGTGCGGAGTCGGGGTGGGTCGGCGTCGACGAGGACGGGGAACGCCAGACGCGCCGCTGGGAGGGCTCCTGCATCTTCCAGAACCGGCCCGGCTTTCCCGCCGGGGCGGGCTGCTCGCTGCACATCCTGGCGCTGCGGGAGGGCAAGGAGCCGCTGGAGACCAAGCCGGACGTGTGCTGGCAGCTGCCGGTGCGGCGGACGTACGACTGGATCGACCGGCCCGACGACACGCGGGTGCTCCAGGTGACGATCGGTGAGTACGACCGCCGGGGCTGGGGTCCGGGCGGTCATGACCTGCACTGGTGGTGCACCTCGGCCACCTCGGCGCACGGGGCCGGTGACCCGGTGTACGTGTCCTACCGCCCGGAGCTGATCGAGCTGATGGGCAAGGAGGGGTACGACCGGCTGGTCGAGCTCTGCGAGGAGCGGCTGTCGTCGCTGCTGCCGATGGCCCCGCACCCGGCGGACCCGCTCCCGGCGCCGAAGAAGCGCTGAGACCAGCCGCGGACCCTCGGCCCGCCGGGCCCGGGGCTCAGCCCGCCGGGTCCGGCGCGGAGGGGCCGGGGCCGGTCGGGGCCGGGTCCGTGGGGCTCGGGTCGGTCGGGTCGGTGGGGCCCGGTGTCGGTTCGGGCGGGCCGGTCGGGTCCGGCGGGTCCGTGGGGTCCGGCGGATCGGTGGGGTCGGTCGGGCCCGGCCCGGGGTCGGTGGGGCCGGGGTCGGTCGGAGCTGGATCGGTCGGGCCCGGGTCGGTCGGGCCGGGGTCCGTGGTGCCCGGGTCCGTGGGCCGGGGGGAGTCCGTTCCCGGGCGCGTGGGGCGCGGGCCGCCCGTCGTCGGGGCCGTCGCCCCGTGACCGTCGATGAGTACGGCGGAGCCCGAGGGCGTCAGTGAGATCCGGGCCCGCCAGGGTCCGCGCGGCTGGATGTGCCGGATCACCGAGACCGCGATCGTGGTGCTCTGCCCGGCCGCGAGCGTGCCGGACGTACGGCTGAGGCGCAGCCACGGGGCATCCGCCACCGCCGACCAGCTGACCGGTCCCCGGCCGGAGGCGGTCAGCGTGAGCGTCGTGACGGCCCCGGAGGTCCGGGCCGTCACCGCGAGCCGGGCGTCGCCGTGCCGGGCGCCACCGGTGCTGACGACCTCGGCGGTGACATCCGGGACGCGGGCGCCGAAGCGGTTGCCGGGGCGGCCGTCGCCGCTGTGGCCGGTGTCGTCGGTGTCGTTGTGGGAGTCGCCGCTCGTACCGCCGACGCCGTCGGCCTCCGTGGCGGTGACCGAGGTCCCGTCGTGACCCTCGCCGGTCTGGGGCGCACCCCGGTACGCGGCCCACAGGGCGATCACGGGGGCGGCGACCACCGTCGCGACGACCGTGGTCGTCACGACCCGGGCTCGCAGCCGGTCCCGGCGGGCGGCCTGGTCCTTGGGGTCGAGCGGATACCCGGCCCGGTCGAAGCGCGGGCCGGCGGCGCGGGAGCGCTGGGCCTGGGCCATCGCGACGTACACGGAGGGGCGGGGGGCCTCGACGAGTGGCAGGACGGCGACCGGGGCGAGGGCCGCTCCGGGCCAGGGTCCCGCGGCATCGGCCCGCTCGGCGGCACGGCGGCAGCGGGGGCAGTCGTCGACGTGCCGGACGAGCTCGCGGCGCAGGGCGGCGGAGAGCAGCACCTGGTGGTCGCCGGTGATCCGGGCGACGGTGGGGCAGCCGCCGGTCTCGACGACCGCGAGGGCCGCGCGGGTGCGCTCCACCTCGCAGGCCGCGCCGGCCAGCAGCTCCCGGGCGGTGGCCGGCTCCAGACCGAGCACGGTGGCGACGGCGCGCGGGGCGAGCCCGTGGCGCACGGCCAGTTCGAGGGCTTCGCGCTGTTCCGGGGTGGTGCCCGCGGCCTCGGGCCAGGCGAGTGTGGCGAGCTCCCGGCGGCGGGCCTCGGCGGCCGGCGACTCGGAAGGGGCGGGCACGGTGGCGTCCTCGGGGGTGGCGGGCAAGGTGTGCTCCGGCGTGCGCCGGGCGGTGTGCGCCCCCGGGTGCCAGGGCGGCGGCGCGGAGGTGCCGGAGCCCTGGCTTGGATCGGAGACCTTGCGCGTCTCGGAGCCCTTGCGCGTCTCGGAGCCCTTCCGGGTGGCGGAGGTCTCGCGCGTGGCGGAGGCCTTGGCCGTGCGGGGCGGCTTGACCGTCCCGGAGGAACGGCGGTGGGCCTGACGCCCGCGTCCGCGCTCGGTGAGGGTGCGCAGGCAGGTCCAGCGGGCCAGCGCGTACAGCCAGGATTTACGTTCCTCCTCGGCCGTGGGGCCCCGGGCGTCCTGCCGGTCCGCGACCGACAGGGCGGCGCCGAGCGCTTCGGCGGCCGCGTCGTGGTCGCAGAGCACGGAGAGGCAGTAGGTGAAGAGTCCGTCGAGATACGGCTCGTAACGTGCGGGCGGTCGCTGTGCCGGGGCGTGGGTCACTCGGCGGTGCGCCCGGTGTGCGCCGGTGGTGTGCGTCGGGGTCTCCAGCCTGCTGCTCATCACCCGGCGACCGTAGGCAGAGGAGCACATGCCCCAAGTGCCCCTGGAGCACATTTAACCCTTACGGGTGAACGTATCCCTCGAAAGAGGACAGGGATCGCGCATTCCGCCCGTAGTGCTCCGGCGCGCCTCCGTGCGCCCTGCGCGCGGAGGCGCCCCGCACGCCGCCGCCCTGGAGGCGTTGTCGTACCTCACCTATACGGTGGCGCCATGGCTGCCCGTACGAAATCCGCGAAGGACCGGCCGTCCTACCGCTGTACCGAATGCGGCTGGACCACCGCCAAGTGGCTCGGCCGTTGCCCCGAGTGCCAGGCGTGGGGGACGGTCGAGGAGTTCGGCGGCGCCCCCGCCGTGCGCACCACCGCGGCCGGCCGGGTCTCCACGGCGGCCGTGCCGATCGGCCAGGTCGACAGCCGGCAGGCCACGGCCCGTTCGACCGGCGTCGGTGAGCTGGACCGGGTGCTCGGCGGCGGGCTCGTGCCGGGCGCCGTCGTCCTGCTGGCGGGCGAGCCGGGCGTCGGCAAGTCGACGCTGCTGCTGGACGTGGCGGCCAAGGCGGCGAGCGAGGACCACCGCACGCTCTATGTGACCGCCGAGGAGTCCGCGAGCCAGGTCCGGATGCGGGCCGACCGGATCCGGGCGATCAACGATCACCTCTACCTCGCGGCGGAGACCGATCTCTCCGCGGTGCTCGGCCACCTGGACGCGGTGAAGCCCTCGCTGCTCGTCCTGGACTCGGTGCAGACGGTCGCCTCGCCCGAGATCGACGGCGCGCCCGGCGGGATGGCCCAGGTCCGGGAGGTCGCCGGAGCGCTGATCCGGGCCTCCAAGGAGCGCGGGATGGCCACGCTGCTCGTCGGCCACGTCACGAAGGACGGCGCGATCGCCGGGCCCCGGCTGCTGGAGCACCTGGTGGACGTGGTGCTGTCCTTCGAGGGCGACCGGCACGCCCGGCTGCGGCTGGTGCGCGGCGTCAAGAACCGTTACGGGGCGACCGACGAGGTCGGCTGCTTCGAGCTGCACGACGAGGGCATCACCGGTCTCGCCGACCCCTCGGGCCTCTTCCTGACCCGCCGCGACGTGGCGGTGCCGGGCACCTGTCTGACGGTGACCCTGGAGGGCAAGCGGCCCCTGGTCGCCGAGGTGCAGGCGCTCACCGTCGACTCGCAGATCCCCTCGCCCCGGCGCACCACCTCGGGTCTGGAGACCTCCCGGGTCTCGATGATGCTCGCTGTGCTGGAGCAGCGCGGCCGGATCACCGCGCTCGGCAAGCGGGACATCTACAGCGCGACGGTGGGCGGCGTGAAGCTCACCGAGCCCGCCGCGGACCTGGCCATCGCGCTCGCGCTGGCCAGCGCGGCCAGCGACACCCCGCTCCCGAAGAACCTGGTCGCGATCGGTGAGGTGGGGCTCGCGGGCGAGGTCAGGAGGGTCACCGGGGTGCAGCGGAGACTGGCCGAGGCACACCGTCTGGGCTTCACCCACGCGCTCGTTCCGACGGACCCGGGCAAGGTCCCGGCCGGTATGAAGGTCACGGAAGTCGCCGACATGGGCGACGCTCTGCGGGTCCTCCCGCGCCGGTCTCGT
This sequence comes from Streptomyces sp. CNB091, assembly GCF_000377965.1. Lineage (NCBI taxonomy): Bacteria > Bacillati > Actinomycetota > Actinomycetes > Kitasatosporales > Streptomycetaceae > Streptomyces > Streptomyces sp. CNB091. The sequence goes on from NZ_KB899003.1 coordinate 16,195, forward strand.
CAAGAGGCGCCGCAGCCTCGTCAGGAAGACAACGCGCGCCGGTAGACTTTGCCCTGGTCTCGCCCGCCCGTGGACACGGCATGGGGGACGCAAGGGCACCGCAACCTGTGACCGGAGGAGTGCAGTGGCAGCCAACGACCGGGCGACGACGCCCGGAAAGTCCGGCCAAGGCACCGGTAACGAGGCGCTGATGCGCGCCTCGTTGAGCGCGGTCGCGCCCGGAATGGCCCTGCGGGACGGCCTGGAGCGCATTCTCCGCGGCAATACCGGTGGGCTGATCGTGCTGGGCATGGACAAGACCGTCGAGTCGATGTGCACCGGCGGATTCGTGCTGGACGTGGAGTTCACGGCGACGCGCCTGCGCGAGCTGTGCAAGCTCGACGGGGCGCTGATCCTCGACAAGGACATGACCAAGATCCTGCGGGCCGGCGTGCAGCTGGTCCCGGACGCCTCGATCCACACGGAGGAGACGGGTACCCGTCACCGCACGGCGGACCGGGTCTCCAAGGCGTGCGGCTTCCCCGTCGTCTCGGTCTCCCAGTCGATGCGTCTGATCGCGCTGTACGTGGACGGGGAGCGGCGGGTCCTGGAGGAGTCCTCCGCGATCCTGTCCCGGGCCAATCAGGCGCTCGCCACGCTGGAGCGGTACAAACTGCGCCTCGACGAGGTGGCGGGCACGCTGTCCGCGCTGGAGATCGAGGACCTGGTCACCGTCCGGGACGTGACGGCGGTGGCGCAGCGGCTGGAGATGGTGCGGCGGATCGCGACGGAGATCGCGGAGTACGTGGTCGAGCTCGGCACCGACGGGCGGCTGCTCTCCCTCCAGCTGGACGAGCTGATCGCCGGGGTGGAGCCGGAGCGGGAGCTGGTCGTCCGGGATTACGTCCCCGAGCCGACGGCGAAGCGGTCGCGCACGGTGGCGGAGGCGCTGACCGAGCTGGACGCGCTGAGCCACACGGAGCTGCTGGAGCTGGCGGTGGTGGCGCGGGCGCTGGGCTACAGCGGCTCGCCCGAGACGCTGGACTCGGCGGTGTCCCCGCGGGGCTTCCGGCTGCTGGCGAAGGTGCCGCGGCTGCCGGGGGCGATCATCGAGCGGCTGGTGGAGCACTTCGGTGGTCTCCAGAAGCTGCTGGCGGCGAGCGTGGACGACCTCCAGACCGTGGACGGCGTCGGCGAGGCGCGGGCCCGCAGCGTGCGGGAGGGGCTTTCGCGGCTGGCGGAGTCGTCGATCCTGGAGCGGTACGTCTGAGATCGGCCGCGGGTGAGGGCGTCCGGGTGGGCGCCCTCTTTCGCGTGCCGCGCGCGGTTCAGCTCGCCGGGCCACCGCGCCCGTCTCCCGGGCCACCACCAGCCCGTCCGGCGCTTGAGGGCGGGCCCGGGCCACGCCCCCCTGCCCGTCTCCGGCATCGAGGACTGTTCCCGGGCCCACAACCAGCCCGTCCGGCGTTTGAGGACGGAACCCCGGGCCTGGGCGGGCGGCGCTCATACGGGCTCGCCCGGCCCCGTGAGGGCTTCGCCCGTCCGCGTGGACGGTTCCGTCCTCAAACGCCGGACGGGCTGGGATTACCGGGCCCGCCCGACCCGTAGGCGCACCGCCCGCCCCCGTGCACGGTTCCGTCCTCAAACGCCGGACAGGCTGGGATTACCGGGCCTGCCCGACCTCACAGGCTCGTCGCCCGCCCGCGCAGGGGGTCCGTCCTCAAGCGCCGGACGGGCTGGGTTCACCGGCCCCCAGGACCCGCAGACGCCACCCGCCCAGGCCCGGGGGTTCCGTCCTCAAACGCCGGACGGGCTGGAGATGGCCGGACGGGCTGAAGGGGGTCCGAGGTGGGCTGGGAGGGGTCAGTCCTTCGCGAGGACGAACGACGCCCTCTGGACCGCCTCGCCCGGGGTCTTCGCCTCCAGGAGGTACGTCCCCGGGCCGGCCTTGCCGGTCGGCGGGGTCGCACAGCCGGGGGCGGACAGCGTGCGGTTCCAGTCGACCGTGTGGATCACCGTCGCGCCCGCCGGAACCTTCAGGAACAGCGGACCGGCCGCGGCGGGGCAGTCCTTCGAGGACCAGATCGGATCGTCGTCCTCGCCGCCGGCCTCGGTCACCGTGAGGACCGCGCTCTTCGGCCCGAGGTCGGCCTTGCAGGCGGCCGACGAGGTGTTCTTGGCGATCAGTTCGAACTTCGGCTTGTCTTCGGGGCCGTAACTGACCTTCGTCCGCAGGCTCAACCGCACCGCGTCGGGCTTGCACTCGGGGAGCGGGGAGCCGGCCGGGACCTGCTGGCCGGCCGTGCCGCCGCCGCCCGCACCCGAACCGGCCGTGCCCGCACCGCCCGTTGACGCCCCGTCGGACGAGGCCCCGTCGCCCGCGCCGCCGGAGGACGCGCCCGCGCCACCGTCGGAGCCGCCCGGCCCGCCCGAGCCCCCCGAGCCGCCGTCCGCACCCGACTCGTCGCGGCCGCCCGGCTGTTGGCTGATCGCGGGGCCCGAGCCCGACGGCCCGGGAGTGATCGACTCGACCGGATCGGAGCCGCCGGACTTGCCGTCGCTCCGGTTTCCCCCACCGCCTCCGGACGTCACGCCCCAGGCGATCAACACGGCGAGCAGCGCAACCAGAAGTCCCGCTACCGCCCTCCGTCGCCAGTAGATGCTGGAGGGAAGCGGACCGACCGGATTGCGCATAGATCCCACGTCCCGAACTCTACGAGAGATCCGGGCCCGCTCAGGCCCCACCCGCCGCTCCGGCAGCAAGTTTTGCCGATCATCATCACGGGGATCCGGTCACAGGGGACAGAACGGGTGGCGTTGTCACCCCCTGGGCCGCCGCGTGGGCCGACACTCCCCTGCCCGTGACCGCCGCTCCCTCTTCCGTGCCAGGATCGTCCGTGCGATGACTGCCATGACTTCGACACAGACGCCCCCCGCCGCCTCCCTCCACGCCCCCGTCATCGGGTGGTTCGAGCAGCATGCCCGCGATCTGCCCTGGCGCCGCCCCGAAGCGGGCGCCTGGTCGGTGATGGTGAGCGAGTTCATGCTGCAGCAGACCCCGGTGAGCCGGGTCCTCCCGGTGTACGAACAGTGGCTCGCCCGCTGGCCCCGCCCCGCCGACCTGGCCGCCGAGGCGCCCGGGGAGGCGGTCCGCGCCTGGGGCCGGCTCGGCTACCCGCGCCGTGCGCTACGCCTGCACGGGGCCGCGCAGGCGATAACGGAACGGCACGGCGGCGATGTGCCGAGCGAGCACGCCCAGCTGCTGGCGCTGCCCGGGATCGGCGAGTACACGGCGGCGGCCGTGGCCTCGTTCGCGTACGGACAGCGGCACGCGGTGCTCGACACGAACGTCCGCCGGGTGTTCGCCCGCGCCGCTTCCGGCGTCCAGTACCCGCCGAACGCGACCACGGCCGCCGAGCGCAAGCTCGCGCGGGCGCTGCTGCCCGAGGAGGACGAGCGGGCGGCGCGCTGGGCGGCGGCCACGATGGAGCTGGGCGCCCTCGTGTGCACCGCGCGCAACGAGGACTGCGACCGGTGCCCGATCGCCTCGCGGTGCGCCTGGCGGCTGGCCGGGAAGCCCGCGCACCAGGGTCCGCCGCGCAAGGGCCAGACGTACGCCGGCACCGACCGCCAGGTGCGCGGGCGGCTGCTGGCGGTGTTGCGGGACTCAGTGAGCCCCGTGGCCCAGGCCGCGCTGGACGCGGTGTGGGAGGAGCCGGTGCAGCGGGCCCGTGCGCTGGACGGGCTGGTGGCCGACGGACTGGTCGAGCCGCTGGCCGACGGCCGGTACCGGCTGCCACTGACCTGATCCCCGGGCCCGGGCCCTCTGCGCCGGGCCCCCGGGCGTAGTCCGTGATCCGTAATCCGTAATCCGTAATCCGTGATCCGTGATCCGCGATCCGTGATCCGCGATCCGTGATCCGCGATCCGTGATCCGGGATCCGCGATCCGTGATCCGTGATCCGTGATCCGCGGGCGCGGGCGCGGTGAGCTGTGCGCGGTGCCTGGCCCGTGATCCGTAGCGTCTCCGTAGCCCGTGACCGCGGGCCCCGGCCCCTGGCCCCGGTCCGCGGAAACGTCCCCTCCTGCGCTGTTACACAACCGATGGGCAGCCGTGCACCGGCCTACGGCTGCTCCGCACATCGCCGTGACAACGCCTCCGTAGCGTCTCCGACAGCAGGACGGCCGGACCGCGCGGAACACCCGCGGCCCGGCGGTGACACGGGGATGTTCGGGGACGGAGGCGGTTGTCATGGCGCAGGGCGAGGTGCTCGCATTCGAGGACTACGTACGCACGCGGCAGGAGGCGCTGCTGCGCAGCGCGCGCCGTCTGGTTCCCGACCCTGTGGATGCCCAGGACCTGCTGCAGACCGCCCTGGTGCGCACCTACGGCCGCTGGGACGGCATCGCCGACAAGTCGCTGGCCGACGCCTACCTGCGCCGCGTCATGATCAACACCCGTACCGAGTGGTGGCGGGCGCGCAAGCTGGAAGAGGTCCCGACCGAGCAGCTGCCCGACGCGAGTGTCGACGACGGCAGCGAGCAGCGCGCCGACCGCGCCCTCCTGATGGACATTCTGGGCATTCTGGCTCCCAAGCAGCGCAGCGTCGTCGTGCTGCGACACTGGGAGCAGATGAGCACGGAGGAGACGGCCGCGGCGCTCGGCATGTCGGCCGGTACGGTCAAGAGCACGCTGCACCGGGCCCTGGCACGACTGCGCCAGGAGCTGGAGAGCCGCGATCTGGTCAGCCGCGAGGCGGTCGCCCGGGAGACCGGGGGCCACCGGAGCGCGGCGCCGGTCGCCTCCGCCCGTGTCCCCGCCCAGCGGTCGCCCGTCACGACGGTGCCGGGGGCGAGGGCACATACACCGGCGCAGCGCAACGGGCGTCACGACGAGCGGGGGATGGAGCGGTGCGCGGCCTGAGTGGCAGCAGCGGCGGCGGGGGCGGCTTCGGGGACGATTCCTTGGGCAGCGTTTCCAGGAGGGGCCCTGCGTCGAGTGATTCCTCCTCGAACAGCTCCTCCAACTCCTCCCTGAGTGGTTCCTCCTTCACCAGATGCCCCCCGAGTGGTGCGTCCGTGAGTGGTTCCGGGAGCCCGGACGACGGTGACGATCCGGGGAGACCGGGCCGGAGCCGGCGGTTCCGGAGCGGTATGGCGGCGAGTGGCACGGCCTTGGCCGGACTCGTCGCCTTCGGGCTGTTCGGCGTCGGCTGCACCACGGGCGGCACCGGCACCCGGGACGAGGGCCCCGCCGGCAGTCAGCCGGTCGCCCAGATCACCCCCCAGGCCAGCCCTTCCGGCACGACCCCGCCCGTCAGGCGGGTCGACGCCGTACGGCTGCTCAAGGGCGACCCCAAGGTGGGCGAGCAGGTCAGGGACGGGCTCAAGCCCTGCGCGGGCAAGGCTTATCCGGTCGACACCTCCTACGGGTCGTTGACGGGCGGCCGGGCCGCCGACGTGGTGGTCAACGTGATGAGCTGCGCCGACTCGGTGGGCGTCGGAACGTATGTGTACCGGGCGGACGGCGACGGCTCGTACGAGAACGTCTTCGCGGCCGAGGTCCCCGCCGTCTACGGGACGATCGACCGGGGCGACCTGGTGGTGACGACCCAGGTCTACGGGTCGAAGGATCCGCTGGCGTACCCGTCCGGCTCGGAGGTGGTCACCTACCGTTGGGCGAGCGACCGCTTCACCGAGCACGACCGGGTGCACAACGACTTCAGCCGTGCCGTCGAGGGCACGGACGGCGAGCTGCCGGTGCAGTCGGAGCCGGTGGACCCGGTGGAACCGGTTCCGTCGGAGGCGCCGGTGGAGCAGGACAGGAACTGAGACCGGGCAGGCACGAAGCCGTGCCGGTGCAACCGGGCGGGAACGGAAAGCGAGAAGCAGCCCCATGGCCGAGACCCACGTCCTCTTCGTCGAGGACGACGACGTGATCCGCGAGGCCACCCAGCTCGCCCTGGAGCGGGTCGGCTTCACGGTCACCGCGATGCCCGACGGGCTCTCCGGTCTGGAGGCGTTCCGCGCCGACCGGCCGGACATCGCCCTGCTCGACGTGATGGTCCCGGGCCTTGACGGGGTGAGCCTGTGCCGCCGCATCCGGGACGAGTCGACCGTCCCGGTGATCATGCTCTCCGCGCGGGCCGACTCGATCGACGTGGTGCTGGGTCTGGAGGCCGGGGCGGACGACTACGTCACCAAGCCCTTCGACGGAGCGGTCCTGGTGGCCCGCATCCGGGCGGTGCTGCGCCGCTTCGGCCACGCGGCCGGACCGGACGGGCTGGGCCAGGGCGGTGCGGAGGGGGAGGCCGAGACGTTCGGCGGAGTGCTGGTCTTCGGCGATCTGGAGGTCGACACGGACGGCATGGAGGTGCGGCGCGCCGGTGAGCAGGTGGCGCTGACACCCACCGAGATGCGGCTGCTGCTGGAGTTCTCGTCCGCGCCGGGCACCGTCCTGTCCCGCGACAAGCTCCTGGAGCGGGTCTGGGACTACGGCTGGGGCGGGGACACCCGGGTCGTGGACGTCCACGTCCAGCGGCTGCGCACCAAGATCGGCCAGGACCGGATCGACACGGTCCGCGGCTTCGGCTACAAGCTCCGCGGATGAAGCGGCCCGCGCGGACGAAGCGACCAGTGGGGACGGAGCGACCGGTGGGGCGCGCATGAAGCGACTGGCCCTGCGGACCGGGGTCCGCTGGAAGATCAGCATCGCCATCGCGGCGGTGGGCGCGCTCGTCGCGGTGGCGCTGAGCCTCGTGGTGCACAACGCGGCCCGCGTCTCGATGATCGAGAACGCCCGCGAGGTACAGCTGGAGCGGCTGCTGGGCGCCCAGCGGTTCTACGAGGCGACGAGCATGCAGAAGGGCGGGCCGAAGTTCGGGGCGAAGCTCAACGACCCGGGGATCCCGCCGAGCCTGCGCGACGAGGTCCGCAAGAACCGCCGGGCCACCCACGTGACGCAGGGCTCCGACGGGGTCCCCGAGGTCTGGGCGGCGGTTCCGCTGGCCGGCGGGGACGTGCTCTCGCTGCACTCCCGGTTCGCGGACCGCTCCGCCACGATCATGGACGACCTGGACCGGGCCCTGATCATCGGCTCGGTCTCGGTGGTCTTCGGCGGCTGCGCGCTCGGGGTCCTCATCGGCGGCCAGCTCTCGCGCCGGCTGCGCAAGGCGGCGGCAGCGGCGGGCCGGGTCGCCGAGGGGCAGACGGACGTACGGGTCAGGGAGGCCGTCGGTGGGGTCGTCCGCGACGAGACCGACGAGCTGGCGCGGGCGGTCGACGCGCTGACCGACGCGTTGAACGAGCGCATCGAGGCGGAGCGCCGGGTCACCGCGGACATCGCCCATGAGCTGCGTACCCCGGTGACCGGGCTGCTCACGGCGGCCGAGCTGCTGCCGCCGGGCCGCCCCACCGAGCTGGTACGGGACCGGGCGCAGGCGATGCGGACGCTGGTCGAGGACGTGCTGGAGGTGGCCCGCCTGGACAGCGCCTCGGAGCGGGCGGAGCTCCAGGAGCTGCCGCTCGGCGAGTTCGTCAGCCGCCGGATAGGCCTGCTGAACCCCGAGGTGACCGTGCGGGTGGTGCACGAGTCGTGGGTGTCCACCGATCCGCGCCGGCTGGAGCGCATCCTCGGCAATCTGCTGGGGAACGCCGCCAAGCACGGCTCGACCCCGGTGGAGGTCACGGTCGAGGGCCGGGTGGTGCGGGTCCGCGACCACGGTCCGGGATTCCCTGAGGAGCTGCTGCGCGACGGGCCGAGCCGGTTCCGTACCGGAAGCATGGACCGGGCCGGGCACGGGCACGGTCTCGGCCTGACGATCGCGGCGGGCCAGGCGAGGGTGCTGGGGGCCCGGCTGACCTTCCGCAACGCGGCGCCCTCGGGCGCGGCGGAGGGCACGGGCGGGGCGATCGCGGTGCTCTGGCTGCCGGAACACGCGCCGACGGTCACCGGGAGCTTCCCGGTGCTGCGGATGGCGGACCAGCGGCCGGCGTCGGACTGAGCCGGACGCACGGTGGAGGCCGGACTGAGCCGGACCCACGGTGGGGGCCGGACTGAGCCGGACCCACGGTGGACGGTGTGGTGGAACGCCGACGGCGACCCCGAGGAGTGAGCCGTGAGGCTGTCCTCGACGTCGCCGTCGGACGGGTGACCCGGGCGCACGCCCCGGGTACCGGGGTGTAACGGGTCCACTGACTCTTTTCGGTTGTGCTGCGCGTCCGCCGGGCACGGGGCTCCGGCGTGGCCGCGCGGTTACGCCGGCCGGATCAGATGGAGACGTGCACCGAGCGGAGGAACGCGGCCGGGTTCAGCGCCGAGCCGTAGTTCGGGCTGGTGCGGATCTCGAAGTGCAGGTGCGGGCCGCTGGAGTTTCCGGTGTTGCCGGACAGGGCGATCTTCTCGCCCGTCTTCACGGTCTCGCCGACCTTCACGTTGACCGTCGACAGGTGCGCGTACTGCGAGTACTTGCCGTTGGAGTGCTTGATCACGACGGCGTTGCCGTACGCGGGGCCGTCGCCGGCGCCGTTCGGGCCGGCCTTCACGACGGTGCCCTTGTGGACGGCCGTGACCGTGGTGCCGACCGGCACGGCGAAGTCCTGGCCGGAGTGCTTGGCGGCCCAGCGGGCGCCGCCGGTGCCGTAGCTGGCGCTCAGCGTGTACTTCTTGACCGGGGACTTCCAGGAGGCGGCGTTCTTCTTCGCGGCCTTCTTCTTGTCCTCGGCCTTCTTCTTCGCGTCGGAGGCCTTCTTCGCGGCCGCCTCGGCGGCCTTGCCCTGCGCGGTCGCCTGCGCGGCGACGGAGTTGGCGGTCGTGCCCGCGGCCAGGGGAGCGGCAGCGGCTTCACTGCCGCTGGACGCGAACGCCGTTCCGGCACCCAGCACCACGGACGCTCCCAGGCCGGCGGCCAGGACGGCGCCACGGACGCGGAGGGCGGACGGGCGGATGGTGTGCTGGTTCGTTGCGCGCTTCATACGAGGAAGTCCTCCGGAGGTGAGTGGACCCGGCGTGCTGTCCGGGCTTGCTCCACCTTGGTAACCCGCACCCCCGCCGGTGCTCAAACACCCCATCTACGAAGAAAAGCCGTAGAGAGGACTGGGGGAATTCGTCGCGCTTGTCCCTTTGCGGGGAGTCGACGCGGGCCACGAAATCCTTCGCACGGAAGACGTTTAACGCCTGCTCCATAAGCACTTTTCCGGACATGGCACCGCGAAAAGGCCGTACCGCCCAGAACCTCGGAAGGGCCCGCCGAGGCCGGGCCGAAGGTCCCGCGGCCGCTCACGGCCTCTTCTCCTAGCTTGGGTAGTAGGCCTGTTTCGGCCTGTGCGCCTTGTCACCGCCGGTGGGACCTAGGTCCTTCCGATTCGGGACCTTCGGCCTGCTACTTCACTACGCTGACGGGAAAGCGGCACCGCACCCCGGGGGGACCCCATGACGGCCGAGAACACCCACGTACCGGAGACCCGCGCACCGGAAACCCACGTACCGGACACGCACGCACCGGGCAGCCACGCGCTGGACGGCATCGAGCTCGCCGATGCCGTCGCGTCCATCCGCAACCAGCTCATCGACGCGGCGACCCGGGCCACGGACCACCCGGTCTCGTTCGCGGTCGGCGACATCCAGATGGAGTTCACCCTCGAACTGCGCCGGGAGGCCAGGACGGGCGGCAAGGTGAAGGCGTGGGTGGTCGAGGCGGGCGCGGACGTCGCCCGCACCACGGGCCGCACGCACAAGGTGGCCTTCACCCTGACCCCGCGCAACGCCGCCACGGGCGAGGCGTGGGAGATCGGGACGGAGGACGACGGTTCGACGGCGGGGTTCGGTGACGGGGCGGGGCGCCCGTGAGTGCGCCGCACACCACCGCCACCCATTTCGCCGACCGCACGGTGGTCGTCTCCGGCGACCTCCAGGGCAGCGGCGTTCTGCTCACCGACCGGCTGGTCCTGACCTGCGCCCATGTCGTCAAGTCCGGCTCCGTCCTCATCGCCCACCCCGCGCTCCCGGACCGGATACGGGCCACCGTCACCTGGATCGACTACCGGCTGGACGTGGCCTTGCTGGAGGCCACCGAGCCGGTGCAGCCGATCCCCCCGGCGCGGCTCGGCGTGCTGGACACCCGCGAGGCGATCCCGGGGTGCGAGATCACCGGCTTCCCACGTGTGCAGCGCTACGGTGGCGGCCGCCGCAGGAGCCTGGAGGTGGACCAGTACACGGTGACCGTCCTGCCCATGGCGGGCCGCGTGCGTGACCTGTTGGTCTGCGACCTGGACAGCCCACCCGCCGTCCGCCCGGACGACGAGTCCCCGGCCCTGTCCGGACTCTCCGGCGGCCCTGTCTTCGCCGGGGACATCCTCCTGGGTCTCGCCCGCGGGGTTCCGCAGCAGCGCGGGGGCCGCCGCGTCGAGTGCGTACCGCTCGGCCCGGTCCTCGCGGCGGAGCGCTTCCTTCAGGCCTACCGCAGGGCCGGCGCCCTGCTGCGCGAGGAACGCGTCCACGGCAACTTCCCGAGAGACCTGCGGTATGAGGCGGAGTACGCGCAAGCTCTCGGCGTCGCCTACCGCCGCACGAAGATCTTCGGCCTGGACGAGCTGAGCCGGCACGACGCCGAGTGGGACCTGGACACCGCCTACCTCAGCCTGGAGGCCCAGGCGCAGGACCGGGCCGCTCCCGGGCCCCCCGCGGCCCACGCCCCACCCCTCCCCCAACGCGTCCACACCCTCCTCGCCGACCGGCCCCGTGTCCTGCTGCGCGGCGAGGCGGGGGCGGGCAAGACAACGCTGCTGTGGTGGCTTGCCGCCCACGCCTCGGCCCGCACCCTCGACGACGACCTGGCCCCACTCAACGGGCTGGTCCCCTTCGTGGTGCCCGTGCGCACCCTACGGGCCCGCGGGGCGACCTTCCCGGGCCCGGCCGAGCTGTCGGGTGCGGCGGGACTGGTGGTCGACGGGGCGCCGGAGGGCTGGGCGGGCCGGGTCTTGGAGTCGGGGCGGGCGCTGCTCCTGGTGGACGGGCTGGACGAGGTACCGCCGGAGGAGCGCGAGCAGGCGCATTCCTGGCTCACCCAGCTGCTGGCCCGCTACCCGGACACCCGGTGCGTCGCGACCGTACGACCGCTCGCTGTCGAGGCGGACTGGCTGCGCACCGAGGGCTTCGCGGAACTGCGGCTGCTGCCGATGCGCAATGAGGACATCCAGACGTTCGTGGCTTCCTGGCACCGGGCGGCCCGACTGTCCGAGCAGGACGATGCTGAGCGGCTCGACGCACTCGAACGCGACCTGTCCCGCCAGTTCGACCAGAATCCCACGCTCCGTGACCTGGCCCGTACACCGCTGCTCTGCGCGGTGATCTGCGCGCTGCACCGCCGCCGCGACGGCTTCCTCCCGGAGACCCGCTGGAAGCTGTACCGCTCGGCGCTGGAGATGCTTCTGGGCCAGCGCGACCATCGCCGTCGGATCGCGGACCCCGAGGGCATCGAGCTGGACGTCGAGGAATCCACCCAGCTCCTCCAGCGGATCGCCGTCTGGCTGGTCCGCGAAGGCCAGTCTGAGTTCACCCGGGGCCAGGCGCTGCGCCAACTCGGCCGCGCGCTGACGGGAATGGACCGGGTCAGGCCCCAGGGCCCGCCCGAGCAGATCCTCACCCATCTGCTCAACCGCAGCGGTCTGCTCCAGGAGCGCGCCGACGGCGCCTACCAGTTCATCCACCGGACGTTTCAGGATTACCTGGCCGCGAAAGAACTCGTCGAGGACGATCACCTCAACGAACTGCTGCGGCACGCGGACGAGGAGCCCTGGCAGGACGTGGTCCTGTTGGCGGCGGGTCATTGCGGACGCCGAGAACTGGCCACGCTGGTACAAGGGTTACTGGACGCCGGCTTCTATTACTCGGAGAACACAGCCGACCGGGCACACCTCCACGTCCTGGCCGCCCTGTGCGCCGAGCACGCGGTCTGGCTGGACGAGGTGGTGAGTCAACGGGTCCGGCAGCGTACGGCGGCACTGTTCCCGCCTGCGGACGAGGACCAAGTGGAGGCCCTGAGCCGCCTGGGCGAGGCCGCACTGGAATTTCTGCCAGATCCGGAGAACCTGCCCGCTGATCACCCATCGGTTCGCCGTGTCATCCAGTTACTGGGAAGGATCGGAGGCCAGGCGGCAGTCCCGCGTGCTCGCGCATGGGCATTGGCGCGACCCGATCTGGGCCACGAGTTCATCAGGGACTGGAGCAACTTCCCGCCGGACGAGTACGCGTCCGAGGTACTCGAGATCTGCCGACTCGCAGGGGACTTCGTTCTGGTCTCCCGCAAACACGTGAGCTACCTGCCTCGCTTGACGGACATCGACCAGGTCCTGATGAGAGGCGATATTTCTGAGGCGGAGTTCCGAAAGGCCTTCGAGGCTCACTGCCTCACCCGACTGGGGTTCGATGACAACCAGCTGATCAGTGACCTCGGCGTGGTGGCCTCGTCCGTGCCGGACCTGGTGCTTCTCCATCTGTCGAGATGCTCCGCCATCCAGGATTTCGATGCGCTGATGGACTTCGCGGCGCTGGACAGCCTGGGCCTGTACCACTGTGGTCCGGCCCGGCTGGACGAGTTACCGGCCCTCCCCCGAGTCATCTACTTGAGCATGCACTGCGACAGTCCCATCAGCCTGGAGGGGCTCGCGTGCTGGGAATCGCTGACGTCGCTAGCCCTGTCCCGGCCCGCCTCGTTCACCGATGTGGCAGCGGAGTTACGAGCGCACGCGGGCATCGTCCTCCTCAAGCTCGCCTCAGCCCCGTCGGCTGCCGACTGCCGCGCTGCCGGGCCGGTTCCCTCCGTCGAACACCTCACTCTCGACAACCTCGATGACGGGGAATGCCTGCCTCTCCTGCGGCAGACCTTCCCCGCACTCCGGTCGCTCACATTGCACAACGCCGCCGCGTCTACACCGGCAGACCTCATGCAGCTGCGCAACTGGCCGGGTCTGGTGCTGACAGTGCTGGACACCGAAAAGGGGCTGCCCCGGACCGGTACGGATACCGGTTCCGGGGCAGCCCCTTCACACACGCTCGGGCTGACGCCCTAGGCGCGTGTCACGCGTCCTTCGTGAGGTTCGGGCCGGCGCCGCCTGCCGCCTGCTCGATCGGCGGGACGTCGGGCAGAGCCGACTTCTCCTCGCCGCGGAAGGTGAACGTCTTCTCGTCACCCTCGCCCTCGGTGCCCACGACCACGATGTGACCGGGACGCAGCTCACCGAAGAGGATCTTCTCCGAGAGGATGTCCTCGATCTGCCGCTGGATCGTCCGGCGCAGCGGCCGGGCGCCCATCACGGGGTCGTAGCCCTTCTTGGCGAGCAGCATCTTGGCCTCGCCGCTGAGCTCGATGCCCATGTCGCGGTCCCTGAGGCGCTCGTCGACCTTGGCGAGCATGAGGTCGACGATCTGGATGATGTCTTCCTCGGTCAGCTGGTGGAAGACGACCGTGTCGTCGACACGGTTGAGGAATTCCGGCCGGAAGTGCTGCTTGAGCTCCTCGTTGACCTTGGTCTTCATCCGCTCGTAGTTCGTCTTGACGTCGCCCTGGGCGGCGAAGCCCAGGTTGAAGCCCTTCGAGATGTCCCGGGTCCCGAGGTTGGTCGTCATGATGATGACCGTGTTCTTGAAGTCCACGACCCGGCCCTGGGAGTCGGTCAGGCGACCGTCCTCCAGAATCTGGAGCAGGGAATTGAAGATATCGGGGTGGGCCTTCTCGACCTCGTCGAAGAGGACGACGGAGAACGGCTTGCGGCGCACCTTCTCGGTGAGCTGCCCGCCCTCCTCGTAGCCCACGTAGCCGGGGGGCGAACCGAAGAGACGGGAAACCGTGTGCTTCTCGCTGAACTCCGACATGTCGAGGGAGATCAGCGCGTCCTCGTCGCCGAAGAGGAATTCGGCGAGCGTCTTGGAGAGCTCGGTCTTACCGACACCGGACGGGCCGGCGAAGATGAACGAGCCACCGGGGCGCTTCGGGTCCTTCAGACCGGCTCGCGTACGGCGGATCGCCTGCGAAAGGGCCTTGATGGCGTCCTTCTGCCCGATGACGCGCTTGTGGAGCTCGTCCTCCATGCGCAGCAGACGGGAGGACTCCTCCTCCGTCAGCTTGAAGACCGGGATTCCGGTGGCCGTGGCCAGGACTTCGGCGATGAGCTCGCCGTCGACCTCGGCGACGACGTCCATGTCGCCGGCCTTCCACTCCTTCTCCCGCTTGGCCTTCGCCGCCAGCAGCTGCTTCTCCTTGTCGCGGAGGGAAGCCGCCTTCTCGAAGTCCTGGGAGTCGATGGCCGACTCCTTGTCGCGGCGGACGCCCGCGATCTTCTCGTCGAACTCGCGGAGGTCCGGCGGCGCGGTCATCCGGCGGATGCGCATGCGGGAACCGGCCTCGTCGATCAGGTCGATCGCCTTGTCCGGCAGGAAGCGGTCCGAGATGTACCGGTCGGCCAGGGTCGCGGCCTGGACCAGCGCCTCGTCCGTGATGGAGACCCGGTGGTGGGCCTCGTAACGGTCGCGCAGACCCTTGAGGATCTCGATGGTGTGCGGCAGCGACGGCTCCGCGACCTGGATGGGCTGGAAGCGGCGCTCGAGAGCGGCGTCCTTCTCCAGGTGCTTGCGGTACTCGTCGAGCGTGGTGGCGCCGATGGTCTGGAGCTCACCGCGCGCCAGCATGGGCTTCAGGATCGAAGCCGCGTCGATGGCGCCTTCCGCGGCACCCGCACCGACGAGCGTGTGGAGCTCGTCGATGAACAGGATGATGTCGCCGCGGGTGCGGATCTCCTTGAGGACCTTCTTCAGGCGCTCCTCGAAGTCACCTCGGTACCGGGAGCCGGCGACCAGGGCGCCGAGGTCCAGGGTGTAGAGGTGCTTGTCCTTGAGGGTCTCGGGCACCTCGCCCTTGACGATCGCCTGGGCCAGGCCCTCGACGACCGCCGTCTTGCCGACGCCGGGCTCGCCGATGAGGACCGGGTTGTTCTTGGTCCGGCGGGACAGCACCTGCATGACCCGCTCGATCTCCTTCTCGCGCCCGATGACCGGGTCGAGCTTGGACTCACGAGCGGCCTGGGTGAGATTCCGGCCGAACTGGTCGAGCACCAGGGACGTGGAGGGCGTGCCCTCGGCGGGACCGCCTGCGGTGGCCGCCTCCTTGCCGCCCGAATACCCGGAAAGCAGCTGGATGACCTGCTGCCGGACCCGGTTCAGGTCGGCGCCCAGCTTCACGAGGACCTGGGCGGCGACGCCCTCGCCCTCGCGGATCAGGCCGAGCAGGATGTGCTCGGTGCCGATGTAGTTGTGGCCCAGCTGAAGTGCCTCGCGGAGCGACAGCTCCAGGACCTTCTTGGCTCGCGGGGTGAAGGGGATGTGCCCGGAAGGAGCCTGCTGCCCCTGCCCGATGATCTCCTCCACCTGCTGGCGGACCGCCTCGAGCGAAATCCCGAGGCTCTCCAGGGCCTTAGCGGCGACACCCTCACCCTCATGGATCAGGCCCAGGAGGATGTGCTCGGTGCCGATGTAGTTGTGGTTGAGCATCCGGGCTTCTTCCTGAGCCAGGACGACAACCCGCCGCGCGCGGTCGGTGAACCTCTCGAACATCGTTAATCGCTCCTCAGAGCGGTCGGTCAGTGAGGGGTCGGTCCCCTCCCAGTCCTTCCGCATGCTAGTCCCGCAGGACGGGACAGCTCATTCCAACTGCCGACATCCGTCCGGATCACCCCGCGCCGGGCGGGGATTCTTACTGCCGAACAGCTGACAACTGCTCCAACCCGATGGTGCGAGACGATGTTCCCGCAGGCCAGGCAGATACCCCTTTCGCCAGTACGCCGATGGCGAACGTGAGACGCCTCGGCCAGCGTGTCGCCCCTTCCCACTAGGAAAGTCTTACCCGCAATCACTGACAGTCCATGCGGCGCGCCCCGGTTCCCTCCGCTACGGGCGAACATCCTTGCGCTGCTGAACGCTCTCGCACGCCCCCGCGGCCAGGACTGAACGTGATTCCCTGGCGACCCTGCGTAACCCCGGAGGCGGTTCGGCTGTTCATCGGACATGCCTCCCACCGTCCCCCAGCCCCGATCGTCACCCGACGCCGCTCCGGGTTCGGCCGACGCCGCACTCGCTCAGCGGTACGCGAGGGAGCTGGGCTGGGCCACCGTGGGACGGGCTCCGCTGCGACTGCTCACCGGGGCGCTCTTCGATGTGCTGGAGCTGCCCGCCGAGGCCGGTCACGCCGTGCTGCGGCGCGGGGTGCGCACCGGTCCCGTGCTGCTGTCCGGTGCGCGGATGGGGCTGCTGGTCGCCGCGGGCGGCGCCGATGAGCTGCCGGGGCTGCTCGACTGGCTGGAGTGGGGCCCGGTCGCCCTGGACCTGACCGCCGTGGGCGCGGGGGGCCGCGTCACGGCCCCGCCTCTCCCGGGCGCCCCGGGGGACTCGCCGGGGGCCGCTGTCTGGCTGCGGCCCCCAGAGCCGAGGCGTGCGCCCGACAGGATGCTGCCGGCCTTCGCGGGCTTCGGGAGCAGCGGTGGGGATGCCCCCGATCTCGTACGCCTGGTGGACGCCGCGGCAACCGAATGCCATCGGGTCCGGCTGTCACGCGCCCGTTCCGGGGCGCCGACAAGGGGTGGAGCGGATCAGCCGTTGGCCTTCTCGTAAGCCTCGCGGATCTCTGCGGGGACGCGGCCGCGGTCATTCACGTTGTGGCCGTTCTCCCGCGCCCACCGGCGGATTTCCGCGGTGTCCTTGTTACCGCCGGCCACGGCGCGGCCCTTGCCACGGCCCGTGGCGGCACGGCCACCGGTGCGACGTCCACCCTTGGTGTAGGGCTCGAGAAGGCCGCGAAGCTTGTCCGCGTTGGCCGTGGTGAGGTCGATCTCGTACGTCTTGCCGTCAAGGGCGAACGTGACGGTCTCATCGGCCTCGACGCCGTCGAGGTCATCGACAAGAAGGACCTGAACCTTCTGTGCCACGGGATTTCCTTTCATCGAAAATGGAGTACGCGGAAAGGAAACCGCTTTTCCCTCGAAAACACAAACCCCCTGCAGAGGCTCAGCAGCCCGAGAAGACAGGAAACGTGCGCGATTCGGACATAGGGTTGCAGGTCCTTCTGCAGATCACAGGTGCAGAAGCATGCGGCTGTTGCCCAAGGTGTTCGGCTTCACTCGTTCGAGACCGAGGAACTCCGCGACACCCTCGTCGTACGAACGCAGCAGCTCACTGTAGACATCGGTGTCCACAGGCGTCTCCCCGATCTCGACGAAGCCGTGCTTCGCGAAGAAGTCCACTTCGAAGGTGAGACAGAAAACCCTGCGGACACCGAGCCATCGCGCGGTCTGCAAGAGCTTGTCCAGTACGTGGTGCCCGACTCCCGCCCCCCTGATGCGGGGGTCGACGGCAAGGGTCCGCACTTCCGCCAGGTCTTCCCACATGACGTGAAGTGCGCCGCAGCCGATGACTGTCGCGTCCTCGTCGCGTTCCGCGACCCAGAACTCCTGGATGTCCTCGTAAAGGGTGACGGTCGCTTTGTCGAGCAGGATGCCTCCGGACACGTACCCGTCGAGGAGTCGTCGTACGGACGTGACATCACTCGTCCTGGCCCGCCGGACGGTGAGGGCGGGCTTATTTACCGACGGGTCGGTATGGAGTTCGGTATCCGGATCGTTTCGTGGCTGCTCTGGGGACATGCCCCGACGCTATCTCCCGCTCTCCGGCTCCACGTCATCGGCCGGGGCGTCATCTCCGCCGGCGTCGGCGGTCGGTTCCGCGGGGTTGCCGGAGGATTCGGCGGGGTTGCCGGAGGATTCGGCGGGGTTGACGGAGGATTCGGCGGGGCTGGGGGAAACCATGCGAACAGCGTCCTGCAGCGCTTCGCGCTGTTCGGCGGACATCATGCCGAAGAACGCGACAAGTGCGGCGGCGGGGTTGTCACTGCGTGACCAGGCTTCGTTCATCAGTGCGGCCGAGTAGGCGGCCCTGGTGGAGACGGCCGTATATCGATAGGCCCGGCCGTCGACTTCCCTGCGGACCCAGCCCTTCTGATGGAGATTGTCCATTACCGTCATCACGGTCGTGTAGGCGATGGACCGTTCCTGCTGAAGGTCCTCAAGGACTTCCCGCACGGTGACCGGTCGGTTCCATTGCCAGACGCGTGTCATCACGGCGTCTTCGAGGTCTCCCAAGGGGCGGGGCACAGGATCATTTTAGTGCTAGATGTCCTGAATGTTCTGGTATTTACACAGCGAAAGAGCGCACGGCTCCGATGAGTCGTGCGCTCTTGGGGTGCGCGTCGGGAGGATTACGGGGCGGACGGGCCGCTCGCGCGATCAGGCATTCTCCGGACGAGCGGTCTGCTTTACGGATTCCGCGCGGGCGAGCGCCGCGTCCACCATGGCGTCCTCCTTGGTCTTGTTCGGACCGCCCTGGCTCTTGACGATGATCACGATCAGGGCGATGAAGAAGACGGCCATCACCACGGGGGGCACGAGCGCGGATACGTAGTCCATGCCGTCCAGAGTAGCGAGCCCGGAACGGTCCGACGCGGCGACCTCCTGGTGGGCGGCCGCCGCGTCGGACACCGCGCGGAGGTCAGCCGGCCGCCCGCTCCTCGGACGGCGGCGGCGCGGGGCGACGGCGCGGCGGGAAGACCTCGGAGGGCTTGGGCATCGGGCGGTCGCCGGGCTTCCGCGGGCGCTCCGGGGCGGCCGGGGTGCTGGGCCGGTCAGGTTCCCGGTCGGCGGCGCGGCCGCCGGGCAGGGCGAGCAGCCGGCTGCGGGGACCGGGGGCCGTGAGTCCGGCGGAGCGGCCGGCGAGCCGGGCCCGTACGGAACGCTCGGCGAGCACCTGGCAGCGCTCCAGGAGGGCCGCCGCGAGCCGCCCGCCGCGCAGGGCCCGCAGGGCGGCCAGATCGTCCGGGCGGGGGTCGTAGCCGGCCGCCAGGGCGTCCTGGAGCAGCTCCAGGTAGCCGGCGGCGGAGCCGGGGAGGGCGTTGCGGTAGCGGGCGAGGTCGGCGAGGAGGAACGCTCGCAGCCGACCCGCCTCGCCGACCGCCTCGTCCACGGAGCCGGCGAGCCGCAGGCAGTCCTGGACGTCCTCGTCGGACAGGGGCATGGGGTGGAGGGCGATGGCAAGGGCACGTCGGAGCACCCGCAGCTCGTCCGCGCTGAACGCCATGCCGCCTCGTGAACCGTAGGGCGTGGGCATAACGCGACAATACGTGCTAAATGGACAAAATCCGTTTAACTGGTCGTCGGTGGCGCGGCGTACCCCGGCGGTGTCCCGGCCCCCGCCCCCGGCCGTCGCCGCGCCGTCGCCGCAGGTACCGCCCGGTTCCGGCGGAACGCCCCCTACGACCGGGAGGCGTTCCGCTCGTACACCAGGCGCAGCCCGATGAGCGTCAGCCACGGCTCGTGCTCGTCGATGACCGAGGACTCCCCCAACACCATCGGAGCAAGGCCGCCCGTCGCGATGACGGTGACGTCGTCCGGGTCGGCCGCCAGCTCCTTCTTCATCCGGGCCACCACCCCGTCGACCTGGCCCGCGAAGCCGTAGACGATGCCGGACTGCATGGCCTCGACGGTGTTCTTGCCGATCACGCTGCGCGGCCGGGCCAGCTCGATCTTGCGGAGCTGGGCGCCCTTGACGCCGAGGGCCTCGACCGAGATCTCGATGCCGGGGGCGATCACCCCGCCGGTGTACTCGCCGCGCGGGGAGACCGCGTCGAAGGTGGTGGCGGTGCCGAAGTCGACGACGATCGCCGGGCCCCCGTACAGCTCGACGGCGGCGACCGCGTTGACGATGCGGTCCGCGCCGACCTCCTTGGGGTTGTCCATCAGGATCGGCACGCCCGTCTTGACGCCGGGCTCCACCAGGACCGCGGGCACGTCGCCGTAGTAGCGGCGGGTGACCTCGCGCAGTTCGTGCAGGACCGAGGGGACGGTGGCGCAGATCGCGATGCCCTCGATGCCGTCGCCCAGCTCCATGCCGAGCAGCGGGTGCATGCCCATCAGGCCCTGGAGCAGGACGGCCAGCTCGTCGGCGGTGCGGCGGGCGTCCGTGGAGATCCGCCAGTGCTCGACGATCTCCTCGCCGTCGAAGAGGCCGAGGACCGTGTGCGTGTTGCCGACGTCGATGGTGAGCAGCATCAGGCGTCGGCCCCGTCGGTGGCGGAGGCGTCGGCGTCGGCGTCGCGGAAGTCCAGGCCGATGTCGAGGATCGGCGAGGAGTGGGTGAGCGCCCCGACCGCGAGGTAGTCGACGCCCGCGTCGGCGTAGGCGCGGGCCGAGTCGAGGGTCAGCCGGCCGGAGGACTCCAGGACCGCCCGGCCGGCGACCAGGGCGACGGCCTCGGCGGTCTCGGCCGGGGTGAAGTTGTCCAGCAGGATCAGGTCGACGCCCGCGTCCAGCACCTCACGGACCTGGTCCATCGTGTCGACCTCGACCTCGATGGGCAGCTCGGGGAACTCGGCGCGGACCCGCTTGAAGGCCTCGGCGACGCCGCCCGCGGCGATCACGTGGTTGTCCTTGACCAGGGCCGCGTCGGAGAGCGACATGCGGTGGTTGACGCCGCCGCCGCAGCGCACCGCGTACTTCTCCAGCGCGCGCAGGCCCGCCGTCGTCTTGCGGGTGTCGCGGACCTTGGCCTTGCTGCCCTCCAGCACGTCCGCCCAGGCGCGGGTGGCGGTCGCGATGCCGGAGAGGCGGCAGAGCAGGTTCAGCGCGCTGCGCTCGCCGGTCAGCAGGTCCCGGGTGCGGGTGGTGACGGTCAGCAGCTTCTCGCCGGGGGCGATCCGGTCGCCGTCCTCGACGTGCCGCTCGACCTCGAACTCCTCGGTGCAGACGATCGACAGGACCGCCTCGGCGACCCGGAGCCCGGCGACGACGCCCGCCTCCCGGGCGGTGAAGTCACCGGTGATCACGGCGTCCTCCGGCACGGTCGCCACGGTCGTGACGTCCACCCCGCCGTCGAGGTCCTCCTCGATCGCCACATGGGCGACGTCCTCGACCTGGACGGGGTCGAGCCCCGCCCGGGCCAGCAGCAGGGCGAGCGCGGGGTCCAGGCCGCACTCCAGGGCCTCGGGGTCGAACCCGTCGTCACCGCCGCAGCCGCAGCCGTCGCCGCAGCCGCCTTCCGCCGGTACGGAGGATGCGGGCGCGCCGACGCTGATCAGCGGTACGTCCACGGGTGTGGGGCGCGGATTCTCTTCGGGCGTGCTCACGGTGACGGCTCCTCGGGGGCGTGGCGGGCGGTGCGGGTCGGGCGGGTGATTCTCGTGTGCCGCCGGTGCCGCCGTGGGGTGTCCGGCGGTGCGGCTGCTTCCAGCAGTCTGCTCAATCGGAGGGGCGTACGGGCGGGAACGCGGCGGTCTCCGTGCGGTGCACGACCGGGGTGCGGTCCGGCGCGATACGGACGACCAGGTGGCTGCGGCCGTGGGCGTCGTCGCGGTCGGGCCGGTCCTCCCGCCAGTGGCAGCCACGGGTCTCCTCACGGTCCCGGGCGGCGGCGACCAGGACCCGGGAGACCAGGAGCAGGTTGGTGACCTCCCAGGCGTCGACCCCGGGGACGACCGCCTTGGCGTCTCTCGGCCCCTCCGCGTCGGCGGCGGCCTCGCGGTGCAGGGCCTCCAGCTCCTCGGCGGCGGCGGCCAGGCTGTCGGCGGAGCGCAGGACTCCGGCGCCCCGGGTCATGGCGCGCTGGATCGCCGTACGTGCCTCGGGGGCCAGCAGCGGGACGGGGTCGCCGGCAGCCGGGCTCGCGGCCGGTTCGGTGCGGGGCGGGCGGGCCCCGGCGATGTCGGCGGCGATGCGCTCGGCGAAGACCAGGCCCTCCAGGAGGGAGTTGGACGCGAGGCGGTTGGCCCCGTGCACACCGGTGCAGGCGACCTCGCCGCAGGCGTACAGGCCGGGGACGGTGGTGCGGCCCCGCAGGTCGGTGCGGACGCCGCCGGAGGCGTAGTGCGCGGCCGGGGCGACCGGGACCGGCTCGGTCACCGGGTCGATGCCGTGGGACCGGCAGGCGGCCAGGATGGTGGGGAAGCGCTGCTCCCACATCCGCGCCCCGAAGTGCCGGGCGTCGAGATACATGTGCTCGGCGCCGTGCTCGTGCATGCGGCGGGTGATGGCCTTGGCGACGATGTCGCGGGGGGCCAGCTCGGCCAGCTCGTGCTGTCCGAGCATGAAGCGGACGCCGTCGCCGTCGACGAGATGGGCGCCCTCGCCGCGTACGGCCTCGGAGACCAGCGGCTGCTGGCCCTCGGAGTCCGCGCCGAGGAACAGGACGGTCGGGTGGAACTGGACGAACTCCAGGTCCGAGACCTCCGCCCCGGCCCGCAGCGCGAGCGCCACCCCGTCGCCGGTGGAGACGGGGGGGTTGGTGGTGGCGGAGAAGACCTGGCCCATGCCGCCGGTGGCCAGGACGACCGAGGGGGCCCGGACCGCGCCGACGCCGTCGTGCTGGCCCTCGCCCATGACGTGCAGCGAGACGCCCGCCGTACGGCCTTCGGCGTCCGTGAGCAGATCCAGGACCAGGGCGTTCTCGATGGTGTGCAGGGCGGCCTCGCGGACCGCGCCGACCAGGGCACGGGAGATCTCCGCACCGGTCGCGTCGCCGCCCGCGTGGGCGATGCGGCGGCGGTGGTGGCCGCCCTCGCGGGTCAGCGCGATGTCGCCGCTGGCGGTGGTGTCGAAGTGCGCGCCGGTGGTGATCAGCCGGCGTACGGCGTCGGGGCCCTCGGTGACCAGGGTGCGCACGGCCTCCTCGTCGCAGAGGCCCGCGCCCGCGACGAGGGTGTCGTCGAGGTGCTGCTCGGGGGTGTCGCCCTCGCCGAGCGCGGCGGCGATGCCGCCCTGGGCCCAGCGGGTCGAGCCGTCGTCGAGGCGGGCCTTGGTGACGACGACGGTGTCCAGGCCGGCGGCGGCGCAGCGCAGCGCCGTGGTGAGCCCGGCGACGCCGGAGCCGACCACGACGACGTCCGCGTCGATGGCCCAGCCGGGGGCGGGGGCGGTCAGCCGTATTCCGGTCACGTCAGGGCTCCGAAGGTGAGGGGGATGTTGTCGATGAGGCGGGTGTCCCCGACCCGGGCCGCGACGGCGAGGATCGCCTCCCCGCTCTCGCGGTCGTCCGGGATCTCGGTGAAGTCCGCCGGGTCCACCAGGGCCAGGTAGTCGAGGGCGAGCGGCGCCCTGTCCCGGGCGGCGGCGGCCTCCAGGATCGTCCGCGCGGCGGCCCGGACGGCTGCGGGCGCCCCGCCCGGCCGGACCAGCGCCACGGCCTGGGCGTCGGCGGCGGCGCGGGCCTCGCCGAGCCTGTTGAGCCCGGCGGCCCGGTCGCCGCCGGGCGCGGTGGCCCGGGCCCGCTCGTGCAGGGCCTGCTGGGCGGCGAGCCGGTCGCGGGCCGCGAACAGGGCGCGGGGCAGGGCGAGCGCGGTGTGCCGCTCCGCGGCGGTCAGGAAGCGGTTGCGGCTGGAGAGCGCGAGACCGTCCGGATCCCGGACGGTGGGCACGCCGGTGATCCGGACGCCGAAGTTCAGGTCGCGGACCATGCGGCGGATCAGGGCGAGCTGCTGGGCGTCCTTCTGCCCGTAGAACGCCTCGTCGGGGCGGGTGAGGTGGAGGAGCTTGGCGACGACGGTGAGCATGCCGTCGAAGTGCCCGGGGCGGGCCGCGCCTTCGAGGCGCTCGCCCATGGGGCCGGCGGTGATCCGGACCTGGGGCTCTCCGCCCGGATAGACCTCGTCCACGCCGGGGGCGAAGACCGCGTCGGCCCCCGCCGCCGCGGCGGTCTCCAGGTCGGCGTCCAGGGTGCGCGGATAGCGGTCCAGGTCGGCGGCCTCGCCGAACTGGAGGGGGTTCACGAAGACGGTGACCACGACCTGGCCGTCCGCACCCGCGGCTTCGCGCGCTGCGCGGATCAGGGAGGCGTGGCCCTCGTGGAGCGCGCCCATCGTCATGACGACGGCCCGCTCGGCCCCGGCGGGGCGGGACAGCGCGTCCAGCTCGGCGGCGGTGCGCAGGAGGGCGGGGCGGACCGTGCGCGTCATCGGGGCTCCCCGGGGCCGGTGCGGCCGGTGATCGGGGCGGGGACCGCTCCCGTACGGCCGGCGGTCGATGCCGGGGCCGGTCCCGTACAGCCGGTGATCGATGCCGGGGGCGGTCCCGTACAGCCGGTGATCGATGCCGGGGCCGGTCCCGTACAGCCGGTGATCGACGCCGGGGCCGGTCCCCTACAGCCGGTGATCGACGCCGGGGCCGGTCCCGTACAGCCGGTGATCGATGCCGGGGGCGGTCCCGTACAGCCGGTGATCGATGCCGGGGGCGGTCCCGTACGGCTGATGATCGTCCGGCCGGTGACCGTCCCGCTGGTGGGCGTCCCGCCGGTGACCGTCCCGCCGGTGATCGGCGTCATCGGGTCTCCCCCGGTCCGGGGCGGCGTTCCTGGTCGGCCAGGACGACGAGGAGGTCCTCGGCCAGCTCGGCCTTGAGCAGGCCGTGGGCGAGCGCCCGGTCGGCGGTGGCGCGGGCCATCGTGAGGTATCCGGCCACCGCCTGCGGGGCGTGCTCGCGCAGCTCGCCGATGTGGGCGGCGACCGTCCCCGCGTCCCCCCGGGCGACCGGGCCGGTCAGCGCGGCGTCGCCGGAGCGCAGGGCGTTGTCCAGGGCCGCGCCGAGCAGCGGGCCGAGCATCCGGTCGGGGGCGGCGACCCCGGCCTTGGCCAGCAGCTCCATCGACTGGGCGACCAGGGTGACCAGGTGGTTCGCGCCGAGGGCGAGGGCCGTGTGGTAGAGCGGGCGGGACTCCTCGGCGATCCACTCGGGCTCGCCGCCCATCTCGATGACCAGGGCCTGGGCGGCGAGCCGCAGCTCTTCGGGGGCGGTGACGCCGAAGGAGCAGCCGGCGAGCCGCTGCACGTCGACGGCGGTGCCGGTGAACGTCATCGCGGGGTGCAGCGCGAGCGGCAGGGCCCCGGCCCGCAGCGCGGGGTCCAGCACCCTCGCCCCGTACCGCCCGGAGGTGTGGACGAGCAGTTGGCCCGGCCGTACGGCGCCGGTCTCGGCGAGGCCCTCGACCAGCGTGGGCAGCACGTCGTCGGGGACGGTCAGCAGCACCAGCTCGGCGCGGGCCAGCACCTCGGCGGGCTCCACCAGGGGCACGTCGGGGAGCAGCTCGGCGGCGCGGCGCCGGGAGGCGTCGGAGACGCCGGACACGGCGACCGGGCGGTGCCCGGCGAGCCGGAGCGACGCGGCGAGGGCGGGTCCGACCCGGCCCGCACCGACGACGCCGACCGTGAGTCGGGCGGGGCGGTCCCTCGCGTCGAGGGGTTCCTTCGAAACTGGTGCGTTCACGCGGCGATGGCCTTCCGTTCCAGTCCGCGGGGGGTACCGGACGATTTCTCTGCATGCTACGCCAGCCGTTTCAGCGAAGCCCTCCGGCCGCCCACAGCCTGTGGATAACTTTCCCGGCCGGCCCCCTGCCCGCCCCCTGCCCATCCCCTGCCCGACCCCGGCGAGCTCCGGCGGGGCTCCGGACCGGCCGGGACGCCGGGCGGAAATCGGCGGGCGCGCGGCGGGAGGCACGGGCGATGATCGTCCCATGGTGACCATGGATGAGCAGGAGCGGCGGCGGCGCAGGCTGACCGCGTGGCGGGCGTCGCGGCGGACGCTGGCCCGGGTGGGCGCGGACGGCACGCTGGGCGAGCGGCTGGCGGCACTGGCCGCCGACGCCTCTTCCGTACACGACCTGGAGGACTGGACCGACGTGTACGGGGGCGGGGTCGTCGCCGATCTGGAGCGACGGGTCGCCGGGCTGCTGGGGATGGAGGCGGCGGCGTTCTTCCCGACCGGGACGATGGCCCAGCAGATCGCGCTGCGATGCTGGGCGGGACGTACGGGCGACGCGACGGTGGCGCTGCACCCCCTGTCCCACCCGGAGCTGCACGAGGGCGGGGCGCTGGGCGCGGTGAGCGGGCTGCGCACGGTGCATCCGACGTCCGAGCCGAGGCTGCCGAGCGCCGAGGAGGTCCGGGAGCACCCCGAGCCGTTCGGAACGCTGATGCTGGAGCTGCCGCTGCGGGACGCCGGGTTCGTACTGCCGTCCTGGGAGGAGCTGACGGCGGTGGTGGCGGCGGCCCGGGAGCGGGACGCGGTGGTCCACTTCGACGGGGCGCGGCTGTGGGAGTGCGCGCCGCACTTCGGGCGGGAGCTGCCGGAGATCGCCGCCCTCGCGGACAGCGTGTACGTGTCGTTCTACAAGTCCCTGGACGGGCTGTCTGGCGCGGTGCTGGCGGGCCCCTCCACGCTGGTGGAGGAGGCCCGGGTGTGGCGCCACCGGTACGGGGGGCTGCTCTTCCAGCAGTACCCGGCGGCGCTGTCCGCGCTGCTGGGCCTGGAGCGGGAGCTGCCTCGCCTCCCGGCGTACGTGGCCCACGCGAAGGTGGTGGCCGGTGCGCTGGCGGAGGGGTTGGCGGCGTCGGGGGTGCCGTGGTTCCGGGTGCGTCCGGAGCCGCCGCACACGCATCAGTTCCAGGTCTGGCTGCCGTACGGGGCCGACGTGCTGGACGAGGCGTCGGTGCGGCAGGCCGAGGAGACGGGCGTGACGCTGTTCCGGCGCTGGTTCGCCGGGGCGGGCGGGGCGGGGCTGCCCCTCCCGCCCGGGGTCTCGTGCACCGAGGTGACGGTGGCGGGGGCGGGTCTTGAGTGGTCGGCCGAGGATGTGCGGGACGCGGTGGCGGGGTTCGTGGGGTACCTGGAGCGGTAGGGCTTCGTCGAGTGGCCGTCCCGGCCTCGGAGCCCTGTCGAGTGACCGTCCCAGGCCTCGGAGCCCTGGCCAATGGCCGCCCCCGCCTCCCGGCCTTGGAGCCCTGTCCAGTGGCCGCCCCCCGGCCTCGGGGTTCCGTCCTCAAACGGCGGACGGGCTGGGTGTGGCGGCAGCGCGCATGGATTGACGGCCCCCGTCAAATGGCACGACGGCCCGCCCGCGTGCCCCCACTATGGAGAGGTGAGCGTGCACATAGACATCGCGGGCCTGCCCGCCGACCGCGTCGTTTTCGCGACCTCTCCCCTGGCCGAACTGGGCCTCGCCCTGCACGCGCTCTCCGAGCCCGGACACCATCCGGGGCTGCACGGCTGGGCCACCGCGACCGCGACGGCCCTGGAGCCCGACCTCGCGGACCGGCTGCTGGAGGCGGAGTTCCTCTGGCGGAACACCTTCTCCGACGTGTTCATGCCGTTCTCCGGGATCCGGGGCGGCGACGGCAGGACCGGGGCGACGCTCGCCGAGGACCTGGACCTGCTGGACAAGCTGGACGACGAGCGGTTCGTCGCCGCGGCCCTGGAGTTCACCTGCGCCAGTCATTACGGGGCCGGGTCGCCCTCACCGCTGAACGACGCGGGGATGCGGGGCCGCGCCCTGGACCTGGCGGCGGCGCGCGGCCCGCAGCAGATGGACTTCACCCGGCGGCTGCTGGCCGACCCCGCCTCCGTACGCGGCTGGGTCCGGCGGCTCTTCGAGGACTGCGACCAGGCGTTCTTCGCCGACACCTGGCGCCGGGTCTCCGTCCAGCTGGTCGCCGACGCCCGGCACAAGACGGAGCTGCTGCGGCGCAAGGGGCTGGCCGACGCGGTCGGGGCGGTGTCGTCCGCCGTGACGCTGGACGAGGGCGCGGACCGGATCAACGTCGACAAGCTGTCCGAGGGCCGGACCACCGCCGTCGACCCGGGCGTCGGCCGGGGCCTGACGCTCATCCCGACCAGCTTCGGCTGGCCGCATCTGATGGTGCTGCACGCCCCGGGCTGGCGGCCGGTGATCCACTACCCGGTCCACCTGCCCGACCTGCCGGCGCCCGCCTCCGTGGAACTGCTCCAGCTGCGCCTGGAGGCGCTGGCCCACCCGATGCGGATGCGGCTCTGCCGCAACCTGGCCCGCTCCCCGTACACCACCGGCGAGCTGGCCGACTCCAACGGCATCACCTCCCCCGAGGTCTCCCGCCATCTCTCCATGCTCAAGAAGGCCGGCCTGGTCACGACGCGCCGCCGCGGCCGCTACGTCCTGCACCAGCTGGACCTGACGGTCGTCGCCCGGCTCGGCAGCGACTTCCTGGAGGGCGTGCTGCGCTGAGCCCGTCAGCTTCCTGGAGGGCTCTCCCGCACCGAGACTCCTCAGCCCGCGCCGCCGCCTGCCCGGACCAGGCCGGTCTCGTAGGCGAGGACGACGACCTGGACCCGGTCGCGGAGGTTCAGCTTGGTGAGGATCCGGCCGACGTGCGTCTTGACCGTGGCTTCGGAGAGCACGAGCCGGGCGGCGATCTCCCCGTTCGACAGGCCCTGGGCGACCAGGAGCATGACTTCCCGTTCGCGCTCGGTGAGCTTGCTGACGTGCTTGTTCTTCGGCTCCTTCTCGCCGCTGGGCAGCATCGGCGAGAAGCGGTCGAGCAGCCGGCGGGTGGTGGACGGGGCGACGACCGCGTCGCCGCTGTGCACCGAACGGATCGCGGCGAGCAGCTCGGCGGGCGGCACGTCCTTGAGCATGAAGCCGCTGGCCCCCGCCTTCAGCCCGGAGAAGGCGTACTCGTCGAGGTCGAAGGTGGTCAGGATGAGCACCTTCGGCGGGTCCTGCTGCGCACAGATGCGGCGGGTTGCCTCGACACCGTCCAGCCGGGGCATGCGGACGTCCATCAGCACCACGTCGACGGCGGTGGACCGCAGGATCTCGATCGCCTCCGCACCGTCCCCGGCCTCGGCCACGACCTCCATGTCGGGCTGGGCCGCGAGCACCATCCGGAAGCCGGTCCGCAGCAGCACCTGGTCGTCGACGAGCATCACGCGGATGGCGGTGGTCATGGGGATCGTGTCCTGTCCTGGGGTCGGTCGTCGTGCCCTGGGGTCGGTCGTGGTGTTCGTTGTGGCGGCCGTGGTCGCTGTGGTCGCCTTGGCCGCCGTGGTCGTGAAAGGCGGGTCGACGACCGGGCGGCGGATCAGCCCGGGGGCTTGAGCGGCAGCAGGGCGCTGATCCGGAATCCGCCGCCGGGGCGGGGGCCCGCGTCCAGAGTGCCGCCGACCATGCCGATCCGCTCCCGCATCCCGATCATCCCGTGCCCGGCGCCGTCCGCGCCGCCGTCCTCGTACAGTTCGTGCGCCGCGCCCCGGCCGTCGTCCTCGATCAGCAGCCCGAGGCCGTCGTCGAAGTAGACCAGCCGGACGCTGGCCCCGGCGTCGGGTCCGCCGTGCTTGCGGGTGTTCGTCAGGGCCTCCTGGACGACCCGGTACGCGGTCAGCTCCACGCCGCTGGGCAGCGGGCGCGGGGTGCCCTCCACCTTGAAGTCGACCACCAGGCCGGTCTGCCGCACCTGCGCGACCAGGTCCTCGATCTGCTCCACATCGGGCTGGGGGACGTACTCCCCGCTCTCCGGGGCGTCACCGGTCCGCAGCACCCCGAGCAGCCGCCGCATCTCCGCGAGTGCCTGGCGGCCGGTACTGGAGATGGTCTCCAGTGCCTGCTTGGCCTGGTCGGGGGCGGCGTCCATGACATAGGCAGCGCCGTCGGCCTGGACGACCATCACGGAGACGTTGTGCGCGACGACGTCGTGCAGTTCGCGGGCGATCCGGGCCCGCTCGGCGGCGACCGCGACCTTGGACTGCGCCTCCCGTTCCCGCTCCAGGCGGGCGGCACGCTCCTCCAACTGGTCGAAGTAGGCGCGCCGGGTCCGCAGCGAGTCCCCGAGCACCCAGGCCAGCACGAACGGAACGGTCATGATGATCGTCACGAAGACCACCTGGGCCCAGGAACCCCCGGGCTCGGCCTCCCACCGCAGCTGCGACAGGGCCGCCGCGCTCAGGCTGCACACCAGGGCGAGCCGGGACGCCCAGCGCTCGCCGACCGTGGCGACGGTGTAGGTGATCACCAGCATCGCGAAGTCCCCGATACCGGGCCGGACGTCGAACACCAGCTGCACGACGCCCACCAGGATGGCGAGCAGCAGCATCTTCTCCGGGGCCCTGCGGCGCAGCGCCACCACCGTGGAGAGCCCCAGCACCACGGGAACGGCGACGATCTCCTCACGCCCGGCGTCGTACATGCCCGACGCCATCGACATGCCGGAGAGCCCGAGGAGGAAGACGGCCCAGAAGACGTCGACGCCCGTCGGGTGTCTGCGGATGAAATCGTAGAGGCGCTGCACGTAACCCAGCGTAGGGACAGCTGATCGGTGCCCGGGTCAACCGGAGGGTCGATCCGGGTCCTGGGACCGTACTCCCCAAGGTGGAGACTTGGCCATGTGACGGACGAGTGGCGTGGGTGGCGGGAGGCGGCTCAGGCCGCTCTGTACGGATACGAGGGCTTTTATCGCAGCCGGCTGCGGAGCCCGGAGGGGCCGGCGGGCCACTTCCGTACATCGGTCCACGCCTCGCCCCTTTTCGCGGCGGCGGTGGCCCGGCTGCTGACCGGAACGGCGCGGGAGCTGGGCACCGGCACGGTCGCG
Organism: Streptomyces sp. CNB091; assembly: GCF_000377965.1. NCBI lineage: Bacteria > Bacillati > Actinomycetota > Actinomycetes > Kitasatosporales > Streptomycetaceae > Streptomyces > Streptomyces sp. CNB091. The sequence goes on from NZ_KB899003.1 coordinate 46,641, forward strand.
CTGGTCGACGTAGGGGCGGGGCGCGGCGAGCTGCTGACCGGAGTGCTGGCCGCGCTGGCCAGGCTGTCCGGCGGGCCGGACGTGACCGCGTACGCCGTCGAGGTCGCTGACCGGCCCCCGGGCCTGGACCCCCGGATCGAGTGGTGCGCGGAGCCGCCCGCGGGGGTCACCGGGCTGCTGTTCGCCAACGAGTGGCTGGACAACGTTCCGGCCGAGGTGGCGGAGGCGGACGCGGACGGCATCCCCCGGTACGTCCAGGTGCGGACCTCGGACGGCGCGGAGCGCCTCGGCGAGGCGGTGAGCGGGGCCGACGCGGCGTGGCTGGAGCGCTGGTGGCCGTTGACCGCGCCGGGCGAGCGGGCCGAGATCGGCCGGACCCGGGACGCGGCCTGGGCGCGGGCGGTCGGCTCCCTCACCGCCGGTCTCGCGGTGGCGGTGGACTACGCGCATGTACGGGGCGCCAGGCCGCCCTTCGGAACGCTGACCGGCTTCCGGGGCGGGCGCGAGGTGCGCCCGGTGCCGGACGGCTCCTGCGACCTGACCGCGCACGTGGCGCTGGACGCCTGCGCGGCGGCGGTCCCGTACGCGAGCGCGGAGCTGACCGATCAGCGGGCGGCGCTGCACCGGCTGGGCGTCGACGGCGGCCGGCCGCCGCTGAGCCTGGCCGCGACCGATCCCGCGGGCTACGTCACCGCTCTGTCGGCCGCGGGCGAGGCGGCGGAGCTGACGGCCCGCGGCGGCCTCGGTGACTTCGGCTGGCTGCTGCACCGGGTGGGGCCGGTGCGGCCGGATCGCGGGTGACCCCGTGGCGGGCCGGCCTCGGGGAATCGTGGCGGGCCGGCCTCGGGGAATCGTGGCGGGCCGGTCTCAGGGAATCGTGGCGGGCCGGCCTCGGGAAATCGTGGCGGGCCTGCGTCAGGGAATACTGTCCCGCATGACGGAGACGACGATCGGCATCGGCGGAGCGGCGGAGAGCACCGACATGGTGCTGAACATCGGTCCCCAGCACCCCTCGACGCACGGGGTCCTCCGGCTGCGGATCGTGCTGGACGGCGAGCGCGTACAGCACGCGGAGCCGGTCATCGGCTATATGCACCGGGGCGCGGAGAAACTCTTCGAGGCGCGTGACTACCGGCAGATCATCATGCTCGCCAACCGCCACGACTGGCTCTCCGCGTTCTCGAACGAGCTGGGCGTGGTGATGGCCGTCGAGCGGATGCTCGGCATGGAGGTCCCCGAGCGCGCCGTGTGGACGCGGACGCTGCTCGCCGAGCTGAACCGGGTCCTCAACCACCTGATGTTCCTCGGCTCCTACCCCCTCGAACTCGGCGGCATCACCCCGGTCTTCCACGCCTTCCGAGAGCGCGAGGAGCTCCAGGCAGTGATGGAGGAGGTCTCCGGCGGGCGGATGCACTACATGTTCAACCGGGTCGGCGGGCTCAAGGAGGACGTCCCGGCGGGCTGGGCCGGCCGGGTCCGCGACGCCGTCGCCTCCGTCCGCTCCCGCATGGACGTGTACGAGAACCTCGTCCTCGGCAACGAGATCTTCCGGGGCCGTACGCGCGACGTGGGCGTGCTGTCCGCCGCGGCGGTGCACGCGTACGGGGTGTCGGGGCCGATCGCCCGCGCCTCGGGCGTCGACTTCGACCTGCGGCGCGACGAGCCGTATCTCGCGTACGGGGAGCTCCAGGACACCCTGAAGGTCGTCACCCGGACCGAGGGCGACTGCCTGGCCCGCTTCGAATGCCTGCTGGAGCAGACCCTGGGCTCCCTGGACCTGGCGGACGCCTGCCTGGACCGGATGGCCCACCTGGCGCCGGGGCCGATCAACCAGCGGCTGCCCAAGGTGCTCAAGGCGCCGGAGGGCCACACCTACGCCTGGACGGAGAACCCGCTCGGCGTCAACGGCTACTACCTGGTGTCCAAGGGCGAGAAGACGCCCTACCGGCTGAAGCTGCGCTCCGCCTCGTTCAACAACATCCAGGCGCTCACCGAGCTGCTGCCGGGCACCCTGGTCGCCGACATGGTGGCGATCCTGGGCTCGCTGTTCTTCGTCGTCGGCGACATCGACAAGTAGGGGTTCTCAGACCGCGCCGCGCAGTTCCGCCACCTCGATCTGCTCGGTCTCGTCGTGCGCGGTGAGGTCGATGACCTTGCCGACGGCCCGGTTGTCGACGGCTCCCGTGCGGTGGGCGGCGAGCGCCTCCTCGCCGACGACGTCCGCTAGGTCCTCGTTCTGCACGGACTCGATCACGGCGTTCGCCTTCTCGGCGCTCTGGGCGTGCTGGGCGCCGAAGAAGTCGAAGTTGCCCTGGGGTGCCAGGTTGCGGCGCGCGGCGTACGGGACGACGGCCGAGGCGCCCGGGATCGCGCGCGGCACGGGCACCGGCGCGATGGAGGCCGGGGCCTTCACGCTCGGGAGCGCCGGGGCGGGCAGGGGGGTGGAGGGGCGGCGGTGCTGGTGGTCCCGGTGCTCGCCCGCCCCGGGGGCCGCCGCGTGCTTCCCCCGCGGGCCCTCCCCCTCCGTGTCCTGGTGCCGGTCGTCGACGGCCGCCTGTCGCCGCCGGGCCGCCTCCACCGTCCGGCGGGTCTCCTGGAGCGCCGCGTTGCGTGTGAGGTTCATCAGGGCCTCGTCCGCGCGCCGGTACGCCTCGGGGGCCGGCGTGGACCGCGCGGGCAGCAGCTCCTTGGGGGCGGCGGCCTCGATGGCGAGCTGCCTGCGGCCCTCCAGCGCGCTGGCCCGCTCGGTCTCGGCGTTGGCGTAGCGGCGCAGCAGTCCGGCGTGCTCCCCGCGCAGCCCCGCGAGCTCGACGCGCTTGCGGCGGAGCTTGGTCTCCAGACGGGTGCGCAGCTCGCGCGACTCCTCCAGATCCTGCTCCAGCTCGGCTATCCGCTCCTCGGCCCGCCATTCGTCACTGGCGCGGGCCCGGGTCAGCTCGGCGACCCGCAGTCCCGCCGCCCGGTCCCAGCTGCGCATCAGATACGCGCCGGTGACGGCGGCGGCCGCCACGGCGGCCACCAGGCCGCGCAGGACCAGGGGTTCGGCCAGGAGCCAGGCGCCGGCGGCACCGACGACCGACACTCCCGCCACCACGGAGGGGGGCAGGATTCTGTGGAGGGGTGGGGAATGGCGGTGGCGTCCACGTGGCATGGCCTGAAATTTACCGTGTGTACGCGCCACTTGGGGGCCGCTCGGCAATCTGTTCCCCGCCGGTTACCTCACGGCCCCCGAAATGACCCGTAGCCCGAGCCCTACTTCTTGATCAGCCCCTTCGACTCCAGATACTCCTTGGCCACGTCGGCCGGCTTCGCGCGCTCGGCGTCGACCTTGCGGTTCAGCTCCGCGAGATCCTCCGTGGTGAGCGCGTCGGTGAGCTTTCCGAGCGCGTCGGCGATCTCCGGGGCGCCCGCGTCCTGGGCATTGAGGACCGGCAGGACGTTGTCGGCGTTCTGCAGCTTCTTGTCGTCCTCCAGGAAGACCAGCCCGTCCAGCACCGCGTCCGTCGTGGTCGTCAGGACCAGCTCGACCTTGCCGTCGCGGACGGCCTGCTTGGACTGCGGGGTTCCGACTCCCTTGGGGTCGATACCCGTGACGTCGATGCCGTACGTCTTCTTCAGACCGGGCGCGCAGAACGGCCGCACCTCGCACTCGTCGCCCGCCGCGATCTTCACCTTGAGCTTCGACTTTCCAAGATCGGAAAGGGTCGTGAGCTTGTTCTTCTCGGCGAATTCCTTCGAGACCGCGAAAGCGTTCTGGTCGACGGCCTTCCCCGCCGGGAGCACCTTGAGGCCCAGCGGGCCCGCGAGCTTCTCCAGCGCGGCGACCGTGGCGTCGGCGTCCGGGGAGGCGAGCGGGGCGCCCTGGGCCTTCTCCGCCCCGTTCACCTTGGCGTTGAGGAATTCGGTGATCGTCGCGGCGTATTCGGGGACGACGTCGATCTCCCCCTTCTCCAGCGAGGGCTCGTACAGCTCGCGGTTCTTCACCGTGGTGACCGAGGTGTCGTACCCGGCGTCGCCGAGGATCTGCGCGTACAGCTCGGCGAGCACCTTGGACTCGGTGAAGGAGGCCGAGCCGACGACGAGGGAGCCCTTCTTGCCGTCGCCGCCCGAGGAGCCGGAGCCCTTCTCCTGCTCCAGGCTGTCGCCGCCGCAGGCCGCCAGCGACCCCGCCAGCGCCACCATGCCCACGACCGCTCCGGCTATGCGCGAGGTTCTGCTCATGTCTGTTCTCCGTCCGAACCGAAAAAGGGTGACCAAAGGGAAGTTGGGGAGGGACGCCGGGCCCGTCACGCGGGCCGGCGGCGGCGCAGCGGTGACAGCAGCCGGTCCAGGCCCACGAGCACTCCTTCCACCAGCAGGGCGAGTCCCGCGACCAGGATCGCGCCCGCGAAGACCTGGGCCGTGTCGTAGGTGTTGAACCCGGCGGTGATGATCCGGCCGAGACCGCCGAGGCCGACCATCGCGGCGATCGACGCGGTGGCCACGACCTGGACGGCGGCGGACCGCAGCCCGGTCATGATCATCGGGTAGGCGAGCGGCAGCTCGACCCGGACGAAGAGCTGCCCGCCCGACATCCCCATGCCGCGCGCGGCCTCCACCACGGCCCGGTCCACCTCCCGCATCCCGACATAGGCGTTGGTCAGCAGCGGCGGCACCGCGAACAGCACCAGCGCGATGATCGTGGGCCAGTAACCCGAGTTGCGCAGGGGCGTGACCATGAACAGGGCGAGCACCGCGAAGACCGGGACGGCCCGCCCCACGTTGGAGATGTTCACGGCGAGCGCACCGCCCCTGCCGATGTGCCCCAGATACAGGGCGAGCGGCAGGGCTATCGCGCAGGCCACCGCGAGGGCGACCCCGCTCACGTACAGATGCTCGCCGAGCCGGTGCGCGGCCCCGCCGTCGCCCGACCAGTTGGACCCGGTCGTCAGCCAGGTCCAGGCATCGCCGATGACTCCCACGGGTCAGCCCGCCTCCACCTTCGCCGGGGCGGGCAGGCCCGCCGGTCCGCCCGGTCCGTTTGGGTCCGTGCGCCTGGCCTTGTCCACCCCGGACGGACCGGGCGCCCCGGATATCCGGGTCCAGGGCGTCAGGAGCCGCTGGAGGCCGAGCAGCAGCAGGTCCGCCGCCACCGCGAGCAGCACGCACAGGACCGAGGCGGCGAGCACCTGGGCCTTGAAGAAGCTGGGCAGCGCGTCCTCGATGAGATTGCCGAGGCCACCCTTGCCGACGAGCGAGCCGACCGTGGTCAGCGCGACCGTCGACACGGTGGCTATCCGCAGCCCCGCCATCACCGCGGGCAGCGCCAGCGGGAGCTCCACCTCCCACAGCAGCCGCCCCGGCCCGTATCCCATGCCGCGGGCGGCTTCCCGGGCCTCCTCGGGCACCGCTTCGAGCCCGGCCAGGATGTTGCGTACGAGGATGGTCAGCGAATAGAGCACCAGGCCCGTGACGACGAGCGCGGCCGACAGCCCGAACAGGGGCAGCAGCAGCGAGAACATCGCCAGCGAGGGCACGGTGTAGAGCACGGTCGTCAGCCCGAGCACCGGCCCGGCGAAGCGCCGGCCCCGGCGGGCGAGCAGCGCCAGCGGAAAGGCGACCGCGAGCCCGATCAGCACCGAGACCACCGTGATCCCGATGTGCTGCACGGTCGCGTCGGTCAACTCCTGGCTGCGGGAGCGCAGATACTCCCCGCAGATCCAGTCGTTCGTCACCAGGCAGTTCTGCTCGGCCATCCGTCCCCCACCTCCTGCTTTCGCCCGTCGCCCGGAATCTCGTCCGGGATCGCACCGCTTCCCCCGGGATCACACCGGGCTCTCCGCCGGATCACGCCGGGTCCCCCGGGGATCACGCCGTGTTCTCCCCGGGGATCACGCCGCGTTCTCCCCCGGATCGCCCCGGATCGAACTGATGACTGGCGAGCCTATCCTCGACCACTGACAATCGCGGAGGCTGTCGCATTCCGGCAACACGCCCTTCACAGAACGCCCTCCACAATGGGGAACCATGATCCGTTTCGAGCACGTCACCAAGCGTTACGCGGACGGCACCACGGCCGTCGACGACCTTTCCTTCGAGGTCGCCGAGGGTGAACTGGTCACGCTCGTCGGACCTTCCGGTTGCGGCAAGACGACCACCATGAAGATGGTGAACCGGCTGATCGAACCGACCGAGGGCGGGATATTCCTCGACGGGGACGACATATCCACCATCGATCCCGTCCAACTGCGCCGCCGCATCGGCTATGTGATCCAGCAGGTGGGACTCTTCCCGCACAAGACGGTGCTGGAGAACACCGCGACCGTTCCCCATCTGCTGGGCTGGAAGCGCGGAAAGGGGCGCGACCGCGCCGCCGAACTCCTCGACCTCGTCGGACTCGACCCTTCCGTTTATGGCGACCGCTATCCGGAACAGCTTTCCGGAGGCCAGCGCCAACGCGTGGGCGTGGCCCGCGCATTGGCCGCCGATCCGCCCGTGCTCCTGATGGACGAGCCTTTCGGCGCGGTCGATCCGGTCGTCCGCGAACGGCTCCAGAACGAATTCCTGAAACTCCAGGCCCAGGTGCGCAAGACCGTGTTGTTCGTCACGCACGACATCGAGGAGGCCGTCCGCCTGGGCGACCGGATCGCCGTCTACGGCCAGGGCCGCATCGAGCAGTTCGACTCCCCCGCCACCGTGCTCGGAGCCCCCGCGACCCCGTACGTGGCCGACTTCGTCGGCGCGGACCGCGGGCTCAAGCGGCTCTCGGTGACGCCCATCGAGGAGAGCGACCTCGACCAGCCGCCGGTCGTCCACCTCGACGACCCGCTGGCCACGGCCACCGAACGGCTCAGGTCCCAGGGCGCGCGCTGGGCGGTCGTCCTGGACGGCCGGAACGACCTCCACGGCTGGATCCCCGCCGACGCGACCGCCGACGCGACGGCCGGCACGGCGTCCGGCGGCGCACCGGCCACCTCCCAGGGCACCGTCCGCGAACACGCCCGCCGGATGGAGGCCTGGCTTCCGCTCGGCGCGCCCCTCAAGCAGGCCTTCGCCACCATGCTCCAGCACGACGCGGGCTGGATCGCCGTCATCGACGAGAAGAGCGAGGGGCGCTTCCTCGGCGTGCTGACCCCCGCCCGGCTCCACGAGGCCCTGCGCCGCTCCATCGACGCGGACGCCCAGGACGTACCGCGCGCCGAAATCGCCGTGGAGACGGTCGCGACGGTCACCGCCCCCTGAGGGCGCCCGCATCAGTTCGCGCTGAGCCGGGCGCTCAGCCACTCCAGGGCCGGCGGGATCTCCCGCCGCCAGGTCGTGAAGTTGTGCCCGCCGCTGTCGAGCACGATGGAGGACACCTTCGCGGGCGCCCTCACCTTCCCGATGAACTCCATCGTGCTCCCGAGGTTGTCCTCGCCCTCCCGGGACGTCGTCACCAGGAACGAACCGCCGGACGGCGGCCGGTTCTCCAGGGTCCACATCAGGTCGGCCCGGTCGCGCAGTTCCCGCTTCCCGTGGAACAGGTCGCCCGTCGTCGGGTCCTCGGCCGCCTTGTAGTACGCGGAGAGCCCGGCACCCGGCCGCCCGGCACGTCCGGGCGCTGGGTGCCGATCCGCGTGATCTGCCGCGGACCGGGCCCGTTCCCCGCGTGGTCGGTGACCACACCGAGTTCCTGCTGCCGGCCGAAGAGGTCGGCCCAGGAACCGTAGAAGAGGAAGGCGTTGTTGGCGGCGAGACCCACCGCCGCGAACAGCGTCAGCTGGGTCACCAGCAACAGCCCGATCCGGCCCGACACCGCTGCGGCCCCGGGCCGGGCCAGCCGCGGCCAGAGCCCTACCGTGGCGGCGAACAGGGCGACGGCGACCGCTGCCACGACCGCCAGAACTGCGGAGCTGGTGAGACCCATGAGCGTGCCTTCTCCGTGATTCCTTACGCGGGCCGGATGCGGGAAATTTCCGGAATGTGGGTGAACCCGCGCTCCCCGACCCCCGTCCTAGAGGGCGCACATCGTCCGTGGGGCTCCAGCCGGCGGACTCAACGAACCTCTTGCGAAGCCACGGGAAGCGATGTCTGTCACGCCAGATGGGGATAAGTCGGTTTCGGTTCCGCAGCGCGTGCGCCGGTTGCTCCGCGGACCGCGCCCCGAATCCGTACCGGCGCTCGTCGGTACCGCCTGCACCGTCGTCGGGCTGATCGACGTCGCCGCCGGGGTCTTCCCCCGCTTCCGGCACAGCCGGATGCACACCCTCGCCGAGGTGCTCCCCGGGGCGCTCGGCCCGTTCGCCGCCGCGCTCTCGCTCAGCGCGGGCATGCTGCTGCTCCTGCTCGCCCACGGGCTGAAACGGCACAAGCGGCGGGCCTGGCGCGCGGCGGTGATCCTGCTGCCCGCGGGGGCCGTGGCCCAGTTCGCGTACCGCCACTCGATCGTCGGGGTGCTCGTGTCGCTGGCGCTCTGCTGGCTGCTGGTGCGCCACCGGGACCAGTTCCGGGCGCTGCCCGACCCGCGTAGCCGCTGGCGCGCGCTCGCCAACTTCGTACTGCTCGGCGCCGGGTCGCTGGGGCTCGGGCTGATCATCGTCAGCGTCCACCCCGGCCGGGTCGTCGGCGACCCGTCCATCGCCGACCGTCTCCAGCACGTGCTGTACGGCCTGTTCGGCGTCGAGGGGCCCGTCGGCTACGCCGGGCGCACCGGCTGGACCGTGGCCTACTCGCTGGGCGCGCTCGGCCTGCTCACCGCCGTCACCACCATCTACCTCGCCTTCCGCCCCGAACACCCGGCCGCCCGCCTCACCGAGGACGACGAGAGCCGGCTGCGGGCCCTCCTGGAGCGGCACGGCGGCCGGGACTCGCTCGGCCACTTCGCGCTCCGCCGCGACAAGGGCGTCGTCTTCTCCCCCAGCGGCAAGGCCGCCGTCTGCTACCGGGTCGTCTCCGGGGTGATGCTGGCCGGCGGCGACCCCATCGGTGACGTGGAGGCCTGGCCGGGCGCGATCGAACGCTTCATGGACGAGGCGCAGGCGCACTCCTGGACCCCCGCCGTGATGGGCTGCAGCGAGACCGGCGGCCAGGTCTGGACCCGCGAGACCGGCCTCACCGCCCTGGAACTGGGCGACGAGGCGGTGGTGGACGTGGCGGATTTCTCCCTCGCCGGACGGGCCATGCGGAACGTGCGCCAGATGGTCAAGCGCATCGAACGGAACGGCTACGAGACCCGGGTCCGGCGGGCACGTGACATCGGCGACACCGAGCTGGACCGGATCCGCCGCGCCGCCGCCGACTGGCGCGGCACCGACACCGAACGCGGCTTCTCCATGGCGTTGGGCCGGATCGGCGACCCGGCCGACGGCGACTGCGTGATCGCCACCGCCCACCTGACCGGCTCGGGTGCGGAGGACCCCCCGGGCGGCGACCTGAAGGCGGTCCTCCACTTCGTCCCCTGGGGGCCGGACGGCATGTCCCTGGAGCTGATGCGCCGCGACCGCTCGGCCGACCCCGGCATGAACGAGCTCCTGATCGTCGCCTCCCTCCAGGCCGCCGAGAGGCTCGGCGTCGCCCGGGTCTCGCTGAACTTCGCCATGTTCCGCTCCGCGCTGGCCCGCGGCGAGCGGCTGGGCGCGGGACCGGTGCTGCGCTGCTGGCGGGGGCTGCTGATCTTCCTCTCACGCTGGTTCCAGATCGAGTCGCTGTACCGGTTCAACGCCAAGTTCAAGCCCCGCTGGGAGCCCCGCTTCGTGGTCTTCCGCACCAGCCGCGACCTGCCCCGCATCGGGATCGCGGCGATGCGGGCCGAGGGCTTCGTGAACCTCTCGCCGCCCCGCCCGTTCCGCCCCCGCCGCCCGCGCCCGTGCGGCCACACGCCGCGTACGCCGTCGGAGCACGAGGTGAGCGCGGCGTGAGCGCGGCGCGCGGGGCCCATGGCAGGTCCTAGTCTGGTCGTATGAGTACGACACGCACGCGGGGCACGGTCCGAGGACTGCCGGAGTGGGACCGCTGCGCGGTCATGGGCGTCGTCAACGTGACGCCCGACTCCTTCTCCGACGGCGGGCGCTGGTTCGACACCGCGGCCGCGGTCAAGCACGGTCTGCACCTGGTGTCCGAGGGCGCGGACCTGGTGGACGTGGGCGGTGAGTCGACCCGTCCCGGCGCCAGCCGGGTGGACGAGGCCGAGGAGCTGCGCCGGGTCGTGCCCGTCGTGCGGGGGCTGGCCTCCGAGGGCGTCACCGTCTCCGTGGACACCATGCGCGCCCGCGTCGCCGAGCAGGCCGTCGCCGCCGGGGCCGCCCTGGTCAACGACGTCAGCGGCGGCCTCGCCGACCCGGACATGATCCCGGCCGTCGCCGCCGCCGAGGTCCCGTTCGTCGTGATGCACTGGCGCGGCTTCAGCGAGTCGATGAACAGCCGTGCGGTGTACGAGGACGTGGTCGCCGAGGTCCTCGACGAGCTGCGGCAGCGGATGGACGCGGTGGTCGCGGGCGGCGTCGCCCCCGAGCGCCTCGTGATCGACCCCGGCCTCGGCTTCGCGAAGGACGCCGCCCACGACCTGTCGCTCGTCGCGCACCTGGCCGGCCTGCACACGCTGGGCCGCCCGCTGCTGGTGGCCGCCTCCCGCAAACGTTTCCTCGGGCACGTCCTGGCCGGGCCCGGCTCGGCCCCGCCGCCCGCCCGCGAACGCGACGCGGCGACCGCGGCCGTCTCCGCGCTGTCCGCGGCGGCCGGAGCCTGGGCGGTCCGGGTCCACGAGGTACGGGCCACCGCCGACGCGGTCCGCGTCGCCCGCGCGGTCGAGGGCGCCGCGTGAACGAGGAACACGCACGGGCCGCCGCCGACATCGCTGAGGTCGAGGCCGCCAACACCGCCTTCTACGAGGCGCTGGAACGCGGCGACCACGACGAGCTCGCCGGCCGGTGGCTGCCGGGCGAGGACCTCACGGTCTCCTGCGTCCACCCCGGCTGGCCGGTGCTCACGGGCCGCGGCGACGTACTGCGCAGTTACGCCCTGATCATGGCGAACACCGAGTACATCCAGTTCTTCCTCACCGACGTCAACATCGCGATGACGGAGGACACCGCCCTGGTGACCTGCACCGAGAACATCCTGAGCGGCGGCCCCGCCGAGGAGGGCAACGCGCTGGGCCCGCTCGTGGGCCAGCTGGTCGTCGCCACCAACGTGTTCCGGCGCACCGCCGACGGCTGGAAACTCTGGTCCCACCACGGATCGCCCGTCCTGACCGATTCCGATGAGGACGACGACGAGGAAACACCCTCGTGAGTGGGTACGGGACCGGTAGGGGTTGGAACCGATGACCACCGGGTAGGGGCGGCTACCAGCCCGAAGGCGCTGTCCACGGCCCCCACGGGCGAGCACTGTCGGTGCTCGCAGGTAGATTCGAAAGAAGGCACCTCGCCGCCCGCACGCGGCCGGGTGCCTCTCGACCAACGACAGCAGGAGTGATTCGCGTGGATCGTGTCGCGCTGCGCGGCCTCAAGGCCCGTGGGCACCACGGTGTCTTCCCCCGGGAACGGGAAGAGGGCCAGACCTTCATCGTCGACCTGGTGCTCGGCCTCGACACCCGCCCCGCGGCAGCCACCGACGACCTGGCCCGCACCGTGCACTACGGCGTGGTGGCCGAGGAGGTCGTCGACGTGGTGACGGGCGAACCGGTCGATCTGATCGAGACGCTCGCCGAACGCATCGCCCAGCAGTGCCTGAAGCACGAAGGCGTCCAGGAGGTCGAGGTCGTGGTGCACAAGCCGGACGCACCGATCACCGTCCCCTTCGACGACGTGACCATCACCATCATCCGGAGCCGAGCATGACTGCATTTTCCACCGAAGGGCAGAGCGACCCGACCGTACAGCCGGTTCCGACCGCCGTCGTCCAGCAGGTGGACGCCGCCGACGTCACGCTCTCCAACCCCAAGATGGCCGTGATCTCCCTCGGCTCCAACCTGGGCAACCGGCTGGAGACCCTCCAGGGGGCCGTCGACGCCCTGGAGGACACCCCGGGCCTCCGGGTCAAGGCCGTCTCCCCGGTGTACGAGACGGAGCCCTGGGGCGTCGAGGCGGATTCCCAGCCCTCGTACTTCAACGCCGTCATCCTCGTGAAGACGACGCTGCCCCCGGCCTCCCTGCTGGAGCGCGGCCAGGCCGTCGAGGAGGCCTTCGACCGGGTCCGCGAGGAGCGCTGGGGTCCGCGCACCATCGACGTCGACATCGTGGCGTACGCCGACGTCCTCTCCGACGACCCGGTGCTCACGCTCCCGCACCCGCGCGCCCACGAGCGGGCCTTCGTCCTCGCCCCCTGGCACGACATCGACCCCGAGGCCCAGCTGCCCGGCGCCGGCCCGGTGGCCCAGCTCCTCGCCGAGGTCGGCCGCGACAGCGTCCTGCCCCGCGCCGACCTGGAACTGCGCCTACCGGAGTAATCGTTAGGCTCGACGGACGGTGGTCCGGCGCACGGCCGGACCGGGCACAGGCGGCGCGAAAGGCGGCTCACTCGGTGAAGCAACTACGGCTCGGGGTACTGGCGGGCCTCTTCGCCGCCGCCGGTGTCCTCTCCTGGGGCGGGGCCCGCCTCTGGGACTCCCTCGGCACCCTGCCGAGCGTCCCGCTGGCCGCGTCGATCGTGCTCGCCGTGATCGCGGTGATCCTCCTCGCGACCGCCCTCTCCACCCGCACCCGCCTGCGCGCCCAGCGCGAGCGCCGCCCCGGCGCCAAGGGGGTCGAGCCGCTGTTCGCGGCTCGCGCGGTCGTCTTCGGCCAGGCGAGCGCCCTGGTCGCCGCCCTCGTCGCCGGCATGTACGGCGGCACCGGCGTCTTCCTCCTGGGCTACCTCGACATCCCGCCCCGCCGCGACCAGGCCATCTACGCGGGCGCGGCGGTGGTGGCCGGCATCGCTGTGATCGCGGCCGCGCTCTTCCTGGAACGCGTCTGCCGCCTCCCGGAGGACGGCAACGACCACGACGGCACGGGCGCGGCAGCCGCGTAGACGGATACGGGCGCGGCAGCCGCTCCACGCGGCTGCCGCGCCCGCTTCTCGCGTTCGGGAGAGCGTCAGCGCGCCATGATGAGGCTCATCGCCTCGGCGCGGGTCGCGGGGTCCCGGAGCTGGCCGCGGACCGCGGAGGTGAGGGTCTTCGCCCCGGGCTTGCGGATACCGCGCATCGACATGCACATGTGCTCGCACTCGATGACGACGATGACTCCGCGGGGCTCCAGGATCGACATGAGGGACTCGGCGATCTGCGTCGTCAGCCGCTCCTGGACCTGCGGACGGCGGGCGTACACGTCGACCAGCCGGGCCAGCTTCGACAGACCGGTGATCTTGCCGGTGGAGGCGGGGATGTAGCCGACGTGCGCGACGCCCCTGAACGGCACCAGATGATGTTCGCAGGTCGAGAACACCTCGATGTCCTTGACCAGCACCATCTCGTCGTGGCCCAGATCGAACGTGGTCGTCAGGACGTCCTCGGGCTGCTGGTACAGGCCGGCGAATATCTCCTTGTACGCCCGTGCCACCCGCCCCGGCGTCTCCCGCAGGCCCTCGCGGTCCGGGTCCTCTCCGACGGCGATCAGCAGTTCGCGTACGGCCGCCTCGGCCCGCTTCTCGTCGAACTCGCCGATCGAACCCTGGCCGTCCAGCGTCACCGGGTCGGTCATCTGTGCCTCGTTCCTCTGTGCTGTCCCGTGCGCGGGTTCGCGCTCAGACCTCGCAGGCATACGGAAAAGCCGCGCCCCCACAGGCTAAAACCTGGGGGGCGCGGCATCCATTCCGGGACCGGGTCGGCCCCCGTGACGGGGGTCTCACCGGAGTCGGTCTGTCACTGGTTCTCGGGACGCTCCTCGGGGGTCGCCTCGGTGGACGGGGCGATGTCCTTCGTCAGGTCCTTCGGGGCGATCTCCGGCGGGGTGGCCGAACCGTTGGCGACCGATGCGCCGTTGGTGAGGGCCAGCTCCTTGGGAGAGAGCACCGGGGGCCGCGTCGACGGGGTGCGCCGGACGGATCCGGTCCATGCCGGTCGGGCGGGGCGCCGGACGAGCGGGGCGAAGATCTCCGCGATCTCGTCCTTGCCCAGCGTCTCCTTCTCCAGCAGTTCGAGCACCAGGGCGTCGAGGATGTCGCGGTTCTCGACGAGGATCTCCCACGCGTCGTTGTGGGCGGTCTCGATGAGCTTCTTGACCTCCTCGTCGACCAGTGCCGCGACCTCTTCCGAGTAGTCGCGCTGGTGGCCCATCTCGCGGCCCAGGAAGGGCTCCGAGTTGTCGCCGCCGAACTTGATCGCGCCGAGGCGCTCCGTCATGCCGTACTGCGTGACCATCGCGCGGGCCGTCGCCGTGGCCTTCTCGATGTCGTTCGCGGCGCCGGTGGTCGGGTCGTGGAAGACCAGCTCCTCGGCCGCACGCCCGCCCAGCATGTACGCCAGCTGGTCGAGCATCTCGTTGCGGGTCGTGGAGTACTTGTCCTCCTCCGGGAGCACCATCGTGTAACCGAGGGCGCGACCGCGGGAGAGGATCGTGATCTTGTGGACCGGGTCCGACTGGGGGGAGGCCGCCGCGACCAGGGCGTGTCCGCCCTCGTGGTACGCGGTGATCTTCTTCTCCTTCTCGGACATGATCCGGGTCCGCTTCTGCGGGCCCGCCACGACGCGGTCGATGGCCTCGTCGAGGCTCTCGTTGTCGATGAGCTTCTTGTTGCCGCGCGCCGTCAGGAGCGCGGCCTCGTTGAGCACGTTCGACAGGTCGGCGCCGGTGAAGCCGGGCGTGCGTCGGGCGACGGCGCCGAGGTCGACGCCCTCCGCCACGGGCTTGCCCTTCTGGTGCACCTTGAGGATCTCCAGGCGGCCCTGCATGTCCGGGCGGTCGACCGCGATCTGCCGGTCGAAGCGTCCGGGGCGCAGCAGCGCCGGGTCGAGGATGTCCGGGCGGTTCGTGGCGGCGATCAGGATGACGCCGCCCTTCACGTCGAACCCGTCCATCTCGACGAGCAGCTGGTTGAGCGTCTGCTCGCGCTCGTCGTGACCGCCGCCCATGCCGGCGCCGCGGTGGCGGCCCACGGCGTCGATCTCGTCGACGAAGACGATCGCCGGGGCGTTCGCCTTGGCCTGCTCGAAGAGGTCGCGCACCCGGGAGGCGCCGACACCGACGAACATCTCGACGAAGTCGGACCCGGAGATCGAGTAGAACGGCACGCCCGCTTCGCCGGCGACGGCGCGTGCGAGCAGCGTCTTGCCCGTACCGGGCGGCCCGTAGAGCAGGACGCCCTTGGGGATCTTGGCGCCGACGGCCTGGAACTTCGCCGGCTCCTGGAGGAACTCCTTGATCTCGTGGAGTTCCTCGACCGCCTCGTCGGATCCCGCCACGTCGGAGAAGGTCGTCTTGGGGGTGTCCTTGGTGATCAGCTTGGCCTTGGACTTGCCGAACTGCATGACCTTGGATCCGCCGCCCTGCATCTGGTTCATCAGAAACAGGAAGACGACCACGATGAGGACGAAGGGCAGCAGCGAGAGGAGAATCGAGACGAACGGGGACTGCTTCGACGGCGAGACGGTGTAACCCTTCTCGATGTCACCGTCCTCGAACTTCTGTTGCAGCGTGTCGGCGAGCTCGACGCCCTGGTTGCCGATGTAGCTCGCCTGGAACTTGCTGCCGGACTCGCCTTCGAGCTTCTGGCCCTTCTTCAGCTCGATCTTGAGGATTTGTTCGTCACCGGTGGTCAGCTTGGCCTGCTCCACCTGGTTCTTGCTGATCGCCTGGATCACCTTGCCGGTGTCCACCGTCTTGTGGCCGCCGGACGAGCCGACGACCTGCATCAACACGACCACGGCGAGGACGGCCAGCACGATCCACATGACGGGCCCACGGAAGTATCGCTTCACGTCCATCCATACGGAGCGAAGATGCCCCGTCCCTCCTGCCCGTAGGTAAATGCTGCTGTTGAAAAAGACTGTTCTTCGGACGGTACCCCAGCATCGTCACCAGCGACTGCCGGGTACGACGGAGAAACCTGCTTTCGCAGCTTCAACGGCCCGAGGGCGGCGAGGGTTCCCCAGCGGGTCGGCCGGGGTCAGCCACCGTAGACGTGCGGGGCGAGCGTGCCGACGAAGGGCAGGTTGCGGTACTTCTCCGCGTAGTCCAGCCCGTAGCCGACGACGAACTCGTTGGGGATGTCGAAACCGATCCACTTCACATCGATCGCGACCTTTGCGGCATCCGGCTTGCGCAGCAGGGTGCAGACCTCCAGCGAGGCCGGTTCCCGGGAGCCCAGGTTGGAGAGCAGCCAGGACAGCGTCAGACCGGAGTCGATGATGTCCTCGACGATCAGGACGTGCTTGCCCTTGATGTCGGTGTCGAGGTCCTTGAGGATCCGGACGACGCCGGAGGACTGGGTGCCGGCCCCGTACGAGGAGACGGCCATCCAGTCCATCGTGACGGGGGTGGACAGCGCGCGCGCCAGGTCCGCCATGACCATCACCGCGCCCTTGAGGACGCCGACGATCAGCAGGTCCTTGCCCGCGTACTCCGCGTCGATCTCCGCGGCCAGCTCGACGAGCTTCGCGTCGATCTCTTCCTTGGTGAGGAGCACCGACTGAAGGTCGGTACCCATGTCCTTCTCGTTCACCCACGTCTCTTTCTCTGCCTGCCGGCCCGGGAAAGCGCCCGGTCCGGGCCGGCTGTTCGCCTGCACTTCAGCCGCTCGCGCGTCAGCTCTGCCGAATGACCAGTCTGCCACCCTGCCGCATCGCCTCGACGCGGCCGGGCAGGTTGATGGCCCGCTGGCCGCGCCAGCCGGTGATCAGGCGGTCGACTTCTTCGAGGTGCCGGGCGAAGAGGGAGCCGGCGGGCGCCCCGGCCTCGATCAGTGCGCGGCGCAGCACCCGGCGGCGTACCGCGGGCGGCAGGACGTAGAGCTTGGCGCACTCCAGGCGGCCGGTCTCGTCGCGTACGGACAGCTCCGCCTCGGCGGCCCAGGTGTCCAGGGCGTCGGCGTCGTCGCGGGAGAGCTGGGCGGTGCGGGCGAGAGCTTCGACGACGCCTTTGCCGAGCGCCTTCTCCAGCGCGGGCAGGCCTTCGTGGCGGAGCCGGGAGCGGGTGTAGGCGGGGTCGATGTTGTGCGGGTCGTCCCAGACGGGCAGGGATTGGACCAGGCAGGCCTTGCGGACGGCCTGCCGGTCGAGCTGGAGGAAGGGACGGCGGTAGCGGCCGGCCGGCCCGGAGGCGGCGGCCATGCCGGAGAGCGAGCGGATGCCGGAGCCGCGGGCGAGGCCGAGGAGGACCGTCTCGGCCTGGTCGTCGCGGGTGTGGCCGAGCAGGACGGCGGCGGCGCCGTGGCGCTCGGCGGCGGCGTCCAGCGCGGCGTACCGGGCGTCGCGGGCGGCGGCCTCGGGGCCGCCCTCGCGTCCGACGTGCACGGCGACGGCCTCGACGGGGTCGAGGTCCATGGCGGTGAGCCGGGTGACGACCTCGGCGGCGCGGAGGCCGGACCCCGACTGGAGGTTGTGGTCGACGGTGATGCCGCCGGCCCGGACGGAGAGTTTGCGGGCCTCGAACGCGAGGGCGGAGGCGAGCGCCATGGAGTCGGCGCCGCCGGAGCAGGCGACGAGGACGAGCGGGGTGTCGGGCCGGTCGGGGAGAGCGGTCCTGCCCGCGGCGCCGGCTTCGGCATAGCGGGTGCGGGAGCGGGCGGCGTGCGCGGGGCGCCTCGCCGCGTCGGCGGGCCGGCCGTGGTCGGCGTGCCGGTGGAATTCGGTGAGTACGTCGTGGAGTACGCGGCGGACCGCCAGGCGTATCGCCGCGACCGCAGGATGGGGACCCATGTCCGGTGCCCTTCGTGGAGTTCTGGAGGAGCGTCGAGCGCCGGAACGCGTCAGTCCCGTCACTCAGAGTGCGTCGATGGTGACAGAGGCAAGCTGTTCATCGAGCATTGCACGCCTTCCCATGCCCCTACGGTCCCTCGGATGGGTGATTGGCGGGCCAATATCGGCCCCCGGGCCGTCCGACGGTCAGGATTCGGCCTTACGGTGCACCCGCGCGACCCAGTCGGCGGGCTTGGCGATCTCGGCCTTGGTCGGGAGGGTGTTCGGTGAGGTCCAGACGCGGTTGAAGCCGTCCATGCCGACCTCTTCGACGACCGATCGTACGAACTTCTCGCCGTCCTTGTACTGCCGGAGCTTGGCGTCCAGGCCGAGGAGCTTGCGCAGGGCCTGGTCGAGGCGGCCGGCGCCCTGGGCCCGGCGCTGCTGGAACTTCTCGCGGATCTCGGAGACGGAGCCGACGACGTCGGGGCCCACGCCGTCCATCACGTAGTCCGCGTGCCCTTCGAGGAGGGACATGACGGCGGTGAGGCGGCCGAGCACTTCGCGCTGGGCGGGGGTCTGGACGATGTCGACGAGGCTCCGGCTGTCGCTCTCGCCCTGTTCGCCCTCGGGGCGGCCCGCGCCGGAGAGGGACTGGGCGGCCTCGCGGAGGCGTTCCAGGAAGGTCACCGGGTCGACGTCGGTCTCGTCGAGGAACGTCTGGATCTCGCCCCGGAGGTGGTCGCGGAGCCAGGGCACGCCGGTGAACTGGGTGCGGTGGGTCTCCTCGTGGAGGGCGACCCAGAGCCGGAAGTCGTGCGGGTCGACGTCCAGCTCGCGTTCGACGTGGACGATGTTGGGGGCGACGAGGAGCAGCCGGCCGCCGCCGTCGGCGGAGGCGGGGAGGTCCCTGGTGGCCGGGGCGAACGTCTCGTACTGGCCGAGGACCCGGGAGGCGAGGAACGAGAGCAGCATGCCCAGTTCGACGCCGGTGACCTTGCCGCCGACCATGCCGACGACGGCGCCGCCGGGTCCGCCGGAGCGGCGGCTCTCCATCTTGGCGAGCAGGGGGCGCAGCAGTTCGCGGAAGCCGGCGACGTTGGCCTTGATCCAGCCGGCCCGGTCGACGACGAGGACGGGGGTGTCCTCGGGTTCGGTCCCCTCGGGGATCATCCGGGTGAAGAGCCGGACGTGTTCCTCCGAGGCCTTGGCATGCCGCCGCAGCTCCGCGACGACGGCGCGGGCCTCCTCGCGGCTGATGTCGGGACCGGGCCGGACCAGTCGGGTCGCGGTCGCCACCGCGAGATTCCAGTCGACCATCTGGGCACCACCGATGCTCGTCATGCGTCAACCGTACGTGAGCCCGTCGCCCGGTGGTGGGGTCTTGCAGCGCTCTTCGGGTGCTGGGCGGTGATCAGCGGGCCGGGCGGGCGAGTGCGGTGGCCAGGGCGTCGAGGGCTGGTTCGGCCTCGGTGGCGGAGCGGCTGCCGGAGGCGAGGAAGGCGAAGGCCAGCAGGCGGCCCCGGGGGTCGACGACGGTTCCGGCGAGGGAGTTGACGCGGCTGAGGGTGCCGGTCTTGGCGCGGATCAGGCCGGTGCCCTCGGAGCCGTCCCCGTAGCGGCCGCCGAGGGTGCCGCTGAATCCGGCGATCGGGAGGCCGGTGAGGACCGGGCGCAGTCCGGGGCGGCCGGGGTCGGCGGCGCGGGCGAGGAGGGCGGTGAGGAGCGCGGGGGTGACCCGGCCCTCTCGGTCGAGGCCGCTGCCGTCGGCGAGGTGGGCCCCGGTCACCGGGACTCCCAGCTTCTTCAGTTCGTTGGTGACGGCGCGGCGGGCTCCGGCGAAGTCGGCGCTCTCGCCCTTGGCGATGGCGGTCTGCCGGGCGAGTGCCTCGGCGATGTCGTTGTCGCTGTTGGTGAGGGTGCGCTCGACGAGGGCGGCGAGCGGGGCCGAGTGGTGGGTGGCGACGGTGCGGGCCCCGTCGGCCGGGCGGGCCTCGCGGGGGGCGCCGGTGACCTCGACGCCGGCCTTCTTCAGCTGTGCGGCGAAGGCGCGGGCGGCGTCGCCGGCGGGGTCGTCGGTGCGCTCGGCGGGGCCGCGGTCCGTGTCGTTCAGGCGGCCCTCGTTGACCATGAGGGCGGTGACGGGGGCGATGTTCACGTTCGGGCTGATCGGGTGGAGCACGGGGCCGCTGTAGCGGGAGACGTCGTACGTGAGGCGTACCGGGCCTGCCGGCTCCTCGCCGTTCGCGCCGTCCCCGGCGTCCTCGCCGTCCTCGCGCAGGGCCTTCGCGGCGTCGGCGGCCATCGAGCGCAGGGCCGCCCGGCTCAGCGTGGGGTCGCCGCCGCCGACGAGGGTGAGGGTGCGGGCGTCGGGGGAGATCGCGGCGGTGGTGGCGATGCGGTGGTCGGGGCCCAGGACGGAGAGCGCGGCGGCGGTGGTGGCGATCTTGATGGTGGAGGCCGGGGTCATCGGGGTGGTGGCGCCGGTTCCGTACAGCTGCTTGCCGGTGGCGGTGTCGATGACGGACGCGGCGACCCTGTCGCCGAGTCCGGGCGCGCCGATGAGCGGGGCGAGGGTGTCGCGGAGCGCGGCGGCGTCCCTCGGGGCGTCGTGGGTGGTGGTGCCGAGGGCCGGGAGGACGGCCGGGGCGCTGGGGGCCGGGCGGGGGCCGTCGGGTGTCGGGCGACCGTGATGTGCGCCACCTGTTCGGTCCGCGGTGACCGCCAGTGCCCGCTCGGCCTTACGCTGACCGTTGTCCCAGGGGCCGGCGGCGAGGACGGCGCCGGCAGCGACGACCAGGCCGAGCGTTGCGGAGCCTGCGATGACCTGCCAGGTGTACGACCCGTTGTGTCTGTTCTTCAGGACCCTCAGCCCGCCCCACGGGTCCGACGGGCGCATCGACGGTCTTTCCACCGGCTCGGCCACCGTTGACCAGCCCCTTTCGCGAGCACTCTTCTGCGTGGGGGACACTTAATCACCAGTCGTATGTGTTGATCATGGAGGAGCCACCCGTGGAGTTCGACGTCACCATCGAGATCCCGAAGGGTTCGCGGAACAAGTACGAGGTGGACCACGAGACCGGTCGGATCCGCCTGGACCGTCGACTCTTCACCTCGACCAGCTACCCGGCCGACTACGGCTTCGTCGAGAACACCCTCGGCGAGGACGGCGACCCGCTGGACGCGCTGGTCATTCTGGACGAGCCGACCTTCCCCGGTTGCCTCATCAAGTGCCGCGCCATCGGTATGTTCCGGATGACCGACGAGGCGGGCGGCGACGACAAGCTGCTCTGCGTCCCGGCGTCCGACCCGCGGGTGGAGCACCTGCGCGACATCCACCACGTGTCGGAGTTCGACCGCCTGGAGATCCAGCACTTCTTCGAGGTCTACAAGGACCTGGAGCCGGGCAAGTCCGTCGAGGGCGCCGACTGGGTCGGCCGTACCGAGGCGGAGGCCGAGATCGAGGCCTCGTACAAGCGTCTTGAGGCGCAGGGCGGCGCGCACTGACGTCCCTCTTCCGGTTCCGCTTGTGAGCCGGACGGCCGTCTCGGAACGGGCGGCACACCTTCACGGGTGTGCCGCCCGTTTCGCTGTCCGCACTTCCGCGCGTGCGGGGCCCATGCCCGTGGCCATACTGGGCAGACGTGCGACGGGACAGACACCCAGGTTGTGCGGTCGAGGAGGAGCGAGGTCGAGCAGTGGCGGAATCGGGCGGTCCCGAGGACCAGAAGCCCCAGTCCGACGAGGCGCGGAGCGCTTTCGCCCCGCCCGCGGGGACGAGTCATCCGGCGTCGCCGCCCGAGGAGGACCATCCGACGTCGGAGTTCGCGCTGCCGACCGGTGTGCACCAGGAGCAGTCCCATCCGGCCGGTTCGGGCGGCGGCTCCGGGGGCGGTTCGAACTCCGACACGCTGAGTTCCGCTTTCACCCCGCCGGCCACGTACCGGGCCCAGCAGTCGCCGCCCGCGTTCACCCCGGCGCAGGGCATTCCGATGGTCAGGCTGACTAAGGAGGCGCCCTGGCAGGACCGGATGCGCACGATGCTGCGGATGCCGGTGACCGAGCGTCCGGCCACGGAGGCGATCCAGCACACCGACGACGAGACGGGTCCCGCCGTGCCGCGCGTGCTCGACCTGACGCTGCGTATCGGGGAGCTGCTGCTGGCGGGCGGCGAGGGCGCCGAGGACGTCGAGGCGGCGATGTTCGCGGTGACCCGGTCCTACGGTCTCGACCGCAGTGAGCCGACGGTCACGTTCACGCTGCTGTCCATCTCGCACCAGCCGTCACTGGTCGACGACCCGGTGACGGCGAGCCGTACGGTACGCCGCCGGGGCACCGACTACACCCGTCTGGCGGCCGTGTTCCGGCTGGTCGACGACATCACCAGCACGGACACCGAGATCTCGTTGGAGGAGGCCTACCGGCGGCTCGCGGAGATCCGCCGTAACCGCCACCCGTATCCGGGCTGGGTGCTGACGGCGGCCGCCGGGCTGCTGGCCGGTTCGGCCTCCGTGCTGGTCGGCGGCGGGTTCCTCGTGTTCGTCGTGGCGGCGGCGGGCGCGATGCTCGGCGACCGTCTCGCGTGGCTGTGCGCCGGGCGCGGGCTGCCGGAGTTCTACCAGTTCACGGTGGCCGCGATGCCGCCCGCCGCGATGGGGGTGGCGCTGACGCTGACCCATTCGACGGACATCCGGCCGTCCGCGGTGATCACCGGTGGGCTGTTCGCGCTGCTGCCGGGGCGGGCGCTGGTGGCGGGGGTGCAGGACGGGCTGACCGGTTACTACATCACCGCGTCGGCCCGGCTGCTCGAAGTCATGTACTTCTTCATCGGGATCGTCGCGGGTGTGCTGATCGTCCTGTATCTGGGGCTCCAGCTGGGGGCCCAGCTCAATCCGGAGGCGCGGTTCACGCCGTACAACGAGCCGGTGATCCAGATCCTGGCGTCGATGGCGCTGAGCCTGGCCTTCGCGGTGCTGCTCCAGCAGGAGCGCTCCACCGTGCTGGCGGTCACCCTGAACGGCGGAGTGGCCTGGCTCATCTTCGGGGCGCTGGCCCGGACCGGGGGCATCTCGCCGGTCGCCGCGACGGCGGTGGCGGCCGGTCTGGTGGGACTGTTCGGCCAGTTGTTCTCGCGCTACCGGTTCCATTCCTCGCTGCCGTACATCACGGCGGCCATCGGGCCGCTGCTGCCCGGTTCGGCGACGTACTTCGGTCTGCTGGGCGTGGCGCAGAACGAGCTGGACACGGGGCTGGCCTCGCTGTCGACGGCGGTCGCGACGGCCCTGGCCATCGCGATCGGGGTGAACCTGGGGAGTGAGATCTCGCGGCTGTTCATGGGGGCGCCGGGGGCGGTCGGCGGGGCGAGCCGCCGGGCGGCGAAGCGGACCCGGGGGTTCTGAGCGCGCGTACGGCGCCGGGCCCGCGCCGCCCCCGAGCGGCCGCGCTGCCCGCACCTCGTACCTCGTGCCTCGTACCTCACGCCCGTGCCCGTGCCCGTGCCCGTGCCCGTCTCCGTACGACGAAGGCGCCCCTCCCCCGATCTGCGGGGACGGGCGCCTTCGGTGCGTGCGTACGCGGCGTGGGGTCAGCGCTTGGCGTGCCGGCCGCGCTGGCCGGTGGAGGGGCCGTTGCCGCCCGCCGGGGGGAGGCCGGAGCCGCCGCCCTCCCGTGCCGCGGCCGCGGCGGCCTTCTTGCCCTGGCTGCGGGCGCGCAGCACCTCGACCACGATCGGCACCACGGAGATGAGCACGATCAGGATGAGGATCATCTCGATGTGCTCGTGCACGAAGTCGATCTTGCCGAGCATCGCGCCGAGCACGGTGACGCCGACGCCCCAGAGGATCGCGCCGACGATGTTGTACGTGATGAAGGAGCGGTAGTTCATCCGGCTGACGCCCGCGATGATCGGCGTGAAGGTGCGCACGATGGGCACGAAGCGCGCCAGGACCAGGGACTTCGGGCCGTGCTTCTCGAAGAACTCGTGGGCCTTCTCCACGTTCTCCTGCTTGAAGAGGCGGGAGTCGGGGCGCTTGAAGAGGGCCGGGCCGACCTTGCGGCCGAAGAGATAGCCCACCTGGTCGCCGACGATCGCGGCGACGGCGACCAGCGTGCAGACGAGCCAGAGCGGGTACTTCAGCTGGCCCGTGGTCACCAGCAGCCCCGTGGTGAACAGCAGCGAGTCGCCGGGCAGGAAGAACCCGATCAGGAGGCCGGACTCGGCGAAGACGATGAGGAGCAGGCCGGGGAGCCCGAACGTGTTGAGCAGATAGTCCGGGTCCAGCCAGCTCGGTCCGAGCGCAAGCGTATTCAAGGGTCCGGGCTCCAGGATGGTGTGCGATGGCGGCTCTGTGGCTGCCCCAAGCTATCAACGCCCGGCCGGCGCCCTTGGTTCCAGTGGCGCACAGCGGGAGTGCGCATCGTGCGGAGCGGTCCGAAGCCGCTCACAGGAGGTGCCACAAACACGGGCATTGAGGATTTCGGCGGCGGTCGGGCCGCCCGGGCGGACGTGCTGGTCGTCACCACGAACGACGTACCCGGCCATCAGGTGACCCAGGTCATCGGCGAGGTCTTCGGACTGACCGGGCGAGACGCGGGACCGCTGGGGCCACCATTGAGGCGTTTTGTCTGGTTCGCCCCTCTAGGGTGAGCCGGTGGTCCCAGAATCCCCCGCACCTCCGTCGGCTCCCCCGCACCCTCCGGCCGCCCCGGCCCGGCGGCTGCTGCCGCTCGTGCTGCCCGCGATCGCCGTCGGCGTCGCCTGCGCGCTGATCCTGCTCGGGGTGAGCCTGCTCGCGGAGAGGCTCCAGGACGTGCTCTGGGAGACGCTGCCCGACACGCTCGGGGTGGGGCGGTTCTCCTCGCTCTGGATGATCGTGATGCTCACCGCGACCGGCCTCGCGGTGGGGCTCGTCCTGCGGACCGTGCCCGGTCACGGCGGGCCCGATCCGGCCACCACCGGCCTGGTGGACGCGCCGATGAGGCCCGGCATCGTGCCCGGGCTGCTCCTGGTGACCACCCTGGCGCTGGCGGGCGGGGTGAGCCTCGGCCCGGAGAACCCGATCACCGCGGCCAACGTCGCGCTGGCCTTCTGGCTCGGCCGGCGGTTCGCGCCCGGGGCGCCCGGCGAGCTGTGGGTGGCGCTCGCCGCGGCCGGGACCATCGGGGCCCTCTTCGGGACCCCGGTCGCCGCCGCGCTGATCCTCTCCGAGACGCTGGCCTCGCAGCCGGGCCACGGGGCGTTCTGGGACCGGCTGTTCGCCCCGCTCGCGGCCGGTACGGCGGGCGCGCTGACCATGTCGCTGATCGCGCACCCCAGCTTCGACCTGTCCCTCCCGGCATACGCGGGACCGCACTGGGGCGATCTGCTCTCCGCCCTGCTGATCGCCTCGGCGGGCGCCCTCCTCGGTCTGCTCGCGGTGTACGCCTTCCCGGTGGCCCACCGGGTCTTCACGGCGCTGCGGTACCCGGTGCTCGCCCTGACGCTGGGCGGTCTTGTGCTGGGGCTGCTCGGAGCGCTGGGCGGCCACCTCACCCTCTTCAAGGGGCTCGACGAGGTGAAGGAGCTCGCCGGGGACCCGGACGGCTGGTCGGCCGGGGAGTTCGCGGGAATGGCGCTGGTGAAGACGGCCGCCCTCGTGATCGCGGCGGCCTGCGGCTTCCGGGGCGGCCGGATCTTCCCGGCGGTCTTCGCGGGGGTGTCGCTGGGGCTCTGCGCCCACGCGCTGGTCGACGCGGTCCCGCCGTCGCTCGCGGTGTCCTGTGCGGTGCTGGGCGTGCTGCTGGCCGTCACCCGGCAGGGCTGGGTGAGCCTGTTCACGGCGGCGGTGCTGGTGAGCGACACGTCCGTGCTGCCGCTGCTGTGCGCCGCCACCCTGCCCGCCTGGCTGCTGGTCACGGGACGGGCCCAGATGCAGCTGGACGAGGACGGGAAGTCGCTGCGCTGAGGGGCCGCCCCCACGCTCACGGAGAAGGCCCCGTCCGGCGCGCCGGACGCACGGAACCTCCGTATCGTCTAATTCGTGCGCTTTTACAGCGTTCCGTAACGATCCCGCTCCGTCGGAGGCCCCCGCATGCCCACGCCCGTCAACGTCGCCGTCATCTACTACTCCTCCACCGGCACCGTCGCCGCGATCGCGAAGGCCATCGCCGGAGACGCGGAGCGGGCCGGGGCCCAGGTGCGGCTGCGCCGGGCGGCGGAGCTCGCCCCGCAGGCGGCCATCGACTCCAACCCGGCGTGGGCCGAGAACGTGACCGCGACCGCGGACATCCCCGAGGTCTCGCCGGACGACATGGCGTGGGCGGACGCGGTGATCTTCGGTTCGCCGACCCGGTACGGGAACGTCACCGCCCAGCTGAAGCAGTTCATCGACACGCTCGGCGGGATGTGGCAGGCGGGGCAGCTCGCCGACAAGGTCTACAGCGGCTTCACCTCCAGTTCCACCGCCCACGGCGGCCAGGAGTCCACGCTGCTCGCGCTCTACAACACGATCCACCACTTCGGCGGCATCCTCGTCGCCCCCGGGTACACCGACCCCTCGAAGTTCGTGGACGGCAACCCGTACGGCACCTCCCACGTCTCCGGGCAGGGCGACATCCCGGTCGGCGAGCAGACCCTGACCGCCGCCCGGGTGCAGGCCGAGCGGGTCGTGAAGTTCACCCGGGCGATCAAGGCGGGCCTGGCCGCCGAGAGCTGACCCCGCACCCCGAGCTGACCCCGCACCCCGAGCCGACCCCGCGCCGAGAGCCGCCCCCGCACCCCGACCGCTTCGGCCGAGAGAAGGGCCTCCACCATGCCGCTCCACCGCGGTGCCCACCCGGAACAGGACGAACCCTCGAAGGAGCGGCGCAGGCTCGCCCTGAACCCGTTCTTCGGCGAGGCCGACCCGACGGCCGCGATGAACACCGCGCCACCCCGGCACCGGCTGCCCGACGGGCCGCTGCCGCCGTCGACGGCGTACCGGCTGGTCCACGACGAGCTGATGCTCGACGGCAACTCCCGGCTCAACCTGGCCACGTTCGTCACCACGTGGATGGAGCCGCAGGCCGGCGTCCTGATGGGTGAGTGCCGGGACAAGAACATGATCGACAAGGACGAGTACCCGCGCACGGCCGAGCTGGAGCGGCGCTGTGTGGCGATGCTCGCCGACCTGTGGAACGCGCCCGACCCGAGGGCGACCGTGGGGTGTTCGACCACCGGGTCGAGCGAGGCGTGCATGCTCGCGGGGCTCGCCCTGAAGCGGCGCTGGGCGAAGTGGAACGCCGACCGCTATCCCGCGACGGCCCGGCCCAATCTGGTGATGGGCGTCAACGTTCAGGTCTGCTGGGAGAAGTTCTGCGACTTCTGGGAGGTGGAGGCCCGGCTCGTCCCGATGGAGGGCGAGCGGTTCCATCTCGACCCGGCGGCCGCCGCCGAGCTGTGCGACGAGAACACCATCGGGGTCGTCGGCGTCCTCGGCTCCACCTTTGACGGGTCCTACGAGCCGATCGCCGACCTGTGCGCGGCCCTGGACGCCCTCCAGGAGCGGACCGGTCTCGACATCCCGGTCCATGTGGACGGGGCGTCGGGCGCGATGGTGGCGCCCTTCCTCGACCCCGACCTGGTGTGGGACTTCCGGCTGCCGAGAGTGGCGTCGATCAACACCTCGGGGCACAAGTACGGCCTCGTCTACCCGGGGGTCGGCTGGGCGCTGTGGCGGACGGCGGACGCGCTACCCGAGGAGCTGGTCCTGCGGGTCAACTACCTGGGCGGCGACATGCCGACGTTCGCGCTGAACTTCTCCCGGCCCGGGGCGCAGGTGGTCGCGCAGTACTACACGTTCCTGCGCCTCGGGCACGAGGGCTACCGCGCGGTCCAGCAGGCCTCCCGGGACGTGGCGTGCGCTCTGGCCCGCGCGGTGGAGGAGCTGGGCGACTTCCGCCTCCTCACCCGGGGCGACGAGCTGCCGGTGTTCGCCTTCACGATGAACGCGGACGTCCACGCGTACGACGTGTTCGACGTGTCCCGCCGGCTGCGGGAGCACGGCTGGCTGGTGCCCGCGTACACCTTCCCCGCCAACCGGCAGGACCTCTCCGTGCTGCGCGTGGTGTGCCGCAACGGGTTCTCCTCGGACCTGGCCGAGCTGCTGATCGAGGACCTGAAGCAGCTGCTTCCCGAACTCCGGTCCCAGAAGCACCCGTTGAGCCATGACCGGACGGCCCCGACGGCCTTCCACCACTGAGCACGGCCATCGGCGCCACCCGGACCGCCGTTACCGGCTGAGGCGCGCGAACTTGGCCACCGCCAGGGGGAAGAACACCGCGATGATGGCCACCGGCCAGAGCACCGCGAGCAGTTGGGCGTGCTCGGCCGCCCAGGAGCCGGTCGCGCCGCCCGGATTGCCGAACAACTCCCGTACGGCGGTGGCCGTGGCGGACATCGGGTTCCACTCGACCAACGCGCCCAGCCAGCCCGGCATCGAATCGGGGGTGGCGAAGACGTTGGAGAGGAAGCCGACCGGCCAGACCAGGATCTGGACCGCCGCGACCATCTCCGGCCGCCCCGCCACCATGGCCAGCAGGATGCCGACCCAGAGCATCGCGAACCGCAGCAGGAGCAGCAGCCCGAACGCTCCCAGCGCGGCGGCGACCCCGTGGTGCCAGCGCCAGCCGACGGCGTAACCGACCCCGGTCATCACCGCGAGCCCGGCCGTCGAATGGAGCATGTCCGCGGCGCTGCGGCCGACCAGGACGGCGCCGGGGACCATCGGCATCGAGCGGAAGCGGTCGATGACGCCCTTGCCGAGGTCCTGGGTGACCGCGAGCATCGTGCTCTCCAGGCCGAAGGCCATGGTCAGCGCGAGCATCCCGGGGACCAGGAACTCCGTGGGGTCGCCGTCCACCCCCCGGCCGCCGCCGACCAGATAGGTGAACATCAGCAGCAGCATCACCGGGAAGACCAGGTTGACCAGGACCGCGACGGGCTGCCGGGCCCAGTGGGCCAGTTCGCGGCGGGTCATCGTCCAGGAGTCGGCCAGCGCCCAGCCGAGCCGGGAGGGCGCCCCGCCCGGTCCTGGCGCCGTCGTCGTCGCCGCGCTCATGCCGCCACCTCCGCCTTGTCCGCCTTCGCCGTCTTCCCGTCACGCCGTTCGCCGGCGGGCCGGCCGGTCAGCGACAGGAACACCTCGTCCAGGGTGGGGCGGCGCACCGCGATGTCCTCCGCCTCGATGCCCGCCTCCTCCAGCACCCGCACCGTCCGGGCCAGGGCCGCCATCCGGTCCGGGGCGGGCGCGCCGATCCGCCGCCGGTCGGCGTCCAGCACCAGGTCCGCGCCGCCGAGCAGGGCGCCCGCCTCCACCAGCCGGGACGCGTCGCGCAGGACGATGTCGATCCGGTCGCCGCCGACGAGGGCCTTCAGCTCGTCGGGGGTGCCCTCGGCGACCGCCCGGCCGTCGTCGATGAGGGAGATCCGGTCGGCCAGCTGGTCCGCCTCGTCCAGGTACTGCGTGGTCAGCAGCACCGTGGTGCCGCCGCCGACCAGGGACCGCACCGCGTCCCACACCTCGGTCCGGCCGCGCGGGTCGAGGCCGGTCGTCGGCTCGTCCAGGAACAGCACGTCCGGGTCGGTGATCAGCGACGCGGCCAGGTCGAGGCGCCTGCGCATGCCGCCGCTGTACTGCTTGACGGCCTTGCGCCCGGTGTCCGCGAGGCCGAATCGCTCCAGCAGCTCGTCCGCCCGGCTGCCCGCCCGGCGTGCGCCCAGGTGGTACAGCCGCCCGAACATCTCCAGGTTCTGCCGCCCGCCGAGCTGCTCGTCCACCGCCGCGTGCTGGCCGAGCAGCCCGATCCTGCGCCGCACCTCGCCCGCCCGTTCGCGGACGTCCAGGCCGGCCACGGTCACCCGGCCCGCGTCGTGGCGCAGCAGTGTCGACATGATCCGTACGGCGGTGGTCTTGCCCGCCCCGTTGGGGCCGAGCACTCCGTGGACGGTGCCGCTGCCGACGGCCAGGTCCAGTCCGCCCAGGGCGCTCTTCTCCCCGTACCGCTTGTGCACGCCGTCCATGACGATCGCTTCGGTCACGTTTCGTTCCCCGCCCTCCTGTAGTCAAACTTGACTAGGGGGTCGAAGGTAAACCCGGATCTCCCATTCGTCAAACTTGATTAGTCGTGGTCCCCGGGGTGGGGCACTCCGGTGGCGTACGGGTTCCCGTCGTCATCGGCGAGCAGTCCGACGAACGGATCGCCCTCGTCGACGAAGGTGTACGCGCCGCCCTCGATGCGGGCGATCAGACCTCGGGTCCACTCCGCGCCGGTGTCGGCCGAGTGCACCCAGAGGTTCATGATCTCGCCGATGTGGCCGAGGGATTCGGGGCCCTCCTCGGGGGTGTAGTACTCGGTGACCGCCCTGCGCCACTTCTCGATGCCCTCGATCCGCTCCTTGAGCAGCGCGACCGCCTCCGCCCGGGGCAGGTCGACGATGAAACCGATGGCCGCCGAGAGGACGTCCATGTTCCGGTCGTAGGAGCGGATGGCGTCACGCAGCAGGCGGCGGCACTCCGCCAGCCCCTTGTCCGTGAGCTCGTACTCGGTGCGCGGCGGGCCGCCCGCCGTGGAGGGGGCCGTCTCGTGCGCGAGGAGCAGTCCCTGCTTCGCCATCTGCTTCAGGGCGTGGTAGATCGACCCGGGCTTGGCGTTGGACCACTCGTGCGCGCCCCAGTACTCCAGGTCGTTGCGGACCTGATAGCCGTGTGCGCGACCGTGCATGCGGACGGCGCCGAGGACCAGCAGTCGGATCGCGGACATGACACCCAACACCCATCTTCCTATTCAACTTTGACTAGGGTAGCCCCGCCCGCTTGCGTTCGGTCGGCCGGTGTGCCCTCACGCGTACGGCCGGGGCCAGCAGCGCGGCGACGAGGCAGCCGGCCGCCAGCGCCGCCCACACCACGTCGTACGTGCCGAAGACGTCCCGTGCGGTGGCCCCGAGGAACGCCGAGGCGCCCGCCCCCAGCTGGTGGGCGGCGTTCGTCCAGCCGAAGACGACAGGACCGTCGTCCCCGTACACCCGGCGGGCCAGCTCGATGACGGGCGGCACGGTCGCGACGTCGACGAGTCCGTAGACCGCCACGAACAGGAGCATCGGGGCCGTGACCGTGGAGGTGAACACCAGGGGCAGCGCGAGCAGGGTGAGCGCGCGGACGGCGAAGCAGACGGTCAGCAGCCGGCGCGGGTCGAACCGGTCGGTCAGCCAGCCGGCCACCAGCGCGCCGAGGGCGGAGAAGACCCCGACGAGGGACAGCAGCGAGGCCGCCGCCGTCGCCCGCATGCCGTGATCATGTGCGGCGGGCGCCCAGTTGGACCACATGATGCCGTTGGTGGAGGCCCCGCAGAGGGCGAACACCCCGGCGAGCAACCAGAACGGACCGGTGCGCGCCGCACGCAGCAGCACCCTCAGCGCCCGCCCGGCCGCTCCGGGGACCGGGGGCGGGCGGGGGACGAACTCCGTTGCCCCGTACGGCTTCACGCCCCCGTCCGCCGGGTGGTCGCGCAGCAGCAGGAACACCAGGGCGGCGACCGCCAGGGCCGCCAGGGCCAGCGTCACCACCGGCGGGCGCCAGCCGAAGCGGCCCACGGACCAGGCCAGCAGGGGCAGGAAGAGCAGCTGGCCCAGGTGGCTGGAGGAGCTGAGCGCACCGGTCACCAGGCCGCGCCGCCGGTCGAACCAGCGGGCGGTGATCCCGGCGGCGAACGTCATGGTCAGGCAGCCGCTGCCGAGGCCGATCAGCACGCCCCAGTACGCGACCAGCTGCCACGGCCGCGTCATGACGCCGGTGAGCAGCGCCCCCGCGGCGACCAGCAGCAGCGCACCCATGACGACGCGGCGGGCCCCGACGCGGTCCATCAGCGCCGCCGCGAACGGGGCGGTGAGGCCGAACAACACCATGTTCACCGAGGCGGCGAGCGCGATCTGCCCGCGCTCCCAGGCGTACTCCTCGTGCAGGGGCGTCACCAGCAGACCCGGCACGGTGGTGAACGCCCCGGCCGTGACGATGGCCGCGCCCGCGACGGCGGCCATCAGCCAGGCGCGGTGGATCCGGGAGGGCCGGCGGGAGGGCGGGGTGTACGGGGATGCCGTGGTCGAAGGGGCCATGGCTTCAGCGTCGCGAGCGGGGCCCGTCCCCACGAGTGTCCAGATAGACCGGGTGCGCAAAGATATGGCCATGACGGTCTTCACCCGCCCCGGACGGCACCGCGTCGCCGTGCTCGCCCGCGAGGTCCTGCTCCCCATCGAGCTGGGCATCGTGCACCAGCTCTTCGGCCAGGCCAGGCAGGGGGCCTCGGCGGACGGCGAGCCGCTGTACGAGGTCGCCACCTGCACCCTGTCGCCCGGGGACGTGCGCACGGACGGCGACTTCACCGTGGCCGTCCCGCACGGCCCCGAGGCACTGGCCGAGGCCGACACCGTGATCGTCCTGTCCTCGTACGAGGACTACGTCCAGGAGACCCCGGCGCTGCCGGCCCCGCTGGCGGAGGCCTTCGCGCTGATCCGGCCCGGCGTCCGGGTGGCCTCGATCTGCACGGGGGCGTATCTGCTGGCCTCGGCCGGACTGCTCGACGGGCACCGGGCGACGACCCACTGGCGGTACACGGAGCGGTTCGCCCGGCTCTTCCCCCGGGTCGAGCTGGACCCGGACGTGCTCTACACCGACGGGGGGACCGTGCTGACCTCGGCGGGCTGCGCCTCCGGGATCGACCTCTGCCTGCACATGATCCGCCGCGACCACGGGAGCGCCGTCGCGAACGACGTGGCCCGGCGCACGGTCGTACCGCCGCACCGCGAGGGCGGGCAGGTCCAGTACATCCGCCGGCCGGTGCCCGAACGGTCGGCTCCGGGGACATCGGCGGCCCGTGCGTGGGCGCTGCGCCGGCTCCAGGACCCGATCACGCTGGGGCAGCTGGCGGCCAGGGAGTCGATGAGCGTGCGGCACTTCACCCGGCGGTTCCGGGACGAGGTCGGGCTGACGCCCATGAACTGGCTGACCCGGCAACGTATCGAACTGGCCCGGGAGTTGCTGGAGGAGTCGGACGTGCCCGTCGAGCAGGTGGCCGCCCGCGCCGGGCTCGGCACGGCGGCCAATCTGCGCCACCACTTCCACACGGCGCTGGGCGTCTCGCCGAGCGCCTACCGCGCCACGTTCCGGGGGCCGGGGGACTGAGGCAGGCCGCAGACCCCGTCAGGAAGCGGCTGCCCCCGGCAGGAGGCGGCTGCCCCCGGCAGGAGGCGGCTGCCCCCGGCAGGAGGCGGCTGCCCCCCGTCAGAGCGGGAAGACCGCCAGAACGGGAAGGCCGTCAGAACGGGAAGACCGAGCGGCCGTGCTGGATCGACATCCACCGCTGGGTGGTGAACGCCTCGACCACGGCCTCGCCGTTCAGCCGTCCCACCCCGGACGTCTTCTCGCCGCCGAACGCGACCAGCGGATCGTCCTGCACGGTGGAGTCGTTGACGTGGAACATCCCGCTGACGATCCGCTGCGCGAACTTCACGCCGCGCTCCGCGTCCCGCGTGTGCACCGCGCCGCTGAGTCCGTACGGGCTGTCGTTGACGATCCGCACGGCCTCCTCCTCGCCGTCGAACGTCATCAACAGGGCCACCGGCCCGAGGATCTCCTGCCGAAGCAGCGGGGAGTCCTCCGCGAGGCCGGTCAGGACGGTCGGGCCGACGACGTTGCCGACGGTCCGGCCGCGCACGAGCGCCGTCGCGCCGTCCGCGACCGCCCGGGCCACCAGGGCGTCCAACGCGTCGGCCTGGAAGGCGTTGATGACGGGGCCGATCCGGGTCTCCGGGTCCCTCGGGTCCCCGGTCTTCAGGGCGGCCACCTCGGCGGTGAACCGTTCGGTGAACTCCGCCGCCACCGACCGGTCCACCAGGATCCGGTTGGCCGCCATGCTGACCTGCCCCTGGTGCAGGAAGCGGCTGAAGACGGCCGCCCGGACCGCGTAGTCGACGTCGGCGTCCTCCAGCACCACCAGGGCGCTGTTCCCGCTCAGTTCGAGGATGGTCCGCTTGAAGGCGCCCGCCGCGGTGGCGGCGATGTGCCGGCCGACCCGGTCCGATCCGGTGAACGAGATCACCTTGGGCACGGGGTGCTCGATGAACGCGTCGCCGATCTCGGCGCTGTCGGTGATCACCACGTTGAGCAGCCCGGCCGGCAGCCCGGCGTCCTCGAAGATCCTCGCTATCAGGCCGCCGCCCACGACGGGGGCGTTCTGGTGGGGTTTCACGACGACCGCGTTGCCGAGCGCCAGAGCGGGGGCCACGGACTTCATCGTCACCAGGAAAGGGAAGTTGAAGGCGCTGATGACACCCACGACACCGACGGGCAGCCGGTAGAGCCGGTTCTCCCGGCCGTCCCCCACGGCGGGCAGCAGCCGCCCGGTGGGCCGCAGCGCCTGGCGGATCGCCTCGCGCAGGAACTCGGTCGCTCCCCGGACCTCGTACTGGGCCCGCAGCCGGGTGCCGCCGAGTTCGTCGATGATCGCCTCGGCGATCTCCTCCGCGCGTTCACCGGTGACGCGGAGCGCGCGTTCGAGGACGGCGCGGCGCTCGTAGGGATTGACGGCGGCCCATTCCCGCTGGGCCCGCTCGGCGGCCCGGTAGGCCCGGTCGACCTCCAGCGCGGTGGCCACGGTGACGGCGGCGAGTTTCTCACCGTTGTAGGGATTGAAATCGATGATGTCCCACGAGCCGCTGCCGGTCAGCCACTCGCCGTCGATGTACTGGTGGGCCAGTTCATGGAAGAAGGACATGCAATCCCTTACTGCAGGCGTTCGCAGACTCCTGATGCCACGTCATCCTACTGAGAAATTACGCCAGTTGGAGTAGACCGCGCAGAAGATCCCGGCTGTCTTCCGGTGTGGGGCTGTCCTGGGCGAGACCCGCCATGGCCTTTTCGTACTGCGCGACCTCCTCGGGCTTGTCCAGATAGAGCGCGCTCGTCAGCTGCTCCAAATAGACAATGTCCGACAGATCGGATTCCGGGAAACGCAGCATCGTGAACGATCCGCTCTCGCCGGCATGACCGCCATGGCTGAAGGGCATGACCTGGAGCGTGATGTTCGGCTGCTCCGACATATCGATCAGATGCCGCAACTGGGCACGCATGACGTCGCGTTCGCCGTACGGTCGGCGCAGCGCCGCCTCGTCGAGCACGGCGTGGAACGTCGGGGCGCGCTCCGAGACGAGGGCCTTCTGGCGCGCCAGCCGCAGGGCCACCCGGCGGTCGACCTCGGCGGGCGAGGCTCCGCGCATTCCGCGCGAGACGACGGCGTGGGCATACGCCTCGGTCTGCAACAGCCCGTGCACGAACTGCACTTCATAGACACGGATGAGAGAGGCGGCGCCCTCCAGGCCGATGTACGTCTGGAACCAGCCGGGCAGCACGTCTCCGTAACTGTGCCACCAACCGGCCACGTTGGCCTCACGGGCCAGACCGAGGAGGGAGTCGCGCTCCGCCTCGTCCGCGACCCCGTAGAGCGTGAGCAGGTCCTCGACGTCCCTGGCCTTGAAGCTCACCCGTCCCAACTCCATGCGGCTGATCTTCGATTCGGAGGCCCGGATCGAGTAGCCGGCCGCCTCACGGGTGATTCCGCGCGACTCCCGCAGTCTCCTGAGCTGAGAGCCCAGGAGGATGCGCCGCACCACCGATCCACTCGACTCGCCTGCCGACACTGGCCCGACCCTCCCCATCGCTTCCCCTGGCAACCGGAGCCCCCCAACCCCGACTGCCGGATTCTGCCACCAAAACGCATCAGCCCGTACTCATTCGATTACGGAAATGGGAAGACGTTTAGGAAGCACCCGAAACTGACCCAGGGAAGAAATACCCCGGAACCACCACGGTATCGGGCAGGTCCGGCGCGTGCACGTGCATCTGCCCTTGCATCTGCCCTGCGCATTCGGAACCATGGTCCTCGCGCACCTGCGTGCTCGTGTTGTGCCGCTGTACCCCCCGCAGTACCGCTACAGGCAGTGCCGCTACAGCCGCGAATCCCGGGAGTGCCTCGTATGGGGACGAATGGATCGACGATGCTCGAGCCGTTACGGCAGGGGCTTCCCCCCACCGACCCCTCAGGGGTTGCCGGATCGGCGTCCTGTGCTCTGCCCGCACGCTACGAAGCGGTCGGCGGGGCACGGAAGTTCACCCGGTCGACGCTGGAGCGATGGGAGCTGGGCGACCGATTCGACGACGTCGCCCTGGTGGTGTCCGAACTCGTCACCAACGCCCTGCGCCACGCGCTGCCCGGCGATCCGCCCCGGGAAATGACGGACCCGCCGGTGCGACTGCATCTGATGCGCTGGACCTCGCGACTGGTGTGCGCCGTGCGCGACCCCAGCCGGGAGAGCCCGGTGGCGGGCGAGGCGGCGGATTCGGCCGAATCCGGCCGCGGACTCTTCCTGGTGGAATGCGTCAGCGACAGCTGGGGCTGGCACCCTTCTCCCGTACAGCTCGGAGAACTGCCTTCGGGCCCGCTGTACGGCAAGGTCGTCTGGGCCCTTTTCCGGCTCCAGGAGAACGCGAAGCCGAGTTCGTGAGTACCCCGGTCCGGCCCGTCACGGGCCGGACCCCGCGTCAGGCGCCCGCGGCGAGGTGGTCGAACTCGCCGTCCTTGACGCCGAGCAGCAGCGCCTCTATCTCCGCCGGCGTATAGACGAGGGCGGGCCCGTCGGGGTGGCGGGAGTTCCGCATCGCCACATTCCCTCCGGGCAGCCGCGCGAACTCCACACAGGATCCCTGGGAGTTGCTGTGCCTGCTCTTCTGCCAGACGACTCCGCGAAGCTCTGTGGCCGCCATGCCGTTGTACACGTGGTGCACAGGACGCTCCCCGAGTTGCAAGGTGCAAGTGTCAACTAGCTCGGATCATAGCTCTGTTCATATGCCAATGCATGAGCAGATGCACGTGCACGCGGGGTGTTCCTTTGATTACAGGCCTTTCCGCCCCGGCCGCGCCCTCCGGGAAGAGAGACGAACGGCACGCCTATTTCGCTCCCGTTCAAGGGAGTTGATCGCTACGGACCTTGGTAACGTGGCGCGGTCTTTCGACCGGAAAACAGCAAGGGGGAACTCCACGTGACCAGATCTCTACGCACCGGCGCCGTCGCGGTCGCCGCTCTGGCCGCCGCACTGGCGCTGACCGCGTGCGGCGGAGACGGGGCGAGCAAGGATTCCGGCGCGGATTCCGCGGCGAGCCCGACGCCCGGGAGCGGCGGCGGCAACGGTTCCGGGGAGTCGGCGGGCAGCGGCGCCGTGGACGCGGCGGCGCTGGAGGGCACCTGGGTGGGGCTGACGGGCGGCAAGAACGTCACGGCGTCCATCAGCGCCCGCAAGGTCGCCCTGGTCGCCGATCAGTCCGTGTGCCAGGGCGATGTGAAGGACATGGGCGGCGAACCGATGCTGGCGCTGAAGTGCACCGGCGGCTCCACCGACCGCACGATGGGCGCGATCGACTCCGTGGACGGCACGAAGCTGGTGCTCTCGTGGGACGGCGGCGTCAAGGACACCCTCACCAAGGCCGAACCGGGCAAACTGCCGAGCGGCATGCCCTCGCTCCCCGGCCTCGGCGACCTGCCCGACATCCCTGACGTCCCCGCGCCCTGACGCCCGCCCGGGGGCCGCTCAGCCCTCGGCCAGCGTGCTGCTGACCCGGGTGGAGCCGCCCCGCTCGTCCAGGGCCCGGGTGAACTCCTCCAGCGCGTCCAGGAGCAGCGCCGCGCCCCGGCGCACGACCGGGTCGCCGATCGGCGTCGTGCCGTCGTCCGCCGGGGTGGGCATGTCCCAGTGGGCCACCGCGTCCACCACCGGCTGCCAGTCGGGCAGCCGCCGCTCCCGTACCGCCCTGGCGCCCTTCTCGGTGGCCCGGCGCACCGCCTCGGCCAGCTGGGCGGCGCCGGGCACCGGGTCGGCCGACCGGGCCGGCAGATGGGCCTCCAGCACCATCGCGGACCGGCCCAGCTGGGCCAGCGCGTGCTGGGCGTCGGTGGCGGCGGCCCGGGAGATGCCCCGGTGGCGTACGGGTTCGTGCTGGGCGGTCGCCAGCGCCTCCTGCCACGCCACACGCGCCTCCCGGGTGGCGATCAGGGCGTCCCGGACGTCCTCGGCGTCCCGGGAGGCGGGGTCCGCGTACCGGTCGACGACCGTGGCCGCGTACCGCCCGTCCGCCACCAGCCACTCGGCCAGCCGGTCGCGCAGCCGCGGGGTCTCCCAGGCCGGGTAGACGGCGTACGAGATCATCGCGAGGAGCCCGCCGACGAGCGTCAGGACGATGCGCTCGGTGACGGTCTGGGACCAGTCGTCGCCGGCCATGCCGAGCAGGAAGACGACGTACGCGGCGACGCAGACCTGGCCGACGGCGTAGCCGGTGCGCATCAGCAGGTACATCAGCCAGGCGCAGATCACCGCGAGGAGCGCGGAGAGCCGGGCGTCGGGACTGGTGGTCTGCACGACGGCGGTGGCGAGCCCGACGCCGACCAGGGTGCCGCCGAAGCGTCCCGCCGCGCGGGCGTACGTCTGCGAGAACTCGGGCCGCATCACCATGACGGCGGTCATCGGCGCCCAGTAGCCGTGGCCGAACGGCACGGCCTCGCCGACGAAGTACCCGGAGACGGCGACCACCGCGACCCGGACGGCGTGGCGCAGGATCGGCGAGCCGTGGTGCAGCTCGCGGCGCATCGAGGCCAGCACCACCGGGACCAGTTTCAGCAGCGTGGGCCGGTGCCGGGTGTCCGGGGCGAGGCCGGAGGGGACCCCGCTGTCGGTCCCCGTGCCCTCGGCGATCTCCAGGACGTCGTCGAGCAGGGCCGAGAGCCGGTCGGCGGCGCGGCGGGCGGGGCCGACGAGGATCACGTCGTTGTCGGGGGTCTTCAGGACGCCCAGGTCCGTGGCGGAGAGATGGACGGGCTCGCCGTGCCGGACAGCGCGCGCGGCGGCGTCCAGGACCGATCCGGCCGCGCCCAGCAACTCGTTCACCCAGAGCCGCTCAAGACCGTCGCCGGGCACCCCCATCGCCGGGTCCGCGAGCGAGGCGAGCACCGGGCGCAGCCGCTCGGCGACCCCCCGTGCCCCGTGCAGTTCGGCCGGGCGGCGGCGGGCCTCCCGCGGGGTGACGGCGGCGGCGCTGCGGGCGGTCATCAGGGGCAGCGGGTCGAAGGCGGCGACCGGGTCGAGCCGCAGGCGGCGGGCGTAGTCGGCCTCGGCGGCCAGGGCGTCGGCGAGCGCGTCGCGCTGGGCGCCCCATCTGCGGACCGGGAAGAGGACGATGAGGGCGGCCTGCACGACCCCGCCGACGGCGATCATCCCGGCGTGGGCGGCGGCGTCCACGACCGAGGTGGGCAGGGTGATCGTCACCAGCATGATCGCGACGTTGGACGCGGCGATGATGCCGCCCGTGGGGCCCGCCGCCCAGGCCAGTCCGGCGAGGAAGGTCCAGGCGCCGAGGAGGCACAGGAAGAGCACGACGTGCGCGCCGCTGACGTAACCGACGAACGTCGATACGGCGAGGCTCGCACCGGAGACGAGGGCGAGGACGGGGCGGGGCCGCCAGCTGCGCTGGAAGGTGGCGAGGGCCGCCTGGAACGCGCCGAACGCGGAGCTCGCCGCGATCTCCGGCCCGAACATCACGAGGCCGGCCCCGACGACGAGGGCGAGGCCGGCCGCACCGCGCAGGGCGATGAGGGGTTCCAGCCTCTGCCGCTCGATCTCCAGCCCCGAGCGGGCGGTCTCCTTCAGCGCCCGGAGCCAGCTCATGGGCCGAGCCTAGCCGTGCAATCCAGGACAAGCTCGACTTAGGACATGATTTCGCCATCGGGTCGGTGGGACGTGCCGCCCGTGTGGGCCCGGTCGGCGGCCTCGGTGCCGTGTGTCCAGCCGTCCAGGTCGGTGATGCCGCGGACCCGGGATGTGGTGGTCCTCGGGAACATCCGCCCGGCGGTTTCGGTGACCGCGACGTCCCGGGCGGCCAGCACCGGCAGCAGCTCGCCGGCCGGAACCGCGTCGGCGCCGTCGGCCGCCGCGGTGACCCGCTCGGCGCCGTCGGCGAGCCGGCGGCCGAGCCGCTGGGCGTACCCCATCAGAAACGCCTGCCGGAAGGTCTTGGTCCGCTTGCGTCCTCCGGCGCGCTGACCGGCCTCCGCCCGGGTCATCGCGGCCGTCCCCTGGACGAGCAGGGAGGTGAACAGCAGCTCGACGGCCTCCAGGTCCGGCTCGAAGCCGACGACCGTGGTGAAGCCGAGATCGTCGTTCCACACGGCCCGGCAGCGGTTGGCGGAGGCGACCGCGTCGAGCAGGATCGCCTTGGCGCTCTCGTACGGGGGCTCCACCCCGATCCGGCAGGCGCCCGGCGTCTCGCGGCTGTGCGTCCGGGCGGCGAGGAGGGCCTCGTCGATGCTGTGCCGGGCCATCAGCTCCTGCGCCTTGGTGGTCAGCGCCTCGGCCTCCTCCGGGAAACCGGTCGCCTCCGCCTTCGCCAGCAGCGCCCGGATCCGGGTCAGCATGCGGGGCTCGTCGGCGGCGGGCGGCCGGTGCGGGTGATCGGCGGCGGCGCCGGGCGGGGGCCCCACGGGCTCGATGGCGGGCAGCCGCAGCAGCAGCCGGTACAGCTCCAGCAGGTCACCCGCGTAACGGAACCGGTCGGGGCGGTTGCGCGGCACCGGGGCGGGCAGTTCGGCGAGCTGCTGCCGCCAGCGGGGCGGCAGCTCCGCGTACCGGGCGGTCTCGGCGGCGATCAGGGTCGCGGCCAGCGCCGCCCGCCGCTCGTCCAGCTCGTGGCGGACGAACCGGACCAGGTCGGCCGGGTGCCAGCCCCGGTCCCATGCCCGGCGCACGAACTCCTCGCCGCGCCGGTGCGCCTCCGCGTCGGCCTCCGGGGCTGCGGCGAGCAGGGAGGCCCCGGTGTCGAGGGCGGCGTCGCCCGCCACGTAGAGGGCCGCCGCGCACGCCCGGTCGATCACCGATTCCATCCGGCCAAGGGTAGGCGCACGGCCCGGCCCACTGAAGGTTCGGTCCACCCGAGGCCCGGCGCGCTCCGCCTCCGGGGCACTGTCAGTGGCGGGTGCCAGACTCGCACCCATGACCGAACGGTGGGCGGTGGCGGCTGCGGACGGGGGCGGGGCGCTGCTCGCGCCGCTGGCCCGGGACGGCATGCCCGCCGGGCCGGTCCTCGCCGAGCCCGACCTGGTCGAGGCGATCCGCTCCCGGCCCGACGTGGTGCGCTGGGTGTGGCGGTCGACCGCCGAGATCTACCCCCGGCTGCTGGCCGCCGGGGTCCGGGTCGAGCGGTGCTACGACATCGAGTGCGCCGAGCTGCTGCTGCTCGGGCACGCCGGGCGGCTCGGCGAGCCCCGTTCCGCCGCCGCCGCGCTGGCCAGGCTGGACAACGCGCCGGTGCCGCCGGACCCGCCCGCCCGGTCCGCCGAGCCGGGCGCGCAGTCCTCCCTCTTCGAGCCGCCGTCGGGCCCCGGGGTGCCGTTCGAGGGGCTCCTGCGGGTCTACGCGGACCAGGTGCGCCGTCACGACGCGGCGGAGCACCCGGACCGGATGCGCCTGCTGACCGCGTCGGAGTCGGCGGGGATGCTCGTGACCGCCGAGATGCACCGGGCCGGGCTGCCCTGGCGTGCCGACGTCCACCGGGAGCTGCTGAACGGGCTGCTGGGCGAGCGGTACGCGGGCGGCGGCGAGCCCCGCAGACTCGCCGAGCTGGCGGACGAGGTGTCGGCGGCGTTCGGCCGAAGAGTCCGCCCCGACCTGCCGGCCGATGTGGTGAAGGCGTTCGCGCAGGCGGGCATCCCGGTGAAGTCGACCCGGCGGTGGGAGCTGGAGGAGCTGGACCATCCGGCGGTCGAGCCGCTGATCGCGTACAAGAAGCTGTACCGGATCTGGACGGCGCACGGCTGGTCCTGGCTCCAGGACTGGGTGCGCGAGGGCCGTTTCCGCCCGGAGTACCAGCCGGGCGGTACGGTCAGCGGCCGCTGGACGACCAACGGCGGCGGGGCCCTCCAGATCCCCAAGGTGATCCGGCAGGCCGTCGTCGCCGACGAGGGGTGGCGGCTCGTCGTCGCGGACGCCGACCAGATGGAGCCCCGGGTGCTGGCGGCGATCTCCCGCGACCGGGGTCTGATGGAGGTGGCCGGTCATGACGGCGACCTCTACAAGGCCCTGTCCGACCGGGCGTTCTCCGGCGACCGCGACCACGCCAAGCTGGCCCTGCTCGGGGCGATCTACGGCCAGACGTCCGGGGACGGACTGAAGAACCTGGC
Source organism: Streptomyces sp. CNB091 (assembly GCF_000377965.1). Taxonomy (NCBI): domain Bacteria; kingdom Bacillati; phylum Actinomycetota; class Actinomycetes; order Kitasatosporales; family Streptomycetaceae; genus Streptomyces; species Streptomyces sp. CNB091. The sequence goes on from NZ_KB899003.1 coordinate 88,694, forward strand.
CGCTCTGCGCCGCCGCTTCCCGCTGGCCGTCGCCTATGTCGACGACGCGGCGCGGGCGGGCGAGGAGGGGCGGGTGGTGCGGACCTGGCTGGGCCGGACCAGCCCGCCGCTCGCGTTGGCGGGGCAGGACGAGGAGGCGGGCCTTCCCCAGGAGGGTCCCGAGGGCTCCGGGGCCGCGCCGGACGGCGGTCCGGCGCGGGCCCGGGGGCGCTTCACCCGTAACTTCGTGGTGCAGGGCAGCGCGGCCGACTGGGCGCTGCTGCTGCTGGCCGCGCTGCGCCGGACCCTCCATGAGCAGGGGCTGCGGGCGCGGTTGGTGTTCTTCCAGCACGACGAGGTGATCGTGCACTGCCCTGCCGAAGAGAGCACCGCCGTCGCGGAGGCGATCCGCGCGGCGGGCGAGCTGGCCGGGCGGACCGCCTTCGGCCGGACGCCGGCGCGGTTCCCCTTCACGACGGCGGTGGTGGAGCGGTATGCGGACGCGAAGTGACGCCCGTGGCGTGACTGAGGCATGCCGGCCGTCGCGGACCCGGTCCCTGGCGTGACTGGGACATGCTGGCCGTCGCGGACCCGGTCCCTGGCGTGACTGGGACATGCTGGCCGTCGCGGACCCGGTCATGATGCGCCGGACGTCCCCTACCGCTGCTGGAGCCTCGGCCATTCCGGGCTGATGGCCAGGGCGGTGAGCTGGTCCATCGTGAGCGCGGGCGCGGGCCGGGTGGCGGGGCTCGACTGCTCGCCGGAGTTGAAGGCCGAGACGACGACCCGCATACCGTCGGGGCGCAACGTGTCGGCCGTCCACATGACCACTCCCTGGCCGCCCTTCTCACCGGGCTTCTTCGAGGTGGCGAGCAGGGTGCCGTCCGGCAGGGTGGTCGCCTCGCGGTACAGCTGGTCGGCGACGTCCCGCATGTCGCGCTGCACATTGATCTGCACGAGGGACCGGCCCTCGCCGTCGTCGACGACGACCGACGCGAACTCACCCCCGCTGTCCGTCTCATCCCCCACGGAGAGGCCGTCGGGCAGCAGCGAGCGGAAGGTGGGCATCAGCAGCGCGTAGTCGAGCGGCGGCGCCGGCTCCCCCGCATCGTGCGTTCCGCGCGAGGCCGGGTCCGACGAGGGCTCGCCGGTGCGCGCGGTTTCCTTGGCGGTGGGCGCCGACGCGTCCGGGGCCGGGGGCGCGTCCGACGGGGTGGCCGTCGCGGCGTCCGTGGGCGCGGCCGTCGGCGTGGGGGTGGCGGTGTCCGTGGCAGCGTCCGTGGGGGTGGCGGCCGTCTGCGGGACCGGGCCACTGCTCGCGACGTTCGCCCGGTCGACGGGGGCGCCCAGCTGCCCGGTGGCGAAAGTGACCCCGCCGCCGACGAGGGCCAGGGTCAGTACGCTGCCCGCCACGGCGGCGGCACGGCGGCGGCGCACGGTGCGCCGGCCGTGTTCCAGCGCGCCGTCCACCAGGGCGCCGCGGCCGGACAGCTCGAAGGTCTCTCCGGCACGGCGCATTTCCGTACCGAGGCCGTCCTCGAACGGCTGATCGTCTTCACTGGGCATGGGGAACCACCACTTCTCGTTCTCAATGATCGACGGTTGACGGCCCACGGGGCCGGTCGGGCAGGCGGCCGGAGGCCGCCGGAGGTCAGCGGAGGTCAGCGGAGGTCAGGCGAGGTCAGCGGAGGTCAGCGGGCGGCGAACTCCGCGATGCTGCCGCCCAGCAGCTCACGCAGCCGCCCGAGGGCCCGCACGCAGCGGGTCCGTACGGCGGCGGAGCTGACCTGGAGGGCGGCGGCGGTCTCCTCGATGCTCCGGTCCTCCCAGTACCGCAGCACCACGACCGCCCGGTCCTTGGGGGCCAGTTGGGCCAGGGCCCGGAGCAGCGTCATCCGCAGCGCCGGGTCGTCGGGGGCGGTCTGAGCGCCCTCGGGCAGTTCGGCCAGCGGGCGTTCGCTCGCGGAGCGGCGTCGCCGGTGGGTCAGGAAGGTCCGTACGAGCACGGTCTGCGCGTACGCCGCCGGGTTGTCGATCCTGCGGGCCCGGCCCCACAGCACGTACATCCGGCTCAGCGTCTCCTGCACCAGGTCCTCGGCGAGGTGCACATCGCCGCTGGTCAGCAGGCAGGCCGAGCGGAACAGATGGCCGGCCCGGCCGGCCGCGAACACCTTGAACTCCTCGGTACGCGACGCCCTCATGCACTCCCCCGTCCGTCCGTTCCGCCCTTCCCCCTGTACGACGCGGCGGGGGCGGGCAAATGTTTCGGACGATCCGCGAGAACTTTTCCGGGCCCGGGGCCGGACCACCTCGTGGGGGCTCGTGGGGGCTCGTGGGAGCTCGTGGGAGCTCGTGGGGGGAGGGGAACGCGAGAAGCGCCCCGTTCACGCGCCGGACGGCGTGAACGGGGCGCGGGCGGTGGTGCGCTCGCTGTGTCCTCGTCTACCCGCGTTCCCACAACGCGGGGACGTTCGGCGGCTCCCAGCCCGACATGGCCTGGTGCGCCTGCAGACAGCGGTAGGCGACCCCGCCGTACGTCACGCGGTCACCCGCGCGGTAGGAGGTGCCGGACGACCAGGTGCCGCCCGGCGGATCGGTGGGAGGGTCGGTGGGCGGATCGGTCGGGCCGGGCGTCTGGGCGACGTCCAGCACGAAGTCGAAGGTGCCCTGCCGCCCGTTCCCGACGGTGCGGACGTTCATCAGCAGCTCGGGATCGAACAGCGCGTCGGTGTTGTTGCGCGGCTCGTTCGGGAAGTACAGCTGGGTGGTGAGGATGCGCCCGCCGGGCGCCTGCGCCTTCACATGGATGTGCCGGGTACGGCCCGGGTAGAGGCCCGCCACGATGGTGGTGAGGCTGAACGACCCGTCCGAGCCGGTGAACTGATGCCCCCGGAAGGCGAACTGGGCCATGTCGTACGACCCGTTGGTGTCGGCCTGCCAGAAGTCGAGCAGCGCCCCGGCGATGGGACGGCAGGCCCGGCCGAAGACGTAGCCGCTCACGGTGAGCGGTACGCCGGGGGTGCTCGGGGTCACCAGGCTGGTGCGGCGCGGCGAGTTGGGCTTGAAGTACGGCCCCTCCATCTGCGGAGGCGTCGTGTCGTCGCCGTCGTCGCACTCCGGGGTCGGGGCCAGCGGCCCGTTCCCGGACGCGGCGGCGTCCCGGGCGAGCGCGACGCCCCCTCCGGCGAGCAGGGGCGCGGCGCTCGCGACGAGCGCGGCCTTCAGGAGACCCTTGCGGCTGATCCGCCGCCGGTCCCCCGACGTCTCGTCGGACGCGTTGGGCTCATGGGGGGTTGTGTTGTCCATTTGTGGGGTCATGACGGTTTCCTCGGAGTCCTCGGGGTTCCTCGACGCGGGGAGGCGGGAGGCGGGAGGTTCAGGAGGTTCGGTGGTGCCGGACCGGTCCCGGGGCGGTCACACCCGGGACCGGTCCCGGGTGGTCAGACCCGCTGCCAGAGCGCCGGGACGGCCGCGGGGGTCCAGCCGGGCTGGGCCGTGTGTCCCTGGAGGCAGCGGTAGGTCGCTCCGCCGTACGTCACCGTGGCGCCGGCGGCGTACGCGGTGCCGGCCGCCCAGGTGCCGCCCGGCGGGTCGGTGGGCGGGTCGGTCGGCGGGTCGGTGGGCGGGTCCGTCGGCCCGCCGTTGGTGACCAGGGTCAGCCCGTACGTCTGGAGCAACGGGTTGATCGGCTGGAAGTACGTCGTACCGCCGGAGGAGCAGTTGCCCGAGCCGCCGGAGGTGACGCCCTGCGCCTGGCTGCCGGAGATGTAGGAGCCGCCGGAGTCGCCCGGTTCGGCGCAGACGCTGGTGCGGGTCACCCCGGAGATGGTGCCCTCCGGGTAGGTGACGCTGGTGTTCAGCTGCTGGATGGTGCCGCAGTGCCAGCCCGTGGTGGAGCCGGAGCGGCAGACCGAGGCGCCGACGACCGCGGCGGTGGAGCCGGCGACGGTGACGTCGCCCCGCCCGTAGCCGTTCACCAGCGGACGCGGGGTCCAGTTGGCGTTGGTGGCGACCCAGGCCATGTCCCGGCCCGGGAAGGTCGAGCCCTGGAAGGAGCCCTGGGCCTGCTGGTTGACGCCGTTGGTGGTGGTGCCGACGCGGCCGCAGTGGCCCGCGGTGGCGAAGCCGTTCTGGGTGCCGCGCTTCACCGAGAAGCCGACGGAACAGCGGCCGGAGCCGTTCATGTAGTACGCGTCGCCGCCACGGATGTCGGCGAGGGCGCGGGGCTGCTCGGCGGACTTCGCGACGGTGACGAGGCCGCTGTCGACCCCGGCCGCCTTGAGGAACGCCTTTCCTGCGGCGGTGCTGGCGGCGTTGACGACGACCCGGTTGGTCTCGACGTCGACGTACCAGACGGGCACGTTCTTGGGCGCCTTGTTCAGCGCGGCCTTGTCGAGGGCCTTCTTGACGCCTTCGAGCCGGTCCAGGCTGTGGCCGACGACCTCGGCGCGCGCTCCGGCGTCGGTGATCCGGGCGGCCTCGGAGGCGTCGGTGGTGGCGACGGTCAGCGTCGCCTTCGCGCCGCTGACCCTGGCTCCGGCGAAGCTGGCGCCGAGGGACTTCTCCAGCCCGGCGGCGACGGCGGCGGCGCGGTACTCGTTGGCTATCCGGCTGCGGGCGTCGTCCGCGTCGAGGCCGAGGTCGCGCTCCAGGGCGGCCAGCATGCCGGGCGACAGGCTGTCGGCGGAGACCGGCGGGGCGGCGGTGGCCGCGGGGTCGGCGGACGCCACGCCGGTCAGCCCGGCGAGGGCGAGCGCACCCACGGCCACCGTGGCGGTGCCGGCGGCGAGGGCGCGTCTGCGGAGCGTGGTTCTCTCCACGTCACTCTCCTTGGTTCTGGGGGTGTCCAGGTCCGGCTGGGGTTGGTCCGGACCAGGGAATTGCCGAAACCGTAGCGGCGGCGACACCCGGCGCAGCAGATCCCGTTCACCCCCCTCCCTCCGCGTTATGGGGCCGCGCGGCGCGTGCTCCGGCCCACCCCGCGGGCGGGTACGGAGCCGATTTCGCGGCCCTGCCGGGCGAAGCCTGATCGCGTCTCCCTTTCGGCGGGGCGCCCGGGTAGGTTCGGCCCCATGCACACAGGCCAACTTCTGGGCTCGGGACGCACCGCCGACGTGTACGCACTCGACGGCTCCTGGGTCCTTCGCCGTTACCGGGACCGCACCGACATCACGGAGGAGCTGGCCGTGATGAGTTACGTCGGCGCCTTCGGCTTCCCGGTGCCGCGCATCGGTCCGCCCGCCGAAGGGGCCCGCCCCACGGACCTGGTGCTCCAGCGGCTGACCGGCCCGACCCTGGCCGAGGCCCTGCGGGCGGGGCGGTGGGGGGCGGCCGAGGCGGGCGCGCTGCTCGCCCGGCTGCTGCGCGAGCTCCACGCCATACCGCCCCGGGTCTCGGCCGACCCGGAGGACTGCGTGCTCCATCTGGATCTGCGTCCGGAGAACGTGGTGCTGACGGAGGGGGGCGCGGTGGTGATCGACTGGTCCACCGCGGCGGAGGGCCCGCCCGGTCTCGACCGGGCGATGTCGGCGCTGACGCTGGCCCGGATCGCGCTCGACCCGGAGCTCCCCGCCGGGGCGGACGTCCGGCCCCTGTTGACGGCGCTCCTGGCGGAACTCTCCGACGACGGCGGCGCGTCGGCCGCCGATCTGTCCCTCGCCCGCGCCCGCCAGCGGGCGAACCCGCATCTGACCGACCCCGAACGGGCCCGCCTGGTCCGGGCGGTGAACCTGGTGCTGGGCTGCGCCCCGTAAAGGCGAATAAAGCCCCTCCGGCGATTGAGGAGCGGGGGCCCGGGGTCGGAGCCCCCGTTCAGCGCGCGCTCAGCGCCGCCCACGCTTCGCGTCGCGCACACGCCGCAGCCGGTTCACCGTGACCGGGTCCTCGCGCAGCGCCCGCTCGTCGTCGATCAGCGCGTTCAGCAGCTGGTAGTAGCGGACCGGCGAGATCCCGAGCTCCTCGCGGATCGCCCGCTCCTTCGCCCCGGGCCCCGCCCAGGGCCGCCGCTCCAGGGCCAGCAGCGCCCGGTCCCGTACGGACAGTCCGCCGGCGTCGGGGGCGGGCTCGGCCCGGGGGGCGCGGTGCTCGTGGTCGGGGGCGGTCATATCGACCAACTTAACGCCCACCCCCGACACCGCGCCCGCGACCGCTACTCGGCGGCCTCCGCCTGTGACGCCTCGGTGGCGAGCTCGCCGAGGATGCTCTCGGGGTTGCTGCCCGGCGCGACCGCGCTGCCGATCTTCTTCTTGATCCCGTCGCTGACCGTGGCCCAGGACGTCTTGCTGTAGGGGATGAGCGTCGAGTTCGGCAGGGCCGCCAGGAACGGGCGCAGCTTCTTGTGCTTCTTGTCGGTCTCCATCGCGGCGGAGGCACTGCCGGTCACCGGGAGCATGTCGTAACTCTCGGCGAACTCCAGCACGTTCTCGTCGGAGTAGGCGTAGTCGAGGAACGTGCCTATCTCCTCGCGGTGGCCGTTCTCCTTGAAGCCCATCATCCAGTCGGCCACGCCCATGGAGCCCTTGGTCGGGCCGTCGAAGCCGGGCAGCGGCACCATGCCGACCTTGATGCCCTTGGCCTCGGCCTTGTCCATCAGGGTGGGGTGGCCGTTGAGCATGCCGACCTCGCCGTCGGCGAACGCCTCGAAGGCCTTCGCGCGGTCCAGCTTGCCGGGCTCGACCGGTCCGGTGAGGTCCTCGCCGACGAGGTTGTCCCGCAGCCAGCGGAACGTGGCGATGTTCTGGGCCGAGTCGAGGTCGTACGCGCCGACGTCGTCCGTGTAGCCGCCGCCACCGCTGAGGAGCCACATCAGGGTCTCGGCCTGGGCCTCCTCCTGGCCGAGCGGCAGGGCGAAGGGGTAGTCGACGCCCTTCGCCTTGAGCGCGGCGGCGTCGCTCCGGATGTCGTCCCAGGTCTCGGGGGCGCCCAGCCCCGCCTCGTCGAAGAGCTCCTTGTTGTAGAAGAGCAGCCGGGTACTGGCGACGAAGGGCAGGCCGTACAGCGTGCCGTCGATCTTGCCCGCGTCGGCGAGCCTCGGCAGGAAGTTCGCCGTGGTGCGGATCGCGAGCGTCTCGTCGGCGGTGTAGAGCTTGCCCGCCTTGGCGTAGTCCGCGTAAGCGCCGATCTGGGCGATGTCCGGGGCGTTGCCGGCCTTGACCATGGCGGCGACCTCGCGGTCGACGTCCTTCCAGTGCAGGACGGTGACGTCGACCTTGATGCCGGGGTGCTCCTTCTCGAAGCCCGCCGCGACTCCGCTCCAGTACTTCTCGGAGCTGTTCTCCGGGGTGGTGCCGTAGTCGGCGGCGACCAGCTTGAGCGTGACGTCGCCCTTGCCGCCGCCGTCACCGCCGCAGCCCGCCAGCGTCGCCGTCATTGCCAACGCGGCCACCGCCGCGGTCAGACCCACAAAGCGCCGCTGCACAGCCTCGCCCATCCTCGTTGATCACCTGGCTCACGGACGGCGCGCACGGCGCCGGCCCCGGCCTCCGTTCGGCCGCGGCAGCGCCGCCCCTGTCCTGGGCACCGTCCGGATGAACTGCGATTTTCCCCCATTGGCGACGCGGAGGTCTACACCACCGGCGTATCGCTTCGGCAACGTATACGGGTCTCGGGGGCCACAACTGGCGTACGCGCACTGGCAGTCGGGTGCCCCTGCCCGTATCTTGGTCCAGACCTTTGGGCCGATTCCCCCCGGTCCGGGGCCGCCCATGAGTGACTTTCCGGTAGAAAACGACCGGTCTTCACTCCTTCATCATTTTGTATGGGTGCGCAACAAACCTCGCTAGTGGACTAGACCTTTTGGGGGTCGGCGGGCGAAACTGTCTCCCGTGAGACATGTCATCGCCCTCGATGTGGGCGGCACCGGAATGAAGGCCGCACTGGTCGGGACCGACGGCACCCTCCTCCACGAGGCGCGGCGAGCCACCGGCCGGGAGCGCGGCGCCGACGCGGTCGTCGAGACCATCCTCGGGTTCGCGGCGGACCTGCGGGCCCACGGCGAGGAGCACCTCGGCGAGAGCGCCGTCGCCGCCGGGGTCGCCGTGCCCGGCATCGTCGACGCCGAGAAGGGCGTCGCGGTGTACTCCGCGAACCTGGGCTGGCGCGACGTACCGCTGCGCACCCTCCTCGGCGAGCGCCTCGGCGTCCCCGTCGCCCTCGGCCACGACGTCCGCACCGGCGGGCTCGCCGAGGGCCGGATCGGGGCCGGGCGGGGCGCGGACCGCTTCCTGTTCGTCCCGCTGGGCACCGGGATAGCCGGGGCCATCGGCATCGCGGGGGCCATCGAGGCGGGCGCCCACGGGGACGCGGGCGAGATCGGCCACATCGTGGTCCGCCCGGACGGCCCCGACTGCAGCTGCGGCCAGCGCGGCTGTCTGGAGACGCTGGCCTCGGCCGCCGCGGTGACCCGGGCCTGGGCCGCCGCCTCCGGGGACCCCGGGGCGGACGCCGCGGACTGCGCGAAGGCCGTCGAGTCGGGCGACCCGGCGGCGGTCCGGGTCTGGCAGGACGCGATCGACGCGCTCGCCGCCGGCCTCGTCACCGCGCTCACCCTCCTCGACCCGGGCACGCTCATCATCGGTGGCGGACTCGCCGAAGCCGGGGAAACCTTGTTCACACCACTGCGTGCGGCCGTCGAGGAACGCGTCACGTTCCAGAAACTGCCCCACATCGTCCCGGCGGCCCTCGGGGACACCGCCGGATGCCTGGGCGCGGGGCTGCTCGCCTGGGATCTACTCTCCACGGAGGTTTCCGCCTGATGGCCGGACGCGCAGCAGACAGCACCGTTCTCGCCGGCGCCCGGGTGGTGCTCCCCACCGGCACCGTCGAGGACGGCCGGGTGGCCGTCGAGGGCTCCCGGATCTCCGGTTCCGCACCGGAGGGCGCCCGGACCATCGACCTCAGCGGCCACTGGGTGGTCCCCGGCTTCGTGGACATGCACAACCACGGCGGCGGCGGGGCCTCCTTCACCTCCGGCACCGTCGACGAGGTCCTCACCGGTATCCGTACGCACCGCGAGCACGGCACCACCACGATGGTCGCCTCCACGGTCACCGGCGAGATGGACTTCCTCGCCCGGCGCGCGGGCGTCCTGTCCGAGCTGGTCGAGCAGGGCGACCTGGCCGGGATCCACTTCGAGGGCCCCTTCATCTCGCCGTGCCGCAAGGGCGCCCACAGCGAGGAGCTGCTGCGCGACCCGGACCCGGCCGACGTCCGCAAGCTGCTGGACGCCGCGCGCGGCACCGCCCGGATGTTCACCCTCGCCACCGAGCTGCCCGGCGGCATCGACTCCGTACGGCTGCTCGCCGAGCACGGGGTCATCGCCGCGATCGGCCACACGGACGCGACGTACGAGCAGACCGTCGAGGCCATCGAGGCGGGCGCGACCGTCGCCACGCACCTCTTCAACGCGATGCCGCCGCTCGCCCACCGCGACCCCGGCCCGATCGCCGCCCTCCTGGAGGACGACCGGATCACCGTCGAGCTGATCAACGACGGCACGCATCTGCACCCGGCCGTGCTGGAGCTGGCCTACCGCCACAAGGGCGCGGGCCTCGTCGCGCTGATCACCGACGCGATGGACGCCGCCGGCTTCGGCGACGGCGCGTACGAGCTCGGCCCGCTCGCGGTCGAGGTCACCGACGGCGTGGCCCGGCTGGTGGAGGGCGGCTCGATCGCCGGCTCCACGCTCACCCTGGACACCGCGTTCCGGCGGGCCGTCACCCTCGACGCCATCCCCGTCGAGGACGTCGTGCGGTCCATCTCCGCCAACCCCGCCCGGCTGCTCGGCGTCCACGACCGGGTCGGCTCGCTGGAGGCGGGCAAGGACGCCGACCTGGTCGTCCTCGACGAGGACTTCGTCCTCAAGGGCGTCATGCGCCGGGGCGAGTGGATCATCGAGCCGAAGACCGCGTAGCCCGCGCGGTGAGCACGTAACGAAGCGACGGCGGTCGGCCCGCGGGACTGGGCCGACCGCCAGCGCTTTGACATGATCATCAGAGGGGCGCGCCGCGGACGGATGCGCGCGCCGTTGAGGCCATGCACCGAAGGAGGGGCCGGCAGAGGTGATCCTGACCGTCACTCTGAACACCGCGCTCGACGTGACGTACACCGTCGACGCGCTCGTCCCGCACCGCAGCCACCGGGTCGGCGAGGTCACCGAACGCCCCGGCGGCAAGGGCCTCAACGTCGCCCGGGTCCTCGGCGCGCTGGGCCACGAAAGCGTGGTGACCGGCTTCGTCGGCGGGGCCACCGGGGGCGTCCTGCGCGACCTCCTCGCCCCGCTCCCGCCGCGCGACGCCCTCGTGCCCGTCGCCGGGAACACCCGCCGCACCCTGGCGGTCACCGACCGCTCGACCGGCGACACCACCCAGCTCAACGAACCCGGACCGCAGGTGAGCCCCGCCGAATGGGCCGCCTTCCTGCGGACGTACGAGGAGCTGCTCGCCGGAGCCGACGCCGTCGCGCTCTGCGGGAGCCTGCCGCCCGGCATCCACGTCGGGGCCTACGCGGAACTGGTCCGGACCGCCCGCGCCGCCGCCGTGCCCGTGCTCCTGGACACCAGCGGAGAACCGCTGCGCCGGGGCATCGCCGCCCGCCCCGACCTGGTCAAGCCGAACGCCGAGGAGCTGGCCCGGCTGACCGGCTCCCGCGAACCGCTGCGCGCCGCCCGCGACGCCCGCCGCCGCGGGGCCCAGTCCGTGATCGCCTCCCTGGGCCCGGAGGGGGTGCTCGCCCTCACCCCGGACGGCGTCTGGCGGGCCGCCCCGCCCGCCGCCGTGCGCGGCAACCCGACCGGGGCGGGCGACTCCGCGGTGGCCGGACTGCTGTCCGCCCTGGCCGAGGGCCTCGACTGGCCGGAGCGCCTCGCCCGGGCGGTGGCCCTGTCGACGGCGACCGTGCTGGCCCCGACGGCTGGCGAGTTCGACGCGGAGGCCTACGCGGAGCTGCTGCCGCGCGTCACGGTGGAGCCGGACACGACGACGCCCTGACCACTTCGGGGCGGTCAGGGCGTCGTCGCACGCACGCGTGTCTAGCTCTTGATGTGGCCGGACTTCAGCTCCAGCTGGTCGAGATTGGCGTCGCACTGATCGCCCGTCTCGCACGACAGCTTGAGGGTGTTGGAGCCCTTGTCGAGCTGGACGTACGCGTACGTGTTCGTCCAGCCCTTCTCCAGATCGCCCTCGGCGGCCTTCGCGAAGTTCTCCATGTTGATGGAGCGCGGCTCCTGCGCGTTGACCGTCAGGGTCGTCTTCGCGTCCTTGCCGGGCACGCCGTACGTCACGTACAGGGTGTACGCGCCGGCCTCGGGAACCTCGACCGTCCAGGTGGCCGACCGGCCGACCTCGTTCAGGTTGATGTAGTTGCCGTTGGCGCCCTTGGCGCCCTTGACCGTGGAGTCCAGGGCCGCCGTGCCGCCCAGCGTCAGCGTCGCCGCGTCCTGCTTCGGCAGCTCGACCGGCTTCGGCTTCTCCTTGGGCTTCTTCTCCGGCTTCTTCGACTCCTCGACCTCGCCGGCGGGGCCCTGCGAGGTGGACGCCTCGTCCTTCTTGTCGTCCTTGTCGCCGTCGTCGCCCGTGAGCAGGGCGGCGCCGATGCCGATGACGACGACCGCGACCACGGCGACGGCCCCGATCAGGAGCGCCTTGGTGTTCGGGCCGCCCCGGCCCGGACCGCCTCCATGGCCGTTCTGCGCCGGAGGCTGTCCGCCCGGCCCGCCGCCCGGGTAGGTCTCGGGGGCCGCGTACTGCGGGTTCGGCCGGTTGTACTGCTGCGGGGGCTGCTGGCCGTAGCTCTGCTGGGGCGGGTAGCCGTACCCGCCCTGCTGCTGGGGCGCCTGCTGCTGGCCGTACTGGCGCTCGCCGACGGCCCGCACCTGGTTGTAGGACGTTCTGGGCACGCCCGGCTGCGCGGCCGGCCCCGGGTAGCCGTAGCCGCCCTGGCCGGGCGGCTGGGCGCCTGCCGCCTGTCCGTCCGCGTACAGATAGCCGAACGGATCGTCGTCCTCGGGCTTGCTCCCGCCGTTGTTTCCGGCCGTCATCCCTGGGTCACTCCTCACCATGTCGCCAGCCGTCGCCGACCGGCCGAGCCTACCTCGAACGGAGCAAGCCCCGAATTGTGCTCAGTGACCCGGACGGCCGTGGGGAACGGTTACGGGGTAGGGGGAGAAACCGGCCGTGAACGTCATCCGGCCCTGCGGTGAACCTTCGACCGGGACCGCTTTTCCACGTACATCCGCTGGTCGGCGGAGCGCAGGACCTCTTCTACGGTCATGCCGCACTCGGCCCAGCCGATGCCGAAACTCGCCCCGACCCGGACCGCGCGACCATCGACCCTTATGGGCGGAATGATGGCATTTCTCAGGCGAACGGCCAGGTCAGCGGCGTCCGCTGCCCCGAGCCCGTCGGCGAGAACGACGAATTCGTCACCCCCGAGCCGGGCGACGGTGTCACCGTCCCGCACACAGGTGCTCAGCCGCCGGGAGACCTCGATGAGCACGGCGTCGCCGGTGTGGTGTCCGAAGCGGTCGTTGATGGTCTTGAAGCCGTCGAGGTCGCAGAAGAGGACCGCGAGGCCCTTCGTCCCGTCGTCGTGCTCCGGATCGGGGGCCACCGTGTGCACATGGTGGTCGAAGGGGCCGCCGCCGGGGACCGCCTCGCCCTCGTAGCCGTCGGGCTGGTAGCCGTGGGCCCCCTCGTACCGGTCGGCCTGGTAGCCGTGGGTCAGCGACGACTCGACGTCCCCGTACGCCGCGTCCAGCGCCTCGATCGCGGTCGCGGCCGGAGAGTGCGGCCGCTCGCAGATCCGGGCGCTGAGCCGCGACTTCAGCTCGGCGCTGTTGGGCAGCCCCGTCAGCGCGTCGTGCGAGGCGCGGTGGGCGAGGTTCAGCTCGTGCCGCTTGCGCTCCTCTATGTCCTCGACATGGGTGAGCAGGAAGCGCGGCCCGTCGGCGGTGTCGGCGACGACCGAATTGCGCAGCGAGACCCAGAGATAGGTGCCGTCCCGGCGGCTCAGCCGCAGCTCGGCCCGGCCGCCCTCGGCGGAGGTGCGCAGCAGGGTGCCGATGTCCTCGGGGTGGACCAGATCGGCGAAGGAGTAGCGGCGCATGACGGAGGCCGGGCGGCCGAGCAGCCGGCACAGGGCGTCGTTGGTGCGCAGCAGCCTGCCCTGCTGGTCGCCGCCCATCTCCGCGATGGCCATGCCGCTGGGCGCGTACTCGAAGGCCTGCCGGAAGGACTCCTCGCTGGCCCGCAGCGCCTGCTGCTCCCGCTCCAGGCGGACCAGGGCACGCTGCATGTTGGCTCGCAGGCGGGCGTTGCTGATCGCGATGGCGGCCTGGGAGGCGTACATCTGGAGCGCCTCGCGCCCCCAGGCTCCGGGACGGCGCCCGTTGCGCGGCCGGTCGACGGATATGACCCCGAGGAGGTCACGGCCGCCCGCGGCGGCGTACATCGGGGCGTAGAGCCGGTCCAGCGGGTGCCACTCGTCCTCGAACCGGGGCTCGGGCCCCTCGGTGTGCCACTGGGGTACGTCGTCGTCGAGGAGGACCCAGCCCTCGGTGTGCGGGATGAAGCGGAGGCTGTCCCAGGCCTCGCCCATGGAGAGCCGGCGTTCCCACGAGGCGCGGGAGCCGACGCGCCCGGTGATCAGGGCCTCGGCCGCGGCGTTGCCCGCGAACGCGGCGATGACGAGGTCGCCGTCCGGCCGGACCAGGTTCACGCAGCCCAGCTCGTAGCCGAGGCCGACGACGATTCCGTCGGCCACGGTCTGCAGCGTGTCCGCCAGACTCCGTGCCGTGTTGAGATCAGCGACGGCCTGATGCAGCTGCCGCATGGTCGCAAGGCGGACGTACGGTTCCGACTCGGCCTCCATCGCTCGCACTCCCCGAGACCTCGACAGCAACTCCAGGTTTCATATCCGGTTTCATATCGACGTACTTGTTGCAGTGTCACGGCCACTGAATCACAGTGAGCTGTGCACCCGGTACACAGGGTCAGCAGAAAATGGACTCTGTGACTCAAGTCACAACAGATGGCCAGGTGATGCCGGTGACTCACGGTGGCTGGTCCCGTTCGGAACGAAACCGGAAGGGTGGGCTCAGCGGCGCGTGGAGCCGGCTCGGCGGCGCGTGGAGCCGGAGGATCCGGTTCCCGTTGTGTGCGCCCGTATGCTGCCGTACCGCTCGTGCGCCCGTATGCTGCCGTACCGCTCGTGCGCCCGCGTGCACGGTTCGTGCCGGAGTCCTAGGACCGGCCTGGTCCCCTGGCCCGATGCGACCGCCCGCCCCCCGCGGTTAGCGTCGGTGTGTGCTCCAGACGAAGCCCCCCACCCCGCGCCCCGAGACCGTCCCCCATGCTGAGGGAGTGAGCAACGACGAGTTCCGTGCCGCCCTCGCGCGGCTGGCCGCCGGGGTGGTGCTGGTCACCGCCCAGGAACCGCCCCTCGACGAGGACGGCCGGGGCGAGGACGTGGGCATGACTGCGACCGCCTTCATGTCCGTGTCCCTGGACCCGCCCCTGGTGATGGTGAGCCTGCGCAACGGCTCCCGGATGGACGACCTGCTGGACGAGCAGCCGCTGTGGGCGGTCTCCGTCCTGGCGGCGAGCCAGCGGCACATCGCGGGCCGGTTCGCCATGAAGGGCCGGATCAGCGACCGGCTGCTGTTCGAGGACGTCCCGTACGTACGGGGCGAGGTCACGCACGCGCCGCTGATCGGCGGGGCGCTGGCGACGCTGGAGTGCCGGACCGAGCAGCGCGTGGTGGCCGGGGACCACACCCTGGTGATCGGGCGGGTGGTCACCGCGGTGCTGCCGAGCCCGGAGGGCGACCCGCTGGCGTACTTCAAGGGCCGCTACCGCCAGCTGGGCTGACGGGCCAGGCCCCCGGAGTCACCCGTCGCGGGACCGAGCGTCACCCGTCGCGGCTTGAACGTCACCCGTCGCGGGCCCGAGCGTCACCAGTCGCGGCCCGAGCGCCCGCGCTTCGTGTCGCCGCGCTGCTTCTTCTCCCGCAGCCTGCGCTCGTTGATGCCTCGCGGGATCTTCCGCTTGATCCGGGGCTTGGGCGGCGGCGCCGTGGCCTCGGCGAGGAGTGCGGCGAGGCGGACGCCGGCCGTTTCGCGGTTGCGCCACTGGGAGCGGTGCTCGGAGGCCCGTACGGATATCACCCCGCCCACCAGCCTGCTCGCGAGCCGCTCCAGCGCCCGCGCCTTCCACACCTCGGGGAGCGCGTCGGTCGCCGCCAGGTCGAAGCGCAGCTCCACCTGGGAGTCGCTGGTGTTGACGTGCTGGCCGCCGGGCCCGGAGGACCGCGAGAAACGCCACATGAGCTCGGCCTCCGGGAGGGAGACCGAGCCGCGGATGACATAGGGCCCGGACATGACACCCATGGTCCCTTCCCCGCGCCCTGTTCGTCACCTTCTTTTGCCGACGGGGTCGCGCACGGGACCGCCCGGTGTCCCCTGACCGGCTCCACTTCGGGACGAAGTTCGGCAAAGAAAGTAAAGCGACCAGGAACCTCGTGGTCTGCTGCTTGCGTTATGACGGGTGACGGTAGCTTTCGTGATGGCACGAAACCCGCACACGACGAGGAAAGGGACTTCCCATGGCAGTAAGCCTGTCCAAGGGCGGCAACGTCTCGCTCACCAAGGAGGCACCGGGCCTTACCGCCGTCACGGTCGGCCTCGGCTGGGACGTCCGCACCACCACCGGCACCGACTTCGACCTCGACGCCTCGGCGATCGCGGTCAACCCGGCGGGGAAGGTCGTCTCGGACGGCCACTTCGTCTTCTTCAACAACAAGTCGACGCCGGACCAGACCATCGTGCACACCGGTGACAACGTCACGGGTGAGGGCGAGGGCGACGACGAGCAGATCAACGTCAACCTGGCGGGTCTGCCGGCCGACGTGGACAAGATCGTCTTCCCGGTCTCCATCTACGACGCCGAGAACCGCAGCCAGAACTTCGGCCAGGTCCGGAACGCGTTCATCCGCATCCTCAACCAGGCCGGCGGCGCCGAGATCGCCCGCTACGACCTGAGCGAGGACGCCGCCACCGAGACCGCCATGGTCTTCGGCGAGCTCTACCGCAACGGCGCCGAGTGGAAGTTCCGCGCGGTCGGCCAGGGGTACGCCTCCGGCCTGCGCGGCATCGCCCAGGACTTCGGCGTCAACCTCTGACCCGAGCGCACACCCGCTTCACCCGCTTCACCGGAGCCCCCGGCCGCCTTCGCGGCCGGGGGCTCCGGCGGGTGTGAGGGGCCGTCACGTCCCGCGTCCGGGAGCCGGTCAGCCCTCCAGGGGCGGCCGGCTCCTGCCGTACAGCCAGGCGTCCCACAGCTCGGTGAGGTCCCGCCCCGTCTCCTCCTCCACGTACGCGGTGAAGTCGTCGGTCGAGGCGTTGGCGTGCCGGTGCGCCTTCGTCCACCCCTTGACCAGGGCGAAGAACGCCCGGTCGTCCTCCAGGGCGAGCCGGACGCGGTGCACGGCCATCGCCCCCCGTCCGTAGACCGGCGGCGCGGACAGCTCGGCGGCGCTCGGCGGATCGGCGGGCGGGAACGCCCAGTTCGCGTCGTCCGCGTACGCCGCCTCGAAGCTCTCCTCGACCGGTACGTCCTCGTGGTCGGCGGCCCAGAGCCACTCCGCGTAGGTCGCGAAGCCCTCGTTCAGCCACATGTCCCGCCAGGTCGCGGGCGTGACGGAGTTCCCGAACCACTGGTGGGCCAGTTCGTGCACGAGGAGCGCGGTGTCCGGCGGGCCGGGGAAGACGGGCCGGTTCTGGGTCTCCAGGGCGTACGCCGAGTCGCCCGTCCGCTCGACGATCGCCCC
The DNA here is from genome assembly GCF_000377965.1 of Streptomyces sp. CNB091. Lineage (NCBI taxonomy): Bacteria > Bacillati > Actinomycetota > Actinomycetes > Kitasatosporales > Streptomycetaceae > Streptomyces > Streptomyces sp. CNB091. Next base: position 105,494 of record NZ_KB899003.1, read on the forward strand.
GGCGGAGGAGAAGGGATACGGGCCGAACCTCCCCGCCGACCACGTCAGCACCGCCGGGATCCGCGCCAGCGCGTCCGCGCTCGCCGCCGCCGACTCCGGATCCACGGCGGTGAACAGCCGGATGCCCTCGGGGGTCACCGACTCCGCGGTGGCGAACCGCCCCACGGCGACGGTCGCCAGATAGCTCGCCATCGGTTCGGCGGTCCGCCAGCGGTAGACGGTGCGCCCGTTCGCCGTACGCCGGGACACCAGCTCCCCGTTGGAGATCCCCGCGAGCCCTTCGGGCACGGTGACCGCGAGGTCGTACGCGGCCTTGTCGCTCGGGTGGTGGTTGCCGGGGAACCAGGCCATGGACCCGGCCGGTTCGCCGAGGGCGACCGCGCCGTCGGCCGTCCGCAGCCAGCCCTCCTTCGCCCCGTCCGGGTCGGTGACCGTCTCCGGGGAGCCGGAGTAGCGCACTACGGCGGTGAACGTACGCCCCTTGCCCAGCCGGCCCTCCACGTCGGCCGCCGGACGCAGCGTCAGCTCCTTGCCCGCCCGGTTCACGGCGGCCGGGCGACCCTCGACGGTGGCGCCGTCCACGTCGAGCCCGGCGAGGTCGAGGTGGAAGGCGCTCAGGTCCTGGGTGGCGCGGGCGGTGATCGTGGCGGTGCCGCGCAGCCGGTCTCCGGCCGGGTCGACGTCGAGCTCCAGGCCGTAGTGGGTGACGTCGTAGCCGCCGTTGCCGAGCCCCGGGAAGTACGGGTCGCGCAGTCCGGCCGCGCCCGGGGTTCCCGGCACCCCGCCCGTACAGCCCCCGCCGAGGAGGGCGAGGGCCAGGGCGAGCGGCGGGAGGAGGTGCGCGGTGCGCCGCCGGGCCGGGTGGGGGTGGTTCACCCGGCCGATCCTAGATCTCGGTACGCCGGAATCCGGGACCGGAAAGAGCCGACGGCCTCGGGAGGAGCCGGGGAGGGGCCGCCGCCTCGGGGGAAGCCGGGGAGGGGCCGCCGCATCGGGGGAAAGTCGGAAGGAGCCGCCCGCCTCGGGGGAAGAACGGGCGGCTCCCGTTTAGAGGATGGCGATTCCGAGCGGCCGGTTGCCTGCCTCCAGGCGGACCGGCTCGCTGTTCCCGTCGTCCAGGTCGACGACCGTGATGCCGTTCCAGTACCCGTCGCGGGTGAAGCCGCCGGTCACGTACGCCGTGCGGCCGTCCTTCGACACCGCCACGTCCTCGTGCGGCCCGTCCAGCGGAACGACCCGTTCCTCGCCGTCGGGGGACCGGACGGTGAGCGAGGGGTCCGCGTCGTCCGACCCGATCGGACCGGTGCCCACCACGAGGAGGGTGCCGTCGGGGGCGAGGGCCGCGCCGTGCTGGTGGGTGTTGGCGGTCATCGGCTCGATGGTCACCTCTCCGGTGCGCGGGTCGAGGACCGCGAGCCGCTCCCCCTCGAACGGCAGCAGCAGCTTGCCGTCCTCGGGGCGCACGACGGCGTAGTGCGGCTTCAGCCAGGAGCCGAGCCCGCCCTCCGTGCCGTACGGGGCGACCTCCATGCGCCGGGTCTGCAACGAGCCGGCGTCCACCGCCGTCACGTCGAAGGAGTCGTGATCGGTGGCGTACACCTCGCAGCCGTCCGGCGACACGTCCACGTCGAAGGGGCGCATGCCGACGGGCGCGACGCCGGTGACCTCGCGGGCAGCGGTGTCGATGACCTCGACCGCGCCGTCGCCGCCGGGCACGTTGACCCCGACGTAGACGTGCTGCCCGTCCGGGGCCAGGGCGATGCCCATGCCGCCGCCCCGGTACTCGCCGGTGGTGACCGGGCCGGACTCCGTCTCGTACGGGACGAGCGCGAGCCGGGTCCGCTCCCGGGTGTCGACGACCGCGACGCCCTCGGCGGTGGCGACCCAGGCCCGCCCGTCCTCGCCGACGACGAGGCCGTAGGGCGCGGTGCCGACCTCGACGGAGGCGATGGGGGCCCCGTTCCTCCCCGAACCGTCCTTCCCGGGGTCGACGAAGGTCACGGTGTCGCCGCCGAAGTCGGCGACGAGGAGGGTGCCGTCGGGGGTGCGGCCGGTCGGGGCGCGGGAGGGGTCGGGGGCCGCCGGGGTGCCGGCCGCGGCGGACGGGCCACGGGTGCCCGGGGTGCCCGGGGTGCCCGGGGCCGCCTCCGTCGTGCCGGTCGAGCACCCGGCGAGCAGGGCGGCGGCGACGAGCCCGAGGGCGAGGCGACGGGCGCGGGGGCCAGGCAGCCGGAGGGCGGCGCGGGGGCCGGGGCCCCCGGTCACGCCGCGTCCCGCAGCAGGGCGGCCAGCTCGGCGAAACCGCGCCGCTCGGCGTGGGCCAGGGGCGTCACCCCGTCGCCGTCGGGCAGGTCCCGCGTCGCCCCGGCCGCGAGGAGCAGCTCCACGACCTGTTGGTGCGCGAGCCCGCCCTCGCCGAGGATCACCGCCTCCAGCAGAGCGGTCCAGCCGAGCCGGTTGACGTGGTCGACGTCGATGTCGGTGACCCGCAGCACCTCCCGTACGTACGGGACATGGCCGCGTTCGCTCGCCGGGATGAGGGAGATGCCGCCGAACCGGTTGCGCAGGGTCAGATCCGGCCCGGCCGGCAGCAGTACGTGCAGCATCGCGACGCTGCCGGTGACGCCGGTGGCCAGCCACGGGCTCTCCTCGCGCCGGTCCTGGGCGTCCGGGTCCGCCCCGGCGGCCACGAGCAGCCGGGCCGCCTCGACGTGGTCGCCGTGGACGGCGAGGAGGAGAGGGGTGCGCGACTCGTCGTCGCGGACGTCGACCCGGGCGCCGCCCTCGATCGCGGTGCGCACACCTTCGGTGTCGCCGGTGCGTGCGGCGGTGAGCAGGTCGTGATCGAGGGCGTTCATGGGTACTCCGTTCCCGTCTGTGCCTGTGCCTGTGCCTGTGCGTGTGCGTGTGCGTGTGCCTGTGCGGGTGCGGGTGCGGGTGCCTGTGCGGGTCGTGACTACCGGGCGAGGGCCGCGACGCCCGCCTGGGCGAACTTCTCGTCGAGGTCGCCGCTGGGCGCGCCGGCCACGCCGATGCCGGCCACCGGGGCGCCCTTGACCTGCACCGGAGCACCGCCCCCGAGGAACAGGGTGCCAGGGATGTCCTTCAGGTTCGGGGCCTGCTCCAGGCGCTTGACCAGCTCGGAGGTGGGGGCGTTCCAGGAGACGGCGGTGTACGCCTTCTTCACCGCGGACTCGGGGGACTGCGGGCCCGCGCCGTCGCCGCGCAGGGAGACGATGGTGTTGCCGTTGCGGTCGACGACCGCGACGGAGATGCGCTGGTTCTCCTTCTTCGCCGCGTCCAGCGTGGCCTGCGCGGCCTTGGTGGCGGCGGCCACGGTCAGGTGCGTCGTCTGCTGGAGGTTCCGGTTGCTCGTGTCGGCCTTGACCGCGGCGGCGGGGGCGGCGGCCGGGGAGGAGGCGCTCGCGGACATCGCGCCGAACGTGCCGGCCCCGAGGGCGGCGACGACGACGGCGCCGGTGACGACACGGGTGCGCGGCGACAGCTTCTTCATTGAGACTCCTTGGTGATCCGGGGGCGGCCCGGTGGTTCGGTGTGCGGGGCGGCCCGGAAGAGGTCCGGGCGTTTCGCTCCGGTATCGATCCTCCCGGCGGATCCGGCCCCGTACGGTCGACGTACCGGCTGGAAGCGGCGCGCGGGTCGGCCGACGCCCCCGTCGGCCGATCGGTTGATGCGGGGGTGGCCGGATCGGGTCACCATGGAAGATCCGCGCAGGTCAGCAGGGTCTCAGCGGGTGGGTTCGGGCGAGACGGAACACGAGGTACGAGGTGGAGCACCGGAGCGATGCGCAGACCCCGGAGGGGGACGGACCCACCGGCTCCGCTTCCGGCTCGGGGGCCGGCTCTGGCACCGGCTCGGGCACCGACTCGGGGGCCGACGCTGCGCCCGGCCCGGGCTCCGACGCTGCACCCGGCTCCGGCTCCGGCCCGGGTTCCGCCTCGGGTTCCGGCGCTGCCCGCGGCCCGGGCACCGGCCCCGGCACAAGCGCCAGCCCGGGCACGGGCAAGGGCACGGGCACGGGCACGAGCCCCGGCCCCGGCCCCGGCCCCGGCCAGGATTCCGGCCCGGGGCCCAGCGCCGACCCCGACGCCCGCTGGCTCGCGCTGCTCATGCACGCCGCGTTCTTCCTGCTGCTCGGCGCCTCGCTGACCCGGTTCCTGATGCGGCACCCCGGGGAGGCCCGGACCCCGTGGATCATCGCCCTGTCGATCACCCTGGCGGTGCTGTACCTCCTGGGACCCGTCCTGGGTTCGCGCCCCACCCCGCGCCGGCTCGTCTGGCTCGGCGTGCTCGTCCTCGTCTGGATGGTGCTGGTCGTCCTCGCGCCGAGCTTCGCGTGGTGCGCGGTGCCGTTGTTCTACACCGGGCTGGGCATCCTGCCGCCGCGCGCGGCCCTCGCCCTGGTCGCCCTGCTCACCGCGTTCGTCGTGGCCGCGCAACTGCGCCTGGCCGAGGGGTTCGACCCGAATCTGGTCCTCGCCCCGCCCGCCGTCGCCGCCGTCGCGACCGCCGTCTTCGTCCACATGCAGCGCCAGGCGGTACGCCAGCGGGAACTGGCCGGACGCCAGCGCGAGCTGATCGACGACCTGCTGCGCACCCGGCGCGAACTGGCCGCCACCGAGCGGCGCGAGGGGACCCTCGCCGAGCGTCAGCGGCTCTCCATGGAGATCCACGACACCCTGGCGCAGGGCCTGTCCAGCCAGCAGATGCTGCTCCAGGCGGCCGACCGCACGTGGAGCGCCGACCCGGACGCGGCCCGCCGCCACGTCCGTACGGCCACCGGCATCGCGGAACGCAACCTCACCGAGGCCCGCCGCTTCGTCCACGACCTGGCCCCCGCCGACCTGGCGCAGGGCGGCGGCCTGGAAGCGGCCCTGCGCACGCTGGCGGCCCGCGAGAGCGCCCAGGCGGAGGGCGCGCTCACCGTCCACTGCCATGTGGAGGGCACCCCGGGCGTCCCGCTGCCGGACCGGGTGCAGTCGGCCCTGCTGCGCATCGCCCAGGGGGCCCTGGCCAACGTGCGGGAGCACTCCGGGGCCACCGCCGCCGGGTTGACCCTGACCCACCTCGACGACCGGGTGGTCCTCGACATCGGCGACAACGGCCGCGGCTTCACCGTGGAGCCCGCGCCCGTCCGCAGCCCCGCCACCGTGCGCGGCCACGGGCTCCCCGCCATCCGGGCCCGCGTGCACCAGCTCGGCGGCACGCTCACCATCGAGTCGGCCCCGGGCGAGGGCACGGTCCTCTCGGCCGCGATCCCGCTCGTGCCCGTCCCCCTCACCGCCCTGGAGGACCCCGTATGACCGGCCAAGGCCCGCAGACGCCCCCCGTACGCATCCTGCTCTGCGACGACCACGTGGTCGTCCGCGCCGGACTGCTCGCCCTCCTGGGGAGCGAACCGGACATCGAGGTCGTCGGCGAGGCCGGCAGCGGCGAGGAGGCCGTGGTGCTCGCCGCCCGGCTCACGCCGGACGTCGTCCTCATGGACCTCCAGCTCGGCGAGGGCATCGACGGCGTCGAGGCGACCCGCCGCATCGCGGCCGACGGCACGGTCCACGTACTCGTGCTGACCACGTACGACACGGACGCCGACATCACCCGGGCCATCGAGGCGGGGGCGACCGGCTATCTGCTGAAGGCGGAGCGCCCCGAGGAACTGTTCGCCGCGATCCGGTCCGCCGCCCAGGGCCGCACCACGCTCTCGGCCCCCGTCGCCAGCCGGGTCATGGCCCGGATGCGCAGCCCCCGCCCGGGCCTCACCGACCGTGAACGCGACATCCTGGCCCAGCTGTCCCAGGGCCTCGGCAACCGCGACATCGCCCGCGCCCTGTTCATCAGCGAAGCCACGGTCAAGACCCACCTGGGCCGGATCTACGACAAGCTCGGCGTCGACACGCGTGCGGGCGCGGTGTCGGTGGCGAAGGAGCAGCGCCTGCTTCCGTGAGCCGGGGCGCGGAGCCTGCGGGCCTGGCCCCCTGGACGGAGCTGCGGAACTCGGGAGCTGGGGAACTTTCGTCCAAGACAGACGCGCAGGAGTCGGCAACGGTAGGGGCATGCGCAGAAACCACGTGAGTCCCACGCCTCGGAAGCACGATTCCGAGCACGGCTGGGAGGTCGCCCACTTCGTCGGCAGCACGGCGCTCGACGGGGTCCGGCTGGCCGGTTTCCGTGACCGCGCCTCCGTCGGGCTGGACATGCAGGTGCTCCCCCAGCCCGTCGTGGTCGTCGTCATCGGGCTCGGGGACGCCTCCCTCACGGTGGAGAGTGCCACGGCGCGCCGGCCGCTGAGGAGTTTCGTCGCCTCGTTGTCGCCCGGCCCGGCCCGGGTCCGGGGCGAGCACGTCGAGTGCGTCGAGGTCTGCCTGCCGCCCCTGGCCGCCCATGCGGTGCTGGGCGTCTCCCCGCGCGAGCTGGACGGGTCGGTCAACGGTCTGGAAGAGCTGTGGGGGCGGCACGCCCGCTACCTCCGCGAGCAGTTGACCGACGCCACGACGTGGCAGGAACGCCTGGCGCTGACGGACGCGTTCCTCGCGAAGCGGGCTGCCGGCACACCGCCGGTGTCACCCGAGGTCGCCGCCGCCTGGGACACCATCGTGGCCCGCCGGGGCCGGGTACGGGTCGCCGGCCTCGCCGCGTCCTTCGGGTGGAGCCGCAAGCGGCTGTGGTCCCGGTTCACCGACCAGATCGGTCTCACCCCCAAACGCGCCGCCATGCTGGTCCGCTTCGACCACGCCGCCCGGGCCCTCTGCGCGGGCGAGAGTGCCGACGCCGTCGCCCTCGCCTGCGGATACGCCGACCAGTCCCACCTCCACCGCGACGTCACGGCCCTGGCCGGGTGCACGCCGCGCGCCCTGGCCGGCAGACCCACGTCCGCCGGCTGACCTTCGCGCACGTACGCACCGCACGTACGAACCGCACATACGCACCGCACTTCGCACCGCACACAGTCGAGAGGAAACACCCATGACGAACACGGACGCCGATGTCACGGCAGCGGGGACGGCCGACCACGATCTGGTCGTCCGACTCGCGTTCGGGAGCATGGCGGCGCAGGCCCTGCGCGCGGCGGCCCGGCTGAGGGTGGTGGAACTGCTGGGCGACGCGCCGCGCCGGGCTGTCGAGGTGGCCGCCGAAGCCGGAGCCGAACCCCAGCCCATGGAGCGGCTGCTGCGTGCCCTGGCCGGGCTCGGCCTGCTGCGGGAGCCCGCCCCGGGGACCTTCTCGGTGACCCCTGCGGGGGCGCTGCTGCACCCCGGCCGTCCCGACTCGCTCGCCTCGTTCGTCAGGATGTTCACCGAGCCGACGATCGTCCGTGCCTGGGAGCACCTGGACGACAGCGTCCGCACCGGTGAGGTCGCGTTCGACGGTGTGTTCGGCACCGACTTCTTCAGCCACCTCGCCCAGCACCCCGAGCTGTCCGCCGAGTTCAACGCGGCGATGAGCCAAGCCTCCTCGGAGACCGCCGCCGCCCTGCCGGGCGCCTTCGCCTTCGGCCGGTTCGCCTCGGTCACGGACGTCGGCGGGGGCGACGGGACCCTCCTGGCCGGCGTGCTGGCCGCCCATCCCGGCCTCACCGGTGTCGTCCTCGACACGGCGGAGGGCCTGGCCGGAACACCGGGCACGATGGCGCGGCACGGGCTGGAGGACCGGTGCTCCCTGATCGCCGGAGACTTCTTCCACTCGGTGCCCGGGGGCTCGGATCTCTACCTGCTGAAGAGCGTCCTGCACGACTGGACGGACGACCAGGCGGTCACGATCCTGAGCCACTGCCGTCAGGTGCTGCCGCCCGGCGGCGTCGTCTTGATCGTGGAGCCCGTGCTTCCCGACGCGGTCGACATCCGTGCCGACGTCACCGACGGCGGGGTCACCTACCTCAGCGACCTCAACATGCTGGTGAATCTGGGCGGCCGGGAGCGCACCCGCGATGACTTCGCGGAGGTGTGCCGCCGCGCGGGTCTGACCCTCACTACGGTCACCCCGCTCACCGAAGCCGCGCCGTTCGCCATGATCGAGGCCGTTGCCGACTGACCTGCGCCGAACAGCCCTCGGACACCGGACGTTGGTGAAGTGCAAGCGGAGACAGGTCCTCCGGGGCGAACCCGGCGATCAGATCTCCGCGAGCACCGCGTCGGCGGTCGTCGCCGTGACGGCGCGCTCGAACCACACATCGAGCACCGCAAGGTCCTTGCAGGCGGTGATCCGCTGCCGTGCTTCATCCGGCACCGTGACACCGCGCACCGCGAGAATCCGCAGAATGTCCTCGGCCCGGCCTTCGACGCGACCTTCCACGCGGCCTTCGTCGCGGAAGCTCTCGGCGACGAAGCCGCGGAAGTGACTGAGACCAGTGCCCATCAGGTTCCTCCAGATCTCACGGGCCGGGGTGGCGCCCAGACCCGCCTCGGTGAATTCGGCGAAAACCGCTGCGGCATCGGCGTCCGTGGCCCGGAGCGCCTCGGCAAGAGCCTCCAGTATGGCAGCGATGTCATGATCGTTACTATGCGTGATCGCCGAGAAGACGGCCATCGGGATGTCGTCGGCCGCCCTGACGGCGTCCGTGACCATGGGTACGTTGTGCGGTCCGAGCACCAGGGGGTGAGCGACCAGGCTGGGGTGCTTGTCCAGGCCGATACGGATCGGCTCGGCTGCCCACTCCGCCGTCCCCTTGTCCCGGCAGACGACCAGGAGCACGCACGGGTAGCGGAACTTCGCGTAGAGGTGGGCGAGGTAGTACGCCCAGCTACTGCGCTTGTCCGGGTCCTTCTTGCCCTGGGCCTCGATCGCCAGCAACAGCGAGCCCCCGTCGGCCACATCGATGCGCAGCAGCGTGTCCACGTGCCGTTCGAGCGGTCTGATCTCCGTGAGATCGGTGTCCATGAGCGACACCGCGACAGGTTCCGGAAAGGGGATGCCCAAGGTGTGGAAGGCACTCGCGAATAGACCCGGATTCTCCTGGAAGATCCGATGATGAGCCTCATGAGGCGAACTGACCATATGCCGGAGACTAGGAAACAATCGGCATATGCGTCTGGCATACCTACTCCGCTTCACCCGATCGTGTCGGCCCGCCCCGGACGGGCATGACACCATCGATCCGTGCTCGACATCGGCTACTCCCTCTCCCGCCGCTTCCCCGACCCCCCGCAGACCGACTACCGCCGCGCGGACGTCCGCGCGCTGCGGCACGATCTGTTCTCCGGCGACGTCTACCTCGCGGACACCAAGGCGGACCGCGAGGTGTCCACAGCCTGGGGATGGGTGCCAGTGCTGGACTTCGCGTGGGCGCTGTGCGACATCGTCGAGCAGATCGACCAGGACCCGCGCGGCAACCGCTCGCACCGGCAGCAGTACGCGGAGCTGGACTTCACCGAGTCATCGGACCGGATGATGTTCGAGCGGCGCTTCGGCTGGGTCGACGTCGAGGCGGACTGGATGCCCGGCGACGAGCCCCCGCTGACCTTCAGCCACTCCCTCCTGCGCCGCGAGGCCCGTGACTTCCTGCACGACCTGATCGCGGACCTGTCCGACCTGCACGAGGGCCTCGCCGACAACCCCGTGATCTGGGACCTCCAGGCCCGCTTCCCCCGCATGTGAGGCCCGCGCCGCCGCCCGAGGGCCTCACGCCTCCACCCGCACCCCGATCTGCGCCGCGAACGCCGGAGCCAGCTCCATCAGCTGCAACGGGCTGATCACCGCGCCCGCCAGCCGGTCGACGCCCCGCGCGATGTCCAGCTCGGCCACCGCGCGCAGGTCCACCGACTCCATCCGGACCCCGCTGAAGTCCGCCCGCTTCAGCACGCAGTCCCGGAACTCGACGCGGACCAGGTGCGCGTCACCGAAGTCCGGCTCGGAGAGCACACAGCCCTCGAAGACGACGTCCTTGAGCCGGGCCTTGCGCAGATTCAGGTAGTCGATCTTGCCGCCGCGCACCACCACCCGCTCCAGCACCGCACCATGCAGCTGCACCCCGCCCAGGCGCGCGTCCACCACCTCCACGTCCCGCAGCGACGCCTCCGCGAGATCGGTGCCCACACCCCGTACGCCCGTCAGCACCGCGTCGATGAAGCGGGCCCGCGCCAGCTCCGTGCGGTCCAGGGTGCAGCCGTCCAGGGCGCAGTCCATGAACCGGGCGCCCCGGCCCGACGCGTCCGCCAGGTCCACCCCGTCGAACCGCACCCCGTCGTAGTCCCCGTCCGGCTCCAGGCCCTCGCCGTCGTAGGGAACGAGCGGTGGCAGCCGCACCTCCGGACGCCGCGCCGCCGCGATGGTGTCCTTCTTGCCCTTGACCGCCCTGGCCCCCCTGGTCGCCCCGGTCGCTCTGGTCGTCCTGCCCTCGCTCGCTGCCATGCCCCCATCGTGACGCACCCCACTGACAGTCCCCCGTCGACCGTGTCACGAGCCGCCGCCCCCGATCCGTCGCATCATCAAAGACGCGAAGGAGATCCAGCCATGGAACACATCCACGTCATCGGCGGCGGACTCGCCGGCCTCACCGCCGCCATCACCGCGGCCGAGTCCGGTGCGCGCGTCACCCTGCACGAGGGCCACCGGACCCTCGGCGGCCGGGCCAGGACCGCGGACGGGCCGTACCGCGCCAACGAAGGCCCGCACGCCCTGTACCGGCGCGGGCCGCACTGGACCTGGCTGACCCGGCGCGGTCTTCTCGGCGCCGTCGTCTCCGTACCGCCCCGCGAAGGCCTCCGCTTCCGTTTCCGCCGCGCGGGAGCGGCCCGCCGGACCCCGCCCGTGGCTCTGCTGCGGCTCGCCCGCCGGGCTCCCCGCACGGCCCCGGTCGACGTCGCCTTCCTGGAGTGGGCCGTCGGACAGGTCGGCGAGGAGGGTGCCCGGGCCGCCGCGAACTTCGCCGCCACCGCCCTGTTCCACCACGACCCGGGGTCGCTCTCCGCCCGGTTCGTCCAGGAGCGCCTGCACCGCCTGGCCTCGTTCCCGCCCGAGGCCCACTACCCGGTCGGCGGCTGGGCTCCGCTCGTCGAGCGGCTGGCCGGCCACGCCCGGGGCCTCGGGGTCGGCATCGAGACCGCCGCCCGCGTCGATGCCCGGACCCTCGGCGAGCTGGCCCGTACCGGGCCGGTCGTCGTCGCCACCTCCCTCGACGCCGCCCGTGTCCTCCTCGACGACGCGTCCCTCACCTGGGACAGCGGCCGCACCGTCCTGCTGGACCTGGCGGTGCGCACCCGGCGCGGCGACGCGTTCGTCGTGTCGGACCTGGACGCGCCCGGCTGGCTGGAGCGGTTCACCGCCCAGGATCCCGGCCTCGCCCCGGCCGGCGAACAGCTGCTCCAGGGCCAGTTCCCGATCGGCCCCGACGCGCGCAGGGCGGAAGGGACGGCGCGGGCCGAGGAACTCCTCGACCTCGGCTTCCCCGGCTGGCGGGAGCGCACCACCTGGCGCGTCGAGGCCCTCGCCGACGGCAGCACCGGGGCCGTCGACCGCCCGGGCACCACCTGGCGGGACCGGCCCTCCGTCGTCCGGGGCGACGGGATCTTCCTGGCGGGCGACCAGGTCGCCGCCCCCGGACTCCTCAGCGAGGTCTCCTTCACCAGCGGCATCGAAGCCGGCCTGCTCGCCGTGAAGGCCGCCGGGCCGCGCTCCCGGGCCGCGCTCCCGGGCGGGGATCCAGGACGGGGGCCCAGGACGGGGTCGACGGGGTTGACCTCAAGCGGACTTGATGTATGAGGGTGGGGTCACAGCCCGCGGCGAGCACGGCCCGCGGCGCGACCCCAGGGAGCTTGTCATGCGCGCTGTACGCCTTCACGCCTTCGGCCCCGCCGAGAACCTCGTGTACGAGCGGGCCGAGGACCCCGTCCCCGGCCCCGGCCAGATCCGTATCGCCGTGGCCGCGGCCGGGGTCCACGTTCTGGACACCGTTCTGCGGGAGGGGGAGCGCGGCCCGTACCCGGAGCCCGTCGTCCTCCCCACCATCCCCGGCCGCGAGGTCGCCGGAACCGTCGAGTCGGTGGGCGAGGGCACGGACCCGGCCTGGCTCGGCAAGCGCGTCGTCGCCCACATCGGCATGGCGCCCGGCGGGTACGCCGAACTCACCGTCACCGAGGCCGACCGGCTCCACGAGATCCCCGAGGGGCTCGACGCCGCCGAGGCCGTCGCCATGATCGGCACCGGCCGAACCGCCCTCGGCATCCTCGGGTTCACCCCGCTCGGCCCCGATTCCGTAGTCGTCGTCACCGCGGCGGCGGGCGGGATCGGCACCCTCCTCGTCCAGTACGCGAAGAACGCGGGCGCCACCGTGATCGCGCTGGCCGGCGGCCCGGCGAAGGTGGCCCGGGCGGAGGCCGAGGGCGCCGACCTCGCCCTCGACTACACCCGCCCCGACTGGCCGCGCCAGGCTCGTGAACACCTCGAAGCGGCGGGAGTGCGGGCCACCGTCGTCTACGACGCCGTCGGCGGGACCACCGCCCGCGCCGCCGTGGACCTCCTCGGCCCCGGCGGGCGGCACGTGGTCTACGGCTGGTCGGGCGAGGGGCTCCACGACGGGGGCCCGCTCACCTTCACCGACGAGGAGCTGGCCGAACGCGCCATCACGTCCGGGTCCGTCCTCGGGCCGGGGATGATCGAGAACGGCGGCGGTCTGCGCGCGCTGGAGACCCGTGCCCTCGCCGACGCGGCGGCCGGCCGGCTGCGGCCCGCCGTACAGCGCTTCCCGCTCGCCGGGGCCGCCGCCGCGCACCGCGCGCTGGAGACCCGGGGCACGATGGGCAAGGTGGTCCTGGAGCCGTAGTCAGGCCCCGCGCCCGTCGGCCCCCAGACGGGTCAGCGCCCCGTCCGTCAGCCGGTACACCGTCCACTCGTCCTGCGGGCGCGCGCCCAGCGACTCGTAGAACGCGATGGACGGGGCGTTCCAGTCGAGCACGGACCACTCCAGCCGCTGGTAGCCGCGCTCCACGCAGATCCGTGCCAGCTCCGTCAGCATCGCCCTGCCGTGGCCGCCGCCGCGCCGGTCGGGGCGGACGTACAGGTCCTCCAGGTAGATGCCGTGCACTCCGCGCCAGGTGGAGAAGTTCAGGAACCAGAGGGCGAAGCCGATCACCTCGCCGCTGTCGTCGTCGGCCGTCGCCACGTGCGCGTAGGCGGCGGGCCGGTCGCCGAACAGCGCCTCGTGCAGCTGGTCCTCGGTGACGACGACCTCGTCGAGGGCCTTCTCGTACTCGGCGAGATCCCGCACCAGGGAGTGCAGGGCGGGGACGTCTTCACGTGTGGCGGTACGAATCATGGGCGCAGCGTAAGCAACCGGGGCCCCGGCCACACCTTGTTTTGTTCTTCGCGGCTTCCGGCCAGGCCGCGGACCCGACTCCGCCCCCGACTCCGCCCCTGCCCCTGCCCCCGGCCCCCGGCCCCCACCGGCGCGCGGGAGGCGAGCCCCTCACCGCCCCAGCAGCCGCCGCGCGATCTCCGCGTGGACGGGGGCGATCCGGCCCTCGCCGCCCTCCGCCGCCCACAGCCCGTGCTGGAGCACCCGCCCCAGCGTCCAGGCCCGCGCCCGCTCCCGGTCCCGCTCCAGGCCCAGCGCCTCCGTCAACGCGTCGAACCGCCACACCACCTCGTCGGCGTCGAAGAGGTTGTCCAACGCCGGGAGCAGCTCGAATCCCGGGTCCCCCGCGAGCGGCTTCGGGTCGAGCGCCACCCACTCCCCTGCCCGCCTCGCGTCCGCGCGCCCGGCCAGGACGTTGTCGTAGTGCAGGTCCCAGTGCAGCAGCCGGTCCCCCGGCTCCCCCGCGACCTCCCGCACCGCCGCCGCGCAGCCCTCGACGAGCCGCCGGTCCTCGGCGTCGGCCAGCAGGCCCACCCTCTCCGGGACCGCCGCGAGCATCCGCTCCACCACCCCGCCCAACGTGCGCAGCCCCTCCGGCGCGGGCACCGCCACCAGCCGGGCCAGCACCGCGCCGAGAACCGTCACCGCCTTCCGCACGTCGGCCTCGCCGGACAACGGTCGCCGCTCGTCGAGCCGTTCCAGCAGCATCGCACCGGACTCCGGTTCATGGCCGAGCAGTTCCACCGCCCCGGCCCCCGCGTCGGTCCACGCCCGCAGCGCGACCGGTTCGCCCGCCGTCTCCTCGTCCACCAACTGGAGTTTCAGCGCCGCGGGCCGCCCGTCCGCCTCCCGCACCACCGGCAGGACCAGCGCGCACATCCCGTTCATCGACGGGCCGTCCGGCCGCAGCCCCCACCGCTCCAGGCACCGCTCGGCCAGGCCGGGCAGGGCGGCGACGAAGGCCCGGCCGGCCGCTCCGTTGTACTGGGACTGCGTGGCGATCAGTTCGTCAGGAATGTCGATCACCTCACCGATCCTAGGGACAGCGATCCTGGGACAGCGATCCCGGGACACCACTCCTGAGGACACCGGTCCTGGGGACCGGCGTCGACCGGGCCATGACGGAACAGCCTCGCGCGCAGTAACGTCCCGCCACACGTACGCTCGGCATCTCACCGGACCGGGCAGGGACACCAGGGGCATCATGAGCACCGTCAGTACCGTCGTCGGCGGCATATCGTTCTGGTACGCGCGGGAGGGCACCCCCGCCCCGCGCGAACCCCTCCCCGGCGACACGAGCGTCGACGTCTGCATCGTCGGAGGCGGCTACACCGGGCTCTGGACGGCGTACTACCTGAAGAAGGCCGTCCCCTTCCTCAACATCACCGTCCTGGAAGCCAAGTTCTGCGGCTACGGGGCCTCCGGCCGTAACGGCGGCTGGCTGTACAACGGCATCGCGGGCCGTGACCGGTACGCCAAGCTGCACGGCCACGACGCCGCCGTACGGCTCCAGAAGGCGATGAACGACACCGTCGGCGAGGTCGTCAGGACCGCCGCGGAAGAGAAGATCGACGCCGACATCCACCAGGGCGGCGTCCTGGAGGTGGCCCACACCCCCTCCCAGCTCGCCCGGCTCAAGGACTTCCACAGCGTCGAGATCGCCTTCGGGGAGAGCGACCGGGTCCTGCGCGGCGCCCGCGAGACCGCCGAGCGCGTCCATGTGACGGGGGCCGTCGGCTCGTCCTGGACCCCGCACGGCGCCCGGCTGCACCCGGCCAAGCTGGTCAAGAGCCTCGCGGACGTGGTGGAGGCGCTCGGCGTGACCATCCACGAGTCGACGCCGGTCACCGAGATCAAGCCCAAGCACGCCGTGACGCCGTACGGCACGGTCCGCGCCCCGTACGTCCTGCGCTGCACCGAGGGCTTCACCGCGAGCCTCAAGGGGCAGAAGCGCACCTGGCTCCCGATGAACTCCTCCATGATCGTCACCGAGCCGCTGCCCGCCCGGATCTGGGACACGATCGGATGGGAGGGCCGCGAGACCCTCGGCGACCTGGCCCACGCCTACTTCTACGCTCAGCGCACCGCCGACGACCGCATCGCGCTCGGCGGCCGCGGATACCCGTACCGCTTCGGCTCGGCCACCGACGACGACGGCCGCACCCAGCCCGCCACCGTGGCCGCCCTGCGCGATCTGCTGGTCCGGCTCTTCCCCACCACGGCGGGCGTCCACGTCGACCACGCCTGGTCCGGCGTCCTCGGCGTCCCGCGCGACTGGTGCGCCACGGTCACCCTGGACCGCACGACGGGCCTGGGCTGGGCGGGCGGTTACGTCGGCTCCGGCGTCGCCACCGCCAACCTCGCCGCCCGCACCCTGCGCGACCTGATCCAGCAGGACTCCGGGCAGGCGGGTCCGACGGAGCTGACCACCCTGCCGTGGGTGAACCACAAGGTCCGCCGCTGGGAGCCGGAGCCCTTCCGCTGGCTCGGCGTCCACGGCATGTACGCGGCCTACCGCGCCGCCGACCGTCGCGAGAGCACTTCGCCGCGCCCCGGCACGGACCCCGTCGCCAGGGTGGCCGACCGCATCGCGGGCCGCCACTGAGCCACCGGGCCCGCAGGGCCGGGATCGCAGGCCCGGAATCGCAGGCCCAGGTCCGCCGGCCCGGGCTCGCTCAGTCGCGCGGCCAGGGCCGTCCGTCGAGACGCTCGATGGAGAGGTTCAGGCGGCTGAGGGAGTCGGCGAGCTGCTGGGCCTCCTCGGGGGTCCACTCCGTGAGGACCTTCGCGAGGCCCGCCATGTTCCTCGCCCGGTCGCTCTCCAGGCGGCGTCCGCCCTCCTCGGTGATGGCGAACTTGCGGGCGATGCCGCCGTCGGGGTCCGGGATGCGCTCGACGACCCCGGCCCGCAGCATCGCGGCGGTCTGCCGGTTGAGCGTGGAGGCGTCCAGGCGGAAGGCGTCGCCGAGCTGGCCGATGGACATGGGCCCCTCCACCTGGATCCGGCTCAGCAGGATGTAGGCGGAACGGTCGAGCTGCCAGTCCACGCGCGGGGTGACCATGTGCATGTACCGGCCGAGCAGCATCGTCTCGCGTTCGATCCGGTCGATGGGCTTGTCCACGCGCTGCTTCCTTCGTCGAACCAGGTCTCTCACGATAGATGTGCATCATGCACGTGCTGTGCATGATGCACAATCAATGTATCTTGCATAGTCGAACGCCGAGAACGCGGTCCCGGAAACCCGGACCGAGAACCCGGCCCGATAGCGCGTACGCGAGAACGCGGCCCAAAACGCGCACGCGAGAACGAACGACCCGAACGAACGACCGGCCCGGAAGGGCAAGAGGGAGCAGTACCCGTGGAGAGTTCACCCCCCGCAGCCCGCCCGGGAGGCGTGGTCGGCATCCTGGCCTTCGCCGGCATCGTGGCGGCGCTCACCCAGACCCTGGTGGTGCCGCTGATCGCGGAGCTGCCGAAGATGTTCGACACCTCCGCGTCGAACGCCTCCTGGGTGATCACCGCCACCCTGCTGGCCGCCGCCGTGGCCACGCCCGTCGCCGGCCGGCTCGGCGACATGTACGGCAAGCGACGCATGCTGCTCGTCTCGCTCGTCCCGCTGGTCCTCGGCTCGGTGGTCTGCGCCCTGTCCTCGTCCGTGGTCCCGATGATCGCCGGGCGCGGTCTCCAGGGCCTGGGCATGGGCGTGGTCCCGCTCGGCATCAGCCTGCTGCGTGACGTGGTGCCGGCCGAGAAGCTCGGCCCGTCCATCGCGATCATGAGCGCCTCGATGGGCGTGGGCGGCGCGCTGGGCCTGCCGTTCGCCGCCGCCATCGCGGAGAACACCAGCTGGCGGGTGCTGTTCTGGGTGGTCGCCGTACTGGCCCTCGCGGTCGGCGCGCTGATCCTGGCCCTGGTCCCCGGGGACCGCCCGGCCACCAGGTCCACCAGCTTCGACCTGCTCGGGGCCGTCGGCCTGGGCACCGCCCTGATCTGTCTGCTGCTCGCCGTCTCCAAGGGCGCCGACTGGGGCTGGGGCAGCGCCACCACGCTCGCCCTCTTCGCCGCCGTGCTGGTGCTGCTGCCCGCCTGGGGCTGGTGGGAACTGCGCCTCAGCGAACCGCTGGTCGACCTGCGCGTCACCGCCCGCCCCCAGGTCCTGATGACGAACACGGCATCGATCCTGGTCGGCTTCGCGATGTACGCGCAGTCCCTCGTCGTGCCCCAGCTGCTCCAGCTGCCCGAGGCCACCGGCTACGGCCTGGGCCAGTCGATGCTGGCGATGGGCCTGTGGATGGCCCCGGCGGGCCTGATGATGATGGCGATGTCCCCGGTCGGCGCGAAGCTGTCCGCCGCCAAGGGCCCGAAGGTCACTCTGGCCGTCGGCAGCCTCCTCATCGCCGCCGGATACGGCCTGTCCGTCCCGCTGATCGGCGCGGACTCCCCGTGGAGCCTGCTGATCGTCACCCTCGTCTGCAACTCGGGCGTCGGCTTCGCGTACGGGGCGATGCCCGCGCTCATCATGAGTGCGGTGCCCCAGTCCGAGACCGCGTCGGCGAACAGCTTCAACGCCCTGATGCGCTCGATCGGCACGTCCTTCGCGGCGGCGGTGATCGGCGTGGTCCTGGCCCGGATGACCACGGACTTCGGCGGCTTCCCGCTGGCTTCCCAGAACGGCTTCCGCGTCGCGATGCTCATCGGCTGCGGCGTGGGCCTCGCGGCGGCGATCGTCGCCGCTCTCATTCCCGTACGCCCGGCGGCCGCGCCCCTGCGGCCGGCCGCCGCGAGCGGTCCCGCGGGGGTGCCGGAGGCCTCGGAGTCCAAGGCCTGACCGTGTCCAGGGCCTGACCGTCCTCGCCTGTACGGAGCGCGGCCCGTGGCCCGACGGCTGAACCGCCGGACCATGGGCCGGACTTCGCCCGGTGACCCGGCATCACGGTCACGACGCCGGGCCAGCGGGTCGCGGGCCAGCGGGTCGCGGGTCAGCGGGTCAGCGAGTCAGCGCGTCGGCGCGTCGGCGCGTCGGCGCGTCGGCGGATCAGCAGGTCGCGGGTCAGCAGGTCGCGGGTCAGCGGGTCAACAGGTCGCGCGTCGGCGGATCAGCGGGTCGCGGGTCAGCAGGTCGCGGGGCAGCGGGCAACAGGTCGCGCGTCAGCAGGTCAGCAGGTCAGCGCGTAAGTCTCAGCAGCCGCCCGGCTCTCGCCGTCGCGACCAGCTCCTCGACGGTGGCGAGCTTCACCCGGGGGCGCCCGTCGCGTCGGCCCCGGTCCCGTTCGGCACGGTCGATCGCGGCCAGGCCCCGGGCGTCCACCACCCGGCGGTTACGCCGTCGGGCCAGGCGCCGGAACGCCTTGGCGTCGCCCGTCGGGGCGGGCAGCGTTCCGGCGACCGCGTCGGCCAGGAGCGTGCCGACCGTCTCGGCCGCGCAGGTGCGGTTCGCGCCGATCCCGCCGGAGGGCCCCCGCTTGATCCAGCCGACCACATAGCCGCCGGACAGCCCGGCGATCCGGCCGCCCTCGTGCGGGACGGTGCCCGAGGCCTCGTCGAACGGCAGCCCGGGGACCGGCAGCCCCCGGTAACCGATGGCCCGCAGCAGCATTCCGGCACGCAGGTCCGCCGTACCCTCGCCACCGCCGTCGGTGACCCGTACGGTGCGCATGTCCCCGTCGCCCCGGACCTCCACCGGCTCGGAGTGGAAGCGGAGCACGATGCGCCGGTCCGCCCCTCGGCCGGGCCGGGGGGAGGCGGCGGCCGTCCGCGCCCGGATCAGCCCCCGGAGCAGCCCGGCTCGGTCGCCGGCCCCGGCCGCGTCGATCGCCGCCCCCGTGCGCGGATCGTGGTCGTCCACCACCAGCTCCACGCCAGGCAGATGCTTCAGCGCGAGAAGTTCGGAGCGGGTGTACGCGGCGTCCCCGGGCCCCCGCCGCCCCAGCACCACCACCTCGCGGACCCGGCTCGCCCGCAGCGCCTCCAGCGCGTGCGCGGCGATGTCGGTGCCCGAGAGCGCCTCCGGGTCGGTGACCAGGATCCGGGCGACGTCGAGGGCCACGTTGCCGTTGCCCACCACGACGACCCGCTCGGCGGACAGGTCGACGCCCTGCGCGACGGCCTCCGGGTGGGCGTTGTACCAGGCGACGAACGAGGTCGCCGACAGACATCCGGGCCCTTCCTCGCCGGGGATGCCGAGCCGCCGGTCCGTGGAGGCGCCGACCGCGTAGATCACCGCGTCGTGGTGGGCGGCCAACTCCTCCGCCGTGACGTCCCGGCCCACCTCGATGCCCAGGTGCATCCGGACCCGGGGGTGGGAGTGGAACCGGGAGAAGGCGTCGCCGGCCTTCTTCGTCGCGGGGTGGTCGGGGGCCACGCCGTACCGGACGAGCCCGCCGGCCACCGGCAGCCGGTCGATCAGGGTCACCTCGGCGGCCGTGTGCAGCAACAGGTCCTGCGCCGCGTACATCCCGGCGGCCCCGGTGCCGACGACGGCCACCCGCAGCGGCCCGAAGTCGGACGGCAGGCTGCGCCCGAAGACCGGCTCGCCCCACACGTGGAAGTTCGGCCCGTCCACCGCCCCGGGGGCCTGCTCCCCGCCTTCGTAATAGGCGGCGTTGATGTCGGCGTACTCCCGCTGCGCGGCGGACAACGAGTCCACCGGGAAGATCGCGTCCACCGGGCAGGCGTCGGCGCAGGCCCCGCAGTCGATGCACGCCCGGGGGTCGATGTGGAGCATCTCCGTACGGCCGAAGGCGCGTTCCTCGGGCGTCGGGTGGATGCAGTTGACCGGGCAGACGGCCACGCAGGTGGCGTCGTTGCAGCAGGTCTGGGTGATGGCGTAGGTCATGGCCCCGGCTCAGATCAGGTTCGCGCGCTTGTAGAACGCGAGGGCGGGCTTGGTGAGGAGGCGGGCGGAGGCCAGGAAGTCCATCAGCCCCGAACAGCTGGACCGCATCATGGACTTGTGGTGCTCGTTGCGCCGGGCGGCGGCCAGCGCGCGCTGCTTGTCCAGCCCGGCCCTCCGGTAGACCTCCGGATTCACCATGCTGGTCACGATGAAGTACGAGGCGACGGCGACGACGAACGCGTTGAGCTGCCGCCGGGCCCACCCGGCGCCCTCCAGGCGCTTGAGGGTCTCGTCCCGGGCGAACTTCATGTGCCGGGACTCCTCCACCACATGGATGTTGTTGATGGTGCGGACGAACGGCACGACCCGCTCGTCGCGCATCCAGTCCCGCTGCATCACGTCGAGCACTTCCTCGGCGACCAGGATCGCCGCGTACGCCGCCTCGCCGAACGCCAGCGTCTTGAAGGCCCTGCCCAGCTCCATCACCGCACGGCGCGGGCGGTAGTGGGGCGCCCCGAGCTTCTGCGCACCGCGCGCGAACATGATCGAGTGGCGGCACTCCTCGGCTATCTCGGTGAGCGCCCACTGGAACTCCGCGCCCGCCGGGTTCTTCATGTAGATGTCGCGCAGCACCATCTGCTGGAGGATCATCTCGAACCAGATCCCGGTGCTGGCGACCGAGGCCGCCTCCTGACGAGTGAGCTCCTTGCGCTGCCCCTCGGTCAACTCGCCCCAGTACGCGGTCCCGTAGAGGCTGCACCACTCCGGGCTCGCGCCGTGGAACTCCTTGTCCAGCGGCGTCTCCCAGTCCACCTCGGTGGCCGGGTCGTACGCCAGCTGCGCGGCCGAGTCGAGCAGCCGCCGCGCGACGTCGTCGCCCTCGGGACTCTCCTGGACCTTCGACGGAACGGTGCTGCCGGCCATGCTGCGGCTCCTTGGGTCGAGTGCGGTGATCCTCGATCGTGGTGAGGTGCGTACATCGGCCGACCGCCGCGTACGCAATCGGCTCGCGCTGTACGGGGTCGGGTGGTGCTGTGCCGGGTCATGCCTGCGTGCTGTGGCTGTGTGCTGTGGCTGTGTGCTGTGTGCTGTGTGCTGTGTGCGGTGTGCTGGACGGGATCACCGGACCGAGGCCGGGGGCGACGGCCCGCGCCGGACCGGACACCGGCCGACCCGGAATCCTTGTTAGACGCAAGGTATAACAAGGATCCCGGGTCGCCTACCCCTCGGTAGAAATCGGTACGGACGCTCACCACATCTCCTTGCCCCGAGGGCAGTTCGGCGCTATTCCTCCCCCCAGGCGACCGGCAGGGAGACCACTCCGTAGATGCTGGAGCGTTCACGCAGCGGCACTTCCTCCGGCGGGACCGCGAGGCGCAGGGAGGGAAAGCGGGCGAGGAGCGCCGGGAGCGCCACGGTCATCTCGACCCGCGCGAGCTGCTGACCGAGGCACTGGTGGGGGCCGTGGCCGAAGGAGAGATGCCCGGTGGCCCGGCGACGGATGTCGAGCCGGTCGGGCTCGGGGAACCTGCGCGGATCACGGTTGGCGGCCTGCACGGAGACGGTCACCGTCTCCCCCGCCCTGATCAGTTCGCCCGCCACCTCGACGTCCTCCAACGCGGAACGCAGCAGCGGGTCGGCCACGCTGAGGTAGCGCAGCAGCTCCTCCGCGGCCGGCCCGGCGAGATCCGGGTCGCCGCGCAGGGCGTCCAGCTGGCCGGGGTTGGCCAGCAGGGCGAAGACGCCCAGGCCGAGCATGTTCGCGGTGGTGTCGAGCCCGGCGGCGAGGAGGAGTCCGCCGATCCCGGCCAGCTCCTCGTCGCTGAGACCGGAGGCGGCGGGCCCGGAGGCGGCAGGGCCGGAGGGGGCGGGGCCGGGGGCGGCAGGGTCACCGGACCGGGGCCCGGTGCCGTGTGCGGGTCCTGGGGCCGCGAGATCGCTGAGCAGGTCGTCGGTGGGTTCGGCCCGCTTGGCGAGCACGAGTTCACCGACGTACCGGAGCAGCCCCGCGTAAGCCTCGTCCCTGGCCCCGGCGTCGGCCGCCTGGTCGAAGATGACCTCGACCAGCCCCAGAAAGCGCCCCCGGTCGGCGTAGGGCACGCCGAGCAACTCGCAGATCACCAACGTGGGCACGGGCCGGGCGAAGGCCTCCACCAGGTCGGCCGTGGGCCCGGCCTGCTCCATGGCGTCCAGGCAGTCGGCGGTGAACCGCTCGATACGGCCGGCCAGTTGACGCATCCGACGGACGGTGAACCGGCCGGCGAGCAGCCTGCGGTAGCGGGTGTGCTCCGGGGCGTCGAGGCCGATGATGTCGCCGACGGGCGCCGGCGGCAGCTCCCCCGGCGCGCCCTCCATCGCCATCGGCAGGTGCAGGAGCTCGTAGCGGGAGCTGAAGCGCGGATCGGCCAGCACCGCGCGGGCCTCGGCGTGCCCGGTGACCAGTCGGCCCACGTGCCCGTCCACGTAGCGGAGGCGGCGGACCGGCCGGTCGCTCAGCGCGGTGAGGGCGGCGGGCGGATCGAAGGGGCAGCCGGTGTGCCGGTCGGTGGGCAGGACGGGCAGCTCGTCGGCGGTCGCGGAGCCGGTGTCGGTGTCGGTGCCGGTGCCGGTGCCGGTGCCGGTGGCCGGGTCGTACGCCATCAGGTTCTCCCCAGGTCGTCGGATCGAGACAAGACATCGGATCGAGGCACCGGAGCTGAAGTCACCGGAGCTGAAGCCATCGGAGCTGAAGCCATCGGAGCTGAAGTCACCGGGACTGAAGTCATCGGGGCGACGTCATCGGGGCGGGAACTCACCGGGGGTCCTGGCCGAACTTCGAGGTCGCCCAGAAGTAGCCGAGCACCACGAGCCCGAGGCTCCAGCCCACGGCCAGCCAGCCGTTGTGGCCGATCTCGGTGCCGAGGAGCAGGCCGCGCAGGGTCTCGATGGCCGGGGTGAAGGGCTGGTACTCGGCGATCGGCCGGAACCAGCCCGGCATCGTCTCCACCGGGATGAAGGCACTGGACAGCATCGGGAGCAACACCATCGGCAGAGCGTTGTTGCTGGCGGCCTCGGCGTTCGGGCTGATGAGGCCCATGCCGACCGCGACCCAGGTGAGGGCGGCGGAGAAGAGCACGAGCAGCCCGAACGCCGCCAGCCACT
Source organism: Streptomyces sp. CNB091 (assembly GCF_000377965.1). Taxonomy (NCBI): domain Bacteria; kingdom Bacillati; phylum Actinomycetota; class Actinomycetes; order Kitasatosporales; family Streptomycetaceae; genus Streptomyces; species Streptomyces sp. CNB091. The sequence goes on from NZ_KB899003.1 coordinate 128,777, forward strand.
CCACGAGCGTGGCGTCCGTGGAGCGGAAGCCGATGGCCACGGCGACCGCGCCGACCAGGACCACGCTCAACACGCTCTGCAGCACGCTGCCGACGACGTGCCCGATGATCACGGAGCCGCGGTGGATCGCCAGGGTGCGGAAGCGGGCGATGATGCCCTCGGACATGTCCGTGGAGACGGACACCGCGGTCCCGACCACGGTGGAGCCGATGGTCAGCATCAGGATGCCCGGGACGATGTAGGCGATGTACGCGGAACGGCCGCCCCCTCCGCCGCCGATGCCCGCGCTCATCACGTCGCCGAAGATGTAGACGAAAAGCAGCAGGAGCATGACAGGCGTGAGGAGCAGGTTCAGGGTGAGCGAGGGATAGCGCCGGGCGTGCAGGAGATTGCGCCGCAGCATGGTGTTCGAGTCGCGCACGGCGAGGGAGAGGGACGTCATCGGACAGCCTCCTTCGGCTGGTTGTTCCGGGCGGACACGCCGGAGCCGGTGAGGGCGAAGAACACGTCGTCGAGGTCGGGGGTGTGGACGGTCAGTTCGTCGGCCTCGATGCCGGCCGAGTCCAGCCAGTCGAGGATGGAGCGCAGTTCGCGCTGGCTGCCGTCGCTGGGGATGGAGAGCGACAGGGACTCGTCGTCGGGGGCGGCCCCGGTCAGTGCGGAGGCGGCGGACCGGTAGGCGTCCGGGTCGGTGAAGCGGAGCCTGACGTGGCCGCCGGGGACGAGCCGCTTGAGCTGCTCGGCGGTGCCCTCCGCGGCGATCTTCCCGTCGTTGAGGACGGCGATGCGGTCGGCGAGTTCGTCGGCCTCTTCGAGGTACTGGGTGGTGAGGAAGACGGTGACGCCGCCGGCGACCAGCTCGCGGATGATGCCCCACATGCTGTGGCGGGAGCGCGGGTCGAGGCCGGTGGTCGGTTCGTCGAGGAAGATGATCCGCGGGGAACCGACCAGGGTCATCGCGATGTCGAGGCGGCGCTTCATGCCACCGGAGTAGGTGGACGCGGGCTTCCTCGCCGCCTCCACCAGATCGAACCGCTCCAGAAGTTCGGCGGCGACGCGCCGCCCCTCGCGCCTGGACAGGTGGTGCAGGTCCGCCATCAGCAGCATGTTCTCCTCACCGGTGATCAGACCGTCCACGGCGGAGAACTGGCCAGTGACACCGATCGCCGCGCGCACGGCCTGCGCGTCGACGGCCGGATCGTGGCCGCCGACGCTCAGTACGCCGGCGTCGGCGGTGATGAGGGTGGAGAGGATCTTTACGGCGGTGGTCTTGCCCGCGCCGTTGGGGCCGAGCAGGGCGAAGACGGTGCCCTTGGGCACCGACAGGTCGATGCCGTCGAGCACGAGCTTGTCGCCGTAGGACTTGCGCAGGCCGGTGGCGGTGATCGCCTGCTGCGTCGCGGCCTGGGCGGCGAGCGGCGCGGCGGACCGGGTGACAGTCATGCTGGTTCCCTTTCGCGAGCGGTGAGTCGGGAGTGGTCGGGACGAGAAGCGGGCATGGCGAAGGCGGGCTCGGCGGAGCCGGACGCCGTGGAGTGAGTTACGACGAAGTCAGGCGCGGGAGTCAGGCGCGGGAGCCAGGCACGGGAGTCAGGCACGGGAGTCAGGCACGGGAGTCAGGCACGGGAGTCAGGCACGGGAGTCAGGCACGGCGGACGATGATGTCGCCGGCCCCGCTCCGGGCGTGCACCTCGACGGTCTCGTCGGAGTCCTCGGGCCCGGCGGCGGCGCCGAGCGAGTTGCGTACGGTGCCGAACTTGGGGTTCAGGTCGAGCCAGGCGGCGGTGCCCTCGTGGATGCCCACTTCGAGGTCGCCGACGGAGGTGCGCAGAGCGATGCGGCCGCGGGTCACGTCGCCGACGCGGATGCGCCCGTTGGAGGAGGTCGCCTCGACCCCGGCTCGGGCGACGCCGATCTCGATGCGCCCGTTGGCGGACTTGGCGACGACGTCGCCGTGCGCGACGCCCACGGAGATGTCGCCGTTGGCCGCGTTGACCTTCAGCTCACCGCCGACCTCGTCGATCACGGTCGCGCCGTTGCCGTTCTTGACGACCGCCGCCCCGGCGACCGCGCCGACCTCGACCCGGCCCGAGCCGATGACCTCGACCTCCCCGGTGGAGCGGACCAGCCGGATGTCGCCGTGGTCGGTCCTGAGCTCGGCGCGGGCCGCCTCCTCCACCTGGAGGTCGCCGAGCGAGGTCCTGAGCCGGACCTCGCCGAGCGGCCCCCCGCCGAAGAAGCCGCCCAGCGCGGAGGTGCCGCGCACATCGGAGCCCGCGGGCAGTTCGATGCTCACCACGACGGCGCCCGGCTTGCCGAACAGCGAGCGCTTCTTGGGGGTCCTGACGGTGAGACGGCCACCCGAGCAGGAGACCTGGGTCTGCTGCACGGCGCGTACGTCGTCCTCGTCGGATCCGTTGCCCGGCAGCACCTCGACGACCGTGTCGGTGCGCTTGCCGGCGGTGATGCGGGCGGTGCCGGCGTCCAGCTCGATGACGGCGGAGATCGGCTCGGGGGTATCGAAAGAAGGCATGGCTGTCCCGTCCTCTTGGCTCGGTGAGTGATGAGTGATCAGTGACGTCGGCCGGATCGGCGATCCGCCGGTGAAGTGGCGCCGGCTACGAGCAGGCGGCCCAGCAGGCCCAGGACCCAGCCGGTCCAGCGGACCCAGCAGGCCTAGCGGACCCAGCCGGTGAAGCCGCGACCCCCCGAGTCCTTGACCCGGCCCGTCGCGCTCGCGCGCCCCCCTCCGTCGAGGGACACGGACACGGCCCGCACGAGCCAGGCGTTGACCGACAGCCCCTCCGCCGCGGCGGCGCTCTCCGCGCGGCCCTTGAGGTGGGCGGGGAGACGGAGGTTGATCCGCACCATGGTGCCGTCGTCGGCCTCCCCGGCCGAAGGCGCGGCCACGACGGGGGTCACGACCGCCTCCCGCTCCTCCCGCACCGGCTCCGGCTCGGGCACCGGCGGCGGCGTCACCACGAACTCGGGATCGAGCCCGCGCAGCCGTACGTCGACCGACCCGGGAGCCAGCTCCCGGGTGACGTCGCCCATGGCCGCGGAGAGCACGTTGAGCAGGGTCAGCCGGACGGCGGACTCCAGGGGAGCGCTGAGCCGCTCGGCCAGGGCGCGGGCTTCGTCACCGCTGGCATCCGCCGCGACGGCGAGTTCCCGCCGGAGATTGTCGACGTAGGGGGTGAGATCCATGACGCCATCATGGCACACGAATGGCACCACGTCGAGCCATCCTGGCTCACACCCCCTCGGGAAGCCTCTGACCTGCACCATCACCACCAAAGAAGCCAAGGCAACACCACGGGAGCGGCCAAGACGGCCCAGATTGGCACCACGACAACACCACCTGGCACCATCTGGCGCACCACCTGGCACCACACGGGGACTCCTGGCGCCTCCTGGCGTCTCCTGTTGCCACCTGACGCCACGAGGGCACCAAGCTCAAAGCGCACCCCCGCAGAACGGCGGCCGTCCCGAGCGCCACCACCCCCTCCCCCTCAACGCGGTGCGCCCGCGGTCTCCTCGCCCGCCCCGGTCCGGGCGGCACGCAGGACGGACGCGCCGGTGGGGGTGAGGGTGTGCAGAACGGCAGGGCCGTTGCGGGCGGTCACGATGAGCCCCGCGTCGCGCAGCACGGTGGCATGCCTGCTGGCGGCGGACGCCGAGACACCGGCGGCACGGGCGATCTCCCCCGTGGTGGCACCGCCGGCCGCCGCCCACAGCGCGCGCGCCCGGGCCCGCCCGAGCAGACTGGCCAGCGAACGCTCCGGGTCCTCGGCCCGCAGAGGACGGGCCGGAGGCTCGTGCAGCAGCGAATACCAGAGCACCGGCGGCAGCCCCGGATCGGCGAACGCGACCGGTTCACCCCAGTTGAAGTACGAGGGGACGAGAGTGAGCCCGCGACCGTTCAGATACAGGTCCCGGTCCTCCGTCTGCCGGGGATACGCGACCTCCAGGACGGGCGCACGCCACCGCAGCATGGGCCCGAGACCGGCGAGCATCCCCTCCACCCCACCGTGCAGAAGACCACGGCCACGCACCGCCCGCTCTGCCTCGATGCGAGCCTGGATGCGCTCCTGCTCGGGCACGACGGCGACTGCGTAGTACGCGCGCAGCACCCCGACGAACTCCTGACGCGCCCCGCGCTCGGCCAGGCGCCCGGCCCATTCGGGCGCCCCGATGAGCCGGTCGAAGAGGGTGACCTCTTCCTCGACCCGCCGCGCGGGCGTGGCCAGGAGCGCGTCAAGACCCGCCTCCAGCCCGTCCACCCCGGTGGACGGCGTGAGGAAGTCCGGGAAGTACGCGGCCCGGGGGTACAGAGGCAGCAGCACGCTCCGCAGAGCCCGATCCAGCCCCTTCTCCCGCAGATCCCGCCGTGCCGTGCGGTACCACCCGGCATGCGCCCAGCGGCCCCGGCTGGACTGCAGCCGGTGCATGCTCGCGGCGATCTCGAAGAGAGGGTCGGGCGCGGGAGCGAGCCGAGTCCTGGCCAGATCCACGTCATTGAAGTGGATACGGAGCATGTGGTCCCCCCCACGGGTTCGGCTCCTTGCGAGCCTGGGGAAACGCAATAAAGGTCCGATAAACAAGGACTAAACGGGCATGCGCCGCCCGGAAAGGGAAGAAGCCCAGGCCGGAGGAGATCCGACCTGGGCTTCACACCGCTCCCTGTCGGATGCGAACCGACGACCTACGCCTTTCAAGACCGCGAGTGTTCATGTGCCGACACGGTGATCGACCGTGCCACCGAATGACGTTTCGCCTGATCAGAGCGCGTACGGCTGATTGGCCCGGACCCCCTGGTATGACGCCCCCACATCCCGCGTTCAACCTCGGTAGCCGCATGAGGAGTGGTACGGGAGCATGGGCAGGTGCTCCTGCCACTGCGCACGGGTCGGGGTGTCGGTGTAGGCGCAGATCCGTCGGACGCTGTCGTCCACTGCCAGCGGCCACAGTCGGACTGTATTGTCCTGCCCGCCGGTGACCAGGGTCTGGCTGTTGGGAAGGTAGGCCAGGGAGGTGAGTTCCTCGCTGCTGATGGCCAGGGGCCTGCCGATCGCCGTGGGGTGCGCCGGGTCCGTCACGTCCCACAGGCGTACACCGTCTCCGCTGGTGGCGAGAGTACGCCCGTCGGGGCTGAAGGCCAGGTCAGTGACACGGCTGGTGTAGCCGCTCAGCGGCGGCCCGAGAAGCGTGGGGTGGTCGTGGTCGGAGATGTCCCACAACTTGACGTCGCCGTCTCCCGGCCCGCCCCGGACGCCGGCTGAACTGACCGTGGCGAGGGTGTCCCCGTCCGGGCTGAGCGCCATCCACTGTGCGCCGCCGGTGATGGGCGGCCCAGAGCGGGTCGGATGGTCCGGATCGGTCACATCCCACAACTGCACCGTGTCGGACGTATAGCGACCGGCGATGGCGAGGGTATGTCCGTCGGCACTGAAGACCAATCCGGCCTGCCCCCAGTTGCTCACGCTTTCACCGTCAGCGGGGATCGGTCTGCCGCGCAGCCGGGGCCGGGCGGGGTCCGACACGTCCCACAATCTCACGCTGTTGTCGCCCCCGACGACGGCGGTGGCGGTGGTTGTGGCAAGGGTCTGTCCGTCGGGACTGAACCCCGCCGACACAATGCCGACTCCGAAGCCGGTGGAGATCTGCGAGAGGACGGCAGGCTTGGTCGGTTCTTCGAGGTTCCACAGGATCACGCGTCTCTCGCCGTTGGCAACGGTGGCGAGGGTGCGGCTGTCGGGGCTGAACGCCAGCGATATGACGGCGCCGCTGAAGCCCTTGATCATGCTGAGAGGACCGGGGCGCACGGGATCCGAGGTGTTCCACAGCCGCACGGTGTTGTCGTTCGAGGCAGAGGCGAGCATGCGGCCGTTGGGAGCCGCCACGGTTGAGCCGACGACTTCGGCGTGGCCCGTGAGCAGAGCGGCAGGCAGATGCCACAGATGCACCGCCCGGTCGCCACTGGTGGTGGCGACCGTACGACCGTCCCGGGCGAACGACATACCGCTCGTCGAGTCGCCGACCATGGGCGGGGCGATGGCCTTCGGACGGGCAGGGTCGGTGATGTTCCACAACCGGAGAGTCCGCTCCCCGTCGGGGGCGACGAGGATATGACCGTCCGCGCTCAACGCCAGCGCGCTGACGCCACCCGGATAGCTCGTCACGGGATCGCCCAACGCGGTCACGTTCTCCGGATCCGTCACGTTCAGGAGCTGAACGGTGCCGCCGTCCCCGATGGCAAGGGTGCGGCCGTCCGGAGTGAACATCGCGACGCCAAAAGCAGCCCATATCCTGCCGCGCAAGACAGGCTCAGCCGGGTCCGTGACGTTCCACATCCGCGCCCCGTCGTCCACGGAAGAGGTCACCAGGGACCTGCTGTCCGGGCTGAACGTGACGACGTTGACCGCGGAGGCGTGGTGGAGCGGCTCGCCCAGCGGAACCGGGCTGGCCGGGTCCCTCACGTCCCACAGTTGCTCCTCCCAGTAGGTGTCGCCGCCGGTGGCCAGCATGCGCCCGTCAGGGCTGAACGCCAGGGGGCTGCCACCGTCGCTGTGCGGGAGGGCTGCGCCGAGCGCGCGGGGACGGGCCGGGTCGGAGACATCCCACAGTCGCACCCCCCTGTTCCCAGGGAACGGGCCGGAGGATGTGGCGAGGGTGTCCCCATCGGGGCTGAACACCATCCAGGTAGCGCCGGGAACGCGCAGGGGCTCGCCGAGCAGGACGGGATGTGCCGGATCCGACACATCCCAGAAGCGCACCACGCCCGTGTCCCTGGCATCGTCGTGGCCCGCGGCGGCGAGCGTGCGGCCGTCGGGACTGAACGCCACCTCGCCCACGCTGGAGGAGAATTCGTTCAGGACGGTGGGCAGCGGCTTGTTCGCGTCCTCGACCAGGTGCGTGTACCGGTCCGCGGTGGGGTTCAGCCGATATGCCTCGATGTCCGCCCTCGCCGCGAGCGAAGGATCGGTGGCGTGCAACTGCTCCGCTCGTGCGGTGACCTGGCTGATCAGTGCGGCCCGTTGTCGGGTCTGGGCGAGATCACGCTGGTGAAAGGCGAACGCCCCCGCCGTAACGGCGGCGACAAGAACCGCTATGACAGCGATGCGGCCCGTACGGAACTGCCGGGCATACCGGTCGGCCTCGCGCAGGGTCGCGGCGAACCTCACCTCGCCTCGACGAGGAGCCGCTGCGGAGACTTCCAGCCGGTTCGGCTCGGGTGCCACCAGGCGGAAGCCCTTACGATGCGCGGCAAGCAGCTTCGCGTCCAGGCCCGCAACCCTGAGCAGGCGGCCCTCCTCGTCCACGGCGCCGGTCACCACGGTACGGGGGCGCAGCCCGTAGAAGACGTCTCGGAGCCGGCCCCCACCGGTCCGACGCCGCAGGAGCACCCGAAGCCCGAGCGCGAGGGCAACGCCGAGAGAAGGCCCCTCGATCCGCTCCAGGACCGAGGGTTCGTCGGACAGGACGATGCGCCACACCACGCAACGGCCTTCGGCCTCCGCGCCACCAGCCAGGCGCCAAGCCGTGCCCAGCGCGGAGGCGAACTGGGCGTTCGGGCTGCGCACCCCATCCATGGTCCGGGGATCGGGATACAGTCCGGCCGGCCCCGGAGGGAATTCCCGCAGTTCCAGAATGCCGGTGACACCCTCGGCGGCCGGAGCCTCCCCGTTCTGTCCGGGTGAGCGGCCGAACACCACGGGAACCCGCACGACCGGGCGCCTGCGCGGCGCGATGCCCGCCATCATGAGCGCCGCGACCACCAGAAGCCCCTCAGCAGCCGGCGACGGCCCACCCGGAGCTGTGGACTGGAACAACCGCTGGCTTCGTCGCCGGAGCGCTTCGATTCCGCCCGCGAGACGGGGCGACAGATCGGCGAGCCCCCTGCCGGACGCCCGTGCCGGCCCGGAGGCGGCTTCAGAGCACAGCAGCCCACTGCCTTCCCACGCCGCGAGCAGCCGCCGGAGTGCGCCGTCGTGTTCCTCACCACCTCCTTCGGACGGAACGAGCGCCCTGGCGAGAAGAAGGGGATGGTCGGCTCTCACCGCTGCCGTGCGATCTTGGTCCGATGCGTTCGCCGCGAGCCAGTCCCGTAATTCCTCAGGTTCGCGACCCGCGATCCACGCGGGATCGTCACGAACCGCCTCACTGCACCAGTTCCACCACAACGCTGACTCGCCCAGCAGTTCCCGGACTACGGACTGCGGCCCGGACCCCCGCTCCAGCACGCTCTCGGCCATGGCCCGAGCCGTGGAACCGCCACGAATCCTCGGCCAGAGCCACCCGGTTCGACGCCCAGCCAAGGTCTCCGAGGAGGCCGCACCCCGGCTACCCGCACAATCCCCAGGCCCCGCTGCCCCGGTCACCGCAACTCCTCGTCGATAACACGACGAAGACCGGCGTCCGAAACCAGCGCCCGCACCGCGCGCCAGGCATCACGGGTCGCATCATTGAGCGAAGCCCCGACCGACAGCATGATCGCCTCGACGGCCCACACGCTGCCCGGACCCACAGGCACCGCCACGGAGGCCGCCCACTCCTCCCCCACAAAGCCCGGAAGCCGCACATACGAGGCCGCAGGTCCGAAACGCCCCCGCACCACAGGCACCAACAGCACCCGCTCCGAAGCAGCCCCGTCCACGTACCTGACCGTCGTCATCAAAGGCGCGGCACCCTCCGCCCCCCGCACGACAACTTCCAGACTGTACAAGGGCTCGGTGTCCCCACGCCTACGCACGAAGAACCGGGCGGAACCGTCCGGGGACGAAGCTTCCAACAACACGGCATCGCCCCCCGCGGCGGCCAGTCCGTCGGCCCTCGAAAGCTGAGGAAGAGGGAACCAGCCCGGACCAAGTACCTGACGGCCTGACCGATCGCGCACAGCCCTGGAAACGGGAGACCCGCCCCCGATCGGCCCCTCCCCGAGGACAGACCCGGCAACGAGCGGCACGGAGGGCAGGTCCACACCAATGAACGAAGCCCATACGCGCCGCCGCAGTGTGTACCCCACACGGGCACGACCCCCAGGCAGAGGACGGTCGGCAACCGTACTGCCGGTGAACGAGCGCCAGGAGCGCCGGGCGACCGAGCCGACCGTCATGACGACACCTCCCCCGGAACAGGAGACGCTCCCCCTTGATCAGCCGAGGACACAGGTTCCGCCGGCGACACTTCGCCACGTGCGCGAAGAGCCGCCTCCGGTGTCGCCGCACGGCCGATCTGAGCCAGCAGCGCCGGCGCGGAAGCTCCCACGGCCACCGCCGCGTAGAAACCGGTGACCTCGGTGTGGAGCAGCCACCCGGCCGCGCCTCCCAGCGCCACGCGCACGAGCGCGGCAAGCGAGTCCGCAAGTGGATCGACGAATCTGCCGAGCGGGGGGAGCGGTGCCTCAGACGCCCGCGCCGCATGACGCGCCCCTTGCCAGCTGCGTAAACGTCCGTAGGTGACGGCCACTTCGGCGATCAGTCCACCAACCGCCCCGGACGCCACCGCTTCGATCCATGTCAGCATCAATCCGCCCCCAATCGACCTCGGATCACCCTGTCCGACGGTGAATCAGCGTACGTCCGCAGCATGATCCGCCGGGGGCGATCGGCCTTGGCTCTCCGTCGAACGGAACCAGCTCCGCCTGCGGCTGGAGCGGCGACGATCCCGACCGGAGAAACGGAACCATCGTGTGCGGCTGAGCGGGCGGCACACGCGTACAGTCCGCCCACAACAACGGGCCCTTGGGGGCTCCCGCCTCCGCTTACACCGCCATCAACTACGGCGGGACCAAAATGCTCCTGCCTCGCGCGAGGACAGTGGGGCAACCTGGCCGGAGTCGGAACCTGTCCCAGGTCGCACACCTGGTCCCGCTGCCGCGCTTCCCGGGCCACCGCCACGCCGACGCCTCGGTTGCGTGGATACAGTAGCGCTCGTAGGTGCTCTTACCACCGGCCTCGGGTACCGCACAGGCGATGACCTGGAACTCGCCGTCACCCACGCTCACTATGCTGGTGAACTTGTCGTCTCCGTATTCGATCTGGGCAGTGCGCTTGTCTCCCCCCGTGGCCTCGGCCGTGACCAGATCCCCTGGGCTCCCGCGTTCGACGCGCGCCCATACCGCCTGGCAGTCCTCGCTGTAGCGGAGCTGGAGAAGGGCGGGGTTGCCGACGGCGGGCTTATAGGTACGCGCATCTTCGCCGCATCCCTGATTCTGAGGGTTCTTCCCCCCGCACGCTTCACCCGGACAGGTCGGCTCGTCGAGAAAGCCCTTCATCAGGTGATCCCCGAGAGGGGTCACCAAGGCAGCTGCCACGGCGCCGACGACAGCCACGGCGTAGGCCAGTGTCGTCGCGCTGTTGCGCCTGTTCCGCCCACCGCGTGCGGACAGTTGCGACTCGGGCTCCGGGGACGTTGAGGAGTTGTCGCTGGTGCTGTTCGTCGTCATGGGAACCAACCTCGGGGCGCAGACCGGGGGAGACAGAATCCACCCCCCGTGCCACAGGGAAAAGGCTCACGTCCGAGGCACAGGAGGCACAGGAGGCGCGTCGACCGCCCCCTCATGCGCCCCTCGCTCAGACAACGACAACGCCACGGACCGAGCAACGGGCGCTCGGTCGAAAGTGAAGCGCTACCGCGAACGGCAGCGCCAAGACCGCGAGCGGTCGGCACAGCCTGGGTCGAGACCGGCCGGGTCCTCACCCGGGAAGACGCTCCCGACTCCACCCGGGCAAGGTCACCGACCTCTTCGAACGGCTCGTCGCCGCGTCCGGCCTCCCGCCGATCCGCCTGCACCGTCTCCGTCACACATCGCTCAGCAGACACTGTCACGTCACCCCGACCTGTGACTCGTCACGCCCATAACGACAGAAAACCTCAGGTCACGGGTTACGTGACCTGAGGTTTCATCGAGCCCCCTGTCGGATTCGAACCGACGACATCCGACTTACAAGATCGGAGCTCTGGCCAGCTGAGCTAAGGAGGCAAGGACGCGCGCCAGAAGCGCGCACCAGGACGCCACAACTCTACACAGCCCCGTTCCCCCACGGACAGGCATATCGGGCGGCCGTAACCTCCCACTCACCTGTTCGTTGAACGCACTGAAGTGCCATCCGACTATCGGACAGGGGGAGGGGTCGTGGTCAAGGCGGCAGGGGAGGACGGACGGCCTCGCGTCACCGGCTCGGAGGCCAAGCGCGTCAAACGCGAGGCGCTGGGCGTTCCTGACCCGATCAAGCATCGGCGTCAGCAGCGGGTGGCCGTGCCGATGCAGCGGCGGACTCCGGAGGCCGACACCCGGCAGCGTGTCTACCGGTACCGCTGTTACCCCTCCCCCACCCAGTCCGAGCAGCTGATCAAGACCTTCGGCGCCTGCCGCTGGACCTACAACGAGGGCCTCGCCCTGCGGGACAAGGCCTGGCGCGAGCACCGGGTGTCGCTCGGGTTCGCCGAGTCCTGCCGGGCTCTCACGGGCTGGCGGAACGCCGAGGGGACGCGATGGCTTCAGGAGGTGTCCTCGACGGTTCTCCAGCAGGCGCTCCGCCATCTCGACGCCGGGTTCGGGCGGTTCTTCAAGGGCTCGGGGAGACACCCGAAGCCCAAGAAGAAGGGCCGTTCCCGTGACTCCGCGACCTATGTCCGTACGGGCTTCCGCTGGGTGGAGGACCCGGAGCGGCCGGGTACGGGGCTGATCGCGTTGGCCAAGCAGTCCGGGCCGCTGCGTGTCCGGTGGTCCCGGCCGCTTCCGGCAGGAGTGCGGCCGGTGAAGCTCACCGTGAGCCGTGACCGGGCGGGGCGGTTCTTCGTGTCCGTGCTGGTGGAGGAGCGGATCGAGCCGCTGCCACCCGTGTTTCTGCGGGACGGCGGTGGGCCGAAGGCGGTCGGTCTGGACCTCGGGCTGGCGGCTCTGGTCACGCTGGACGACGGGGAGAAGGTGGACCACCCCCGGTTGCTCAAGAAGTACGGGGTGAAGCTCGCGGGTCTCCAGCGGAGTCTGCACCGTAAGGAGAGGGGATCCAGGAACCGGGACAAGGCGCGGCAGGAGATCGCGCGGCTGTACGCCCTCATCGCCGACGTCCGTCGAGATGCGTTGGACCAGCTCACCACCCGCCTCGTGCACGAGAACCAAGTGCTCGTGGTGGAAGACCTGGCCGTCGACTCTCTCGTACGGTCGCCGAGAGGCAAGGGTCGTCGGCGAAAGGCGGGGCTGAACCGGGCGATCATGGACGCGGCGTGGGGCGAGTTGCTGCGCCAGTTGCGGTACAAGTGCGCGTGGTACGGCCGAACGCTGGTCATCGTCGACCGCTTCTTCCCCTCGACCCGGCGCTGCTCCGCGTGCGCGGCGACGGGGCCGAAGCTGGACCTGTCCGTGCGGGGCTGGTCCTGCGACGGGTGCGGTGCGGTGCACGACCGCGATGTGAACGCCGCGCGGAATCTGCGCGCGGAGGGGCTGCGGTTGTACGGGCTGGTGGCGTCGGCTCTTCCTTCGGGCCGGGTGATGCCGTCGGTGATCAAGGCGTCCGAGATGCCGGACGTGGTGCTGACGGCATAGTCGGCGTGAGGCGCCCGGGGATCCGTTCGGGTGCGGCAGGTGGATACGTAGGAAAGTGTGCAGCCGGACCGACGGGCCGTCGGCCGTGATGCCTGTGGAGTCCGTGTGAGACCGGCGGGGTGTCGCCTTCAGGGCGGCGTCCGGTCGGCGGTGGGTGTCGAAGCAGGAAGCTCCCTCTCATAAAGGGACCGGGCCAAAAGACAGCTGCTCTGGCGTCCTCCGGGTCCATGGGGCGCTTTTCGTGACCCAAGAGGTACTGACAGAACACATGAACGCCAGGTAGCGTCACGGCAGGTTCGCGTCTGTGGACCAGACCACTCCCTACTCGGATCGTCCGGCACGTTCCTGCCGGTTGAGGAGAAGATTCAGCATGGCCAGTGTCACGTTCGACAAGGCGTCCCGCGTCTACCCCGGCTCCACGAAGCCGGCGGTGGACCAGCTGGAGATCGACATCGCGGACGGTGAGTTCCTCGTCCTCGTCGGTCCCTCCGGTTGTGGCAAGTCGACCTCCCTGCGCATGCTCGCGGGTCTTGAGGACGTCAACGGCGGTGCGATCCGCATCGGTGACCGCGACGTCACGCACCTGCCGCCGAAGGACCGGGACATCGCCATGGTGTTCCAGAACTACGCGCTCTACCCGCACATGTCCGTCGCGGACAACATGGGCTTCGCGCTGAAGATCGCCGGTATCAACAAGACCGAGATCCGGGCGAAGGTCGAAGAGGCCGCCAAGATGCTGGACCTCACCGACTACCTGGACCGCAAGCCGAAGGCGCTCTCCGGTGGTCAGCGTCAGCGTGTGGCGATGGGCCGGGCCATCGTGCGTGAGCCGCAGGTCTTCCTCATGGACGAGCCGCTGTCGAACCTCGACGCCAAGCTCCGTGTCTCGACCCGTACGCAGATCGCCTCGCTGCAGCGCCGCCTCGGCATCACCACGGTGTACGTCACCCACGACCAGGTCGAGGCCCTCACCATGGGCGACCGGGTCGCGGTGCTGAAGGACGGGCTGCTCCAGCAGGTCGACTCGCCGCGCAACATGTACGACCGGCCCGCGAACCTCTTCGTCGCCGGCTTCATCGGCTCCCCCGCGATGAACCTCGTCGAGGTCCCGATCACCGACGGCGGCGTGAAGTTCGGCAACAGCGTCGTCCCGGTCTCCCGTGAGGCGCTCACCGCCGCCGCGGACCGCGGTGACACCACCGTGACGGTCGGCATCCGCCCCGAGCACTTCGACATCGTCGAGCACGGTGGCGCCGCCGCGAAGTCGCTGACCAAGGACTCCTCGGACGCGCCGGCCGGTCTCGCCGTCTCGGTCAACGTCGTCGAGGAGCTCGGCGCCGACGGTTTCGTCTACGGTGGCGCGCAGGTCGCCGGGGAGCACAAGGACCTGGTCGTCCGCGTCGGCGGTCGTGCCGTTCCGGAGAAGGGCACGGAGCTGCACGTCGTCCCGCGCCCGGACGAGCTGCACGTCTTCGCGACCTCCACCGGCGAGCGTCTCACCAACTGACGCCGCACCCGCCGTACGCGCGGCCCCGTACTCCCCGCGAGGGGGTGCGGGGCCGTTTGCGTGGTCCCGGCGGGTTGGGGTTTCGGTGCCGGGCGGCAGCAAATACCCTGGCGCACAGGGAATTTCACGGGCACTTCACGGTCATTTCGCCCTGGTTCGTCAAGCTCGTATTCGAAAGGGCGCGTCGAACCATCCCCCGCAAGGGTGACGAATTGTCGCCAGGTCATCACTGGCCGCTACGCTCGCTGCGTGACCCACACCGCGCGCCGCATCGGCCGATCCCTCGCTCTCGTCCTGCCCGTCGTCATGGTTCTGTCCGGGACCCTCGCGGTCACCAGCGTCCAGTGGGCGGAGTCGGACAACGACTCCCAGCTGCTGGCCGCCTCGTCGGAGACCGTGTCCAAGCCGGCGAAGCCGCACGCCCCGCAGGACGTCCTGCGCGAGAAGCTGCTCGTGGAGCTGGCGGAGAAGGACCCGGGCGCCGCGCTCACCGGGCTCCAGCGCGCCGTCGAGCAGCGTCCCTCGCTCGCCCGCCACTGCATGTCGATCGCGAAGGCCCTCGGCAAGGCGGCCGTCGAGCAGTACGGCCCGACCCGGGCGCACCGTTTCTCCCGGCCCGTCTGCGACACCTCGTTCGCCTCCGGCGTCGCGCAGTTCAGCTGAGGCCTTCCGGCCCGGGAGGCGGTCGCACGGAGCGTCGCCCTCCGATGGCGGGCACCGCATATCGTGCCTGCCATGCATACGTATCCGACGCAGGCCGTGATCCTTGCCGGTGGCCAGGGGTCGCGGCTGCGGCCGTACACCGACGACCGTCCCAAGCCGATGGTGGAGATCCCCGGGACGGGGACTCCGATCATCGGGCATCAGCTGTCCTGGCTGGCCGCCGAGGGAGTCACCGACGCCGTGGTCTCCTGCGGGCATCTCGCCGAGGTGCTCCAGGAGTGGCTGGACGCCGCCGTGCTGCCGCTCCGGGTCACCACCGTCGTGGAGACCGAGCCGCTGGGTCGCGGCGGCGGTCTGAAGTACGCGGCCGGGCGGCTGCCTGATCCGGAGCAGCCCTGGTACGCCACCAACGGCGACATCTGGACCCGTTTCTCCCTGCGGGAGATGGCCGCCTTCCATGCGGAGCGCGACGCCACCGCCACCCTGGCCCTCGCCCGGCCCCGGATCCCGTGGGGTGCCGTGGAGACGGACGCGTTCGGGCACATCACCGATTTCATCGAGTCGCCGCCGTCCCCGTATCTGATCAACGCCGGGGTGTACGTGTTCTCGCCGGCGTTCACGAAGCTGCTGCCGGACCGCGGTGACCATGAGCGGACCACGTTCCCGCGTCTCGCCCGCGAGCGCCGGCTGGCCGGGTATCCGTTGCCGAACGGGGCGTACTGGCGGGCCATCGACACGGCGAAGGACCTGACCGAGGCGGCCCGCGAGCTCGGCTCCCACGACGGCTGACGGCTCCCGCGACGGCTGGCGGGTTACAGATGACGGCTGACGGTTGACGCCTTCGCGCCTGAGGCCTCTCCTTCATATGAAGGGGCGGCTCCCACCCGGTTGTTCCGTCCGGGTGGGGGCCGCCCCTCACTGCTGTCGTGCCGGTCGTGCGGGGTCAGCCGAGGAGGCCGCCGATCGGGTTCCGGCCGCCGCCGCCCGTGGTCGATCCCTCGCCGCCGGTGGAGGTCGAGCCGCCGGTGGGCGCCGGTTCGCCGCCGCCTCCGGACGAGGCGTCGCCGGTGGAGCCGGAGGAGGTGGGTCCGGCGCTGGTGGCGGCCGGGGGCTCCTGCGGGGTGGACTGCTGCGGGGGCGCCTGGTCGGTGCCCTGGGTCTGGCTGGGCTGGGTGTCCGTACCGGTGTTCTGGCTGCCGGAGTCGCGCGTCGCGCCCGGTGTGGCCTGGTCGTCCTCGGGTGTGGTGGCCGGGCCGGAGCGGCTGGGCTCCGGCTGTCGCCGCTGGTCCGGCGTACGGGAGGCCTGGCGCTCGCCGGTGGACTCCTGGGGGAGCGGCATGCCGGGGAGGCGGTTGGTGGGGTTGTCGTTGCGGCCGGGGACGGTGACGACCTCGCTGGAGCGGACCGCGCCGCCGAGGATGGAGCCGATGAGCAGGGTGCAGCCGACGACGACCGTCGCGACGACGGTGCCCCGGCGCAGGACCCGGCGGCGCAGGTCCCAGATCTCCGAGCGCGGGCCGAGCTTGCGCCAGGCCTCTCCGGCCAGTCGGCCGTCCAGGGAGTAGACCGGCGCGCCCGCGATGATCAGCGGGCTCCAGGCGGCCAGCAGGATGATGTCGGGTGCGTCGTACACGGCGACCGAGCGCCAGCTCACGGTCACCAGCAGTGCGGCGGAGAGCAGCGCGCCGAGCGCGGCGGCGACCCGCTGCCAGAGGCCGAGGACGGTGAGTACGCCGACGACGACCTGGAGGAAGGCGACGGTCAGGCCGGCTCCGACCGGGTGGGAGAGGGCGAGGTCGCGCAGCGGTTCGGCCATCGCCCACGGGTGCAGGGAGGTCAGCCACGTGACCATGGAGCCGCGCTCGCCGCCGTCGAAGTAGACGGGGTCGCTCAGCTTGCCCATGCCGGCGTAGATGGAGATGAAGCCGAGGAGCACCCGCATGGGGAGCAGGACGACGCCCAGGTTCATCCGGTGGCCGGGGTAGTAGGCGTGCCGGACGGGGTCGCCCACGCCGCGCCGGGCGCGGGACTCGGCGGTCTCGGCGGTTTCGTCGGCCTCGTCGTAGGCGTCGTCGTCGGGGGTGCCGGTCGTGCCGAGGTCGTCGGGCGCCTCGACCGGGTCGTAGGCGCCGACGGCCTGCCGCATGGGCGGCAGCAGCGGGGCGGTGTGTCCCGGCTGGTGGGGGGCGGTCAGTACGGGGTTGGGCTGTGTCTCCTCCAGGAGCGGGATGACCTGCGTGGCGCCCGCCCCGTGTCCGCCCCCGGAGGCCCCGCCGAGTCCGGCGTCGAGGTGTCCGGCGGTGGAGTTGCGCACGGCTTGGAGGAGGCCTGTCGCGCCGGGGTCGCCGGGAGCGGACTTCCCGCTCCAGACGACCGGTGCCCGCCTGCGGCCTCCGCCGGGACCGCTCATGGCGGGGATGCGGGCCGTTTCCGCGGGGGCACCGCGCAGCCGTGCGCGCTGGCCCGGGGCGAGCTGCACCCGGAAGCTGGCGTGGTTGACGATGACCTGCGCGGGGTCGCTGTCCACCTTGGTCATGCTCAGGGCGGCGGGTTGCTCGTCGAACCGAGGCGTTCTGGTGTCCACACTCATCTAACCGAGTGATGTGTGTTTAGGACACTGCCTTGACCGCACCGAATGTGTCCGAGACCCGTCAAGATCAGGCCAAACTCGGGCAACCTGGAACTGTGTTCGGCGTTCGCGCGTCAACTCGCCGGGCGGGCGAGCCGGTTGCCACGCACGGTACGCGCGCGGCAGCGCATGGCAGGGCAGGGCCCGTACGCGCGCTGCCGCGCGAACGCCGTGGCGCACCGGCGGGCCCGCGGGCCGAGCCGGCCCGCCGCACGCCGCCCTCCGCGCCCTCCGCTCGCCGGACGCCCGCCCGCCCGCCGCACGGCTATCCGCGGCGGCGTGCCACCTCGTACAGCACGATGCCCGCCGCGACACCGGCGTTGAGCGACTCGGCGCCGCCCGGCATCGAGATCCGCACCCGGTAGTCGCAGGTCTCGCCGACGAGACGGCCGAGGCCCTTGCCCTCGCTGCCGATGACGATGACGACCGGGCCCGCCAGCTGCTCCAGGTCCTCGACCGTGTGCTCGCCGTCGGCGGCCAGGCCGACGACGGTGAGGCCCGCCTTCTGGTAGCCCTCCAGCGCGCGGGTGAGGTTGGTGACCCGGGAGACGGGCGTGCGGGCCGCCGTGCCGGCGGAGGACTTCCATGCTCCGGCGGTCATGCCGGCGGCGCGGCGCTCGGGGACGACCACGCCGTGGCCGCCGAACGCGGAGACCGAGCGGACGATGGCGCCGAGGTTGCGCGGGTCGGTCACCCCGTCGAGGGCGACGATCAGCGGGTCCTCGTTGTTGTCGTACGCGGCGGCGGTGAGGTCCTCCGGGTGCGCGTACTCGTACGGCGGGACCTGGAGGACGAGGCCCTGGTGGTTCAGGCCGTTCGTCATCCGGTCCAGCTCGGGGCGCGGGGCCTCCATCAGGTTGATGTTGCCGCGCTCGCTCGCGAGCTTGAGGGCATCGCGGACGCGCTCGTCGTTGTCGATGTACTGCTGGACGTAGAGGGTGACGGCGGGCACGCCGTCGCGCAGGGCCTCGTAGACCGGGTTGCGGCCGACGACCATCTCCGAGGTGCCCTTGACGCCGCCGCGCCGGGGTGCGGGGCGGCGGGCGGCGGCCTGCTTGGCCTGGGCGTTGGCGACCCGGTTCTTCTTGTGTCCCTTACGGACGGAGGCCGGCGGCGTCGGTCCCTTGCCTTCGAGACCACGGCGTCGCTGGCCACCGCTGCCGACCTGCATGCCCTTCTTGTTGGACGTGCGGCGGTTCCTGCGTTGGCTGTTCCCGGCCATGATCTACCTGTTTCGTTGCTTTCAGACGTACGTATGTATAAGGAAAGTGTGCCGCCCGGATCGCCGGGCGGCACAATCTCACTGCTCGGAGCGGGTGCTCAGCGCGGTCCCAGCGTCCACCGGGGGCCGGTGGGGCTGTCCTCGATGACGAGGCCGGACTGGTTGAGCTGGTCGCGGATGGCGTCGGCGGCGGCCCAGTCCTTGCGGGCGCGGGCGGACTGCCGCTGGTCGAGGACGAGGCGCACGAGGGTGTCGACGACGCCGTGCAGGTCCTCGCCCCGGTCGCTCTCGCCCGCCCAGTGCGGGTCGAGCGGGTCGAGGCCGAGGACGCCGAGCATGGCCCGGACCTCGGCGAGGCGGTCGACCGCGGCTTCCTTGTCGTCGGCGGCCAGTGCGCTGTTGCCCTGGCGGACGGTGGTGTGGATGATCGCGAGCGCCTGGGGAACGCCCAGGTCCTCGTCCATGGCCTCGGCGAAGGCGGGCGGCACCTCGGCGGCGGGGGCGACGACCTCGCCGGCCTTCTCGGTGACGCGCTGGACGAAGCCCTCGATCCGCGCGAACGCGGACTCGGCCTCGCGCAGGGCCTCCTCGCTGTACTCGATCATGGACCGGTAGTGCGGGGTGCCGAGGTAGTAGCGCAGGACGATCGGGCGCCAGTGCTTGACCATCTCGCTGACGAGGACGGAGTTGCCCAGCGACTTGGACATCTTCTCGCCGGACAGGGTGACCCAGCCGTTGTGCACCCAGTACTTCGCGAACTGGTCGCCGTAGGCCTTGGCCTGGGCGATCTCGTTCTCGTGGTGGGGGAAGATCAGGTCGATGCCGCCGCCGTGGATGTCGAAGGCGGAGCCCAGGTACTTGTGGGCCATCGCGGAGCACTCCAGGTGCCAGCCGGGCCGGCCGCGGCCCCAGGGCGTCTCCCAGCTGGGCTCGCCCGGCTTGGTGGCCTTCCACATGGCGAAGTCACGCTGGTCGCGCTTGCCGGTCTCGCCGTCGCCGGAGGGCTGGCGCAGATCGTCCAGCTCCTGGTTGGAGAGTTCCAGATAGCTGGGCAGGGAGCGCACGTCGAAGTAGACGTTGCCGTCGGCCTCGTAGGCGTGACCGCTCTCGATGAGACCGCGCATCATCTCGATCATCTCGGGAACGTGGCCGGTGGCGCGCGGCTCGTAGGTGGGCGGCAGGCAGCCCAGCGCGTCGTAGCCGTCGTTGAACGCGCGCTCGTTCTCGTACCCGATCGACCACCACGGGCGGCCCTGGTCGGCGGACTTCGCGATGATCTTGTCGTCGATGTCGGTGACGTTCCGGATGAACGTGACGTCGTAGCCGCGGTACGTGAACCAGCGGCGCATGATGTCGAAGTTCAGGCCCGAGCGGATGTGGCCGATGTGCGGTGCTGCCTGGACAGTGGCGCCACAGAGGTAGATCGAGACGCAGCCCGCTGTGAGCGGGACGAAGTCACGGATCTGCCGGGCGTTGGTGTCGTGCAGGCGAATAGTCACGCCTCAAGGGTAGTAGGCCCGCACCAGTGCCCCGCGACCCTTGGGGATCGCGGGGACAACTTTCTGGTACCGGGATGCCCCGGAACGGCCCTGGAAGGGCTCGGAGAGCGTTCTCACGCCCCCGGTGGGACCTAGAGGCGGCCGACGATCTTGCGCGGGGAGACGCGGACGACGACGCGGGGGTCGTCGGCGGCGGAGTCCGGGTTGAACTCCGTGTACGGCTTGCCGGTGTACTTCACCGACAGTTCGTCGATCAGTTCCTGCCCGCCGTCCGTCGTCAGCGTCGCCTCGCCGCGGATCTCGGCGTAGGTGTACGGGTTGTCGAAGGGCTGGACGACCACGGTGACGCGCGGGTCGCGGCGGAGGTTCTTCTCCTTGCGGCGGCCGACGGTGGTGGAGATCAGGAGGTCGTCGCCGTCGCGCTTGACCCAGACGGGGGTGACCTGGGGCTGCCGTCGGGCTGGATGGTGGCGATGTTGACGAACACGGGGCTGTCGAGCAGGTTCTTGAGCTCGGCGGAGAGTGCGGCGGTCATCGTTACGGCCTCCTGTGCGCTGCGGGTCGGTCCTTCGTCCAGTGCTGCTCCTACCCCGCGACCGCGCGCGTTCGCCGATCCTTCCCGCCCCGGCCCGCCGGAAGGGTGAACGCGAGCGCCGCCCCGGTCAGCGGGATCGCCGCGAGCACCGCCCACCGCACGGGCGCGGGCGCGTCGAGCAGGGCGCCGGTCGCCGCGCTCCCCGCGAGGACGACGATTCCGGAGACGGAGGACAGGGCCCCGGTGGCCAGCCCGAGCCGCCGGTCCTCGACCAGGTCGGGCACCAGGCCCCGGGCGGCGGGGACCAGCAGCATCTGGCCCAGGGTCAGCAGGACGACGAGCGTCGCGCCGGGCAGCAGACCGCCGGGGCCCGCCGGGGTGAGCGGTACGGCGGCGAACCCGGCGGCGACGATGGCGAGGCCGGTGACGAGCGCGGTGCGCGGGGCGATCCGGTGGGCGGACCAGCGGGTCAGCGGCAACTGGGCGACGACGACGAGCAGCGAGGAAAGGGCGAAGAGCCAGCCGAGCGCGGCCCCCGATCCGGTGGCCCGTTCCACCTCGACGGGGAGCGAGAGGTAGAGCTGGTTGTAGGCGACGAGGTAGCTGCTGTACGCGAGGCAGAGCAGGAGGAACGCCCGGTTGGTGAAGACCGTCCGCCACGGCGACCGGCCAGGTTGGGCCGTGCGGGTGATGGCGTCCGGTGCCTGTGCATCGTCTCGCTCCCGTTCCCGCTCCCGTTCCCGTTCGCGTACGGGGTCGGCTGCCCGTTCCTGTACGGGGGCGGCGCGCGGCATCAGGCGGGCGTGTCCGGCCAGTACGGCGACGAAGACGGCGGCCCCGGCGAGGCAGGCGGCCCGGAAGCCGCCGCCGAGCAGCAGGAGCAGGGAGCCGAGCAGCGGTCCGATGAACGCGCCGGCCTGCCCGGCGGCGGAGAACAGGGCGAGGACGTGGGCGCGCGGGGCGCCGGTGGCCTGTTCGTGCCGGACGGCCTCGCGGGCGGCCTCGGACTCTATGGCCGGGGAGAACAGCGCGGCGGCGAAGCCGATGAGGAGGACGGCGGCGATGACGGTGGCCGTGGATCCGGCGAGGGCGAGCCAGCCGAATCCGGCGATCCGCAGGGCGCAGCCCGCCAGCACGACGGGGCGCGGGCCGTAGCGGTCGGTGAGGGCGCCGCCGACGACGAACAGGCCCTGCTGGCTGAAGGTGCGCAGCCCGAGGACGAGGCCGACGAGCCAGCCCGCCATGCCGAGGCCGCTGCCGAGGTGGGTGGCCAGGTAGGGCAGGACGGCGTAGAAGCCGATGTTGAAGGCGAACTGGGTGGCGGTGAGGAGCCGGAGGTAGGAGGTGGGGGCGCTCGCGAGCCGGGGCCTGCGGTTCGCCTCGGCGGCGGCCTTCGCGGGTGCGGGTGCGTCGGCGGCGGCTTGCCCGGGTGCGGGCGCGCCGGCGGGCACGGGCCCGTCGACCTTCGCGGGTGCGGGCGCGTCGGCGGGCGGGGACTCGTCGGCCTTCGCGGGCACGGGCGCGCCGGCCTTCGCAGGCCCGTCGGCCTTCGCAGGCAGGGGCCGGTTCACTTCAGGCCCGCCGGGGTGCGCCCGCGCACCGCGGCCGAGGTGAGGACGGCCAGGGCGCCGAGGACGGCGAGTGCGGCGGCGGGGGCGAGGACGGCCCACGGGGCGCGTTCGGCGTACGGCATGTTCTCCGACAGCATCCGGCCCCACTCCGGCGCCGGGGCCTGCGAGCCGAGGCCGAGGAAGCCGAGGGAGGCGAGGGCCAGCGCGATGGCCGGGATGCGGAGCAGGGCGTGGCGCACCACGGGCGGGAGGACCCCGGGCAGGATGTGGCGGCGCAGGAGGTGGGCCCGGTCCGCGCCGAGGGCCGCGGCGGCGGCGAGGTGCGGGGCGGCCTTCTCCTGGGCGTACAGGGCGGCGGTGTGGGCGGCGAGCGGGGCCCAGGCGACGGCGGCCACGGCCGCTGCGGCGCCCCAGGGGCCCGGCCCGGCGATGCCCGCGACGACGAGGCCGGCGAGGACGGCGGGGAGCGCGTTCGCCGTCTCGGTGAGGGCTCCGGCGCGTACGGACCCGAGGAGCAGGCCGAGCACCAGGGTGACGGCTCCGACCGCGACGGCGGCCAGTGCGGTGCGGGCCGCGCCGTGGCCGAGGCGGGCGAGGACGTCGCGGCCGAGGTTGTCGGTGCCGAGGGGGTGCGTGGCGGAGGGGCCGGCGAGGCGGGCGGCCGTGTCGACGTGGAGCGGGTCGCGCAGGAGGCCCGCGACGGTGACGGCGATCAGGAGGCCGCCGAGGACGAGGGCGGCGACGGCGAGCGCGCGGCGGCCGGGCAGCCGGGGCGCGACGAGGGCGGGGAGCGCGCGGTCGGTGAGCGCGGGGCCGAGCAGCGCGCGGACGGCGAGGCGGGAGAGGAGGCCCGCGGCGACGCCGAGGAGCAGCAGGACCAGGACGGTCGCCTGGAGGACGGGCAGGTCCTGGGCGAGGGCGGCGGCCAGGGCCGTACCGCCGAGGCCGGGGATGGCGTACAGCGTCTCGACGGCGACCGCCCCGCCGGTCAGCCCGACCGCGACCAGGCCGAGCTGGGGCAGCAGGCCCGGCAGCGCCCGGCGCAGGGCGTGCCGGGCGACGGTGCGGCCGGGCAGGCCGTTCGCGGCGGCGGCGCGGGCCCAGGGTTCGGCGAACGCGCCGGGCAGGGCGTCGTCCAGCAGCCGGCCGAGCAGCGCCCCGGCGGGGACGCCCATGGCGAGCGCGGGCAGCAGGAGCTGGTCGGGGGCGCCCCAGCCGAGCGCGGGGAGCCACCCGAGGTGCACGGCGAACACGGTGGCCAGTACGGCGGCGAGCAGGAACTCCGGCAGTGCGGCGAGCACCGCCGCGCCCGCTCCGGCGCGCACGCGGACGATCCGGCGCGCGGCCCCGCGCCGCAGGGTGGCGGCGCTCAGCGCGAGGGCGAGGAGCAGGGCGACGGCGAGCGAGGCGGCCATCAGAGTGAGGGAGTTGCCCAGCGCGGCGGTGACGTCCGGTCCGACGGGCTGCCCGGAGACCCAGGACTCCCCCGCGTCGCCCCGGAGCAGGCCGCCGAGCCAGCCGCCCAGGACCTGCCAGGGGCCGCCGTCGAGCCCGGTCTCGGCGCGGATCGCGGCGAGGGTCTCGGGGGTCGGGGCCCGGTCGGCGTACCGGGCGTGCAGGATCGTGCGGGCCGGGTCGGTCCGGGTCAGCCAGGGCAGCAGCCCGATCACCGCGACGACGGCGAGCAGCGCGCCGAGCCGTCCGGCGAGGTACTTCACGCGGTCACCCGACGCGGGTGTCGGCGGTGATGAGGGTGCGCTCCATCGGGTCGAGGGCGACGCCCTGGACGCGGGTGTCGTCGTAGCCCTGCACGAAGCGTTCGTGGACGAGCGGGACGAGGGCGTCGGAGCCGAGGATCGCGGCCTCGGCGGTCATCTCGGCCCGGTGGCGGGCGTCGGTGTCGGCGAGGGCGGCGGCCTTGTCGACGGCGGCGTCGACGGGCTTCGCGCAGAGCTGGGTGATGTTGAAGCTGCCGTCGCAGGTGAAGTCGGAGGCGAGGTAGGAGACCGGGTCGGCGGTGTCCAGGAGGGTGTTGCGGGCCTGGATGAACGCGTCGTACTTCCCGGCGAGCGCGTCGGCCTCCAGCTGCGCGTAGTCGCGGACGACCTGCTTGACGGTGAAGCCGCGCTTCTCCAGCTGCTGCTGGACGACGGTGGCTGCCTCGGGCAGCTCGGGCCGGTTGGTGTAGGTGGCCAGCACGATCGCGGACGTCTTGCTCACCGCGGCCGGGGCGGCGGCTTCCGCGCGGCCGGTGGGGGCGGTGCGCAGGTCGGCGGCCCACGGGACGCCGGGGCCGAGCAGCCCCTGGGCGGCGTCGGCGCGCCCTTCGTAGACGCCGTCGACCAGGGCCTTGGGGTCGATGGCCTCGCGGGCGGCGGCGCGCATCGCCGGGTCGGCGAAGACGCCGCGTCCGGTGTTGAGGGAGAGGCCGTTGGTGCGGGCGGAGGGGAACTCGTGGACCAGGCCGTCGCCGAGCAGCGAGGCCTGGGAGATCGGTACGTACTCGGCGACGTCGACGGCCTTGGTCCGCAGCGCGTTGGCGCGGGCGGTGCCGTCGGCGACGAACTTCACGTCGACGCCGGGGGCCTTCGCCTTGCCGCCCCAGTAGGTGTCGTTGCGCTCCAGGGTGGCGCTGACCGCGCCGTTGACCTCGGCGAGGGTGAAGGGTCCGGTGGCGTGCCCGGCGGGGTTCACCTGGGAGCCGTCCTTGCCGTCCTTGTACGCGGCGGCGGACAGGATGCTCAGGGAGGGGTTGGCGAGCCGCTGGGGCAGCAGCGGGTCGGCGTCCTTGGTGGTGATCCGTACGGTGTCCGCGTCCGCGGCCGTGGGGGTGAGGGTGGTGTCGGACAGCACCCGGGGCTTGGGGGACGCCTTCTGCGCGGCGGCCAGCGAGCGGACTACAGCGGCGGCGTCGAGCTTCGTCCCGTCCTGGAAGACGGCGTCCTCGCGGACCGTGAATTCCCATGCCTTCTCGCCGTCGCGCTTCCAGGTGGCGGCGAGCGCGGGCCGGGCCTCCCCGTTCCGGTCGAGCCGGGTGAGCCCTTCGACGACGGCGAGCCGGCTCAGGGTGACGGCGTCGTCGCCGTACGGGGACATGGCCTGGGCGGGCGGGAAGGCCATGGCCACCTTCAGCCGCTGGTCCTCGCCGGAGCCGCCGGAGTCCGTGGACGAGGTGCAGGCGGTGGCGACGGGCACGAGGAGCGTGGCGGCGGCCAGGGGCAGCGCGACGCGGCGGCGGGGGAGGCGGGGGCGGGAGGTGGGCATGGCGACGACCTTATATGAAAACGATTGTCATCTAATGGGCGGGGTTGGCCCGTCGTGAGCCGGCGGCGGCACCGGGGTCGTCCCCGGCGGCGGCACCGGGGACGACCCCGGGCATCGGCAGCTCGAAGTGGACGATCCCCTGCCCGCCCCCGGGCAGCGCCCGCTCGTCGCACACCTCGTGGGCCAGCGAACGCCAGAAGGGCTCGGCGCCCGGCACGGCGGGGTCGGTGTGCAGGTACAGCGCCTCGTAGCCCCCGGCACGGGCGGCGAACTCCGCCAGCTCGCGCACCAGTCGCCGGGCCAGTCCGTGCCTGCGGTGCTCGGGGCGCACGTAGATCCGGCAGAGCTGCGCGGTGGTCCCGGAGGGGAAGCGCTCGGCGACCCACGGCGGATTGGGCGGCGCCTGCGGCCCCCGGTCGCGCACGGCCCCGGTGGCGACGATCTCGCCGCGGTGCTCGACGACGAGCAGGGTGCAGCGCTCCGGGCGCAGATAGGCGGCCCGGGGGTCGATGATGTCGGCGTGCCAGCGGGGTACGTAGCCGGACTTCAGGTCGCGGTAGACGGTGTCGAGCATCACGGCCCGCGCTCCACCGAGGTCGTCGGCGGTGGCGGTGCGCAGGACGTATCCGGCGTCCGGGTGGCCGTCGTGGGCGGTCCGTTCGCCGGTCCGGTCGGTCGTCGTCCCCGTAGCCCCCGCCATCACCGTGGTCGCGCTGGTCACCGGTGCCACTTCCGCCTCCTCCTGCACTTCGCTTGCATCTTCAGCGTACGTGCAAGTGATGTGCAGGAGGAGGCGGGCCGGGTGCCGCCCGGGTGTCAGGCGGTGCGGTAGACCAGGGCGCTCGCGATGCCGGCGATGCCCTCGCCGCGGCCGGTGAAGCCGAGCCCGTCGGAGGTGGCGGCGGAGAGCGATACCGGGGCGCCGACGGCGTCGGACAGCACCTTCTGCGCCTCCTCGCGCCGCTTGCCGATCTTCGGGCGGACGCCGACGACCTGGACGGCGACGTTCCCGATCTCGAAGCCCCCGGCGCGGACGATCCGGGCGGCCTCGGTGAGCAGCGTGACGCCCGCGGCCCCGGACCATTCGGGGCGGCCGGTGCCGAAGTGCTGCCCGAGGTCGCCGAGGCCGGCGGCCGAGAAGAGCGCGTTGCAGGCGGCGTGCGCGACGACGTCGGCGTCCGAGTGACCGGCCAGACCTGGCCCCTCGCCCTCCCACTTCAGGCCCGCGCACCACAGCTCGCGGCCCTCTTCGAACGCGTGGATGTCGGTGCCGATGCCGACGAGCGGGATGACGGGGGCGGGGGCTCCCGCGCCGGGGCTTCCCGTGCCGGGGGCTCCCGCGCCGGGGCTTTCCGCGCCG
Source organism: Streptomyces sp. CNB091 (assembly GCF_000377965.1). NCBI lineage: Bacteria > Bacillati > Actinomycetota > Actinomycetes > Kitasatosporales > Streptomycetaceae > Streptomyces > Streptomyces sp. CNB091. The sequence goes on from NZ_KB899003.1 coordinate 155,577, forward strand.
GGGTTCTCAGAAACCATCGTTGGCCCTCCTGCGGGCGAGTACCGCCTCGGCCAGCACCAGATCGAGCGGCCGGGTCACCTTGAACGCCTCCTCGTGGCCGGGGACGACGACCACGGGCGCGCCGAGCCGTTCCACCATGCCCGCGTCGTCCGTGGCGCCCTCGCCGTCGACCGCGACCTCGGCGTGGGCCCGGACCAGCGTGTCCCGGTCGAAGCCCTGCGGCGTCTGCACCGCGCGCAGTCTGGCCCGCACGGGGGTGGCGAGCACCGGCTCCGGCTCTCCGGGCGCCTGGGCGGGCTCCACCTCCTTGACGGTGTCCGCGAGGGGCAGCGCGGGAACGACGGCGGGCGCTCCGTCCCGTACGGCCGAGGCGACGGCGTCGACCGTGTCCACCGGCACCAGGGGGCGGGCGGCGTCGTGGACCAGGACGACGGAGATGTCCTCGGGCAGCGCGTCGAGGCCCAGCCGGACGGACTCCTGGCGGGTCTCACCGCCCGGCACCACCAGATAGTCGGTGCGCTCGGGCAGCGCGTGCTCGTCGAGGAGGTGCTTCACCTCGGGCGCGCCGTCCGGCGGGGCGACGACCACGACGAGGGAGACGGCCCGGGACGCGGCCATGGCGCGAATGGCGTGGATCAGCATGGGCGTCCCGCCGAGCGCCCGGAGGGCCTTGGGCGCGCCCGGCCCGAGCCGCACGCCCCGTCCGGCCGCGGGGATCACCGCGGCGGTACGGGGAGGGCGCGGCCGGTCGGTCGGGGGTGGCGTCGATGACATCGGTTGCACTCCGAAGGTCCGAGAAGGTCCGAAGGTTCGGCAGGTTTGTTTCCACGACCGACATGGGTAGGGGCCCCAGCGAGCCGGGCGTGACGCCTTGGGCTCGCACCGGGCCCCTTCCGTGACACCCGGTCGAGCGCAGGTCGCGTCGGATGCTCACGCAGCACGGTGGCCGTCCTTCACCGAAGGCCACCGCATACGCGGATCACACCGCGGGCACGGGGCTACCGGCAGTCGGGCACCGGATGCGGGATGCGGGTCCGAACATGCCGCAGCGCCCGACGACACAGCGTGAAAACGGCTGGTCAGCGGGCACCGCGGCACATTCATACAACCGGTGCGCTCCGGCCGCACGAGCCGGAGTAATCCAGTTTTCAGGACGCGAGGACCTCGTCGAGCAGAGCCTCGGCCTTGTCCTCGTTCGTGTTCTCCGCGAGAGCGAGCTCGCTCACCAGGATCTGGCGGGCCTTGGCGAGCATGCGCTTCTCTCCTGCGGAGAGACCGCGCTCGCGCTCCCGACGCCACAGGTCACGCACTACTTCGGCGACCTTGATGACATCGCCGGAGGCGAGCTTTTCGAGATTTGCCTTGTAGCGCCGGGACCAGTTCGTCGGCTCTTCTGCATACGGTGCGCGCAGCACCTCGAAGACCCGGTCCAGCCCGTCCTGCCCGACCACGTCGCGCACGCCCACGAACTCCGCATTGTCCGCCGGCACACGAACCGTCAAGTCGCCCTGGGCGACCTTGAGCACCAAGTAGGTCTTGTCCACGCCTTTGATCTGGCGAGTTTCGATAGCCTCGATCAGCGCGGCCCCGTGATGGGGATAGACCACGGTGTCGCCAACCTTGAACGTCATGTGACAGGTACCCCTTCCGTGGCTATCCAGAGTAACACGAGAACCGCATCTCCTGAATGGCGTTTTCGCAGGTCAGGGCATATCTCGGGGCTTGACAACAGCAACACGAACGTGCTGCGGAAGGGTTCCGGAAGACGGTATTCGCAGGTCGGAGCCACTGCGCGCCCGGAGCGAAACAGCCACGCCACACAGCCCCGAAGCCCTACAGAAGAGGACGAAAGTCCCGTTTTGTCGGTTTCGAGATGCCCATCATTCCCTACTCCGTTCGGTGATCGCTCACCCGTACGGACGTAACTGTCCGACCGCAATGAAATTGATCAAGCCACATGAGGCCCGGCCCCTTTCCGTCACGAAGCTGGGAATGGCGAAGAAACGACCACGACGCCACGACGCGGGCAGAAGAATTGATCACGTGGATTATGTGAACGGCACATGGCGTACCCGCCGGTAGAACACCGCGCGGCCCCTTCGGAGGACGTACGTCCGAGGCCTCCCGGGCCCTCCCCTCGGCGCGCCTGGAGAACATCCCTCACCAGCCCCCGGGAGACGCCCCTCGCCGCCCCCGGGGGGACGCCTCTCGCCCTCCCCGAGGAACGCCCCTCACCGCCCCCGGGGAAGAGCCGGAGCGCCGTAGGGGCGGGTCGGGTGCAGGGCGGGCGCGGCGGCTCGGTAGCCTAAGGCCGCTGACACACCCTTAGGGCGGCTTTACACCACCGCTCGACACACCACCGCTCGACGACTGACGTCCGAAGTCCGCAGTCCGACTCGTTCAAGGAGTTGCCGCCGCCGTGAGCCGCAGCCTTCGACACGGCGCCCTCGCCGCCGCCGCCACCGTGATCTCGATCGTCTCCCTGTCCGCGTGCGCGGCGGGCAACCACGCCGAGACGCTCAAGGTCAGGCCGGACAACCCGGCCACCACGGTGGGCGACATCAAGATCCAGAACGTGAACGTGCTCACGCAGCCCGAGGGCGGCGCGGACGGCCCCGCCGTCGTCGCCGCGACGCTGTTCAACGAAGGCACCGAGCGCGAGGTGCTGGAGTCGGTCACGCTGCCCGGCAGCGACGTCGAGGTGAAGCTCCAGGCCGCCGAGGGCGACGGCCCCGTCGTGGTCCCGGCCGGCGGCCAGGTCACGCTCGGCGGCAAGGGCAACGCCGCCGCCGTGATCGAGAACAGCGGCGAGGCGGCGCGCAACGGCGACGTCCAGCAGGTCGTCTTCAAGCTCAGCCGGACCGGCGATGTCGGCCTCGGCGCCAGCGTCTTCCCGGCCGAGGGCTTCTTCAAGGACTTCGGCCCCAGCCCGAAGGCGGAGGCGCCCGCGCCGAAGCCGACGCCGTCGGGCAGTGCTTCCGGCGACGCGTCCGGCGAGGGGGACACACCCGGCGCGGCCGAGGGCGAGACGTCCGGCACGCCGGAGAACGGCGCCGGCACCGAGGGCGCCCAGGGCGAGACGGGCACGCAGGGCGAGACCGGCGCGCAGGGCGAGACGGGCACCCAGGGCACGGGCGACGCCGCCTCGGTGCCCGCGGCGAACTGACGCGGAACCGCTCCGCCCGTAGTAGCGCGGCAACGGGCGTACAGCACGCCGAAGGGGCGCTTCCCGGCCGGAAAGCGCCCCTTCGGCATACCGCGGGCGGCGTCGGCCACCGCGTCCTTCGGTTTACGGCTCGAACTTGTACCCCAGGCCCCGCACGGTGACGAGGTAGCGCGGGGCGCCCGGGTCGGGCTCGATCTTGGCGCGCAGGCGCTTCACGTGGACGTCGAGGGTCTTGGTGTCGCCGACGTAGTCCGCGCCCCAGACCCGGTCGATGAGCTGCATCCGGGTCAGCACCCGGCCCGCGTTGCGCAGGAGCATCTCCAGCAGGTCGAACTCCTTGAGCGGAAGGTCGACCTTGCCGCCGGAGACGGTGACCACGTGCCGGTCCACGTCCATCCGGACGGGGCCCGCCTCCAGGGCGGCGGGGGTGACCTCCTCCGGCTCCCCCCGGCGGCGCAGGACGGCCCGGATGCGGGCGACGAGCTCCCGGGAGGAGAAGGGCTTGGTGACGTAGTCGTCGGCTCCTATTTCCAGCCCGACGACCTTGTCGATCTCGCTGTCCTTGGCGGTGACCATGATCACCGGAACGTTGGAGCGGCTGCGGAGCTGGCGACACACCTCGGTGCCGGGCAGGCCGGGCAGCATCAGGTCGAGCAGGACCAGGTCGGCGCCGTTGCGCTCGAACTCGTCCAGCCCGTCGGGGCCGGTCGCCGCGATGGCGACCTCGAAACCTTCCTTGCGCAGCATGTAGGACAGGGCGTCGCTGAAGGATTCCTCATCCTCGACGACAAGCACTCGGGTCACGGAAGAGCCTCCGGGGCAGGGAAGGGGTCAAAGGTGTCGGTCTCGTACGGCCCCTCGTCGTCGCCGTTGACGATAAGCGGTCCGCCGGTGGTGCGCTCCCTCGCGGCGCCCGATTCGGGCAGCCGGAGGGTGAAGGTGGAGCCCTGTCCCTCGGAGCTCCAGACGGTGACCTCCCCGCCGTGCGAGGCGGCCACGTGTTTGACGATGGCGAGGCCGAGACCGGTGCCACCGGTGGCCCGTGAGCGGGCCGGGTCGACGCGGTAGAACCGCTCGAAGACCCGTTCGCGGTCCTTCTCGGAGATGCCGATCCCCTGGTCGGTGACGGCTATCTCGATGAGGTCCCCGCCCGGTGAGGCGATGCGGCGTGCGGCGATGCCGACGCGGGTGTGGGCGGGGCTGTAGTTGACGGCGTTCTCGACGAGATTGCCGAGCGCGCCGACGAGCTGGCCGCGGTTGCCCCAGACCGTGAGGCCCTCGGCTCCCGCGGAGGCCATGGTGATCTGCTTCGAGCCGGCCTGCTGGCGGCAGCGGTCGATCGCCTCGGCGACCAGCGTCTCCACCTTGACCGGCTCGGCGTCCTCCAGCGGGTCGTCGTTCTGCACCCGGGAGAGGTCGATGAGCTCCTGGACGAGGTTGGTCAGCCGGGTCGCCTCGATCTGCATCCGCCCGGCGAACCGCTCCACCGCCTCCGGGTCGTCGGAGGCGTCCATGACCGCTTCGGAGAGCAGGGAGAGCGCTCCGGTCGGCGTCTTCAGCTCGTGGCTGACGTTGGCGACGAAGTCGCGCCGTACCGCTTCTATCCGGCGGGCCTCGGTGAGGTCCTCGACCAGCAGCAGCACCAGCCGCGAGCCCAGCGGGGCGACCCGGGCGGAGACCGCGAGGGTGTCCCCCCGGCCCGTGCCGCGCCGGGGCAGGTCCAGCTCGCCCTGCCGTATCTCTCCGTCCCGCCGGGTGTCCCTGGCCATGTTGAGCATCGGTTCGACGGCCAGCCGGCCGCCTCTGACCAGGCCCAGGGCGTACGCCGCCGAGCTGGCCTTCACCACGCCGTCGCTCTCGTCGAGGACGACGGCGGAGGAGCTGAGAACGGAGAGGACGGTGTCCACCCCGGGGGGCAGGGGCGCGTTGTTGTCCGGCCGCAGCGACGTACGCGTGGGCCGTTTCAGGTCGCGTTCGCTCCAGCGGAACGCCAGCATGGCGATCACACCGGTCAACAGCCCGGCGATCGCTGCAGCTGCGGCGACCGCCGCGTTCACGTCCATGCTTCAAGGTTATGCGGGTGCGACGACTCCCTCCCAGCCGTCCGAGTGCCATCTCGAACACTCGTCGCCCAGAGTTCACCGAGGGGTAGGAGCCGGTTCACTTGGGGGGACGGATACGGACGCGTTCCGGCCCCACCGTGTAACCGTGGGGGTCGGTCCGAGACCCCGGCCTCAGTCTGGAACTGGAGAGGGACTTCCCATGCGCGACGCTTACCACGAGGAACTCGATTCGATCGGAGAGGGCCTGGTCGAGATGGCCCGGCTGGTCGGCTCGGCGATCGGGCGGGCGACCACGTCCATGCTCGACGCCGACCTGGCGCTGGCGGAGACCGTGATCGCCGGCGACCAGAAGGTCGACGACCTCCAGCACGACCTGGAGGCCCGCGCCATCGCGCTCCTCGCCCGCCAGCAGCCGGTGGCGACCGACCTGCGGATCGTGGTCACCTCGCTGCGGATGAGCGCCGACCTCGAGCGCTCGGGCGACCTCGCCCAGCACGTGGCGAAGCTGGCCCGGCTGCGCTTTCCGCAGGCGGCGGTCCCGAACGACCTGCACGCCACCATTCTGGAGATGGGTCAGCTCGCCCAGCGCCTGATGGCCAAGGCGGCCGAGGTCATCATCACCAAGGACGTCGATCTGGCACTCCAGCTGGAGCAGGACGACGACGAGATGGACCTGCTGCACCGCACCCTGTTCCAGCACCTGATGGACGACCGCTGGAAGCACGGCATCGAGACGGCCGTCGACGTGACGCTGCTGGGCCGCTACTACGAGCGCTTCGCCGACCACGCGGTGTCGGTCGCCAAGCGCGTCGTCTACCTGGTGACGGGCGAGCACGCGGACGAGATCCAGGCGGCGGCCCCGGTCGAGGGCGCGTGACGGCAGCTTCGGCCGCCGGTAGTCGCGGCAGCTCCAGCAGCAACCCCCAGTAACTCCGGTAACTCCGGTAACTCGCTCCGACAGTTCCGGTAACCCCAGTAATGCCGGTACCCCCAGTAATTCTGGTAACTCCGGTAGCTCCGGTAGCCGCTGTCGTACTGGAGAACGACGGCGCACGCGGGTCGCACTTATGTTCCTGCACACGTGCGCCGTTGATGCGCCCGCGGGGGTGGGCATGCAATGGGGCGGGGACGGACGACGCCATGGCCGTGAGCGGTGGGTCATGCCGTACGTCCCCGGCGGCGGCGCACCGGCGTCCGCCGCCCAGCCGTATGCCCTGAGGAGGAACCATGGCCGATTCCCCCACGACCGACCCCCAGCAGGAGACCCCGACCGAAGTGGTGCGCCGAACCGTGCTCGGCGCCTGCGGCTGCGGGTCGGGCTGCGGGTGCGGCTGCCAGTCCGGTGCCCCGTGCCAGTGCGGCGGCTGCTCCGGCTGACCCGCGCCTCCTACGAACGTACGGTGCCCGCCCGGCTGCTGTTCCGGGCGGGCACCGTGCGCGTCACCGGCCGCCCGGATCAGCCCGCCCGCTCCACCGTGGCGGCGGGCGCGGCCTCCGGCTCGGCCAGGTCCGGCCGGGCCTCGGCCGGTACGGGCGCGGGCTCGGGCAGGGCGTCCACCACCGCGTGCTCCTCCCGCGGCAGGTTGCGCATCAGCAGCCAGTAGCCGAGGCCGGCGACCGTGCCGATCACGGCGCAGGCGGCCCAGAGCCAGGCTGCGCCGTAGTGGTCGATCACGAAGCCGGACATCAGCGGTGCGACGAGCGCGGCCACCGACCAGGACATCGTGTACACGCCCTGGTAGCGGCCCCGGCCCTTGGCGGGCGACAACTGCACGACCAGGCCCGTCTGGGTGGGCGCGTTCACGATCTCGGCCAGGGTCCAGACGCACACCGTCAGGGCGTACGCGGCGACCGACCCGGCGAAGGCCGTCAGCCCGAAGCCGTACCCGGCGAGCACCGAGGAGATGATCAGCAGCCGGCGCGGGTCGCGGTGCTGGATGAAGCGGGTGACGGGGATCTGGAGGACCACGATCAGCACACCGTTGACGGCCATGGCGGTACCGAAGTCGGAGCTGGAGAGCCCGTCCGTGCCCATGGCCACCGGCAGCCCCACGTACCCCTGCTGGAAGATCAGCGACACCAGGAACGACAGCCCCACGACCCCCATGAAGCGCCCGTCGCGCAGGACGGTGATCAGCCGCACCTCGTCCTTGGGCCGCTTGCCGCCGACGGTCTTCACGACCGCTTCCTCGGGCCGCGACTCCGGCACCTTCATGAAGACGAGCACGGCGCACACGAGCGTCATCACGGCCTCGCCGATGAACCCGGCGAGGTAGCTGTACTCGGCGATGAAGCCGGCCCCGGCGGAGGAGATCGCGAAGCCGAGGTTGATGGCCCAGTAGTTGAGCGAGAAGGCCCGGACCCGGTCCTTCGGGGGCACGATGTCCGCCATCATCGCCTGGACGGCGGGGCGGGAGGCGTTGCTCGCCATACCGACGAAGAACGCCACGGCGGCGATGGCGAAGGGGTGCACCATGAACCCGAGCACCGCCACCGACACCGCGGTGGAGACCTGGGCGATCAGCATGGTGGGCCGCCGCCCGAGCCGGTCGGTCATCACACCGGCGCCGAGCGACGAGATGACCCCGCCGAGCCCGTGGAGGGCGGCGACGAGCCCGGCGTACGAAGCGGAGTAGCCCCGGTCCAGAGTCAGGTACAGGGCCATGAAGGTCGCGACGAACGCCCCGAGGCGGTTGACCAGGGTGCTGGTCCACAGCCACCAGAACTCGCGGGGCATCCCGGAGACGGTCTCGCGGGCGGCTGTGCGCAGACCGGCGACGGACATAAGGATTCCCCCCACGGGACGTACGGAACGAGGCCTCGGGTAACACCCCCGACAACGTCCGAGACATTACGAACCCCAGCTCCCCGCCCGCCACTGGATTGACGCCCGCCGTCAATCGTCCGCCCGTCGGGCCCTCCCGGCCCGGGCCCTGTCCGCGTTACGGGCGGGCGCGCGGAGCCCGCACGGGTTCGATTACGCTCGGACTCATGGCCGACGCACCGTACAAGCTGATCCTCCTCCGCCACGGCGAGAGCGAATGGAACGCGAAGAACCTGTTCACCGGTTGGGTGGACGTCAACCTCACCGAAAAGGGCGAGAAGGAAGCAGTCCGCGGCGGTGAGCTGCTCAAGGACGCCGGTCTGCTCCCCGACGTCCTGCACACCTCCCTCCAGCGCCGCGCGATCCGGACCGCCCAGCTGGCCCTGGAGTCCGCCGACCGCCTCTGGATCCCGGTCCGCCGCTCCTGGCGCCTGAACGAGCGCCACTACGGCGCGCTCCAGGGCAAGGACAAGGCGCAGACGCTCGCCGAGTTCGGCGAGGAGCAGTTCATGCTGTGGCGCCGCTCGTACGACACCCCGCCGCCGCCGCTGGACCGCGACGCCGAGTACTCCCAGTTCGACGACCCGCGCTACGCGACGCTCCCGCCGGAGCTGCGCCCGGACACGGAGTGCCTGAAGGACGTCGTCGTCCGCATGCTCCCGTACTGGTTCGACAGCATCGTCCCGGACCTCCTCACGGGCCGCACGGTCCTGGTCGCCGCGCACGGCAACAGCCTCCGCGGTCTGGTGAAGCACCTGGACGGCATCTCGGACGAGGAGATCTCGGGCCTCAACATCCCGACCGGCATCCCGCTCTCCTACGAGCTCGACGCCGACTTCAAGCCGCTGAAGCCGGGCGGCACGTACCTGGACCCGGATGCGGCGAAGGCCGCCATCGAGGCCGTGAAGAACCAGGGCAAGAAGAAGTAGGTTCACTGATCATGCCCCCGACCTGCGCATACACCGCGGGGCGGGGGCATCTTCACGGCTTGGGCCCAGTGTGGGACCTCAGCGGGGGGAATTGCCGAGCAGCCGGGACCGGGCCCGGAGGCGCTCGGGCAGGCACTCCGGCCGCCTCAGGACGGCAGCCTGCTACTGGATTGGGCGTCTGCACGCACCGCAGCGCAGGGCAAGCGATGGTTGCGGCTGGACGCGTGGAAGGACGATCAGGGGTTGCACCAGTTCTACAAAGTGCCGTCGTTCAGCCGGTGCCGCTCACGTCGATGACGTCGTCCTTGTCCGGGGGACGGACGTCCAACGGCTCGTCGAAGGCGCTGAACGACACCGTGTTGTCGAACGTGGCGTCCTTGTAGACGACCTTGAGGATGTACGGCTTGCCCTCGGTGGCCACGTGGAAGCCGAATTCGCCCTTGGTCTCCTTGTCGATCACCTTCAGCAGAACCGTCGGCACCCCGTTGATCTCTGACGACTCCCCCTTGGTGGCCTTGCCGAACGAGGTGAACTCGTGCGTGCAGTCGGACAGTCCGGCGTCCGGTTTCGACTCGCTGGAAAGGTCTTTGATCCACAGTCTCTGCTCGCCCTTGCCCGCGACCTTCCGGCCCGACTCCTCCATGTGGGTCCGATTGGGGCGGACGTAGTCCGACCCGTCGATCCGGATCTGGTCGAGCCGGGCGCCCGAGGCCGAGGCCGTCCTGTACGCGCATGTGGCCTTGAGGTCGGTCACCAGGTGGCTGGACCGGTCCTCGCCTCCGGTCACCTTGGTGGCCGTCTCGATGGTCACCGACTTCAGATCGCTCATCGCGGCGTTCGCGTCGTCGAGCAGCTGGGTGGCGGAGGGTTCCTCCGAGGTGCCGCCGTCCGTGCAGCCGGTCAGCGCGACGCCCATGACCAGGCACGCCAGGACCGCTGTCGCAGCGGTCGATATCTTTCGCACAAGAACCCCCAGGTGTGAGCCCGATCATCTCAGACGGGGTTCCCCTGCCTCAGACCGCCGGCTTGCGCCAGACCGAGATGTGCTGGTCCGCGTCCTCGGTGAACGGTGCTCCGTGCCAGTCCGCCACACGTTGCTCCAGCTCCAGCCCGGCGATGCGGGCCATCAGGTCGAGTTCCGCCGGCCAGGCGTACCGGTGTCGGGAGTTGGCTCGGCGGTAGCGGCCGTCGTCGCCGTCGCGGGTGAAGTGGTGTGAGACGAGGATCTGCTCGACCAGGTCGAAGGTGTCGAAGCCGAGATGCCGGTCGGACACGTCGAACGGCACCGCGACCTGGCCCGGTGGCAGGAACCGCAGGGGCGGGACGCCGAGTTCGATGACGAACCGGCCGCCGGGCGCGAGGTGGCGGGCCGCGTTGCGGAAGCACTCGACCTGCTCGTCCTGGGTGAGGAGGTTCGAGATGGTGTTGTAGACCAGGTAGACCAGGGCGAACTCGCCGGGGACGACCGTGGTGGCCATGTCCCCGATGGTCACCGGGAGGGTGTGCGCGTCGACCCTGCGGCGGAGTACCGCCGCCATCGGTTCGGACAGTTCGATACCCGCCACCGGCACGCCGCGCTCCCGGAGCGGCACGCCCACGCGACCGGTCCCGATGGCGAACTCCAGGGCCCGGCCGCCTCCGGCGAGTTCGGCGAGGAAAGCGAGGGTCGGTTCGAGGGCGGTGGCCGAGGAGTTCTGGGCCTCCTCGGCGTCGTAGCGGTCGGCGGTCTCTTGGCTCCACAGTTCGCTGCTCGTCACGGGCGACCACTCTGCCGGGTGCCCAGGGCCCTGTCGACGCGATTTCGTACGGCCGCCGTCGCGGTCGGCCCCTGCTGCGCGCGGCGTGCTCGCGGCCGTCGCCTCCAGGCGTGGACGCCGATCACCGGCCGCCACGACGAACACACCGGCGATGCCGCCCGGGCCGGCCCACGGCTCCAGGATGACGGGTTGTCAGTGCTCCTTGGCACCATGGTCATCATGGCGACCTACCTGCTCTCCGACATCGAACAGGCGATCCGCGACAGTTGGAGCGCCGAGACCTGCACCCCGGAGTACCGGGACCGCTGGACTCCGGACAATCCGGCGCGGGACCAGTGCGGCGTGACCGCCATGGTGCTCAACGACCTGCTCGGCGGGGAGCTGATCCGGGGCGAGGTCCACGTCGACGGTGTGCGCACCGACTTCCACTGGTGGAACCGTCTGGGCCCCGGTGTCGATCTCGACCTGACCCGGGAGCAGTTCGGGCCGGAGGAGGTCGTCGTGGGCGGTGACGTCATCGTCAGGCCGCCGGTCAGCGAGTGGCGGCGGCTTCAGGAGGAGTACGCGATCCTGCGCGACCGGGTCGCGGAGAGGCTCGGGCGGCACTGAGGCCGACGGCGGTCCGTGCCCGATCCGTGACCTCGCCCGACCGGCCGAAGTGCCCCTCGTACGCACTACGGTGGGCCCATGCCGTCCGTGTGCTTCCAGGGCAAGGAGATCGAGGAGAGCGATCATGGGTGAGTCTCTGAAGACCTTCGTCGGCGGTGCCGAGGTCGAGGTGCCCAACAGCATCCCGGACATCCGGGCCGCGCTGCCCGACGAGAGACGCGAGGAGTTCGATCTCGCGATCAACGAAGCCGGGGTGCACGAGATTCAGGCCGTCATGCGGCACTGGATGCTGGAGGCCGTCCCCGATCCCGAGGCCGAGAAGATCCTGGACCGGCTGGCGCAGGACGAGGCCGAGAGGCGGAGCGTCGCTTGAGCTTCCGTATCTCCTACGCGCCGCCCGCCGACGACACCCTGGCCAAGATGCGCGGCGGCGAGGCCTTCCGGGACGAGATGGCCCGCACGCTCGGCGAGGAGCCGTACGGCCACGCGTCCTCCGCCGTCAAGAGCGAACGGGACCGGCGTGAGGCGACCGTCTCCGGTGCCATCGTCCTCTACTACGTCTCCCGGTCCGTCCTGACCGTCACCGTGGTCCGCCTCGTTCCCCTGCCCTGACCACCCGAGGGGCGGGCGGGAAGGGCAGGGAACGCCGCGCGGGGACCGTACGTCAGGCGAGTCAGGCGAGCTTCTTGTCCTGCGCCGCCACGACCTCCGCCGGCACCTCGAACTTCGCGTCGCCGCCCGCCGCGGCCAGGTTGAAGGAGAAGAACGTCGCCACGGTGGCCTCCTTGCGCAGCGCCACCAGCTTGAACGGAGCGGTGTCGCCCTCGTCCTCGGAGGTGACGGTCCAGGCCGCGGCCTCGTCGCCGCCGGTGACCTTCTCCTCGGTGATCGAGGCGACTTTCGTCGGCGTGCCCGCGACCGTGGCGGTGAAGCCGCCCGCACAGTCCGCGGCGGCCTTCTTCAGCGCGGCGAACGCGTCAGGGCCCGCCGTCCCCTCGTACGAGTGCAGCGCGAGGAAGGTGGACGTCAGGTTGAAGGCGTCCTTGAACGCCTCCCCGGCTTCGCCTTCCGCCATGTCCTCCAGCGACTTCTTCTTGCCGTCGGTCTTCGGCTCGTCGATCACCTTGCGCTTCGTGGTGGCCACCGAACCCTTCTGCGCCACACCGAACATGGCGTGGGCGACCGGCAGGCAGCCTTCCTTGTCGACCTTGACGCCGTCCGCCGGGACCTCGTCGGCCGGGCCTGCCTTGGTGACCTTGCGGCCCCGCACGTCGCCCTGGGCGAGGGTGGCCTTCTCCAGCTCGGCGGCGGTGAGCGCCTTGGCCGGGGTCTTCGGGGCCGAACTGCTCCCGCCCCCAGCGCTCTTGTCGTCCTTGCCGTCCTTCTTGTCGGCGTCCGACGTGCCACCGCAGGCGGTGGCCAGCAGGGTGAGGGCGGCCGCGGAGGCGGCGAGGGCGGTACGGCGTACGGCAGTGGCGCGCATGGTTCTACTTCCTGCAATCTCCGGCTCGGGAGCAACCGCCCTGTTCCCGTACGGCACTTCGACTCCGTCTGGGACGGGCCGTCGCAGTGATCCACACTTTACGATCGAACCTCTGGACGATGGCCGGTCAAGGGGAACCCACCGTCGATCGTGATTCTGCCGTGATCATCCTGTGAACGCACTGTGTGGCTCCTCTGTACAACCCCGCCGTACTGCCCCGCCGCGCACCTCGCTCCTGCCGTACGAAAGTGCGTCGCCCTCATGTCCGGCCACGTCGCGGACCCGCCGCTCGCCCGCGCCCTCGACGCCCTCAGGGACGCGCCCGTCAGCTGCCGGACGGACGCCGGGTCAGATGGCTGAACGCGTCCAGATTCCGGGTGGACTCGCCGCGCGACACCCGCCACGCGTACTCCTTGCGGATCGAGCTCGCGAAACCGAGCTCCAGGAGGGTGTTGAACGCCCCGTCCGCCGCGTCGAGGACCACGCCGAGCAGCCGGTCCAGCTCATCGGGGGTGACCACCGACAGCGGCAGCTTGCCGACCAGGTAGACGTCGCCGAGCGAGTCGATCGCGTAACTCACTCCGAACAGGCGGAGGTTGCGCTCCAGCAGCCAGCGGTGCACCTCGGCGTCGTTCTCGTCGGGGTGCCGCACGACGAACGCGTTGAGGGAGAGGGAGTGCTTTCCGACGATCAGCGAACAGGTCGTCGACAGCTTGCGGGTGCCGGGCAGCGTCACGACGTAGTTGCCACGCCCCGGGCTCTCCCATGCGAGCCCGGCATCGTTCAGCGTCGCCTCGATGACCTGGGCCGCTGCGGTTTCGTCCGGTACGTCAGCCATGCTGCGAGCCTACGACAGAGCGCCGGGACACACGGGACGGGCTCAGCCGTGGTGCGCCCGGGCCCGGCGGCGGTGGTCGCAGAGCGCGGCCGTGTACACGTCGGCGGTCGCCGAGGCGGCCGTGTCCCAGCCGAAGGACTGGGCGTGCGCCGCGGCGGCCGCCCCCATCCGCTCCACGAGCTCCGGCGCGTCCGCGAACCGCCCGAGCGCGCGAGCGTACGCCTCCGGCTCGTGCCCCTGCACCAGGAAGCCGCCGACCCCGTCGCGCACCGCCACCGGGAGCCCGCCGACGGCTGCTGCGACCACGGGGGTGCCGGTCGCCTGCGCCTCTATGGCGACCAGCCCGAAGGATTCGCTGTAGGACGGCATGACCAGCACCGACGCGGCGCGAAACCAGTCGGCGAGCCGGTCCTGGCCCACCGGCGGGTGGAATCGTACGACGTCGGCGATGCCGAGGCGGGCGGCCAGCTTCTGGAGCCCCTCGGGCTTGGCGAGTCCGCTGCCGCTCGGGCCGCCGACCACCGGCACGACGATGCGGGACCGCAGGGACGGGTCCCGGTCCAGGAGCACCGCTACGGCGCGCAACAGCACGTCCGGGGCCTTCAGCGGCTGGATGCGGCCCGCGAAGAGCGGGATCAGCGCGTCCTGCGGCAGCCCGAGCCGGGCCCGCGCGGCGGCGCGGGCGGAGGGGGCGGAGGGGGCATCCCTGGGACGGAGCTTGTCGGAGCCCTCGGGGAAGGGGCGGAAGCGGTCCAGGTTGACGCCGGGGTGCACGACGGCGACCGCGGCCGGGTCCGCGTCGTAGAAGCGGACGAGCTCGTCCGCCTCCTCGGCGGTGTTGGCGATCAGCCGGTCGGAGGCGTTCACGATCTGGGTCTCGCCGATGACCCGGGCGGCCGGCTCGGGGGTGTCCCCCTCGGCGAGCGCGGCGTTCTTGACCTTGGCCATGGTGTGCATGGCGTGCACGAGCGGGACGCCCCAGCGCTGGGCGGCGAGCCAGCCGACCTGGCCGGAGAGCCAGTAGTGGGAGTGCACGAGGTCGTAGTAGCCGGGGCGCTGACCGGCCCAGGCCTGCATCACGCCGTGCGTGAAGGCGCAGAGCTGGGCGGGCAGCTCCTCCTTGGCGAGACCCTCGTACGGGCCGGCGTCGACATGCCGGACCAGGACGCCGGGCGCCAGCTCGACCGCGGGGGCCAGCGAGCCGTTGGTGGCCCGGGTGAATATCTCGACCTCGATGTTGATCGCGGCGAGGCGCTTGGCCAGTTCGACGATGTAGACGTTCATCCCGCCCGCGTCGCCCGTGCCGGGCTGGTGGAGCGGGGACGTGTGCACGGAGAGCATCGCGATGCGGCGGGGCTTGCGGGAGGCCCCGGAGAAGCCTCCGGGAAACCTGAGGCGCGCGGCCGTGCGGGTGGAGCCGAGCCGGGAGACGTACTGGCTCACCTCGTCGGTCCTCCTCGATCGGGGCATGCTGACCGGAGGGCACGGGGGTCCTCCGAAGGGCGAGAACAGTGGAATCCCGTCTTTCATTTCCGCTTTGCCAAATCATTACGTTGCCGGGCGGCGCGTCGCGCGGCGACGGCGGAACGTCCGGGCAGCCACCGCGCCCCGCCCCGTCGCTACGTTCGGCCCATGCGCCGGCGCCCTGTCGCACACGCTCGGCCCATGCGCCGGCACCCCGTCGCACACGCTCGGCCCATGCGCCGGCACCCCGTCGCACACGCTCGGCCCATGCGCCGGCACCCCGTCGCATACGCTCGACCCCATGCGCCAGCGCCCCATCGGCACCGCCACCCGCGGGACCACCAACCCGAACCGGCTGCGCCGCATGGACCGCTGGATCGCCGACGCACACGGCCCGGCCCTGCGCCGCGCCGGGACGCCGGTCGCCGTCGACCTCGGTTACGGGGCGGCCCCCTGGACCGCGGTCGAGCTGCTGGACCGGCTGCGCACCGCCGAGCCGCGCACCGTCGTGGCGGGCATCGAGATCGACCCGGAGCGGGTCGCCGCCGCGCAGCCGTACGCCCGCGAGGGCCTCACCTTCGTACACGGCGGCTTCGAGGTTCCGCTGGACGTCCGGCCGCTGCTCATCCGGGCGGCGAACGTGCTGCGCCAGTACGACGAGGACCAGGTCGCCGAGGTCTGGGGGCGGCTGTGCTCCCGCCTCGCCCCGGACGGGCTCCTCGTGGAGGGGACCTGTGACGAGATCGGGCGCCGGCACGTCTGGGTGGCGCTGGGCCCCGAGGGGCCGCGCACGGTCACCTTCGCGACTCGGCTCGGCTCGCTGGAGCGCCCCTCGGACCTCGCGGAACGTTTGCCGAAGGCACTGATCCACCGCAACGTTCCGGGTGAGCCGGTCCACGCGTTCCTGCGGGACTTCGACCGGGCCTGGGCGACGGCCTCCCCGTACGCCTCGCTCGGCGCACGGCAGCGCTGGATCGCGGCGGTGCGGGCGGTGTCGGCCGACTGGCCGGTGGCGGACGGGGTACGGCGCTGGCGGCAGGGCGAGATCACCGTGCCGTGGGGCGCGCTGCGGCCCAACAGCCACTGAGACCTTGCCCGGAAGGGCAGAACTCCTCCGCTCCGGGAACGCCGCAGGGGCACCGTTCGTCCCAGTGAGGGGAGAGGACGCGGGTCGCAGCGGAGCGCGCCCCGGGTGCCTCGGGCGGGCTGGGGAGCTGGGCGGGCTGGGGAGCTGAGGGCAATCATGACGAAGTAGCCCTGTGGGGGCGGTATGTGGCGCGTCAGGTACCGTCGGCCCCTGTTGCTTTAGGGGACGACATGGCACGATCGCGACGTTGCCGAGACGTTACTGACGGTAAATCAGATGCACGTTGCCGCCTTCGTTCGGAGGCGGGCCCGGAGTAACAACCGGAGGGGGAGCTCGTGAACCGACGCCACCGCGCCACTGCCGCCATCACGCTGGTCTGTGCGCTGGCCCTGCTGACGTCCACGGGCCAGGCCATGGCCGCCCCGGTTCCGGAGCCCTCCCCGTCCGCCTCCGCCGGCCCGCCGCCCCGCTACTCCAACGCGGACCTCGAAAAGGTCCGCGAGCAGATCGACACGCTGTACCGGAAGGCGGGCGCGGCGACGGACGCGTACAACCTCGCCGAGGAGCAGGCGAAGAAGCAGTCCGGCGAGATCGTGCAGCTGGCCAAGGCGATCGTCGACGGCCAGGCGCGCATCGCCGCCCTGAAGGACCGGGCCGGGGCCCAGGCCCGCGAGCAGTACCGCAACGGCGGCCTGCCGCCCGGCGCGCAGCTGGCCCTGAGCAACGACCCGAAGCTGTTCCTGGACGGGCTCAACCAGGTCCGCCAGAGCCAGCAGGCGTCCAAGTCGCTCCTGGCCGACCTGACCCAGACGCAGCAGGACCTGGAGACGTACACCCAGGACGCCAGCACCAACTGGGAAAAGCTGGAGACGATCCGGGTCAAGCAGGCCAAGGCCAAGAAGAAGATCAACGCCCAGATCAAGGCGGCGGAGAAGCTCGAATCGCAGCTGGAGAAGACGGAGCGCGACCGGCTCCGCCAACTGGAGCGAGACGCCGCGGTCAAGGCCCAGACCGCCTGGCTCTCCTCCAGCGCCGTCAAGGACGTCAGCGGCGAGGCGAGCGAGGGCGGAACGGCCGCGGTGGCCTTCGCGACGGCGCAGATAGGCAAGCCGTACGTCTGGGGAGCCGAGGGCCCCGGTTCGTACGACTGCTCGGGGCTGACCTCACAGGCGTGGCTGGCGGCGAAGCGCACGATCCCGCGCACCTCGCAGGAACAGTGGCGGCTGCTGCCGCGCATCGACATCCAGGACATGCGCCCCGGCGACCTGATCATCTACCACGCGGACGCCAGCCACGTCGGGATGTACGTCGGCGACGGCGAGATCGTCCACGCCCCGCGCCCCGGCCGCAACGTCACACTGGCCGGCGCCGGCTCGATGAAGATCCTCGGCGTGGTCCGCCCGGACAAGTAGGACCGACCGGACGGATACGCGAGGCCGACGGCGACCGGACCGATACGCGGGACCGGCGGCGACCGGACCGATACGCGGGACCGGCGGCCGGCCGCATCGGCAGGGACGGTCGCACACGCAGGGCCGACCCCCTGCCCAGGACCGCGGGGACCGGGGCGGCCCGATCCAGGACGCGGCCCTCCCGAGGCCGTGGGCGGGGCCACGTGAGCGGGGCCACGCCGCCTCCCGTGGGCGCGTGATGTTTGTCATGCGCGCTTATCCGCCGTTATGGCCGCCCGTCGCGCCGGATCCGTGTGGGGACGCGGCTTATGGCGGCGCGTCCGGCGGGGGCCGGTCCCGGTGCGCCATTCCGTTCCCCCACCGCGGACCGCTATCGTCCCCGTCTGGCGGATCGTCGATCGTCGACCCGCCGCGCCCTCGGGGGGAGGGAAGGAAACGCGAACCGATGCCCGTACCCGTACCGCAGCAGCGAGCCGTTCCCGCTGCGGAGACCTCGCACGGCGACCTCACCCTGCTGGTGATCGAGGACGACCCGGCGGGCACCACCATCACCGTCCCCGAACTCTCGGCAGCGGCCGGGACTCGGGTCCGTATCCGTACCGCCCGCAACCTCACCGAGGCCGCGCGGCTGCTCACCGACGACGTCGACTGCGTCCTGCTGGACCTGGCGCTGCCCCTCACGGGCGGCGCGCCCGCCACGGACGCCGGGACGGCAGGCACCGGCACGTCCGGCGGATCGCTGCCCGAGCTGCCCGAGCTGCCCGAGCCCGTCTCCGCGCGGGCCGACGAGCTGGCGGCCCTCACCCACGTACTCCGCATCGCGCCGCTGCACGCGGTCCTCGCGCTGACCGCGCAGGACGACACGGAGCTGGCGGCCGAGGCGGTCCGGGTCGGGGCGCAGGACTATCTCTTCCGGGGCGAGCTGGACGCGCGCGTCCTGAGCCGCGCCATCCGGTACGCCGTGGAGCGCAAGCGCGCCGACATCGCCCAGCACCAGCTGACCGAGTCCCGGCTGCACGCCCAGGAGAACGCCCGCCTGGAACGCGGCCTGCTCCCCACCCCGCTGCTGGACGGTTCCGGCCTGAGCTTCGCCGCCCGCTACCGCCCCGGCCGCAGCCGCGCCCTCCTCGGCGGCGACTTCTACGATGTCGTCCGCACCCCGGACGGCACGGTGCACGCGATGATCGGCGACGTCTGCGGACACGGCCCGGACGAGGCGGCGCTCGGCGTCGAGCTGCGGATCGCCTGGCGGGCGCTGACCCTGGCCGGGCTGTGCGGGGACGAGCTGCTCTCCACGCTCCAGCAGGTGCTGGAGCACGAGCGGCAGAGCGAGGAGATCTTCGCGACGCTCTGCACCGTGGACATCGCCCCCGACGGGCGGCGGGCCGGACTCTGCCTGGCCGGCCATCCCGCACCGCTGCTCGCCCGCCACGGCCTGCCCGCCCGGCTGCTCCCGTACGAGGACGGCGGCCCGGCCCTGGGGCTGCTGCCGCGGGCCAGGTGGCCGCGCCGCCAGGTCGAGCTGGGCGGCGCCTGGAGCCTGATGATGTACACGGACGGGCTCATCGAGGGGCGCGTGGGGACCGGCGGCAGTGAGCGGCTGGGCCAGGACGGCATGGTCGCGATGGTCAACAGCCGGATGGAGCAGGGGCTGGCGGGCGAGGAGCTGCTGGAGGCGGCGGTCGCCGAGGTGCGGGAGATGAACGGCGGCGAGCTGACCGACGACGTGGCGGTCCTGCTGCTGGGCCGCGATCCGGAGCGGATACGACGATGGGGCGGCAGCGCACCGCGCTCCCACCCCGCGTCCGTCGACCGGCCGCCGTCCCCGTCCGTGAGGGCGGCGAGGGCTCAGCGCCCGCCGTTGTAGGGGCCGTACGGGCCGTCGCTGCTGGAGCCGCCGCTGCGGCCACCGCCGCCGCCCGAGACCGCCTTGAGCGCGGGACGCACGTCGACCATGAACACGATCGACGCGACCACACCCGCGAGCTGCAGGAAGAGCATCGGGATCAGCAGGTTCACGGCGACGGCGACACCCAGGATCACCAGCCAGAAGGATTTCTTCTTCTTGTCGGCGGCACGGTAGGCGTCCTCACGGGCGGTCGCCGCGAAGACGAACGCGACCACGGCCAGCACCAGCATCGCCAGATAGAGCAGCTGGAGGAGCGAGCCGAACGCTGAGAGCAACATGGTGTCTACCGCCTAGTGAGTGGATGAGCGCCCTGCGGCCGGAAAGGCCAAGGTACCGGGACAACGAGCCGGCCACCCGTAAAGGTGCCCGCCCCGCGCCCCGGTCACGCGTCCCGCGACCCGCGTACCGGAAGGACCCGTGGGGGTCACTTGCCGGCGGGCGGCGGGGTCTTCCTGGCCGCGGGCTTGCGCGGCGCGGGCGTCTTCTTGGCAGGCGCGGCCTTGGCCTCGGCGGACTCCACCGGAGCGGCGGGCTTGGTCGCGGCGGGCGCGGCCTCGGCGGCGGAGGGCTTGGCGGCGGGCGCGGCCTTGGTCGCGGACGGCTTGGCGGCGGGCGCGGCCTTGGTCGCTCCGGGCTTGGCGGCGGGCGCGGCCTTCGGCTTGGGCTCCGCCTCGACGACGGTGGCGATCTCGACGATCTCCTCGGCCGCCTCCCCGCGCCAGGTCCGTACCGTCTGCTCGCCGTGCTCGGCGACCTTCTCGTACGTCTCCCGGGCCTTGATCGCGTACTCGGCGGCCACGCCCACACTGCGGAGCGCCAGGTCCTGAGCGCTCTCGCCCAGCTTCTTCAGGTCGGCGGCGTCGAGCGAACCGAACACCTCGGTGACCTTCGCCTGCACGGTGGCCTGGGCCTCCTTGGCCTGCGTGGTCACCTTCTCCTGCACGGCCTTGGGGTCGGTGTTGCGCACCGCGTCGATCCGCTCGGGCGCCTCGGCCCGCAGCTGCTCGATCAGCGCCGGAACCTTGCGCGCCTGCTGCACGGCCAGGTCGGCCGTGCCGGCGGCGAAGTAGAGGGGGGTGGGGTCGGTGAGGGTCTTGCGCAGGTCATCGGTGATGGCCATGACTGTGGTCCTCCCGGATCATCAGAACCAGCTGTTCAGCTGTGAGGGTCTTGGTCTTCGGTGGCGTCCGCACCGGCGCCGTCGCCGTTACGGGGCCCGGCATCTTCACGGGGCCCGGCATCGCCGCCCGCGTCGGCGTCCGCATCGGGGCCGGGGGCGAATCCGTTCTCGCGGCGGAAGGAGTCGTAGATCTGCAGCAGCACGTTCTTCTGCCGCTCGTTGATCGACGGATCGGCCAGAATGACCGCCCGCGTCTCCAGCTCCTCCCGCTCCCGCTCGTCGAGGATCCCCGCACGTACGTACAGGGTCTCGGCCGAGATCCGCAGCGCCTTGGCGACCTGCTGGAGCACGTCCGCGCTGGGCTTGCGCAGTCCGCGCTCGATCTGGCTGAGATACGGGTTCGACACCCCGGTCGCCTCGGCGAGCTGCCGCAGCGAGAGCTGCGCCGCACGGCGCTGCTCCCGCAGGTACTCCCCGAGATTGCCGACGTTGAGTGATGCCATGACTCCGATAGTGCCCACCCTTGCTAACTTTTGCAAGCACATGCTTGCAAAAGTGTCGCGCGCCACTGTGCTGGGCGCCTGTGGCGTCGGCGGGTGTCCGTTCCCAGTGCTTGTGAGGTTTCCCGCTGGATCTGCTCGGCGAAGTGATTGAGTCCCGATCAATGTGCGCGGCGAGATCTCTCGGGGGCTGAGCTATGGACGTCGCGCGACGAAGACGAACTCCTTGCCCGGCCTGTCGGGCGCGTCGCGTACGTCCTCCACCACGTACCCCTGCGTGATCAGCTCCGTCTCGACCTCCTGCCGCTCGCGGAAGCGCAGAGTGGAGTCCGACATCATTACCTCCCCGTCGGCAGCGAACACATAGGTCCAGCGGAACGTCACCAGCGGCTCTTTCACCTCGATCACTTGGACCCAGCTTTCGACTGGGCCGACATCCGGGATCTCCGTCACGCGATATGAGGCTTCGCGGTTCCACTTCTCCCAGGCGCGTCTGGCTGGGTCCCGGGTCTCGAACACCAGACGGCCACCAGGCTGTAGTGCTTCGTACGCGCCACGCAGGGTCTCGCGCCATGCCTGCGGATCAAGGATCTGCTGGGCGGCGTTCGCGGTCATGGTTGCCAGGTCGACCCGCATCGGCGGAAGTGTCGTGGCATCGCCACAGATCCAGCGCACTCGCTCGCCGCCCGGCTTGGCTCGGGCCACGTCGATGGACGCTTGAGCGGGATCGACACCCACGACTTCGATCTCGCGTTCAGCCAGCAGAAGCGCGAACACGCCTGTTCCACAGCCGATGTCCAGCACTTGACGTGCCCCGAACTCCTCCGTCATCTGGACGTACGCGTCGAGATCGCCGCGATCGGGGTCGAGTGGGTCGTAGATCGCGGCGAGCCGTGGATGTCCAAAACATTCGTCTGTCATGCGGCCGAACGTAGGGGCCGCTGAGCTCGGACGCCTACTCAATTTCGCCGCGTGTCAACGGCGTTGGCCTTCCTGCCGCGAGAGATCTTCGGCCGACGCGGGGCTGAGGTCACTGCCCGACTCCGTCGGGAATCTTAAGGGTCGCGCGCTCGAAGGCCGCCTGGACGGGCGCTTCAGCTGCTCGGCCCGCCGCTCTCCCGAGATTCCCGAGGGAGTCGCTCAGTGCCCGGTGCCTCGCGAAGCAGCATGTCGAGAGCCTTCTCCAGACGGCTCGTCACCGTCTCGACCACCTCTATGGCCGATGCGGAGTCCTGGCGATCCACTCCTTCGCTGGGTTTCGTTCTTCCAAACGCCGCGATCTGGGTGTCCTCCGCGCCGAGAGCTGGCGCGGGCAGACCGTGCAGACGGCAGACCCAGTCCATGACCAGCCGGCTGAGCCGCCCGTTCCCGTCGCGGTATGGGTGGATGCTCACCAGGTACTGGTAGACCTTGGCCGCCAGCTCCACCGGCGGCATCCGCTCGCCCTCCGACTTGCTGACCTCCTCGTTGTACCAGCGAACGAACTCGTGCATCGCCTGCGAGACATGTGTCCCCGGGATGAAGTAGGCGTTCTTACCCATGGGGGGACTTGGAGCATCGCGCAACTGACCCGCCTCTCCGTTGTTGTTTTCCTGCCCGCTGGCCAGGACGCGATGGAGTTCCTTGATCCGCTCCATCGTCGGATGCTCACGCTGTTCAGCCCAGTTCTGCACCATCCGATCTGCTTCTTCCCACTGGATCGTCGCAGGCTGGGCGTCCTCTGGGGGAGCGACCCCCGCGCCGGCCGCTGTCGAGGATCCCTTCAGCCGGATGTCCCCGATCTCCTGCAGCGCCCCGACCAACAGCTCCGGGTCAAGCTCCGCGACCTGGGCAGCCCGCTCCCTGATCTCCTCCCAGCGCCCCTGGAACGACTGCCGCTGCTCCGCCGTCAGCGGCTCCTGGACATGCCGCTCCAGATTCGGCAGCATCGCGTCGCCGTACTCGCGCCAGATCGACTCCAGGGACTCGAACCCCGGACGCTGCGACCGCCGATGCAAGATCGCCCTGAGGCCGTCGAAGCAACCAGCGCGCTGCACGACGACCGGCATGACCGATCGCTGCACCGGTACGTCGGTACGGGCGCCGCTGCCAACTCCGCCTTCGGTCCGCGCCGGCGAGAGCACCGACCGCTGCATGACGCGGGTGGCGTTGGCCTCGGCTTCGCGTTCGAAGCGGTCGGAGGGTTCGGAGACCTTCAGCCCGGTGCCGTTGTCGGTTCCGGCGACGGGGCCTTGGCGTTGCTGGATGACGTGGGTGAGTTCGTGGGCGAGGGTGTGCTTGTCGGTTCCGCCGGTGCCGATGACAACGTGGTTGCCGGAGGTGTAGGCGCGGGCGCCGATCTCAGTGGCCGAGGCGCGGGCGGCCGAGTCGTTGTGGATCCGCACGTCGGAGAAGTCGGCGCCGAGGCGGGCTTCCATGTCGGTGCGGGTGGCGTCGTCCATCGGTTGCCCGGGGGTGCGCAGGATGTTGTGCACGGCGGAGAGCTGCACCGCGGGGGCCGTCTGCTCATCCGGACGGTGGCCGCAGCCGGCCGAATGCTGGTGCTCCTCATGCGCCCAGGCGTGGCCGGCGCGGCGGAGCATCTGGACGACGGCGGCGTTGCCGACCGTGGTCTGTAGGCCGGACAGGCCGCGCGGCCTGTCCGGGGGTGCGGTGTCGGGTCCGTGAACGGGCCGGCTACGTCTGCCGTCGGCCTTTTCCCCCTTGGAGCCTGTGTCGTTCTCATGATCGCGCAACGGAACTCCCTCTCCGGCTTGGTTTCATCCAGCCCCTTTTTGTACCAGGGCGGAACTTGCCGACGCAGCGTACGGAGGGACAGTGTCTGCGGCTGGGAGGGCAGACCTTCGGACCTGCCGGGATGGTGCGGTGCAGGTCGTCGGCAGCAGGGCGATGGGGAGTGGTTGCCCGAGGATGTGGTGGTGTGCTGGACGACGGTGGGGAGCGACTGGGACCTGGTCGCGAACAAGTCTGGGCCCCCATGTCCCTGACCGCCGCCCCGTACGAAGACGCGCAGACGTACAGCGAGGTCGTGTCCACCGACAGGCTCCCGCTCACCACCTCGCCGGGCACCGAGTACGGAGCGTCGGCCTTGACGCTCTGCTTGCAGTTCGGGCCGATGTACGACAAGCCGCCGGCCGGACGGACTGCGGAACATCGCCGGTCCCGGCCCGCAGGTCGCCGGTCCGCTGCCCCCGGACTACGAGGCGGTTTTGGACGAGGCCGAGCTCCGGCCTGGAGAAGCGCGTTCGTGACGGCAGCGACCCGCGTACCCCCTCGGCGTGCGTCCACGCCCGCCCGTGCAGGAAGGTGCGGAACCGCCGGGACCACTCCGCGTCGTCGTACTCGTCGTACTCGTGGTACTCGTAGGCGTCCCGGATCTCCCACGCGTGCTCGTACGCCGTCTTCGGCCGCTCGGTGTACCGCTTCACCACCGCCCACAGGGGTTCGAGCAGGCATGATGGCAGGACAGGCACGAGCCCTCCGGTGATCACTGAGCGTAGAGAACTCCATGATCACCTCGGGCTCGTGCCTGCTTACGTCCGGGGTGGCTGTCCGCCGCCTGCATACGCCTACTGCCGGTCGGTCTTGACTGAAACAGGACAGCGGGTACGTGTCCCGTCGCAGTGATGTGCGGGCAGTCTCGGAGATCTCCGGGCAGGTGAGATGGCGACGGTCTTACGGGTAGGGGACGATCTGGACTCCGCTGGTTTGGAGGACTGGTTGCCGCACTTCATGGACAACGACGGGAACGATCTGTCTCCGCTTCACCAAGCTGTCGAGATCAGCAATGTGGAGGAGCTGACACGGCTCCTCGATGCTGGTGCCGATCCCGATGAGATCCACGAGTACAGCGGTTGGACCCCGTTGTTGCGTGCGATCGACGGTGAACTCGATGGATCGGTGCAGACAGGAAACCCTCTGGGAGCCGCCGCGACTGCGGTCCTGCTCGCCTACGGAGCTGATCCCGAACGGCCGTCCCGGGATGGCCTTACGCCGATGCGTCTGGCCTTTCAGACGCGGCACGAGATCGCGGTTCGTCTTCTTGAAGCGCACATCGCTTGGCGCCGCGCAGCTGGATAGCGTCCCGACCGGCTTGAGGGGTCGGCTCCTTGGAAGGGGCCGTGCTGTTTCGCCATCAGCGCCTCGGGGCGCGCCGGTGGAGTTTCCCGAGTACCCGATGTGGACGAGGAAGGAGGCGACACCCGTGTGCTGGTTCTCCGCGCCGGGAAGCTCTTGCGGCTCGGCGGACTGAGCGACCACAGCCGGCCGCACGTTCGCCGACGAGAGCGCTTCTGCTCCAACAGTTGCGGCCACGCGTGGCATTGCCTGTCTGTCGGCACCCCCCGAAGCCTCGGCCTGATCTCCGCCACATCCACGGGGACCGGACAGCGGGTCCAGGGCTTCCAGGGCCGACCGGGGGCGGGGCTTCGGCCGTGAGTCGTGTCAGACCCGGGTGCGAGACTTCGGCCCATGTCTCTCGCTGATCTCACTCTCGACCAGTGGCGGTCCTTCGAGCTGCCTGCCGCACGTCGCATCGCCCAAGAGGCCGCGCACCAGGTGGATGGCCGGGTGACCGTCGTGGAGACCGTCGAACATCTCGGTGCTCCGCTGCACCGGGTTCGGATCGAGCGGGACGGGCAGGAATTCGCCCTGATACCCGGCGGCACGGTGGCGCTGGGATTCGATCTCGACACCTGGCAGCCCACGTCCGAGCAGGCCGCCGACTACGCGGAGAGCCTGGAACAGGGCTACGGCTACGGCCCCGACCTGCGAACCCACCTCGCACAGGTGCTCAGCCCCCGCCGGAGCGCCAGTTTGGCCACGGTGCTCATGGCCGTGCAGGACGAGAAGCTGACCGAGCTGCCTGCCGCCATGCCGGCCGTCCTCGCGGCTCGCGGCCTGCGGATGCCGAGCTCCGACGAGTGGGAACACGCCTGCGGAGCCGGAGCGGACACGCTGTTCCGGTGGGGCAACGACTTCCCCATCGGCAGCATCCCCTACGGCGACGACACCGGCCCGCATCAGCAACTGAGCGGCTTCGGCCTACGCATCGCCCACGACACCTACAGCGCCGAGCTGACGAGCGACGTCACCGCGGCCCATGGGGGTGACGGTGGCGAGTCGGTGTGCGGAGGGTACGGCTGGGTGCTGGCGTGGCTGCCCCTGGCCACGGCCAGCCGCGACCCCTCCATGGCCGAGCTCGCGTACGGCCCGGACGGCGAAGGGCTCTACGAGAGCTTCTCCACCCGGCCCGTGCTCCCGCTCTGAACCGCCCGCGGCCGCCCGGGACCACCCGGGACCGCCCCAAGGTTCACGGCGCGCGCCTTCCCGCCGGCGGATCCGGTGACCGGGTGACCGGGTGACCGGGTGACCGGGGTGCCTCTGGGGCAGGCCGGTCAGCGGCCCCGTCGTCTCGACCCCGGATCTTGTTCCGAAGATCGTTCTGTTGGAGGCTGAAGCATGCATACTCAACCGACGTTCATCCTCGTCCACGGCGCCTTCGCGAATTCGTTCTCGTTCGCGCCCCTCCAGGCCGAACTCGCCCTGCTCGGGCACCGCTCGGCCGCGGTCGACCTTCCGGGGCACGGATTCGGGGCGACGTCGCCGGCCTCCTTCCAGGCCCCCCAGGATCTGGACGCGCTGGCCACGGAGCCGGGAGGCATCAAGGGAGTCACGCTCGCGGACAACGCCGCCCGCGTGATCGACGTCCTCGAACGGGCCAAGCGGAACGGCCCCACCGTCCTCGTCGCCCACAGCAGGGGCGGCATCACGACCACCGCCGTCGCCAACGCCCGGCCCGACCTGATCGACCGGATCGTCTACGTCTCCGCCTGGTGCCCCGTCGAGCTGGAGGTGGGCGGCTACTACGCCCAGCCGGAGATGGCCGACGTCGACGCGGGAGCCCTCACCGGCGCACTCGTCGGGAACCCGGCCGAACTCGGGCTGCTGCGCTTCAACTTCCGCACGGCCGACCCGACAACGCTCGCTGCGCTCAAGCAGGCCTTCGCCGCCGACCTCACCGATGACGAGTTCCGGACCTTCCTCAGTACCTTCCAGTGCGACGAGAACCTCGACGCCGGTACGGCAGCCGACCGGGCACAGGCCACGACCTGGGGCCGGATACCCAGGACCTACGTCCGCCTGGCCGCCGACGCCAGTGTTCCGCCCGCCGCGCAGGACCGCATGATCCGCGAGGCCGACGCGCTCACGCCCGACAACCCCTTCGACGTCCGGACGCTCGCCGGCAGTCATCTGCGCTGGCTCGTCCACCCGAAGCCCGCCGCCGAGCTGCTCGCCGACCTCGCGGCGCTCTGACCGCCCGCCCGGCCGGGGAGAGCGGACGCCCCGGGTCCCCCGCCGGGTGCGCGAGTCGCCGGGGACCGAGCGGCAGGCGGGGCCGGAGCGGAAATCGGCTCACCCATACGCGTGTTGGGCCCACCAGTGGGCCCCTGGGCCCCTGACCGGGCAGCCGCCCGGCCCTATCGTCTATGCGGGTAGATCCTCGTACCGCGAGCGCCGTACGCGCCTACCGGAGCGGCAACCGCCTGGTGGCCGACGGCGAGGCGGGCCCGGTGACCTGGCGGGCGCTGACCGGCTGACCGGCTGACCGCCGCCGAGTGTGGGACACACGGTGACGCGTGATGTCCCGCGGGCCGCCCGCAAGGGCGGCAGTGGTCGGCCATGAACGGTCCGGCGGCCGTTTATGGTCGACCACGTCCCTCCGCACCCGGCGCACCGACGCCGAAACCCACCGCAGGAGTCCAGTACCAGGCATGTGTACGCGACCCGCCCCCGGCGACAACGACACTCCGGCAGCGCCTCCTGTGGCCCCTCTGGCCCCTCCGACCCCTGCGGCCCCAGCGGCCCCTATGGCCCCTCCCGCCCCCGTGGGGCGCGCCTTCGACGCGGTGCTCTGCGATCTCGACAACGTCGTCCGCTTCTACGACACCGCCCCGCTCGCCGCCCTGGAGCGGGCCGCCGGACTTCCGGAGGGCACCACGACCGACATCGCCTACGCGCCGGAGGTCGATCTCCCGCTGCTCCTGGGTCGGATCACCCCGGACGCCTGGGTGGCGGCCATCGCCGCCGGGCTCGTGGAGCGGGTGGGCGCGGACCGGGCCCACACACTGGGCCGGGCACTCGCGGACGCGCCGTTCTGGGCCGACGAGGAGGTGGTGGCGCTGCTGCGCCGGGCCAGGACCCACGTCCCCCTGGTGCTCGTCACCAAAGCAACCCTCCAACTGGACGCAGACCTCGCACTGTTGGGCCTTTCCGACCTGGCCGACGCGGTCGTGAGCAGCGCGGTGGAGCAGGTGGCCAAGCCCGACCCGGCCATCTACCGCATCGCGGCCGCGCGGGCGGGCGTACCGCCGGCCCGGTGCCTGTTCGTGGACGACCGGCAGGAGAACGTCGACGCGGCCGCCGCC
Organism: Streptomyces sp. CNB091; assembly: GCF_000377965.1. NCBI lineage: Bacteria > Bacillati > Actinomycetota > Actinomycetes > Kitasatosporales > Streptomycetaceae > Streptomyces > Streptomyces sp. CNB091. The sequence continues at coordinate 184,165 of NZ_KB899003.1, forward strand.
CTCGGCATGACCGGCGTCCTCTACCGCGAACCGGCGGATCTGCGACGCGCGTTGGGCCCTTGCGCCGAGGGTGCGGGGAGCGCGGAGGCGGCGGACGGGGCGACCGACGGGGCGCGGCAGCTCGCCGCGCCGGCCCGGTGAGCCCGGTGCACCGGGACCCGGAGGTGCTGTCGGGCGGACTGGCCAACGCCGGAGCCGTCCTCCGTCACGGCGACGCCGTCGAACGCCCCGCCCCACCGCATGCCGCCCTCCTGCACGCCCACCTCCGGGCCCTCCGGGAGCAGGGATTCAACGGCGTACCCGTCCCTCTGGGGGTCTCGGCCTCCGGGCGTCGCGAGCGGCTCTCGTACGTCCCCGGCGAGGTCGCCGTCGCCCCGCACCCGCCCTGGGCCTGGACGGACGCGGCCCTGCGCTCCGTGGGGGCGCTGCTCCGGCGCATGCACGACGCGGCGGCGGCCGTTCCGTCCGGCCACGTGGCCGGCTGGCCCGGCGACCTGGCCGACCCGGAGGGGGCGACGGCTCCCGGCGCGGTGGTCTGCCACAACGACGTGTGCCTGGAGAACGTGGTGTTCCGGGGCGGCCGCGCCGCCGCGCTCATCGACTTCGACCTGGCCGCGCCCGGCCGCCCGGTGTGGGACGTGGCCATGGCGGCGCGCTACTGGGCGCCGATGCGGGGCCGCGCCGGCCTCGACCCGCCGCACCGTCTGCGCGTCCTGGCCGACGGTTACGGACTCGGGCGCGCGGACCGGGCCGCCCTGCCCCGGGTGATCGAGCAAGCCACAGCGGTGTGCCGGGCGTTCGTCGAGCTGCGGGTGGAGCGGGGGGACGCGGCGTACGCGGCGGCGTACGCGGAGAACGGGCGCGCGGTGTGGGACCGGCACCAGACCTGGCTGGCGGACCACCGCCCCGCACTGACCGCGGCCCTGCTCGCCGACTGAGAGTGAGGATTACGTGAGCGTTCCCCGGCGGGGTCTGACCCACCGACCATCGCCACCGCGCGGCTGCGGCTGCGGTTACGGCCCGGGCCTCGGCCGCGACCCCGGTTCAGTTCGGCTCCAGGCCCGTCCGCAACTGGACGAACGCCTGCTCGGCCGCCCGTACCGCGGACGGGTGGACGCGGTCCGCACTCTCCCCCGCGTCGATCCGCCGCCAGTTCTCCAGGGCCAGGATGCGCAGTACGGCGATGATCTGCCCGGCCGCGAGCCGTTCGGGCAGCCCGCCGCCGAGGGCGCGGGCGAGCGCCGCCTCGGAGCGGCCCTGGTAGGCGTACATGCGGGCGACCAGGGACGGCGTTCCGTACAACAGGCGGAGGAACGCCAGCACTTCCGGTACGTCACAGAGGCCGGTCACCGGGTCGCGCCGGTCGAGGCCGTCGAGGAAGTGGCGGCGCAGGGCGTCCAGCGGGCCCTCGCCGGGGGGCCGTTCGGCGACCACGCGGGCGGACTCGTCCTCGTGGTCGGCGAACCGGTGCAGGACCAGGTCCTCCTTGGCGGGGAAGTACCGGAAGAGCGTCGGCTTGGAGATGTCCGCCGCGGCCGCCACCTCCGCCACGGACACCTTGTCGAAGCCGCGCTCCAGGAACATGGTGATGGCCGCGTCGGAGACCGCCTGATAGGTCAGCCGCTTCTTGCGCTCCCGCAGACCGACCGGTGCCGGGGGGCGCTCCGGCGCCCGGCCCGGGGCCCGCACCTCGCCCCCGTCCCCGCTCCCGGACTCGCCGCCGGCGTTCTCTCCGTTCATGACCATGAAGCGTACGCCCCTGACCTCAAGCTGACTTGACGTCGCCACCGGAGACGCCGGGAGCACCTGAGGCGTCCTGGGTGCCGGGCGTGCCCGGGGCGTCATGGCCGTCGGCCGCCCCGCGGATCAGCGCCTCCACCCCGTCCAGCAGCACGCCCATACCGAAGCCGAACTCATAGTCCGCCTCGTCCGGCTCGCTCATGACCCCGGTCTCCAGCTGCCGGGTGATCCCGGGGTGCCGCTCGGGGTCGACGAGTCGCTTGAGGGTGCGTTCGTGGGAGGCCGCCAGCTCCTCGGGGGTGATGCCGCGCGCGGCGACGGCGGCCGCCAGGTCGCTCATCATCAGCGCCTCGCTGCGCACGAAGTTCGAGACCAACAGGATCACCGAGGTCTTGTCGCCCTCGCCGAGACCGCTGCCCCTCAGCGCCTGGAGCCCCTGCTCCCACCACGCGATCGAGTTCGGGGTCGCGGGCGGGCCGCCGATGGGGATCCGGAGCGCCCAGAGGTGGCTGTGGTACCGCTCGCGCTGCGCGGACGCCCATGCGGTGAGCGCCGCCCGCCAGCCCCCACCGGCCTCCAGGGCGGGCAGGGGATCCGGCGGGCCGATGGCCGCCTCGTGCATCAGGACGTACAGCTCGTCCTTGGCGGAGACGTACCGGTACAGGGACATCGTGGACGCGCCGAGCTCCTGGGCGACCCGGCCCATCGACACGGCAGCGAGCCCGTCGGCCGCCGCGACGGACACCGCCGCGGCCACGATCCGCTCCAGGCTCAGGCCGGGCTTCGGACCCTTTGCCGGGCGGTCCCGCAGCCCCCAGGCCGCCTCCAGGCTGGCCGGCAGATCGCCGCCGCCCGAGCCGTTCTTCTCCGTCACCGCATCCCCTTCGCCCGCCGTCCCGGCCACGCCGCCGCCCCGGAACACTCCACCGGCCCGACCACGCCGCCGTCCTGGCCTCGTCGCCGCCCCGGCGTCGTCGCCGTCGCTCTCCACGCCCCGTGCGCCTTGACCCCATCCTAGAGATGCGTAATGCTTACGCAATAACGCGTATGACATACGCAGAAAGCGCAGAAGGAGGCCCGCCCATGACCGGCCCGACCGGAACCACCGACAGCGGCAGCGGCAGCACCGTCGGCAGCGCTGCCGACGGCGCCCACGCCATCGAGGCGTACGGCCTCACCAAGTCCTACGGAAAACCCGCCGTCCGGGTCCTCGACGGCATCGACCTCCAGGTCGGGCTCGGCACCGTCTTCGCCCTCCTCGGGCCGAACGGGGCCGGCAAGACCACCACCGTGCGGATCCTCGCGACGCTGACCGAGGCCGATTCCGGCTCCGCCCGCGTCGCGGGGTACGACGTCGTCGCCGAGCGGAGCGCGGTGCGCAGGTCGATCAGCCTCACCGGCCAGTTCGCCGCCGTCGACGAGACCCAGACCGGCGAGGAGAACCTGCGGATGATGGCCCGGCTCACCGGGCTCTCCCGGGCCGACGCCCGGCGCCGGGCCGGAGAGCTGCTGGAACGCTTCGACCTCACCGCGGCGGCCCGCCGCCCCGTCCGGACCTACTCCGGGGGCATGCGCCGCCGCCTCGACCTGGCGGCCGGGCTCGTCGGCTCACCGGAGCCGGGGGTGTTCTTCCTGGACGAGCCGACCACCGGCCTCGACCCGCGCAGCCGCCAGGAACTCTGGGAGGTCGTCCGGGAACTGGCCGCGAGCGGGGCGACCATCCTGCTCACCACCCAGTACCTGGAGGAGGCCGACCGCCTCGCCGACCGGATCGCCCTGCTGAACCGGGGCCGGATCGTCGCCGAGGGCACCGCCGCCGACCTCAAGTCGCGGGTCGGCGGCCACCGTCTCGACCTGGTCCTCACCAGCAACGAGGCCTACCTCCGGCTGGCCGGCCGGGCCGTCCACCACTCCCCCGAGACCCTGACGCTCGGTCTCCCCACCGACGGCTCGGCGGCCCAGGTGCGCGCCCTGCTCGACGAGATCGACCCGACGGGCCACGAGATCGAACGCTTCGGCCTGCACAGCGCGACCCTCGACGACGTCTTCCTGGACCTGACCTCGAAGGTCTCGAAGGCGCCCACGACTCCGGAGGCACCCACCCATGTCTGACACCGCCGTTCGGCGCGGAACCCCGGCCCGGCACACCGGCGGGGCCGCGCGGCGCCCCGACCCCGGCCCCGGGCCCGGTCCGCTCACCCACACCGCGGTCATGGCCGCACGCGCCCTGCGCATCAGCAGCCGCAACACCGACGCGCTGATCACGTCCCTGGCCCTGCCGATCATGCTGATGCTGATCTTCGTCTACTTCTTCGGCGGCGCGATCGACACCGGGACGGGCTACGACTCGTACGTCATGTACGTCGTCCCGGGCGTCCTGCTCCTGTCCGCGGGGTTCGGCGCCGCGACCACCGCCACCGCCGTCAGCGAGGACATGAAGGGCGGCATCATCGACCGGTTCCGCTCCCTGGACGTGGGCGGTACGCCGGTACTGGCCGGGCACGTGGCGGCGAGCACCGTCCGTAATCTCTGCGCCACCGCCCTGGTCTTCGGCGTCGCGCTGCTGATCGGCTTCCGCCCCGCCGCCTCCTGGAGCGGCTGGCTCCTGGTGGCCGTCGTACTGGTGGCCTACATCGTGGCCCTGTCCTGGATCTCGGCGGCGATCGGCCTGCTGGCCCGGACGCCGGAGGCGGCGAGCGGCTTCACGTTCTTCATGTCGTTCCTGCCCTACCCGAGCAGCGCCTTCGTCCCGACCGAGAACATGCCGGAGTGGCTGCACGGCTTCGCCGACCACCAGCCGATCACCCCGGCGATCGAGTCCCTGCGCGGGCTGCTGCTCGGCCAGGAGGTGGGCAACACCCCCTGGATCGCGCTCGTCTGGGCCGCGGGGATGCTCGCCGTGGCGATCGGCGTCTCGGGGACGCTGTTCCGGATCCGGACCCGCTGACCGCCGGCCCGGGGCCGCTGACCACCGGCTCCGGGCCGGTGCTGACCACCGGCGCCGGTCGGCGGCGCCTGAGACCGCCTGCTCCGGGTCGGCGGACCTGGTCCGGTCCGGTCCGGTCCCGGCGGCAGCAGCGGACAGGACTCAGAACACGTCCGGGCACCACGGCCGCCGGCCCGTACGGAACACGGCGTCCGCCGTCGTCGCCGCACCCGCCCGCAGCTCCTCGGCCCGGCCCAGGTCCACCAGCCGCCGCACGGACTCGTCGCCCAGATACAGCGTCGCCAACTCCGCCACGTCCAGTGCCAGATCGGCGCTCCGGGTGGTCGGGACGCACCGGGCGCCGTCGGTCGAGGCGTCCAGCAGGAAGCGGCCCCCGGCCAGCCCCGCGTCGTCCCGGACCTCCAGGACGAGCGACGCCTCGGTGCCGTAGGTCCGGGCCTCCAGGGCGCGCGGCACGTCCAGCATCCGCAGCCACAGCCAGTCCGAGTTCGTGACCAGCCGTGCCGCGCGCGGGTCGGGCAGCAGCAGCGGAAGCAGATCGTCGGGGGCGCGGTAGCCGGAGCGGACCGCGGTGATCCAGTCGACCGAGCAGAGGAAGTGCCACAGGGCCCGCTCGGCCGCCGGGTTCAGCGCGATCATGTCCCGTACGGTGGCGGTGTTCTGCGGCTGCCCGGAGTCGCCCCACGTGTCGTCCGTGCCGTACACCATCAGGCCGTCGACCGTGCCGTCGGCGGCACGGTGCACCACGTAGAAGGGCTCGGTCCACTTCTCGTGGTCCGGGCGGGGCCCGACCCCCGTGTGCCGCCGCCACCAGCGCTCCCCGCGCGTGACGACGCCGGGCTGCCGGGCCGCCAGCGCGGCGTGCACCTCGGGGCCGGTCTTGCGGACGTCCGCGCCGTCCACCATCTCGATCCGGCCGCCGCCCGTCGGCTGCCCGGAGCGGCGCGGGTCGAGGCCCGCCCGGTGCACGGAGACCTCCCACACGGCGCTCCAGGTGGCGGGGCCGAAGCCGTACCGCCCGTAGATCGGGTACTCGGAGGCGATCAGCGAGGCGACCGGCTCGCCGCGCTCCTTGGCCGCCGCCAGGTCCGTCGCCATCATCCGGCTGAGCAGTCCGCGACGGCGGTGCGTGGGCGTCACCGTGACCGAGGTGATCGCGTCGGCCGGCAAGGCCGCCCCGCCCACCACGGTCAGCTCCTGGGCGAACGAGCGGAACGTCGCCACGCAGCGCCCGGCGTCGAAGACGCCCTGCGCGCGGGAGAGGTCGACATCGCCGAGCCGGTCCGCGACGAGCTCCTCGCCCGGCCCCTTTCCGGCGGTCAGGAAGCCGGTGCCCACCGCCCTCATCCACTCGGGGAACTCGGACGCGGTGACGTAACGGACATCAAGGCTCATCCCCCCACGCTAGGCATGCGCGCCTCAGAATGTCGCGCGAATTTCCCCGACCTCCGACGCCCCGCCCAGCAGCGGCGAACGCCCGATCCGGGCGACCACCGGGGCGTCCACGCCCAGCAGCTCCAGGGCGCGGGCCAGCACCGGGCCGAGCGCCCGGGTGGCGCCGTCGTCGATCTTGAAGGCGAGGGCCCGGCCGTCGGCCAGCGCCACCGCCTGGACCGCCTCGGCACCCATCTTGGAGAGCGTCCCCGGCACCTCGCGCATCAGCCAGGTGTCCGGCCGCCGGGTGCCCGCGACGTACTCCGGGTGGGCGCGCATCGCGTCCGCGACCCGGCGCTCGGCGCTCCCGGGCTCCGCCAGCACGAAGGACCGGAACGCGCGCGCCAGGCCGGTCAGCCCGATCGCCATCAGCGGGGCCCCGCAGCCGTCCGTGCCGAGCGCCGCGACCGGCTCCCCCGCCGCATCGGCGACGACCTCGCCGACAAGCTGCTGGAGCGGGTGGGCGGGGTCGAGGTAGGTGGCGGTGGGCCAGCCGTTGCGGACGCAGACGGCGAGCATGGCCGCGTGCTTGCCGGAGCAGTTCATCGTGATCCGCTCGCGTACGTGACCGCTCGCGAGGTAGGCCTCCGCCTCCACCGGGTCCAGCGGCAGGTCCGGCGGGGTCCGGAGGTCGGCGGCGCTCAGCCCGTGCTCGGCGAGCATCTTCCGTACGAGGTCGAGGTGGAAGGGCTCCCCGGAGTGGCTCGCCGCGGCCAGCGCCAGCCGATCGCCCGAGAGGTCGAGGCCGGCCAGCAGGATCGCGGCGGCCTGCATCGGCTTGTTGGAGGACCGGGGGAAGACCGGCGCCGCCGGGTCCCCGACAGCCCGCTCCACGCTGCCGTCGGCGGCCAGCAGGACCAGCGACCCCCGGTGATGCCCCTCCGTGAACCCGGAGCGCACGACCTCGGCCAGGACGGGCGGGGCGGGGGCCGGGGCGGGGGCCGGGGCGGAGGATATGGCGGACGGGGCGTCGGTGGACGTCATGGTGGCCTTCCGGGGACGGGGGTGCGGGACCCGCGCCCGGAAGGGTCGCTTCAGGCGAGCAGGTCGTCTACTTGTGCTTCCCCGTCACGGTACCTGCGGGCGATCTCCGCGCCGCAATCGTCGGCGGTGCGCTGAAGGTGGTGACGGCGGCGGGAGACCTGCTGTTCGTAGCGGACGAGCCGCCCCATCGCCGTGTGCAGCTCCTCGTCCGTCCGGGCCTCCAGGTCGGACAGCTCGACCTCGGCGAGGTTCTCGGCGGCGAGCTGCCGGAACTCGTCGCCGCGCGGCGTCGTCAGCGTGACGTGCCGCGCGGAGGTGCGGTGCCGGGACGGGGTGTCGGCCAGGATCTCGGAGAGCCGGCTCACCACCGCCGCGTCCTCCACGGGGGCCTCGGGGTCCCGGCGGCGGGCCAGTTCGGCGCGGAGGATGTCGATCCGGCCCTGCACCAGCCGGCGTACGTAACTGAGGTCGGCCTCGTCGCGCTGGGCGTCCCGGCGCAGCGTCCGCAGCTCCGGCAGCCGCAGCCCGCCGAAGCCGGCGTCGCCGCCGGTCTGCTCGGGCACGGTGGCGGCGGCCGCGGCCGCCGCGGGCGTCGCGGGTGGCGGTACGGGACCCTGCCCCGGCAGACTGCGCTGTACGGGTGACCGCAGGGTGCCGGTGCGGTGACGCGCGTCCGGTACGGCACCGGGAGATTGTCCGGCTCCATAGGTACTCATGCTGTTCCGTCCCCTCGACCGGTGCGTCGGCACACCGACATCGTGCATCGTGCCACTCCGCACGGTGCCGATGCAGGTGCTCTGTACCCGTTCAGCCCAAGATAGGTTGGTCTGTATGCGTGCAGTGGTACAGAGAGTGGACGGCGCGAGCGTCTCCGTCGCGGGCGCGACGGACGGCACCTCGGCCCCCGGAGTCGTCGGGGAGATCGTCGGCGAGGGCCTGTGTGTGCTGGTCGGGGTCGCTCATGACGACACCCCGGAGAAGGCGGCGCAGCTGGCCCGCAAGCTCTGGTCGGTGCGCGTCCTGGAGGGCGAGAAGTCCTGTTCGGATGTGAACGCCCCCCTCCTGGTGATTTCTCAGTTCACTCTCTACGGGGACGCCCGCAAGGGCCGCCGCCCCACCTGGAACGCCGCCGCGCCCGGCGAGGTGGCCGAGCCGCTGGTGGACGAGGTGGTGGCGCGGCTGCGGGCGCTGGGGGCGCAGGTGGAGACGGGCCGGTTCGGAGCGGACATGCGGGTCTCGCTCACGAATCACGGCCCGTTCACGGTGATCATCGAGGTGTAGCCGTACGCGGAGTGCTCCGTACGCGCAGTGCCCCGTACGCGCAGTGTCTACGGCTCGACGACCGTCTCCTGGGCGGCGGCCGTGTCGCCGGCGAGCAGTTCCGCGTCGACGGCCACGTTGCGCTTGACCAGGGCGAGGGCGATCGGGCCCAGCTCGTGGTGGCGGGCGGAGGTGGTGATGAAGCCGAGCTGGCGGCCCTCCTGACCGTCGGCGGCCAGCCGCACCGGCGTCCCGTGGCCGGGGAGGTGCACCTCGCTGCCGTCCAGGTGCAGGAAGACGAGCCGGCGCGGCGGCTTCCCCAGGTTGTGGACGCGGGCGACGGTCTCCTGGCCCCGGTAGCAGCCCTTCTGGAGGTGGACGGCGCCGCCGATCCAGCCCAGCTCGTGCGGGATGGTGCGGTGGTCGGTCTCGAAGCCGACGCGCGGCCGGTGGCCCTCCACGCGCAGCGCCTCGTACGCCAGGATCCCGGCGGCGGGGCCGTGGGCGGCGGCGTACGCCTCCAGGCCGGGGCGGGGCAGGAACAGGTCCCGGCCCTGCGGGGTCTCCCGTACGGCCGCCCCGTCCGGGACCTCGGCGATGGAACCGGCCGGGAGGTGGACGAGGGCGATGTCGCCGGTGCGGTCGGCGACCTCGACCCGGTAGAAGAACTTCATCGACTCCAGGTAGGCGATCAGCTCGCCCTGGGTGTCCGGCTCGACGTGCATCCACACCGTCGTGCCGTCGTCGACGAGATACATCGCGTGCTCGATGTGCCCGTTGGCGGACAGGATGAGCGCCTCGGTGGCCTGGTGCGGGGCGAGGTCGCTGACGTGCTGGGTGATCAGCAGGTGCAGCCAGCTCAGCCGGTCGTCGCCGGTGACGGTGATGACGCCCCGGTGGGAGAGGTCGACGAAGCCGTTGCCGTCGGCCAGCGCACGTTGCTCGCGGAACAGGTCGCCGTAGTGCGCGGCGACGCCTTCGTCGCGGCCTTCGGCGGGAACGGCACCGGGCAGGGACAGCAAGGGGCTCTTCATGCGCCCAGCCTACGACTTGGCGGGGGCGCCCTTCGCGGGCGTGTTCGCACCCGCGTCGCCGGTCCCGCCGGAGGCCCTGTCCACGACCCCGTCCGCGGCCCCGCCCGTGGTGCCGTCCGCCGTCCCGTCCGCCGCCGCTTTCGCTGCCGCTTTCGCTGCCTCGCACCCCGCGCAGCGGCCGAAGATCGCGAAGTGCTTCATGTCCGTCTCGAAGCCGAAGTCGGCGCGCAGCTTCTCGGTGAACTCGGCGACGACGGAGAGATCCGCCTCGATGACGTCCGCGCAGTCCCGGCAGACCAGGTGGATGTGGTGGTGCCGGTCGGCCAGGTGGTACGTCGGGGCGCCGTGCCCCAGATGGGCGTGGCTGACAAGCCCGAGCTCCTCCAGGAGCTCCAGGGTCCGGTACACCGTGGAGATGTTCACGCCGGACGCGGTCCTGCGCACCTCGCACAGGATGTCGTCCGGAGTCGCGTGCTCCAGGGCGTCGACCGCCTCCAGGACGAGCTGACGCTGGGGCGTCAGCCGGTAGCCGCGCTGTCGAAGATCGGTCTTCCAGTCGGTGCTCACCACACGCCCAGTGTAGGGCGGGGTGAGCACCGGGCCGCTGCCCCGGCTCCGGGCGGGCTCTCCGCGGGGGAGATCCCTGCCCGGGGAGTCCCTACTTGAAGAACGCGATGCCGTCGTCGGGCATGTCCTCGAGGTTCCGCGCCATCTCGGCGACCTCCTCGGGGGTGACGACCTTCTTCAGGTGCGCCGACATGTACGGACGCAGCTCGACCTCGGGGGTGGCCTTCTCGCCGACCCACATGAGGTCGCTCTTGACGTAGCCGTAGAGCCGCTTGCCGCCGCTGTACGGGCCGGAGGCCGCCGTGCGGGCCACCGCGTCGGTGACCAGGTCGATCTGCGGCTTCTGGTGGGCCAGCTCGCCGTACCAGATCTCGATGACGCCCTGGTCGCGGGCCATGACGACCTCGACCTTGCGGTCCTTGTCGATGCGCCAGTAGCCGGTCTCGGTCTCCAGCGGCCGGACCTGCTTGCCCTCGTCGTCCAGGACCCAGGTGTGGGAGACGTACTCCAGGAAGTCACGGCCGTCGTGGCTGAAGGTGACTTCCTGGCCGAAGTTGCACTTCTCGGCGCCGGGGAAGTCGGACACGCCCGCGCCCGCCCAGTTGCCGAGGAGGAAGGCCAGCGGGACGAGGTCCGGGTGGAGGTCGGACGGAATCTCGATCATGAGCGGCTCAGACGATCTGTGAGGGTGCGAGGGGTGGGCGGGAACCGTGGGGACGGCGAACGGCGAAGGTCAGCGCTGGCCCTGGTACAGCTTCTTCACGGTGATCGCGGCGAAGGCGGTGACGCCCACGCAGACCAGGATCAGCAGGGCGGAGAAGAATGCCTCAAGCACAGGGGGCTCCTCGTGACGATCGGGTGGCGGCGGTGACAGGACCGGGCCCCCAGCCTAATGGGTGGGGGCCCGGCCTTCTCGTCCAGGTGTCCGCGGCGAAGCCGCCGCCGCGCGTCTCAGGCCAGCAGCTGGTTCTGCAGGATCACCGTCTGCTGGAAGGGGACACGGCCCGTCTCCCGCTTCCCGGCTCGCTCGTGCACGACGAGGGCCAGAGTGTCCCCCGCCAGGGTGTACGCCAGCCGGACGTGCTCGGCTCCGAAGGGCGCCTGCTCGGCGAAGACGAACGACGAGAGGTTCTCGATGTCGTTGTCCGAACCCCAGGTGTCGTCGAACTGGGTGGTGTCCGTGCGGTCCAGCGGCGTACCGGCCGAGTAGCCCACGTTCAGATCGTCGAGCATGCGGCTCGCGAACGCCGTCGAGTTGAACCGCACCAGGTAGATCCGGGACGTCGTGCCGTCCGGCATGGTCCAGCCGCGTGCCGCGATATGGCGCGGCGCGGCGTCCTTCAGGAGCTGGGACACCGACGGCCGGTCCTGCTGACGGTAGACGTCGAGGAACGTCTCCGTGGAGATCCAGCCGCCCGGCAGCTTCTTGTCCGGCACCGCTCCGGCGGGGGCCGGCAGCAGCAGCTCGCGCAGGTCGGCGTGGTGGATCTCGGCCGGGTTGCCGGCCCCGAACGGCCGGGGCGAACCGGCCGGGAGGGCGGGCAGGGACAGCTTCGGGTAGTCCCAGCGGCCGTCGTCCTCCGTGGCGAGCCCGGGGACGTCGGTCCGCTCCAGGGAGGCGATCCCGAAGGCCGTCCCGGTGCCGAGCACCCCGAACGCCAGCACGGCGGCCGTCCACCGCGCCACCGCGCGCAGGACCCGCCGGGGCGGCTTCGGCGCCCCGGCGGCCGCGTCGGGATGGAGGAGGGGCGGCGCGAACACAGCGGCCGAAGGCGGCGCTTCGGGCATCCCGGACGCCCCGGACTTCGCCGTCTGCTCGCTCATACGTACTCCCCCGGGGACGCGATGTGGTCAAGCTGGTCCTTCACCAGATCCCCGACCTCGGACGGGCTGAACGGCTTGCTGCCGTTCGCGTCGACGGTCACCGAGGCCTCTCCCTCGTACGCGATGCAGGTGACGCCGTCGAGGCTCTTCCTGTCGCCCTTGGGCAGCCGGTAGCAGGTCACCCTCTTGTGGCCGTCGACCTTCGGTCCCTTGCGGAAGAAGTCGAAGGAGTCCAGCAGCTTCTTCCGGTCCAGGTACGACGCGCGGACCGCCTGCCTGTCCCGCATCTTCACGACCTGGATGTTCACGACGAGGTCATGGGAGTCCGCCGCGTACGAGCGCTGCGCGATGCCTCGGATGCGGAGCTTCTCGATGGACTTGTTCAGCTCGCGGCGGTCCTTCCCGGCCAGGCCGCGCCCCATCTCCTTCATCGCGGCGGCGGCCTTGGCGCCGCTCGTCTCGCTGTCGTTGCCGAGTTCGCCGATGTCCGGGCCGAGGAGATAACCCTCGGGCACCGGGAGCAGGAGCTTGGTCAGCTCGGTGTCGTGGCGGCCCCGGGACGGCTCGCCCGCCGGGTCCTCGCCGGTGGGTACGTGGTCCTCGTCCCAGACGGTCGTGGCGACCGTCCGGTCCGCGGTGTCCACGGTGTTCTTGACGTACCCGGCCGCGCCGCCGACCGCTCCGAGCACCAGGACGACGGACAGCGCGGCCAGCACCACCCGGCGCGCCCGGCGGGCCGGGGCGGGGGTGGGGGCGGGAGTGGGGGCGGCGGGACCAGCCTCCCCGGTCGGTCCAGCCTCCCCGGCCGGTCCAGCCCCCCTGGCCGGCCCGGGCGGATCGGCCGGCCCGGGCGGATCGGCCGGCCCGGGCGGATCGGTCACGGAATTCGTCCCTTCGTCGTCGTTCACAGCCGCTCCAGCTGTCGCTCGGCCAGCGTCCGGATGGCCTTCTTGCCGATCGGGACGGTGTCGTAGATGTGGATGTCGAGCACGATGTCGCCGCGCCGGGCCAGGGCCCTGGCCCGGTACGCCGGGAGGTATCCCGCCTCCCGCTCGACCGGGTGGAGGAAGTAGCGGCCCGCGCCGCTGCCCTTGATCGCATCCCCCTCGTTGCCCGCGCCGCGCTCGTTGCGCGGCATGTACTCCAGCTGGCTGTCGAGGTGCTCCGCCGCGCCGAGCCTGTCGCCGGACCGGAACTGGAGCAGGTGGACCTCGGTCTCCCGGTACTTCCCCTGTTCCCAGGAGACCGAGGCGACCCGGCGCAGTCCTTGCTCGGTCAGCGCCTCGAACATGTGGTGCGGGTTCTTGTAGTTCGTCTCGGCGTACTGGTCGATCGGCTCCCAGCCGTCGCCGAGGCTCAACTCGTCGGTGAGTGTCTTCTCCGCTCCCTCGGGCCGGTCGACGAGCAGCTTGCGCAGGTCGCCGTCCGTCCTGACCCGCCGGTCCTGGTCTGCGGTCAGCGGGGCCTGGTCGGCGGACCGGGACTTCGCCGGGTAGCCGAGGCCGGGCTGCGACAGGGCGGCCAGGGGCGTGGACGCCCGCTCCGCCTGGATGCCGTAGCCGACGGCGGTCCCGCCCGCGATCCCGAGGACGGCGGCCACCGCGATGATCGGCGCCGTACGTCCGCGTGGCCGGCGGCGTACGGGCGCGTCGGCATGGGCCGGCTGCTCCGGCGGCGCGGGTGCGGTCCCTTCCGGCGCGGCAGGAATCGTGTCGTTCGGTTCCAAAAGGGTCCCCCCAAGAGACCTGAAGCGCGGGTTCCCTTACCTGCGCGCACAAGTGACTCCCAGGCCGGCAAGGAGGTTGCGTCCCGGACGATTACAGTTCGGCACATGCCGAAGAAGCTTGTGATCAAGGTGACCGCCGGGCCCGAGGCCGCCGAGCGCTGCTCCCAGGCCTTCACCGTGGCGGCCGTGGGTGTCGCCAGCGGTGTGGAGGTCTCGCTCTGGCTGACCGGCGAGTCCTCGTGGTTCGCCCTGCCGGGCCGGGCCGCCGAGTTCGAACTGCCGCACGCGGCCCCGCTGCCGGACCTGCTGGACTCGATCCTGGCGGGCGGCCGGATCACCCTGTGCACCCAGTGCGCGGCCCGGCGCGACATCGGCGAGAAGGACGTGCTGGAGGGTGTGCGGATCGCGGGCGCGCAGGTCTTCGTGCAGGAGGCCATGGCGGACGGCGCCCAGGCGCTCGTCTACTGACCGGGCGACCGGGCGGGGGGCTTCCTGGCCAGGGCGGGGCTTCCCCGGCTCAGCAGGAACTCCCGCGGCTCAGTGGCGCTTTCTGCCGTCCAGCTCGTCCCACCACTCGTCGGACTTCGGGTCGCCGGAGGGGTCGTCCCACCAACGGTCGTCCGGGCCCCGCCGGTTGGCGACCATCGCGGCGACGGGCGGGATCACCATGGCGACCAGGCACATGCCGATGGCGACCGGCATGGACCACAGGCGCACCACGGCCCAGGCGGACACGAAGAGCGCGACGCATCCGCCCATCATGAGGAAGTAGTTCCGCCTGCGTCGGGCGTACATGCTTCCAGCGTAGGACCCCCCGGGCCGCCCGCCCACCCGGTGGGGCCCCCGGGACGGCACGAAGGGCCGCACCCCGCGTCAGGTGGCGTCCAACCCCCTGGGGTGCGGCCCTTCGGCCGTTCTTCGCGCCGTACGGAACGGCGCACCGCGGATCGCTACGGATCAGCGGCGTACCGCGCACCGTTACAGATCAGCGGCGCACCGCGGACCGTCACGGATCAGACGGCGATGGCGACCTCGGAGAGCCCGCCGGTCTGCGCGACGACCGTGCGGTCGGCGCTGCCGCCGGGAACCAGGGCGCGGAGCGTCCAGGTGCCTTCGGCGGCGTAGAACCGGAACTGTCCGGTCGCCGAGGTCGGGACCTCGGCGGTGAACTCGCCGGTCGAGTCCAGCAGCCGTACGTAGCCGGTGACGGGCTCGCCGTCGCGGGTCACGCTGCCCTGGATGGTGGTCTCACCGGGCTTGATCGTCGAAGCGTCGGGGCCACCGGCCTGTGCTCCACACATGGTTCTGTCCTTCTGGTCGGGTCGTGCGGGTCAGTCGGTCGGTCGGTCAGTCAGTAGGTCGGACTACTTGGCGGGGCCGAGCTCGATCGGCACGCCGACGAGGGAGCCGTACTCGGTCCAGGAACCGTCGTAGTTCTTGACGTTCTCCTGGCCGAGCAGCTCGTGGAGCACGAACCAGGTGAGCGCGGAGCGCTCACCGATGCGGCAGTAGGCGATGGTGTCCTTCGCCAGGTCGACCTGCTCGTTCTCGTAGAGCGCCTTGAGCTCGTCGTCCGACTTGAAGGTGCCGTCGTCGTTGGCGTTCTTCGACCAGGGGATGTTGCGGGCGCTCGGCACGTGGCCGGGGCGCTGCGACTGCTCCTGCGGGAGGTGGGCCGGGGCGAGCAGCTTGCCGCTGAACTCGTCGGGCGAGCGCACGTCGACCAGGTTCTGGCTGCCGATGGCCTTGACGACGTCGTCGCGGTAGGCACGGATCGACTCGTCCTGCGGCTTGGCCGTGTACTGGGTGGCCGGGCGCGTCGGGACGACGTCGGTCAGGTCGCGGGAGTCGAGCTCCCACTTCTTGCGGCCGCCGTCGAGGAGCTTCACGTTCTCGTGGCCGTAGAGCTTGAAGTACCAGTAGGCATAGGAGGCGAACCAGTTGTTGTTGCCGCCGTAGAGGACGACCAGGGTGTCGTTGCCGATGCCCTTCTCGCTGAGCAGCTTCTCGAAGCCGGCCTGGTCGACGAAGTCCCTGCGGACCGGGTCCTGGAGATCCTTGGTCCAGTCGATCCGGATCGCGTTCTTGATGTGGTTCTTCTCGTACGCCGAGGTGTCCTCGTCCACCTCGACGATGGCGACCTGCGGGTCGTCGATGTGGGCCTCGACCCAGTCGGCGTCTACCAGGACGTCGCTACGGCTCATGTTGTTCTCCTCCGGGGCAGTGTGCGGCGGGGTGGTGCGAGATGCGGAGTTGCTGGGTGCGGGTGCAGAGGCGCGAGGCACGGAACGTGGCGCGTACGGGGCACGGGGCCGGCCCTGACTTCGGTCGAAGGGCCGGGGAGAGACGGGACGGTGCGAACGCCCCGCTCAGGAGGTGCGACAGAGCATGGCGGCGACGCGGCACAGGTCTACTGCCCGCCGCTTCGTGAGATCCGCCTGTCGCTTCATGGGTCCGATCGTAGGGAGGTACGGCCGGAGATGTCACCGTCGTGTCGCATGATGAGACACGATCATCCGTGATGTGAGACACGGAGGAGTGAACGGGTCGGCGGTCCCGTGCGGGGCTCCCCCGAGCCTGCCCCGCATCTGCGGACCGGACGCGGGCGTCTCACTATCCGGATCCCGGGTGTGCTTCAGGGGCGCGGGAGGAGATGGGAGGGGGCGGGAGGGGGACGGGAGGGGCTCCGGCGGGGAGCCCGGGGCGGTCGGTCAGCCCGTCAGGGAGACGTCCGAGCCGGTCACCGAGATCTCCAGGCCCTTCTCGGTCACCTTGACCTCCCGGAGCTCCAGGCCCTTCGGCAGCCCGTCGATGTCGCCCTGGAAGTCGGTCTTCTCGCGGACCAGCCGCTCGACGCCGGGAAGTCCCTCGCCCGGCACCTTGTCCGCGCGCACCTTGATCGTGTGGCCGTCGACGCGGGTCACGGTGGACAGCACGCTGCGCGAGATCGGCCGACCGAGGAGCTCGACGGTGCCGGTGACCTTCGCCTTGCCGTTGCCGCCGTACTCCACGACGACGCCGTCGCTGGCCGCCGCCGTCAGGTCCGCGTAGCTGACGAGCGCGGTGCCGGTGGCGCGGGCGGCCGTCGCGCTCCGGTAGCCGGAGCCGAGCTTCACGTCGTGCAGTTCGGCCCGGACCTCGCTGACCCGTATCGCGCGGCCGGCGGCGCTGGTCTCCATGCCGGTGAGGTCGACGTCGACCCGGTCGAGCCGCGACGCGGCGAGCTGGGTGAGGAAGGGGAAACCCCTGATCGAGATCTCCGTCGTGGCGGGCCCGCCCCCGCTGATCGTGACCCGGTCCTCGGCCTCGGACTCGGCGAAGTAGACGGCCGCACGGTCGACGGCGAGGAAGAGGCCGCCGAGCACCACCACCAGGACCAGCAGTATTCGCAGTGCGCGCATGTGTCGTTCCCCCACCTGAGCCGATCGGTCCCCCTGGCGCCCGTGAGCCTACTGCCGCAGGAGAGGGACGCCCTGGATGATCGACGACCGACGGCCCCCGATCGGTTCCCGGGGGCCGGTCGGCGACCGTCACCGTGCGGTGGCCGTGCGGCGGTCGGCGACGGTGGCCGTGCGGCGGTCAGAGGATGGCGCGGCCGACCAGGTAGACGGCCGGGGCCGCCACGGTCAGCGGTAGCGCCACTCCGGCGGTCATGTGCACGAACCGGGACGGGTAGTCGTAGCTCGCCACCCGCAGCCCGATGAGCGCGCACCCGCCGACCGCGAGACCGAGCAGCACGCCCTTCGCCCCCATGTCGGTCGTATTGCCGAACGTGAGGCCCGCACCCGCGCCCGCGAGCAGGGCCACCCCGAGGGAGGCGATGCCGGGCAGCGGAAGGGCACGGACGAGCGTGGCCGCCGCGACGGCAGCCCCGCCGACCGTCACCGCGTCCGGGGCCGCCGCGAGAAATCCGCCCGCGAGCACCGCGAGCGAGGCCGAGACGACCGTGGCCATCAGGCCGTACATCCGCTCGTCGGCCCCCGCGTGGCTGCGGAGCTGGAGGACCACGGTGAGCAGCACCCAGACGCCCAGGGTGCCCAGCAGCGCGGCGGGGCCGTGCTCCCGGCCCGCGGCGAGCAGCACGACGTCGGCGACCAGCCCCCCGGCGAAGGCGAGCGCGATGCCCTGGCGGGCGGGCCACATGCCGTTGAGCCGGAACCATCCGGCGGCCGTCACCGCCTGGAGGAGCACCACCGGGACGAGCAGCGCGTACGGCCCGATCGCCGCGCCCCCCGCGAGCAGCAGGCCGAGCACGGCGGTGAGCGCGGCGGGCTGCATCCCCGGCGCGATGATCGGCGAGCGCCCTTCCGCGCGGGCCCGCTGGGCGTCGGTGATCCGGGCGTTGCCCAGCGTCGTGGGCGCGCTGTAGCCCGTGTCGCCGGCCTCCGGCCGCACGGTCATGGGCGCGGGGGCGGTCCCGGGTGCCGCGGGGGCCACGGGCGCGGCCGGGACCTCGGGCGGCAGCGGGAAGGAGCCCGAGGCCCCCTGGGGCGGAAGATAGGCGGTGTCGGCCGCCGAAGCCGCTGAGGGCCGGTACGGCTGCTGCGGCTGTCCCTGCGCCTGCCCCTGCACCTGTTGCTGCGGTTCACGAAACTGCGGCTGCTGCTGGTGCTGCTGGTGCTGCTGGTGCTGCGGATCCTGGTACTGCTGCTCGTACGGAGGGTGCGGCTCCGGCGTCGCGTACGGACCCGGCTGCTGCTGTCCGTACGGATCGGGCTGTGCCGTCGCGTACGCATCGGGCTGCCGCTGTCCGTACGGATCGGGCTGCGGCGTCGCGTACGGACCCGGCTGCTGCTGCTGCCCGTAACCCTGCCCCGGCCCCTGCCCCTGTCCCTGCCCCAGATCCCCCGCCCGGTGCTGTTCCCCGCCCGGGCGGATCGTCGGCTGGTACTGCGTGTCCCAGGTCGGCGCCTGCCACGTCTGCGTCCCGCCCTGGTCGAAGGCGGCCTGGTCCTGGGGAGTGGCGGACTGCCCGGCCGTCCCGTCCGGCCAGTGCGGCGGCGCCGGGTGCTGCTGCCGCTCGGGGTCGTACGGATACGGGTACTGCTGATCGCTGCTGCTCATGGTCTGCGGTTCACCCTCCTGCGAACGGCGGGAGCACCTCGACCGTGCCGCCCTCGGCAAGGCGTACGGTCTCATGCCCACGGGCCCCGACGGGGTTCCCGTCGATGAGGAACGAGCACCGCCGGAGCACCTGGCTCAGCTCGCCGGGGTGCCTTGTACGCGCCGCGTCGAGCGCCTCGGCGAGGGTCTCCGCCGCGTACGGTTCCTCCGCGGTGCCCGCCGCGGCCTTGGCCGCGGCCCAGTAGCGGATCGTCCCCGCTGCCATGGCGCCACTCCTTCGGGTCGGTTCGTCGGACGCCTCGTGCGTCAGCTCTCCATGATGGGTCACGCGCGGGGTGCGGCCGTCGCCCAGTCGGCGATCCGGGCGAGCAGGGCGTCGTCCGCCGCGTTCTCGGCGTGGCCCATCCCCCGCTCCAGCCACAGCTCCGCGCCACCGGGCCCGGCCGCCTCGGCCAGCATCCTCGGGTGGTCCAGCGGGAAGTAGGGGTCCCGGTCGCCGTGCACGAGCAGCAGCGGGGCCGGGGCGATCAGCGGGACCGCGGCGACCGGGGAGAGCGGGACGGGGTCCCAGTCTGCGGTCGCGATGCGGGTACGGAATCCGTAGCGCCCGACGAGGCGGCCCGAGGGGGCGGGTGACCACCCAGTGCAGCCGGCGCATCGGGGCCGTCCCCCGGTAGTACCAGCGAGCGGGAGCGCTGACGGAGACCACCGCGTCCGCGTGCGCCCCCGCACTCCCCGTGCGCCCAGCGCGCGCCGGTACACGAACGGGTGCCTCTCCCGCCACGGATTCCGCCGTGTGGAGCGCACCGTGCCGGAGCACCACCGAGCCGCCCATCGAGAACCCGACCGTCACCACCCGGGAGTGCCCCAGCTCCCGCGCCCAGGCCACCGCGGCGGCCAGGTCCAGCACCTCGCGGTCGCCCACCGTGGAGCGCCCGCCGGACCGCCCGTGGCCCCGGAACGAGAACGTGACCACGGCCGCACGCCGGGCGAAGACCCCTGCCGCGCGCCGCACGGCGGGACGGTCGACCGAGCCGGTGAACCCGTGCGCGACGACGATCGCGAGGGTCGCCGCCGGCCGCTCGAACGCTTCGTCCCCCGGCGTCCCGGCACCCGCCGTACACGGTTCGTACACCGCCTCGACCGGTACGCCGTCATCCGTCAGCAACGTGGCGAATCGTGGGGGTCGCGTGAGCAAGGGAACAGAGGAACCCGGGAATCGACCCTCGGACACGGAACTCATGTGGGCTATTCTGCTGCGAAGAGGATCCGGGCAAAGCAGCCCCCGGGTCCTTTTGTGCTTTACCCGCGTTGTTACCACGACGTTTCCACAAGCTCAGCGGTCCCAGGGCGCGGGACCGCACCGTGAAACCCGCATGACGCGGACCGCACGACCGCATGACCGCATGACCGCATGACCGCATGACGTACGAAGCAGTGCCGCATACTCCCCCGGGCCCGACCCGGGAGTGCCCCTCTCGCAGGGAACGAGGAGGACCGACGTAATGGGCGAGCGAACCGTGCAACATGATCGACCGAACCAGGCAGGTGGCCGGCGATGAGTTCACTGCTGCTTCTGACGAACGCACTCCAGCCGTCGACGGAGGTGCTCCCCGCCCTCGGGCTCCTGCTCCACAGCGTGCGGGTGGCCCCCGCCGAGGGGCCGGCCCTCGTGGACACCCCGGGCGCCGACACGATCCTCGTCGACGGGCGGCGCGACCTTCCGCAGGTCCGCTCGCTCTGTCAGCTGCTGCGGTCCACGGGGCCCGGCTGTCCGCTGATCCTCGTCGTCACCGAGGGCGGTCTCGCGGCCGTCACCGCCGACTGGGGCGTCGACGACGTCCTGCTGGACACGGCGGGACCGGCCGAGGTCGAGGCCCGGCTGCGGCTGGCCATGGGCCGCCGGCAGATCACCTCCGACGACTCCCCGATGGAGATCCGCAACGGCGATCTCTCCGTCGACGAGGCGACGTACAGCGCGAAGCTCAAGGGCCGGGTCCTGGACCTGACGTTCAAGGAATTCGAACTGCTGAAATACCTCGCCCAGCACCCGGGCCGGGTGTTCACCCGCGCCCAGCTCCTCCAGGAGGTCTGGGGCTACGACTACTTCGGCGGTACGCGGACGGTCGACGTCCACGTACGGCGACTGCGCGCCAAGCTCGGCCCAGAGCACGAGTCGCTGATCGGCACCGTGCGCAACGTCGGCTACCGCTTCGTCACGCCGGAGAAGGTCGAGCGCGCGGCGGAGGAGGCGAAGGACCGGGCCGCCGCCCAGCAGAGGGCGGCCGGCCCCGTCGCCCGTTCGGAGCAGTCCTCTTCGGCCACGGTGCCGGAAGAAGCCCCGGTGGAGGCTGCCAAGAGGTAGGGGGTGTCCGGTGGGTCAGGGCCGGATAGGGCGCGGCGTCTGGTGCGGTGCATCGCAAGGCGCCGGAGCGTCCTCATCGCGGAGCGATTCGGACGTTTCGGCAACGCCGCGAGGTGCCGTGCCAGGCGTCGTGACCCCGGTCCTGATTCACCGGACACCCCCTGGGTCCATCCGCGTAGACTGCGGCGCGTGGCCAAGGTGACGCGGGACGATGTGGCGAGACTGGCGGGGACGTCGACCGCGGTCGTCAGCTACGTCATCAACAACGGACCCCGGCCGGTCGCCCCGGCCACGCGCGAGCGGGTGCTCGCCGCGATCAAGCAGTTGGGCTACCGGCCCGACCGGGTCGCCCAGGCCATGGCCTCGCGCCGCACGGACCTCATAGGAATGATCGTGCCGGACGCCCGGCAGCCGTTCTTCGCGGAGATGGCGCACGCGGTCGAACAGGCCGCCGCCGAGCGCGGGAAGATGGTGCTCGTCGGCAACTCCGACTACCGCGACGAGCGCGAGGTCCACTATCTGCGGGCCTTCCTCGGTATGCGCGTCTCCGGGCTGATCCTCGTCAGCCAGGGCCCCAGCGAGCGCGCCGCCGCCGAGATCGAGGCCTGGGACGCCCGGGTCGTCCTGCTGCACGAGCGCCCCGAGGCGATCGACGACGTCGCCGTCGTCACCGACGACGTGGGCGGCGCGCAGCTCGCCACCCGGCATCTGCTGGAGCACGGCAACGCGTACGTGGCCTGTCTCGGCGGTACGGAGGAGACCCCGGTGGTCGGCGACCCGGTCGCCGACCACGTCGAGGGCTGGCGGCGGGCGATGCACGAGTCGGGCCGCTCCACGGAGGGCCGGCTCTTCCAGGCCCCGTACAACCGCTACGACGCCTACCAGGTGGCCCTCGGGCTGCTGGCGGGCCCGGACAGGCCCCCGGCGATCTTCTGCGCCACGGACGACCAGGCCTTCGGCGTGCTGCGGGCCGCCCGTGAGCTGCGCATCGACGTGCCGGGCGAGCTGGCGGTGGCGGGCTTCGACGACGTGAAGGAAGCCGGCCTCACCGATCCGCCGCTGACCACGGTCCACTCCGACCGCCCGGCGATGGCGCGGGCGGCGGTGGACCTGGTGCTGGACGACTCGCTGCGGGTCTCGGGGTCGCGGCGCGAGCGGCTGAAGCAGTTCCCCTCCGCGCTGGTGGTCCGGCGCTCGTGCGGCTGCGGGGAGCCCACGTCCCCGGCCTGACCCGGCCGGCCTTTACAGCGGGCATACGCGGTTCTTCCGGGCTTCTCAGGACGTACTCAGGCCCTTCTCATCTTCGCTGACCAGCCTGGTGCACATGACGGAGAACCTTCGCCCGAGCGGCGCGCACCCGACGGACCAGGACCCGACCCCGTACGCCTCCCCGTACGCGTACGACGGCACGGCGCACACCGGCACGGCGTACGACGGCACCACGTACGCCGGTACGGCCAATGGCTACCCGCCGCCGCCCCCGTACGCCCCCAGCGCCCCCACCACCAGCCGCCGGGCGAAGCGGCCGGTCGCGCTGCTGGCGGCGGTGGCCCTCGCGGCGGGCGTGGTCGGCGGCGGCACCGCGACCCTCGTCGGCCAGCTGAACGGCGGGGGGGCCGGGGCCACCGGCTCGGGCGGCGCGGTCAACGGCACCACCGTCTCGCAGTCCAGCAAGGGCACCGTCTCGGGCGTGGCGGAGGCGGTCTCACCCGCGATCGTGGAGATCGGCGCGGCCTCGTCGGCGGGCAAATCCACCGGGTCGGGCGTGGTGATCACCGAGGACGGCGAGATCGTCACCAACAACCACGTCATCTCGGGCGCGCGGCAGATCCAGGTCACCCTCTCCACCGGCAGGACCTACACGGCCGACGTCGTGGGCACCGACCCCGCCAAGGACCTCGCGCTCATCAAGCTCCGGGGCGCGAGCGGCCTGAAGACGGCGACGCTCGGCGACTCCTCGCAGGTCAAGGTCGGCGACCAGGTCGTGGCGATCGGCTCGCCCGAGGGCCTGACCGGCACCGTCACCAGCGGCATCGTCTCCGCGCTCGACCGGGACGTCACCGTCGCCAAGGACGACTCCGGCAGCTCGGGACAGGATCAGGGACAGGGCCAGGGCCGGCAGGGCGGCGGCTCCGGGCAGTGGCCGTTCGAGTTCGGGGGACAGCAGTTCAACGGCGACACGGGCGAGGAGACGACCACGTACAAGGCGCTACAGACCGACGCGTCGCTCAACCCCGGCAACTCCGGCGGTGCGCTGATCAACATGGACGGCGAGATCATCGGCATCAACTCCGCGATGTACGCGCCGAGTTCCTCGGCGGCGGGCAGCGGTTCCGCGGCGGGCAGCGTCGGCCTCGGCTTCGCGATCCCGGTGGACACCCTCAAGGCCGACCTGGACACCCTGCGCGCGGGCGACGGCTCCTGATCCCGCACAGCACCCCGGCCGTGCAAGGCTGAGGCACCCCCGCAGGGCGGGACGGACCAGGTCGACACGAGAAGAGGACGAGACAGCGATGAGCCCCGCCGAAGACGATCCCCAGCGCATCCTGATCGTCGACGACGAGCCGGCCGTGCGCGAGGCGCTCCAGCGCAGCCTCGCCTTCGAGGGATACGGGACACAGGTCGCGGTCGACGGGTACGACGCCCTGGCGATGGCCGAGTCCTACGCCCCCGACCTCATCGTCCTGGACATCCAGATGCCCCGGATGGACGGTCTCACCGCCGCCCGCCGCATCCGGGCCACCGGCTCCACCACGCCCATCCTCATGCTCACCGCCCGCGACACCGTCGGGGACCGGGTCACCGGCCTCGACGCGGGCGCGGACGACTACCTGGTCAAGCCGTTCGAGCTGGACGAGCTGTTCGCCCGCATCCGGGCCCTGCTGCGCCGCAGCTCCTACGCCTCGGCGGCGGGCGCGGACGCCCCCGACGACGACGTCCTCTCCTTCGCCGACCTGCGGATGGACCTGGCGACCCGCGAGGTCACCCGGGGCGAGCGGCGGGTCGAGCTGACCCGTACCGAGTTCACGCTGCTGGAGATGTTCCTGTCCCACCCGCGCCAGGTGCTGACCCGGGAACAGATCCTCAAGTCCGTCTGGGGCTTCGACTTCGAGCCGAGCTCCAACTCCCTGGACGTGTACGTGATGTATCTGCGCCGCAAGACGGAGGCGGGCGGCGAGCCGCGCCTCGTCCACACCGTGCGCGGGGTGGGGTACGCGCTGCGCACGGGCGGGAGCGGGGAGGCGTGAGCGGTCCGGCGCCCGCAGCGGGTGGGCGGGAGCGGGGAGGCGTGAGCGCCCCCGCGCACGGGCGGGAGCGGGCCGGCGTGAGCCCGGTGCGCCGGTTCCGGGCGCTGCCGCTGCGCTCCCGGCTCGCGATGCTGGTCGCGACGGCGGTCGCGGTGGCGGTCGCCGCGGTGGCCGCCGCCTGCTGGCTGACCACCCGGGACCGGCTGACCGAGCAGCTCGACACGACGCTGTCCCAGGTCAAGCCCAACGAGAACGCGATCAGGCTGCTGACGGCGTCCTGCACCAGCGGACTGCCCGGTGACCTCCAGGTCGTGACCGGCCCGTACACGATCCAGCTGGTGCCGGCCGTGGGTGCGAAGCCGTGCACGGTGCCGGGCAGGTCCGCCATCCCGATCGACGCCACGGACCGGGCCGTCGCCGCCGGACTGCGCGAGGACGCGACGCACACCACGAAGGCCGAGGACGGTGCCAAGATGCGCGTCCACACCTCGCCCGCCGGTCCGGACCGGCCGGGCCTCGCGGTCTCCGTGGCCGTCCCCATGGCACAGGTCACCGATCCGCTGAACCAGCTGGCCTGGGTGCTGCTCGCCGTCTCCGGCATCGGTGTCGTCGGGGCGGGCGCGGCCGGGCTGTGGATCGCGCGCGCCGGGCTCCGGCCGGTCGACGAGCTGACCGAGGCCGTCGAGCACGTGGCCCGCACCGAGGACCTGACCGTACGCATCCCGGTGGACGGCGAGGACGAGATCGCCCGGCTCTCCAGCTCGTTCAACTCGATGACGGCCCAGCTCGCCTCCTCCCGCGACCGCCAGGCGCAGCTGATCGCGGACGCCGGCCACGAGCTGCGCACCCCGCTGACCTCGCTCCGGACGAACGTGGAGCTGCTGGCCCGCAGCGACGAGACGGGCCGGATGATCCCGCCGGAGGACCGCAAGGCGCTGATGGCCTCGGTGAAGGCCCAGATGACGGAGTTGGCCGCGCTGATCGGCGACCTCCAGGAACTGGCCCGCCCCGACGCGGCCGAGCCCGGCCCGCTCCAGGTGGTGGCCCTGCACGAGACCACCCGCACCGCCCTGCGCCGCGCCCGCCTGCGCGGCCCGGAGCTGACGATCACGGAGGACCTGGCCCCCTGGTACGTACGCGCGGAGCCGGCCGCCCTGGAACGGGCGATCGTCAACGTCCTGGACAACGCGGTGAAGTTCAGCCCGCCGGGCGGCACGGTCGACGTACGCCTGCACCGGGGCGAGCTGACCGTCCGGGACCGGGGCCCCGGCATCCCCGCCGAGGATCTCCCGCACGTCTTCGAACGCTTCTGGCGCTCCCCGACCGCCCGTCAGCTCCCCGGCTCGGGCCTGGGCCTGTCCATCGTGGCCCGTACGGTGCACCAGGCGGGCGGCTCGATCGCCCTGCGCCCGGCCCCGGACCCCGGCCCCGGCACGGTGGCGGCGCTCACGCTGCCGGGGGCGCCGACGCCGCCGCCGGGGATGTGAGGCCGGGGCAGGGGCTGTGAGGCCCGGGCAGGGGCTCAAAGACGGCGGCGGTACTCGGCTGCGAACTGGGGAGCTCCGCCGACGCTGATCCGATCGAGCAGACCATGCAGATCACGGGGCTCACGCCGGTAGCTCTTCACCTGCGTGTGAAGGACGATGCCGACCTCGACCGGAGCAAGGTCGAACATGTCGAGCAGGAATTCGTCGGGGTGCAGCACCTCGATGCCGTACGGCTCGGATGCCGCAGCGGGAAAGTCCTTCAGGTTCAGCGTGACGACGGCGTGGGCGTGCCCACCGATCGCCGCCGCCAGGACATGCCGGTCCTTGGGGTCGTTCGTCATGGCGGGTATGAGCGCCGTGTATCCGGAGACCAGGCTCTCCGGAAACGCTCCCGCCATGGCGTCGACGAGCCCTTTGGCTGCCTGATCCCCGATCCGCTCAGCGACGTTCCTGGTCAGCTCGTCCAGGATATCGACCGACCAGAGCGGTTCGTAGAGCTCGGCCTCCGCGAGCCGGAGCAGAGTGTCCCTGAGGTAGTTCGGATACAGGACACAGGTATCCAGGACGACGCGCTGCACATCGCTCCAGTCAGCTTGGCGGAATCAGGCGGTCAGCCACCGTAGAGATCGGACTCCTCAGTCAGTCTGGCCAGCTCGTCCAGACCCCGGCGACGCTGTGTGCGGCGCTTCTCCTTGTAGTCGAGGACATCGGCCAGGAGGACCCTGCGGTGTCGTCCCGGCCGGTTGAATGGCAGGCCTCCCTCGTCCAAAATCTTGACGAAGGTCGGTCTGCTGACTCCGAGCAGATTGGCGGCCTCTTGCGTGGTCAGCGTGGTGTTCACGGGCGCCACGGTCACCGCCTTGCCCTCCGCCAGGGCGTGCACGACGACCATGAGCGCCTCGTAGACCTCTGGAGGCAGGCTGTGCGTAGCGCCGTCGGGGCCCCGGAGCAGAGCGGGCTCGGCAGCAGCCGGCGTCCGGTCGAGGAAGGCCAGGAGTTCGGCGACTTCCTCGCGGTGCTCGGGCAGAAGCGTGCGGTCCTCCGCGGTGCTGTGCATAGCTCGGTCTCCTTTGAGAGTGAACCCAGCATCGCATAATTCGAAAGAAACGCAAGGCGACTCCGAGGCGCCCGTGCCGCGAGCCCACCCCGTCGCTCACCCCGTCGGGTTGTGCCGGATCAGCGACTCGACCAGGCCGGACCGCTGGTTCGGGTAGTCCAGCGGGACGATGCCGAGCCCTGTCCATCCGGCGGTCTCCGCGCGCTCCAGGAAGGAGTGCACCTGCGGGTTGAGCCGGTCGGCGTTCCAGCGGGGCGGCATCAGGGCGGCGGTGGACACGTAGTTCATGAAGAACTTGCCCGGCTGCTGGGCCGCCCTGCGGAACTGGGCCTCGATCTTGGGGTACTTGGCGAACGGCTCCGCCATGTAGTCGTCCTGGATGTCGAAGAGGGCCTGGTCCCCGTACCGCACCCCGGGCAGCCCTCCGTTGTCCGCGAGGAGCACCACCTTGCCCCGGGCCCCGCCGAGGTCGGGCAGGGTGGCGTCGAGGTGGAGCAGCGACCGCCAGCCGCGTACGTCCAGGTAGTCGTCGAAGACCGCCCGGAACGCCGCGTCGCTCGCGGACGAGTGCTCCTGCTTGACCCGCATCAGCACGGTCTCGGTCGGCCGCGTGGCGAGGAAGTCCCGGCAGGCGACGAGGACATCCCCGAACATCATGTTCTGGAACGAGGCCCCGTGGTGGATCGCGAACGAGCCGTCGATGAGCCGGCACCGTATGTCGAGGAAGCGGATGCCGCTGGTCAACTGCTGGGCGATCGTCGTGTTCTGGCACTCCGACCAGGGACCGCCGAACCGGGCCCCCGAGTCGTGCGTGCCCGGGATCGTGAGCCGCCGGAGCGCGGTGCCGTCGGACAGGGCGGCCATCCAGTCATGCGTCCCCCGGACCGCCCGGCCGGCCTCCCGCGTGGCGGCGACGGCGGGCGCCGCGCCGACGATCGCGGTGGCGGAGACGGCGAGGGCGCCGGCCAGGAAGCTCCTGCGGGAGGGCCGGGACGGGGGACCGGGCGTGCGCGTGGGGCTGGGGCTGGACATGGGCGGGTGCCTCCAAGGGCCGTGGGGGGTGGAGGGGGTGGTGTCTGGCCTCCCGAGCCCTTGGATTCTGACGGGCACACGTCATCGCCGGAAGAGGGCGGGCCCCCGTCCCCCTGCGGAGGTGGACCGGACCCCCTCCTCTTCCGGCGATGCCCCCGGCCGTGCTCGCCGGTTCAGCCCGCGTGCTGGTACGAGGGGTAGGTGACGTACCCCGTGTCACCCCCCTGGAAGTACGTCGCCTCGTCCTCCGGGGCGATCGGCAGCCCGGCGCGCATCCGCTCGACCAGGTCCGGGTTGGCGATGAAGGCCCGGCCGAAGCTGATGAGATCGGCGCCAAGACCGAGCCAGCGGTCCGCGTCCGAACGCCCGGCACGCTCGGGCCCCATCGGCAGCACCGGGTTCATGATCAGCGTGCCGGGCCACGCCCGGCGCAGGGCGACCAGCACCTCCTCGTCGACCGTCGCCTCCAGGTGCACGTAGGCCGGCTCCAGACGGGCCAGCTCCGCCAGCAGTACGGCGTAGAGCTCGGGTACGTCCCGCTCCTCGACGCCCCAGAACGCCCCGCCCGGCGAGAGCCGGATGCCGGTCCTGGCCGCGCCCACGGCGTCGACGGTCGCCGCCATCGCGTCGACGGCGAACCGCACCCGGTTGGCGAGCGAACCACCGTAGCGGTCGGTGCGGAGGTTGGCGTTCGAGGAGAGGAACTGGGAGATCAAGTAGCCGTTGGCGCCGTGGAGTTCCACGCCGTCGAACCCGGCGTCGACGGCCCGGCGGGCAGCCGACGCGTAGGACTCGGCGTGCTCGGGCACCTCGGCCGTCTCCAGGGCGCGCGGCACCGGCACGGGCTGCGGGCCCGTCGGGGTGAACACCTCGCCGACCGCAGCGACGGCGGAGGGCCCGACCGGCCGCAGCCCGTTGGTGTCCGGGTGCGAGACCCGGCCGCCGTGCATGATCTGGGCGAAGATCCGGCCGCCGTTGGCGTGCACCGCGGCGGTCACCGGCCGCCACGAGGCGACCTGCTCGTCGGTGTGGAGTCCCGGCGTACCGGGGTTGGACTGCCCGACCAGGCTCGGCTGCACCCCTTCGCTCACGATGAGCCCGGCGGACGCCCGCTGCGCGTAGTACGTGGCCATCGACGGTGTCGCCAGCCCTCCGGCGGCCGCCCGGACGCGGCTCATCGGCGCCATCACCACCCGGTTGGGCAGCCGCAGGTCACCGAGGCGGTAGCTGTCGAAAAGGCTCTGGTTCATGGCGCGAATCTCCTGGCTCCATCAGCTCCGAAGCACCCGTGAACCGGGTACGGCGCTACGCTAAAACCTGACATCAATGTGAGGGGCAAGCCCGTACGGCGATCCTCTCGGCGGGGAGCGGAGGGGCCACACCATGCGCATCGGAGAACTCGCGGCCGTCACTGGGGCCAGCGTCCGGTCCCTGCGCTACTACGAGGAGCAGCGGCTCCTGACGAGCAGCCGCAGCCCGAGCGGTCAGCGGCACTACACGCAGGCCGAGATCGAGCGGGTCCACTTCATCCAGCGGCTCTACGCCGCCGGCCTGTCCAGCCGCACCATCATGGAGCTGCTGCCCTGCGTCGACGCCCCCAGCGAGGAGACCTCCGACGCGGCGATGGAGCGCATGGAACAGGAACGGGAGCGGCTCTCCGCGCACATCGACGACCTCCGCTCCACCCGGGACGCCCTGGATGTCCTGATGGCCGTGAACCGGACCCACCGCAGCACGCTGCGCCCGGGGGCGGGAAGTGTCCGCGACAAAGACACAGCAGGTCGCCTTCCTTAACGGAAAACAGCGGAAGAATATATTCAGCGCGACCGTCTCCAGAATTTCCGAGCCGCCCTGAAAACCTTTACCGGAGATCTCGAACTGGCCTTAGTCTGAGGCCACTTCGGGACCTCCGGCGCGCGATCGAGCGACGCCCGGACCCCTTTCTCTCCACCCTCCGCGCATTCCGGATTCCGGAATGCGCGGCAATGAAAAGCGAGGAAGACCTGTGCGACGCATGACCTCCGCCCTCCTTTCCCTGAGCGCCCTGCTGACCGCCTCCGTCCTGGCGGCCCCGGCGGCCGGAGCCACCCCGCACGACGACCGTCCGGCCGACAGCACCACGCGCGAGGTCTCCGCAGGTGGCGCCCCCGCAGGCTGGGAGAAGGTGAACGGCGACGACCTGGCACACATCGCCGAGTCGACCGACAGACAGCAGTCCCTGTCCGCCTCCGGCAGAAGCGCCGCCGCCCCGGCCGACGACTCCGGCCCCATGGCCATCAAGTCGATGCGCAACGGTAAGTTCGCGGTCACCGAGGTGAATTACGCCGCGCCCAACACCGGTGCGGTGCGAGCCCGTTCCACCCATGTCTTCGGCGCCTGGGAGAGCTTCGCGTTCGAGTGGGACGAGGCCAGCGAGACCATCGCTCTCAAGTCCCTCGCGAACAACCGCTACGTGGCGGTCGAAAAGAACTTCACCGGCCAGGCGCAGAACGTGCTGCGGGCCCGTTCGACGACCGCCGGCGGCTGGGAGCGGTTCGTTCTCTACTACAACGAGGACCTGAACCTCTACGCGCTCCGGTCCACCCTGAACAACCTCTTCGTCGCGATGGAGAACAGCTACACGGGTTCGCTCCAGTACACGCTGCGCGCCCGCTCCGCCGACGTCACCGGCTCCTGGGAGCAGTTCGACCTGTACAACATCGTCGGCTGACACCGCCCGCCCGCGACCCGGCCTCCCGCGACCCGGCTTCCCTCAGCACCCGGACGGAGGCCGGGTCGCGGCGCGCGCCCGCACCGCACCGCGAGGGAACGGACCTCCCTCATCGCCCTCAGGCGGTAGCCGTGAACGCGGAGACCCCCGGCCCGCTCAGCTCCTCGACCGCCTGCCGCCGGCCCGACACCGCCAGGAGCAGGGACAGCGCGGGACCCGTCACCTCCGGCCCCTCCCCGATCGACAGGTCGGCGTCGGTCGCCGTCAGCCGTACGGACGCCACCGCCTCCTTCGCCCCGCCGAAGGCCGCCGGCGTACGCGTCTGAAGGCGCAGCGCGCGGACCACGGCCTCCTGCGGATAGGAGCGGACCAGGCCCACCGCACGGCGGATGTCCTCGCCGTGGACGACCTCCTCGACCAGCCGGGTGTCGAGCGGGGCCGGAGGAGTCGTCGTCCGCGACACCACCCGCCGCAGCCGCGCCAGCGTCTCCTGCGGCGACGCCCCGCGTTCGCGCTCCACGCCGCGCGCGTTCTGACGGTCGAAGTCGAACCGCGCCCGTACGAGGCCCGCCACGAAGCCGATCCGCGTCGTACGGGCGGTGTCCACCAGGTGCGCGGCCACATCGTGCACCGTCCATCCCTCGCAGAGCGACGGCGCGTCCCACTGCCCGGCGTCCAGCCGCGCGAGGTCGTCGGCCAGCGCGGCGCGCTCGGCGTGCACCATCCGCCAGATCCCGCGCTTCGTGTCGCTCTCCACGGCTGCCTCCACTCGAACCGGTGACCACATTTCCCGTAGGAGACCGGGGGCGCCACCGGAACTCATCGCATCCCGGACCACCGGAAATGGATCAAGAAAGGTGATCTTGTCCAACTGTGTCATGACTTCGTAACAGCGCACGGACAGCACAACTCCACCGCGTCACGGTCTATCCAACAGGACGTGACCCACGCCACTTCGAGGAGTGGGGATCCGGGCGCCGGACCAGGCGTCCCGCCATGACCGTTCGAGAAACCGGGGAACGACATGACCAACATCCGACGCGCGTCAGCCATCGGCGCCGCCGTCACCGCCACCGCCTGCGCCGCGATCGCCCTCGCCCCGGCCGCCGTGGCGGCGGAGCCGACGGCCCAGCGGGCCACCGCCGCACCCAAGGCCGCCGCGGCCGCGAAGTACAACGGCGCCTGCGGCGGGGGCTACTCCGTGGTGAACTCGGCGCAGATCGGCACCAAGGGCACCGTTTTCCTCACCTACAGCTCCGCCACCGGCAAGAACTGTGTGGTGACCGTCCGCACCACGCCCGGAAAGGCCGTGCACATGACGGCCTCGCTCGGGTTCGCCTCGCCCACAACGACCGTCTCGGACACGGGCTACTACACGACGTACGCGGGCCCGGTCTATCTCGACGCACGCGGCCTGTGCGTGACGTGGCGCGGCGAGATCTCCGGTGAGGTCGCCGGCAAGAACGGCACCAACTGCGGTTCCCTGGCCGCGAACCGGGGCTGATCCCGCACCGAACGGATTCGGCCCGGTGGGTGGTGTGCGCACACCACCCACCGGGCCGATCCCGTTCGCCATCCGGTCGGCCCTAGCGTGGCGCCCCGCACAGGCAGCATCCCGGGGGCAGGACGGGCAGCAGGTGCCGGGCCGCCACGGAGAACGCGAGGTACGGGCGTACGGTCCACTCCGTCCACCGATCGCCGTGTCCGAGCGAGAACCCGCATGTCCGCCCCCGATGCAGGGCGGCGATCGCGCGCACGCGGCCACCCTCGTCGATCCGCTCCCGGGCCTCGCGACGCGCGTCGGGAGCCAGATTCGCCACGAGAGCCCGCGCCTCCGCCTGGAACAGCCGGATCGCCTCGGTCGCGGTGGGCACGGAGTACCGGACGAAGGTGTCGGGGGCGCTGCCGCGTAACAAGGGGTACGTGGAGCGTTCGCACCAGTAGGCGTGCAGGGCGGAGCTTTCGAGCCGCGTCGGGTCGGGGTCGGGGTCGCACATGGCAAGGGCCTCCTGACGTGACACCAGGAACACCCCCCGCCCACGGCCGGCGTGACGAGCTGCGGGGAGGGGGCGCACTGGTTCGCGACTCCCCTAACAGGCGCAGACAGAAGGGGAGTTGGCCGCCACGTGACGGGGCGGCACATCTGGAAGCTAGCGCGTGATGCACATGCGTATCAAGTGTTTGACGTCTAACGAGTGATTCTGGCTAGATAAACAAGTGATACGAACGAGAGAGCGGCCCCCGTCTGCGCCGATGGGGACCGCTCACTACCGGATCAGGGCTGCTCAGGCCAGGTCGTCGAACTCACCCTCCTTCGCACCGCCCAGGAACGCCCGAAGCTTGGTGCGCGTCGTACGGACGATCACGTCCGGGTTGTCGCTCTCACGCAGCAGGATCTCGCCGCCGTGCTCGGCGAGCTCCAGGCAGTTGTTGCCCTCGGCCCCCGACGACTTCGAAGACTTGCGCCACTGAATATCCACGTACCTCACGCCTTCACACTTGTTGCGCGACCTCACGAATGAAGTCTCTCGACTTCCGCGGGTCGAGGGACAGCTCCTCGACCCGGTCCATCGCCGCCCGATAGTTCCTCAGACGCGTCTCGGCGTCCAGGAACGCGGGCCCGGTTGCCGTGTCCGTCTGCACGGTATCCAGCTGCGGAACAGGACCGTAGACATAATGCGTCGAGCTTCCCGTCTCCGGAAAACCACCGGCGGCGAAGGGAACGACCCGGATGGTCACGTTGTCCCGCTCCGATTCGCGCAGCAGGTGCTCCAACTGACCGCGCGCGACGCCCGAGTCGCCGTACGTCATCCGTAGCGCCGCCTCATGAATGAGGAACGTGCAGGCCGGCGGGTTCTCCCGGTCGAGAACATCTCGGCGCTTGAGCCGATGGGAGAGCAGCCGTCGCCTGCGGGCCGGGGGCAGCTCCGGCACCGCCTGCGCGAAGACGGCGCGCGCATAGTCCTCGTTCTGGAGCAGTCCCGGCATGTACATAATCAGCACCGCCCGAATGCCGACGGCATGGTGCTCAAGCTCCGCCAGGTCGAGCGTTCCGCTGGTCAGGTCGGAGCGATACTCCTCCCACCAGCCCCGCCCCCGCTCATCGGCCATCGCGGCGAGCGCATCCACGTAGGCCTCGTCAGGACACGCATAGCCACCGGCCCAGGCACGCACCCGTTCGCCGCTCACACCGAAGCGCCCGGACTCCGTGTTGCTGATGGCGGTGCGATCCGTACTGAGCAGGGCGGCGGCCTCGGCCAGGGCCAGGCCCGCGTGCTGCCGCATCTTGCGCAGCTCCGCACCCACGCGACACTGCCGCGCCGTGGGCGCCTTCCTCGGTGGCATCGACGATCTCCTCTGGTCGGCTCCCAGTGTGGCTGGCACGCCCACGGTAATCCATTCGGTCCCTTAATTTTCCAGAGCCGTAGCACAAGTGAGACTTACCGCTATGGTCGTCCTCACGCCGCGCTTCACCACGGGTCGTCCCGAAGTGCAGCCGCTTCGCCGCGCGTTGACACGTGCGGCGATGCGGCCATCGCCACGGGCCGGGCGCAGCGCACCCGTTCACCGAACCGGACCGCATGGGGAGACCGACATGACCGCCGCAACGACAACTCCCGTACAGCCAAACCGGATCGGAGGCGAGTTCTATCGGCTCACCCTCCCGAACACCGCGAGCGCTCCACGCCTCGCGCGGGACTTCGTCACCTCGCTGCTGGAGGTCAGCCGACACCTCGGGCTGGTCGACGACGCCCGGATCTGCGTCACCGAGCTGGTCACCAACGCCCACCGTCACACCGGTACACCGCTGATCCGGGTCCACGCGACCGTCAACAGGAAGAGGGTCACCGTCACCGTCACGGATGAGGGCAGCCCGCTCACCGGCGCGCTCGGCGCGCCGGGAGCAGGCCCGGAGGCGGAGGGCGGGCGGGGGCTCGTCCTGGTGGAGAGCCTGGCGCTGGCCTGGGGGACGCGCGGCGGCGATCGCCGGCACCCGGGGCGCAAGGCCGTCTGGTTCACGCTCGGGCAGCCGGCGCCGACCCCGTGAACGTCACTCCGTGGGGCTTCGCGGTGTCGGCCGTCGTTCTCGGCGTGCTCGCCGCCGGGATCGCCCTCGCTCCGGGGCCCACCGCCAGGGAAACGCCGCCGATGGGCTCCGACCCGTCCGGCCGGCGGCACTACGAAGAAGCCGCGGAACACGCCCCGGGGAGGACCGGCGGGGCTCCACGATGCTGATGCGGGTCGCCGAGGCGTCTGACAGGTGTCCACCAGGGCGGCATCCACGGCCCGCGCCGCTGCCGTACAGGTAGGTGTCAGGGGAGGAGAAGCGCACGGGTCGCGCCGCTGACAGCCGACGATTCCCGAGGTCTTGGCGTGCCGTGCTACCACCACGGCCGCGACTGACTCGGTGCCGCAGCTGTGCGTCTGCTGGTCCTGTCGCATTACCGTCGTGGGCCTACTTGCTCGTCCGAAAGGAACAGCCCTGCCACGACAGCCAGTTGCGCATCACCGACACCCTGGCACGACTCGAAGCTCTCCCGAACCCCGGCTGGCCAACACGTTCCACACCCGCGAGACGCAGCATTCCACCAGAGCCGTGGAGACCGGCGCTCACCCGACGGGACGGCCGGGCTATCACCTGACCGAACGCCGAACCGTCTTACCGCAGAAGACGGCAGACCGTCACGAAAGATCGAGGCTACGGACGCGCCGGTAACGAGGCCGATTGGAACAGCATGCAGACAGGGCGAAAAGGAGACAGCTTTGGCAGAAACCTTTCTGCAATGACAACGCCACAGGTCGACGGTGATCGGGTTTACGGATTTCCCGACGCCCTAAAGAGGTGAATTGCATAGATTCCCCGCAGCCAGACTACCCACTATTGCGAACTTTGTCCGATTGGACACCAAGGGGCAACATTGACCATATTTAGAATTAATCAAGGCGTTTGGTGACACCCCTAGCCGGGACGCACTGTAACGATGTAGTTTCACTGCGCAAAGCAAAGTGATGGTTTCGTGACGACAAAGGGGAAAGCGTGAAGAAGATGGCGGCGGTTGTGGCAATGGGTAGTGTTCTCGCGCTTGGCGTGGGGGCATCGCCGGCAGTTGCCGCAGGGAACTGCGGACACACCACATCGTGCACATCACTCAGCAGCGGACGGCTGAGCATATTCCTTTCGTCAGCTACCGTCATTGAAAACCGAATGAACGTGGTTGTCTCGTACGAGAAGGATTCAGGAGCCTCGATTAACGCCAGGTTCGGCTACTCCTACTCCGGATCCAACCATTGGGCAGGCTACTTCAACCAGTCGGCCAACACCACGAAGCGTACGACGTGGAAAAACGCATACGTGACCAGCACCTGCCGGTCCGCGGTCGGCATGATGCAGGTGACCGGCCAGCAGACCTTCCAGACTCCGCCAGTTACCAGCTGCTGACGCATCACCATCTGCGGGCCGCTCCTTTAAAGGTGCGGCCCGCAGGCCGGTCCTATTCTCTCTTCTCTTCTATGCTTCGCCGAGGCCCCCGTGATCAGCGCAATTTTCCGAGAGAACCCGTGGCTGGTTCCTACATTCCTTATATTCGGTCTTTTTCTGAGCTGCTTCATGCTTTATGTTGCTCGGAGGCGAGGCTTGTCGCAGCCTATGGCAGTGCTTCTCGGGTGGGCTGTTGCAGGAGAACTCGTTGCCACACTGTATCCGATTCATACCTCCGCAGGCGCATCAGGAACTTGCTGGGTCAACCGTGACCCGTTCACTCCGCTGTTGACTCAGCAGGGCTTGATGAACATTGCGATGTACATTCCGCTCGCCTTCTTCGCCGTCGCCCTGTTCCGCCGACCTGCCCTGATGGCCGCAAGTTGCACTGTGCTCTCGGCGACCACTGAACTTACCCAAGCAGTCACTTCGCATATAGGCCGCTCCTGCACATCTGAAGACCTCGTGGCCAACAGCCTGGGAGCCGTAATCGGGGCGGCTGCAGCCGCCCTTATGCACACGAGAAGACAATCTGATGGCGCGCAGCGCTTGAGAGTCTTCAGCAAGCAGGATCTCTCTCGGGCAGCCGGCACTCTCCTGGGGGGTGCCGTAGTAGTGCTGAGCATCGGGTCTGTAGCAGTCACTACAGTCCTCACCGAGGTATCAGAATTGACGCAAGCCAGTTCTGCGCAGCAGGAGAAAGCCAGAAAGATGGTTAATAAAATCTATGGGAAAGGAGCCGAGATCTCCAGCATTCAGCATATGAAGGGAGAAGGGGGTCAGGCGGATCAAACCCTTGTCACTCTGAAGGATGGGTTCTTGAACTTCACAGAATCCGAAAGTTTTGTCACTGGATCCACTCTCGCAAAGTCACTACCAGGCGTAGAGAACCAGCAGCTGAAATCAGATGATAATGCGATTCAACAGGCTGAATCGTTCGTTCGCAGTAGGTTCCCCTGGGCTCTCGCCGGGAGCCAGCCGATGGTGGACCCGACGGTGCCAGGCACTGGACAAAAAACAGTTGGGTGGCGGACGCGAGTAGACGGTGTCCTCATGCCTATGAGAATGGACGTCGTAGTTGAACCGAACGGACGAATTTCTGCCTTCACAGGCCGAAATGAACCTGGTCCAGCAGCCCCTCCTGCTCATGCCTTGACAGCTGCACAGGCTAGAAAAGTCGCCACGGGCAAAGTGCCAGCCGGAAAATTTGACAGCTCGGAAATACTTGTACAAAAGAACGAAGACGGAAACTGGGAGACACGCTGGGCAGTCAATTTCAGGCTCCCTCCCGTAGAGTCCACTGCAGAAGAAGTTCCCGCTGGTCAGCAGGTGGCGTCAGTAATGATTCACGCAAATACCGGGAAGATCATAGACGTCAATTACGGAGAACTTCCCAACTGAACGATTACGATGCAGAATTGCTGTGGCTGAAAGCCTGCGAAGTACTCGGGAAGAGTTTCACGGGTAAGCGGACCATAAGTTGACAGTGTTATGCCGAACGCCGATGGCCCGTTTTGGTGACATTCCCCAGACCTCATCGCCCGTTCGACGTCGCCGTTCACGACGTGAGCACGGGCAGCCCGCACCCGTGCCGTAGACCTGAGCCGCGACGGTCCAGCGCAGTTCAGAAGGCGTGGGCTGCCGTCCCATTGTCGCTGCGGGGGCCCTTGCGGATCGTGTACTCGGGGACAGGCTTGGTGTACACGCCATAGGGGTCTTCCGGGCCCCTTTTATGGGTGACTGGGCGGATACTGAAGCTCAGACTATGAATCCTGTCGGGAGTGGTGTTGTTCAGCTCGGCGAGGCGAGCGCGGATGTGGGGCTCGGCCTCGGCATGTGCCTCGGAAAGGGTTCCGTGCAGGGCATAGGTGCCCTCATCGGCGTAGTAGGGGATGCGCGAATGGTCACGTCCATCTACGCGATACCTCGCGGCCCAGGTGCAGCCGAGGAGTTTGGGACCGAGAGGGTAGCGATCGGAGCCGTCGCAGGCTCCGAGGGGGGCGACCTCGTGGTGTACGACCGTGCCGTCTTCCGTAAGTACGCGCTCCTGGTGACAACCTCGGCGTCTGCCCGTCTGCTTCTCGGTGGTCATGGCGCCTCCTGGTAACTACTGGCTCCTGCTTCGGACGTCGTCACTCGCTCATGATTCCCTTCACGGTGCATCCCGGTCGAGCAGTTCAGCGAAGGTGCTGTGCAACGGGCTGTTCCAGCAGAGCTCGTGCTGAGTACGCGTAGCGCATCGCTGTCTTCTCGTCGAGGCTGAACACCTCGGCCAGGCGGAGTGGGTCGGGTACGTGGATCAGGGCCTCTTCGAGTTGCCGGTCGACGCAGAGTCGTTCCAGGCCGGCTTCGACGCCCATGGCTACGCGGATATGAGGGAAGCCGTTGGCGTGTGATGACTCGGCCGTGGATCGTGAATGACGGCTTGTGGGCGCTGATCGATCCGCTGCCGCCGCCCTGGCCGGAGCCGTCGCCAGGCCCGAAGCCGGTGAATGATCGGCGGTGTCTGCGGGGGCACCCTGTTCGTCCCGCACCAGGACATCGCTTGGCGGCGTCTGGTGCGGTGTCAGCGTACTGATGTCTTCGACCGGCTGCATCGCTTGTTACTCGCCGAGTTGCACGCGGCTGACGAGCTCGGCTGGGCGTGCGCCTGCGTCGATGGCTCCCATGTCCGCGCGAAGAAGGGGGAGCCTCGGCCGGTCCGTCGCCGGTCGAGCGGCGGAAGACAGGCAGCCACCACCTGACGGCGACACCACGACGCCTTCACCTCGTTGGCACGCAGCCTGATCTGCTGGCGACGCCACAGGAAGGGCGAATCATGACGACCTCACGTGTTCGAGGACCTCTACGCCGATAAGAAGTCGGTGAGCGTGCAGCCGAACCCGTCGGGTCAGGCCAGGAACTGAGAGCTGGGCCCGGAGCGGGTGGAGGCCGAGCTGCCGTCCATCTGTCCGAGTCGGCGGCCCAGCTTCCTTCAGTCCATACCGGGTGTTTTGTGCTGACCGCGAGTCAGCTATGCGCTGCTGACTGACGTCGGCTTGATGCCAGTAGCCCCAATCCGAACAGGACAAGCGCCGCAGTCCACGCGGGCAGGCTCTCGGATGGATAGAGCGTGAGAGCCCACCACTCAGCTGCTGGCTTCCCGGAAGGGTGGAACGCGCGGCCGAGACTGGCGCTGATCAACAGGAGCAGCAGGCAGACCGCGCCGGCTGCTGCCTCGTTGCTCACCCGTCGTACGGCCAGAGCCACAGCGAGCAGCAGCATCAGGTTGCGTGGGATGTCCATGCCCAGGGTGAAGCCCAGGAGATGAGACAACGTTACGGCGGCCGTGACGGCCACGAGGTCCCAGCGGTCCACGCGCACGACTGCTGTCCTCTCGGGAGCGTCCAGGCGTCGCTCAAGGCAGTAGAGGACAGCCCCGATAACGAGGAGCGGCGTGAAGTACTGGACACGGGTACTGACCATGCCGCCCAGAAATGCCGGTACGGGAATTTCCGTCCCGCCAAGTAACCAGCAGATCACTGCCAGCAGCAGGAGCGCCAGCGGCACGGCCCACCAGCGTCGTACGACGGAAAAGTAGAGCTTCACGTCGTCCCCCCTACACAGTGGGTTTGGTCTTGGGCGGCCTTGGTGAACCACTGGGTCTGCTGCTCGGCCGGAAGCTGACGGATGCGTTGGACCTGCTTCCAGTCCTGCTCAGGAACGCTCGCCCGCACGTCTTCTTCGTCTATGCCTACGACCAGCAGCGCCCATGTATCGGCCAGGTACGGCTGGCGGCAGTCACGTACTCCGTGGAGTGCGGCGACGCCGGCGACGGCCGATCGTGCGAGATCGACGCGGAGTTGCTCGGTGCTGTTCTCCGGGGACCAGTACAGGGGCCAGGTACCCGGTTCGAGGTCGAGCTCATCGGAGGCCAGTCGCAGCGTCCGGGGCGAGGGCACTCCAGAGGCTCGCAGCTTTTCCAGTGCGGTAAGGGAGCTGTTGCGCAGGCTGGGTGCCTTCTCCTCGTACTCTTCGGGGAGGCAGAGCGTCGGGGACTTGCCGACGCATACGGTGTGGCCGACACGTGCGTTCGCGAGCGGGCTGTGTCCCCAGTCCGATACAAGACTTCTGCCTGTGAAGATCGTGGCTGCCAGAACGGCCACGCTCACCACGGCCAGCCAAGGCCTGCGGCGGACGCCCACCAGGAGCACGACAGCCACAGTGACTCCTGCGGTGACCAGCCAGGGAACAAGATAGACGAGTGGGTCCAGAGTGTCGGTGAGGGTCGATTGCTCGGTGATGAAGCCATTCAGATGCCGCCATGCCGGGGCACTCATGGACTGCGGTACAGCCAGGCAGACCCAGCTGCCGGCCGCAGCGATCAACGCGGCAACAGCGCGTGGACACAGCAGCCCCACCACCCAGCCGATGACTATCCAGGCGCACGGGAGTACCAACAGGTGCCCAACGGCGAGCAGGCCGGAAGCGGTCGGCCAGACCCCGACGGTCATCCTGGTCATGATCAGGGCGCCGACGACAAGGCCGAGGTGCAGCGCGAAGACCGGTCGGGACGCCCACAACCACTGGCGTACAGGACCTCGGGAGCTGACGCTCCGCAGGTCCTGTACGTGCCGCTGGCGGCCGGCTTCCCAGGCGGCAGCCCCGGCCACTGCCGGAGCGATCGCTGTGATGCCCCACGAGGCGAACTCGCCCGATGCGAGGCCGTAGCCGTGAACTCCCCAGAAATTTCCCTCCGTCACGAAGCTGTTCAAGTAGAAAAGCGCCGGGAGGATCAACCATGGCGCGGAGGATGCACGCAGATTCCCGAGAGAGATCACTGTTCCACCGATCCCAGCAGAGCTGAATAGGCGCTCTCCAGGCGTCGTCCTGGAACACTCTGCGGATCGGCGTGGTCCGCGAATTCGGCTACTCCGCCCTGAAATCGCGGGGCCCCGTTTTCCAGGACGACAACCTCGTCGAAGGCTTGATCCAGGTCGGCAATGTCATGTGTGGAAACGATGACGTGCACGCTTCCTCGCAGTTCGACGAGCAGATCGTGGAACCGGCGTCGCTGGGCAGGGTCCAGGCCTGCCGTGGGTTCGTCGAAGAGTAAGAGCTCCGCGTCATGCACCAAGGCCTGCGCAATGGCCAGCCGTTGCTGTTGCCCTCCCGAGAGGGTCCCAACCTTGTCCTTGATCTTCGCCGTCAGCCCGACACGCTCGATCGCTGCGGGAGCGGCACGCCATGCGTCACGTTCCCGCATTCCCTTGAGCCAGCCGACGTAGGCAACATGCTCCCGGCAAGACATTCTCGGAAGGAAGTTGACGCGCTGGGGCAACCAGGAGACCTTGCGCCGGTAGGACTGCAGAGTCCTGCTGTTGGTGGACCACAACTCGCCGAAGCAGATCTTTCCTTCCCCTGGGGCGTGCGCGCTCGCTCCCAGCGCAAGAAGCGTGCTCTTACCCGCTCCGTTCGGGCCCAGAAGGACGGTATTGCCCGGCGAGAAACTCAGATCGAGTCTGTCGATGACAGGACGTGTCCTGCGGCTGTAGCGGAACGTGCAGGACTGGTAGTGCAACGGCATGGGTCAACCTCATCGACGGGACTCGCCCCCGCCCCCGCGGTATACGCGGGGCCGGGGGGCAGCGTGATTAGGCATGCCCGCCCCGACAAGAGCGCCACGCTCCTGTCACATGCCAAACGGTGAGAGCGTAAGTTGATAAACAGAATTGATCAACGGCCACTTTCGGTCATGGCTTGGAGCACAGCAACATCGGCAGGCCCTGGCTCACGTTTTACAGGCACCCTCGCGCCTTCAACGTGGCAAACGAGCCGACACTCAAGCACTCGGCCATCGTCGATAAGGGCGAACCTCAGAATCATCTCATTTAGACGACTCGGTAAAGTGTTGGCCACGGTGGGCATCGTTGAGCGGCTGGTTCCGGACGAGTTGTGGGAGCTGTTCCAGAGGGTGGTGCCGGAGGCGCCCTCAGGGGATCATGCCACCAGAGCCCGTTTCCAGGGGTGTTGGAACACCACGTGACCGAACATCAGGCGCGTGAGGATCCTGCTTCTGTCCGGTACACGTGAATCGCCATCATCGCCGTGAGTTCAAACGCCGCCAGCAACGGCTGCTCCGACCGGGTCGTGCGCCGCCGCGACCCGGTGCGTGCCGGTCGATCCCCGACCGGATCGTTCGCCGCCGCGACCTGGTGAAGCGCGACATCAACTACTCAAAGAAACAAGAGAAAGAACCCCACCCGACCCACCCCGGCGACCACCTGACGCATCCCAGGGGCTCGTCACCCACACGGGTGAGGTTTGCCAACTCGGCTCGCTTTCGGACCCGTTGTCCGGCATATGCTCACGCCAGACCACACCGGACATACGTCGGCCCCCGACCGGGAGTGCAATCCCAACCGAGGGCCTGACCACCAAGGAAGTTAGGGCTTCCCGATGGATACCCAGCAGAATACTGCGCTCACGCGCGCCCTGGCAGAGATTCCCGGGCCGCTCCCGGCCCGTGGCGTGATCCACATCGCGATCCCGCACACCGACCGCTTCACCGTCGTCGGCAACCACCTCGCCCAGCACCCCGACCTCAGCTGCACCGCGATCGGCATCGCCGTACGCATCCAGTCACTGCCCCAGGGCGTGGAGGTGAGCATCAAGGCGCTCGCCGCCCACTGCCGGGAAGGCGAGAAGCGCATCGCGACCGCCCTGCGCGAACTGGAAGCCCTCGGCTACCTGCAACGCG
Source organism: Streptomyces sp. CNB091 (assembly GCF_000377965.1). Taxonomy (NCBI): domain Bacteria; kingdom Bacillati; phylum Actinomycetota; class Actinomycetes; order Kitasatosporales; family Streptomycetaceae; genus Streptomyces; species Streptomyces sp. CNB091. The sequence continues at coordinate 226,862 of NZ_KB899003.1, forward strand.
TCCGGGAACGGCTCCCCAGCGGCCGGGTCATCACCCGCACGGTGTTCTGCAACCAACCCACAGCGCTGTTACGCCCCCGTCCGGCGGCGAGCCCCCAACGACCCGCCGTAACAGCCACACCCCAGGCACCGGCACCGGCACCGACCGAAGCGCCCACGTGCGCACCGGCAACGGCGCCCGCGCCCTCGCCCGCCCCGGCACCGGCGCCCGCGCCCGAGCCGGACATGCCCGAGCCCCCGCCCGTACCGACGCCGCCCTCCCCCGCAACGCCCCCAGCCCCGTCCCCGCCGCCCCCACTCTTCGTACCGCTGGTCCCGCCCCCGACCGCGCCCAAGCCCCCACCCCCGCCTCTCCCCCAGCCCGACGACCTGACCCCGGAACTCGACCGCGCCGCCACCGCGCTCCTCAGCGACCTACGCCGTTACACACCGGAGTTGACCCTCTCCGAAGCCGACATCCGTCAGCTGGCCCCCGGCGTCGCAGCCTGGCTCGAACGGGCCGCCCACCCCGACGCCATCCGCCGCACCCTCACCACCGACCTGCCCCACCCCCTCAGGTGTCCCGCCCTGCTCCTCAAACACCGGCTCACCGCCCTCCTGCCCCCGCCCCTCCCCGGCGTCCGCGACCTCGCCGCCCCCATCCGCCCCCGCATCACCGTCACCCCCTTCCAGACCTGCGACGACTGCGACCGAGCCTTCCGCTCCCCCACCCCCGGCCACTGCCGCGACTGCCGCGAACACCGCACGCACCGGAGCGACGACACACGAACTGCCGTCGCCTGATCGGGCGGAGCGCACCGGCCCGGACGGCACGGACGGCACGGACGGCACTGACGCATGGCTTTCGTCACAGCGAAAGGACAGAATCCGAGAGCAACTGTGCGCTTTGGTTACGTCTGTCCGCTCCGGGTGACGCCGTCCCGCCCCCGGGCTCGGAATAATGCCCCGGCTCCCCTCACAGGATCCCCATACGATCGGCACAGGTCGCCCGCGTGATCCTTCCGCAGTGGCAGCCGCCCCTCAGCGTTTTCCGCCGTTCGGACCCGACCCAAGGGATCATGTGAAGATTCGCCGCGCTCTCGCCACCGCCGTCGCCGCCGCCGTGACCGCCCCCGTCGTCCTGCTCTCCGTCACCCCCGCGTTCGCCGACACCAAGCCGGTGACGCAGACGCAGAACAAGCAGAGCAAGCCGACCATCAAGGAACTGGAGGCGGCCGCCGCCGCGGCGCAGAAGGCGTACGAAGAGGCCGTCAAGGCTCGCGACGAGGCCCAGATCACGGTGCGGAAGGCCCTTGAGGAACTCTCCCAGGACAGCCACCCGCTCGTGGCCGCCGCCAACGCCGCCAAGCAGGCCGCGAAGGACGCCGGATCCGCGAAGGACGCCGCCGACCAGGCCGTGACCGACGCCAAGGCCGCCCTCGACGCCCTCCCCGCCGACGCCACCGAGGAGCGGAAGACCGCCGAGACCGCTCTCTCCGAGGCCGAGGCGACCGCCGCGACGGCTGCCACCGCCAAGACCACCGCCGAGACCAAGGCCGCAGAGGCCGAAAAGGCGGTCCAGGACGCACGGGTCGCGGCTGTCCGCGAGGCCGGCGTGGCCGACAAGGCCGTGGACGACGCCCTCGCCGCGAAGATCGCGGCCGACGCGGCGCTGGCCAAGGCCATCAAGGAGGCGGAGGAGGAGGTCGACGAGGGCGAGGACTGCGAGCCCGAGAGCGACCTCACCGCCAAGGTGACCGGCCTGCCGACCAAGCTCATCGCCGGGACGACCACCGCCTTTTCCCTCCGGGTGACCAACGGATCCGACCGGCACATGGACGAGATCATCACGTACGTCGGAGTCCACGCGACCGACAAGAGCGGTCTCAAGGACACGGGCAAGTTCTTCCGCCTCCAGTGGTCCTCCGAGTCGTCCCCGAAGTGGAAGAACGTCAAGGACGACTACATCGACGCCGTCGGCGCGCTGAAGCCCGGCGCCCGGACCGACCTGAAGATGCGCCTCACCCTCGACAAGGCCACCCCGGCCGGCAACGGTGTCGCCTTCATCGCGGCCGACTTCTACAACGAGGACGGCTCCTGCGGCGGGACGCCCGGCGCGGACATGTACGAGTTCGACGTCAAGGCCGCGGGCAGCAAGCCCGGCAAGACCGAGGACGCCAAGCCCAAGCCCGCCGGCACCACGAAGCCCGGTGGCAAGGGCTCCGGCCACCAGCCGCAGGGCTCGACGTCGGGCACCCCGGCGAAGACGGGCACGGACGGCAGCCTCGCCGCCACCGGTTCGTCCTCCGCCACCACCTCGATCGCTCTCGCGGGCGGTGCGGCCGTGGTGCTCGGCGCGGCGGCGGTGTTCGTCGTCCGTCGCCGGAAGGCGGGTTCCGACGCCTGACGGCGAAGCGGAAGTCGCTGAGGCCCTTCAAAGCGCTGAAGCGGTGAAGCGGTGAAACGAGGGAGAGGGCGGAGACCGGTACGGGTCTCCGCCCTCTCCCGTCGTTTCAGGGCATCCTCACACTCAACTCCGCGACAACTTCCCCCGCTTGAGTTGCAGCACCTCGTCCGCCGCGTCGGCCACCTTCGCGGAGTGGGTCACCACGACGACGCACTTGCCGTCGTCGTGGGCCAGCTTGCGCAGCACCTCGACGATGCCGGCCGCGGTGTCCTGGTCGAGGCTCCCCGTGGGTTCGTCGGCGAAGAGGACGTCCACCTCGCAGGCCAGCGCGCGGGCGATCGCCACCCGCTGCTGCTGCCCGCCGGAGAGCTGCCGGATCCTGCGGTGGCGGTCCTCCTCCTCGATGCCGAGAAGGAGGAGGAGCTCGTTCGCCCGGTCCTTGCGGCCACGCCGGGCCGCACCGGTGATCTCCATGGCCGAGGTGACGTTCTGCACGGCGGTCAGGTAGCCGAGAAGGTTGAAGGACTGGAACACCGTGGCCGCGTGCCGTCGGCGATAGGTGTCCAGCCCCAGCCGGTCCAGCTCCCGGCCCCGGAAGCGCACCGTGCCCCCGCTGGGCGCGTCGAGGCCACTGGCCAGCGAGAGGAGGGTGGTCTTGCCGCTCCCGGAGGGGCCGACGACCGCGTACATGCGGCCCTGCTCGAAGTCCTGGCTGACGCCCTTGAGGACCGTACGCTCCCGGGCGCGGTTGCCGACGGGGTAGCTCTTCTGGACGTCGACGAGCTGGAGGACCGGGCTCCGGCCGTCGTCCGTCGGTCCGGGGTGCGGCAGGGTCAGGTGCGGCATGGTCAGTCGCCCTTCGTGAGGATCTGGCGGGGCTTCAGGCGCAGGACGCGGTAGCCGGGTACGAGGGTGGCCGCGGCGGCGATGCCGAGGCCGGCCGCGCCGACCTGCCCGATGTCTCCCGCGGTGAGGCGGACGTCCAGCTCGTCCAGGGGCTCGACCGCCGGCTGTTCCTCCTCGGGTGCCGCGCCCATGGAGTTGGCGTAGTCGTTCCGTTTCCCGGCGTCGGCGTCCTTCGCCGCCTCGGACACCTCACCGGCCAGCAGAACGCTTCCCGCCGTGCCGGCCAGCGCCTGGCTGGCGGGCACGGCAAGGCCGATCGCGATCAGCGCGCAGGCGGCGATCTCCACCAGGTGCTGGCCGAGCAGCCGCGGCTTGCGCTCACCCATGGCCAGCAGGATGCCGAGCTCCTGGCGGCGCTCGCGCAGCGAACCGGCCACGACCAGCGACACGACCGCCAGCCCGGCCAGCGAGACCAGCCACACCGTGAGCGTCGCGAAACCGGCGGTCCGGGCGATGGGTCCGACGAGCTGTTGGTACTGCTTGTCGTTCACCGCGAGCGGATAGATCTCCGGATCGAGGCCGAGCGCCTTCGCCTCCGCACGCAGCTTCGGCAGATCGTCCGGACCGCGCAGGGTGAAGGTGGCCTCCTGGATGTCCGGGCCCGCGCCGGTCGGCGCGACGGCCGACAGCGAACCGGCCGCGTCCGGCGAGGCGTAGACCAGGTTGGCCGGGTCGGCGAGCGCGGGCACGTACTGGCTGCTGGAGGCGGTGGCGGAGGCGTAGACGCCGCCGACGGTGAACTCTTTCGGCGGCTGCGTGCTGCCGTCGCCGAGGAAGGGACGCACGGTGACCTTGTCGCCGACCTTCAGCTTGTTGGCCTCCGCGAGGCGTTTCTCCAGGACGAGGACGTCTCCCCGGGTCTCCGGCCCGATGCCCTGGCCGGCGAGGATCTTCGAGGTGCCGTTGCGGAAGGCGGGCGTCGCGAGGAGGTCCCGTACGCCCTCGACCTTGAAGAAGTCGCCGGACTCCGTGTCGGTGGCGGGCGGCGGCGGTACGGCGCGGTAGAGCTTCAGCCGGTCCGTGGGCTGTCCCGCCGCCTCCACCTTGTAGCTGAACCCGGTGACGACCGGTGACGCGCCGAGGCGGTCGGCCTGCCCGCTGCGCAGCCGGTCGGAATCGTCGATCCGGACGCCGCTCGCGCCGCCGTTCTCCGCCTTCCCCGACGCCATGAGCGCGTTGATGTCCAGGGACAGCGTGGCCACCGCGCCCACCGTGCGCTTCGCCTCCGTCGCGGCTCGGTCGGCCGCCGACCGGATGAGGAAGCCGGAGAGGACCAGGGCGCAGATGACGAAGAACAGGCCGGTCAGCATCAGGGCCTTGCCGGGGGTGGCGGTCAGCCGCCACCAGGCCCGTTTGAACAGGTTCATGGAATCTTTTCTCTTCGCGGTCGACGACGGGCGGACGGACGGCTCACGCTAGGAAGCGGGCGTTATCGGCGGCGTTCGGCGGCGGGCCGGGCCGGGCGGACTCTCATACGTCGTCCACATGCGGGCTCTGATAGTCATGGGGCGCGCCCACCCCGGGACGTATGCACGTATGCACGTATCCACGTATCCACGTATCCAGAGAAGTGGTGCCGTCCGCCCCGGCGGGCGGGCGACCACCCCACGCGAGGAGAGGCGACACCGGCGATGCGCGTGCTGATCGTCGAGGACGAGGAGTTCATGGCCGAGGTCATCGGCCTCGGCCTGCGCCGCGAGGGCATCTCGTCCGACGCCGTCCACGACGGCGGCGCGGCGCTGGAGAAGCTGTCGGTCAACGACTACGACATCGTGGTCCTCGACCGGGATCTGCCGGGCGTCCACGGCGACGAGGTCTGCCGCCGTACGGTCGCGGAGCACCCCGGCTGCCGGATCCTGATGCTGACCGCAGCGGGCCGCCTCGGCGACAAGGTGGCGGGCCTCGGCCTCGGGGCCGACGACTACCTCCCCAAGCCCTTCGACTTCCCCGAGCTGGTGGCTCGCCTCCGCGCCCTCTACCGCCGGGCCGCCCCCGCGCACGCCCCGACGCTGTCCCTCGGGGACCTCACGCTGGACACCCACCGGCGGCGGGCCGAGCGGGCGGGCCGGGAGATCCGGCTGACGCCGAAGGAACTGGCCGTCCTGGAGCTGCTGATGCGGGCGGAGGGCGGGGTGCTCGGCGCGGAGTACCTGCTGGAGAAGGCGTGGGACGAGGCGGCCGACCCGTTCACCAACGCGGTGCGTCTGGTCATCCACACCCTGCGGCGCAAGCTGGGCACGCCGCCGCTGCTGCACACCTCGGTCGGCGCCGGCTACTACCTGGCGGAGCAGCCGTGACCGCACAGCTCCGGGTCAGCATCCACACCCGGCTCTTCCTCGGCTTCGCGGCCGTCCTGGTGGTCTCCGGGGCCCTGATGGTGGCCGCGGTCTACCTCGGTACGCGGTTCCTGCCCTCCTACGACCTGGGCAGCACGCCCGCCCACACCGACTTCGTGCCGGGCGGCCCGGCGGACAGCCTCCCCGCACCGTTCCGCACCGTCGACCCGCCGCCCTCGTACGCCGACACGCAGGTGATCCGGTCCAAGGAAGACGTGTGGGACACCGTGCTCACCGTGTCCGTCGCGGGCGCGTCGCTCGTGGCCGCGCTGGGCCTGGCCGCCGGGTGGCTGCTCTCCCGCCGCCTCCTGGCCCCGCTGCACACGATCAACCGGGCGGCGGCCCGCGCGGGCACGGGCGATCTGTCGTACCGGATCCACGCCGACGGGCCGAACGACGAGCTCCGCCAGCTCGCCGACACCTTCGACGACACCCTGGACCGGCTGGAACGCTCCTTCGAGGCCCATCAGCGCTTCGCCGCCAACGCCTCCCACGAGCTCCTCACGCCGCTGGCCACCACCCGTACCGCGCTGCAACTCGCGCAGACGGACGCGTCGGGCCGCGAACTGAGCCGGCTCGCCCCCAAACTGGCCGCCGTCAACGAGCGCAGCATCGAGATCGTGCACGGCCTGCTGCAACTCGCCGGCGCCGAGCACGCCCGGCCCGACACGGAACCGGTCGACCTGGCGGAGGTCACCGCGGAGGTCTGCGAGGAGCTGGCCCCCCGCGCCCGGGCCGCCGGGATCACCCTGGAGACCGACCTCGGGACCGTTGCCGGGGGCCGTACGCGGACCACTACCGGGGCCGGTACGCGGACCGCTGCCGGGGCCCGTACGCGGACCGCGACCGGAGCCGGTACGGAAGCCGGCCGGACGCTGGCGGGAAACACCGCCCTGCTGCGCCGGCTGGTGCACAACCTGATCGACAACGCGCTCACGCACAACGTCCCGGGCGCGGACGGCTGGGTGCACGTGTCCGTCCGCACCGGCCACACCGGCCACACCGGCCACACCGGCCACACCGGCCACGGCGACCCCGACGGTCCGGGGCCGGGTCCGGTCCATCGGGTCTCCCTGGAAGTCTCCAACTCCGGTCCCGTGCTGGACCCCGAGCACACCGACCGTCTCTTCGAGCCGTTCCACCGCGCCGCCCCCCGCGTGCGCAGCGACCGGACCGGACACGGTCTGGGTCTCGCCATCGCCGACGCGGTGGTCCGCGCCCACCACGGCACGATCACCGCGACGGCCGGACCCGGCGGGGGCCTGACCGTACGGGCGGACTTCCCCGGGGACGCCTGAGCCGGGCGTCGCCCACCGGCCCCGGCCCCCGACACTGCCCGGCCCCGGCCCCGGCCCCGGCCTCCGACGCTCCCGACCCCGGCATCAGCCGGTGCGGGCGGTCCGGAACCTGCGCCGGTACTCCGTCGGCGTCGCGTTCAACCGCCGCCGGAAAGCGCGTACCAGGGTGTCCACCGTGCCGAACCCGCAGACGGACGCGATGCGTTCGAGGGTGGCGTCGGAGGACTCCAGTTCGTTGCGCGCCTTCTCCACCCGGACGGACTCGATGTACGCGTGCGGGGTCGTGTTCAGCTCGGTCCTGAAGATCCGGGTGAGGTGACGGTCGCTGACGTGCGCGTGGGCGGCGAGGTCCACGACGGTGAGCCGGCGGCCGAGGTTGCGCAGGATGTGGTGGCGGAGGTCCTCGATGCGCCTGGTCGGCGAGATCTGCTCCAGCGGAACGCTGAACTGGCTCTGGCCGCTCGGCCGCTTCAGATACATCACGAGCTGGCGGGCGACCCTCAGGGCGACGGCCTCGCCGAGGTCGTCGGCGACGAGGGCGAGGGACAGGTCGAGGCAGGCGCTGATCCCGGCCCCGGTCCAGACGTCGCCCTCGCGGATGAAGATCGGGTCGGCGTCGACCTCGATCTCCGGGTGCGCGGCGGCGAGCTGGGGTGCGGTCGACCAGTGGGTCGTGGCGCGCCTGCCGTCGAGCAGCCCGGCGGCGGCCAGCAGATGCGCGCCGACGCAGACGGAGGCGGTCCGCCGGCTCCGCCCGGCGAGTTCCCTCACCCGCTCCACCAGCGCGGGGTCGACGAGGGCGCGCACCCGGCGCTCGCCGTCGATCTCCACCGAGCCGGGGACGATGAGGGTGTCGATGCTCCGCCCGGCCACCTCGTCGAAGGTGAGATCGGGGAGGACGCGAACCCCGGCCCCGGTGGTGACGGGGTCCATGGACTCGGCGGCCAGGACGACCTCGTAGCCGTCCGCGTCCTCGGCTTCGCGCCGGGCGAGCGAGAACACCTCCGGCGGACCGGTGACGTCGAGCAGGTCGACGCCCTCGAAGAGGACGATGACGACGAGTCGTCCGACGGTGTCCATGCCCGATCTCCCTGTTCAGCCGTACGTCCGGTGGCGGCGGCCACCCGCCTTGAGTGGCAGCAGCCACCAGAAGCACATGTCGGCATCTGCATGTTAGACGTCATTGCGGACATCCGTGCCCGGTCCTAGCGTGGGAAGCGGCTCGAAGACCGAGCCCATCCGTCCCCGATCTCTCCCGATCCCTCTCGATCTCTCCCGATCTCTCCCGACCCCTCCCCGACGTACGACACCCCGAGGCGGTACACCCATGTCCCGAACCACCCTGCGCGAACTCAACGGCTTCGACGCGACCCCGGCCACGCTCGCCGGCTCCACCCTGATCCTCGTCGACTACCAGAACACCTACACGCGCGGCGTGATGGAACTCGACGGCTGGCAGGACTCGCTGGACGCCGCCGCACGCCTGCTGGCCCGGGCCCGCGAGGCGGGGACCAAGGTCGTCCATGTCATCAACGACGGCGGCGAGGGAACTCCGTACGACATCCGGGCCGAGATCGGGCAGATCTGCCCGGCCGTCGCCCCGGCCGACGGCGAGACCGTCGTCGTCAAGAAGGCTCCGGACTCCTTCCACGGCACCGACCTGGGCGAGCACGTCCGGGCGGGCGGGGACGTGATCATCGCGGGCTGGATGACCCATATGTGCGTGGCGTTCACGGCCCAGGGCGCGTTCCTGCGCGGCAACCGCCCCACGGTCGTCGCCGACGCCTGCGCGACCCGGTCCCTGCCGGTCGCCGGGACCGACCTCGACGCCCAGCAGGTGCACCACGCCGCGCTGGCCACCATCGGCGACCTGTACGGGGTGGTCGTCCCGACGCAGGAGTCCCTGAGGTAGCCGGGGAGCGGGCGGCCCCGGGCCGGAAAATCCACGCGCGCCCCCTCCGTACCGCGTGATACACCTCCCTGCCATGACCTCCCTGCTGACGCCGCCATGACCGACCTGGTGACCGAGCGGCTCGTCCTGCACCCGATATCCGTGGCCGAGGCCGAACAGATGGTGGCGGGCCGGCCGGCCGCCGGCACGGCCTGGGAGCCCGGATTCCCGACCGAGGACGACGTGTCCGTGGCCAAGCGCTTCCTGGAACGCTGCTCGGCCACGGGCGATCCCCGGCCGTTCGGCCCGTACGCGATCCGCCGCCGCTCGAACCACCGGGTGATCGGCGGCGTGGACTTCCACAGCCCCCCGGACGAACACGGACACGTCACGATCGGCTACGGCGTCGTACCGTCGGCCCAGGGGAAGGGCTACGCCTCCGAAGCTGTCCGCGCCCTCCTGTCGTTCGCCCGGGCCGGCGGCGTCGTCTCGGTGAAGGGGGACGCCGACCATGACAACGTCGCGTCCCAGCGCGTGATGACGGCGGCGGGAATGCTCCCGGTCGGGGAGGACGAACGCGTCGCCTACTTCGCCGTCACCTGGACCGGTGCGGCGACGTGAACCGGGACGGCCGGACGCTCCGCCGTACCGCCGTACCGCGTCAGTCGGTGGCACCGCTGTTCCGCGCCTGCCGGTGACACCGCCGTACCGCTGTTCCGCTGTTCCGCGTCAGCCGGTGGCGCCCCGTGGCGCCCCGTGGTGCCGCAGCACGGCCACGGCCCGGTCCAAGGCCGAGTCCCTCGTGACGTCAGATCACCGGGTCACCGGGTCACCGGGTCACCGGGTCACCGGGTCACCGGACCCCGCCGTGTCCGGTCACCAGCACCGAGCGCAGATGAGCCCGCAGCGTCCTGCGCACACGTTCGGTGCCGAGTGACCCGTGCGGTGTCACCGCGTCGAGGATCAGACCGCCCAGCAGCGCGACGAGCCGCTCCGCCTCTTCGGCCGGCGCGGGCACGTCGAGCACGTCCAGGGCCCGTGTGATCACCTGCCGCATGTCGGCGGCCATCCGCTCGGTCACGGGGCGGAAGACCGGATTCACCCGTGCCGCGACGATGAACTCCACCAGCACGATCGACTCGACGCGCCGTTCGTCGTCGAGCGGCAGCAACTCCTCGACGAGGGCCTGCAACGCGTCCACGGCGCTCTCGCCGTCGAGTCCGAGCAGGGTGTCGGTCGCACAGCGGGTGAGCCTCTTCCCCATACGGTCGCCGACTTCGGTCACGGCCGCGACGAGAAGATGGCGATGATCGTCGAAATAGTGTCGCACCGACCCGATGTTCAGCCCCGACTCGGCGGCTACCTTCCGCAGCGAAAGACCGGTTATTCCCTCAGCGACCAAGAGGCGGAAAGCCGCCTCGATAACATCCTTGCGACGCTGTTCGAGATCGATCCGAGCTGGCATTTCCCCAAAATATCACAGCCGTGACAACACCGAACGGCCTCGCCGTGCTCGCCCGTTCCGGGTCGGGGGAGGGCAGCGCTCAGCCGCGTCGGCGCACGACGCGCTTCTCGTCCCACACCGGATCGGGCGACTCGCGGACGGTGCCGTCGGAGCCGAAGACCAGGAACCGGTCGAAGTCGCGGGCGAACCACCGGTCGTGCGTCACCGCGAGCACCGTGCCCTCGAAGCCGCGGAGCGCGTGCTGCAACGCCTCGGCGGAGACGAGGTCGAGGTTGTCGGTGGGTTCGTCCAGCAGGAGCAGCGTCGTACCGCCGAGTTCGAGCAGGAGGATCTGGAAGCGGGCCTGTTGCCCGCCGGACAGCGAGTCGAACTCCTGCTCCGCCGCACCCGCCAGCTCGTAGCGCGCCAGTACCCGTGACGCCTCCTCGCGCGGCAGCCCCTCCCGCCGCTCGTCCCCGCGGTGCAGGATGGACACGAGCGTGCGGCCGGCGAGATCGGGCCGCCCGTGGACCTGCGCGAACCAGCCGGGACGCACCCGTGCGCCCAGCCGCGCCACGCCCTGGTGCGACACGGGCTCGACCGGAAGGTCGCCCACCGGCTCGTGCGCGGGCTCGGGGGCGCTGCCGCCGGCGGCGAGCAGGCGCAGGAAGTGCGACTTGCCCGAACCGTTGGAACCGAGCACGGCGACCCGGTCACCGAACCGGACCTCCAGGTCGAACGGCTTCATCAGCCCGGTCAGTCCCAGGCCGGCACAGATCACGGCCCGCTTTCCCGTGCGCCCTCCGCGCAGCCGCATCGCCAGATGCTGCTCGCGCGGGCGTGCGGGCGGCGGACCCGCGCTCTCGAACCGGTCGAGACGAGTCCGCGCGGAACGGTAACGCGAGGCCATGTCCGAGTTGTAGGAGGCCTTCTGCCGGTACATCTGCACGAGCGCCTTCAGCTTGGCGCGTTCCTCGTCCCAGCGGTTGCGCAGCTCGTCGAACCGCTCGAACCGGTCGGTCCGCGCCCGGTGGTAGCTGTCGAAACCGCCCGGGTGGACCCAGGCGGTGTTCCCCGCCGCGCCGAGCTCGACCGTGATGACGCTCTGCGCCGTGCGCGCCAGCAGCTCGCGGTCGTGACTGATGTACAGGACGGTCTTCGGGGTCTCCCGGAGACGGTCCTCCAGCCAGCGCTTGCCGGGAACGTCCAGGTAGTTGTCGGGCTCGTCGAGCATCAGCACCTGGTCGGGGCCGCGCAGCAGCGCCTCCAGGACGAGCCGCTTCTGCTCGCCGCCCGACAGCGAGTCCACCGCGCGCCGCCCGCACCGGTCGAAGGGGACGCCGAGAGCCTCGGTGGTGCACACGTCCCACAGCACTTCGGCCTCGTAGCCGCCGGCGTCGCCCCAGTCGGCCAGCGCGGCCGCGTAGGCCAGCTGCGCCTTGGTGTCCCCACGCGACTCCAGGGCCGCTTCCGCCGCGTCCACGGCGGCGGCGGCCCGGCGGATCCGGGGATCCGCCACCGACAGCAGCAGGTCGCGCACCCGGTCGCCGTCACGGGCGATGAACTGCCGCATGACGCCCAGGCTTCCGCCCCGGTTCACCGCACCGCTGTGCGCTGCGAGGTCCCCGGCGATGATCCGCAGCAACGTGGTCTTGCCGGACCCGTTGGCCCCGATCAGCGCGACCTTGGCTCCCTCCCCGACCCGGAACGCGATCTCGTCCAGCAACACCCTGCCGTCCGGCAGCCCGTAAGAAACAGAGTTGACATCGATATATCCCACAGCGCGACATTATCACGGGCGTGATAAATGAGGCGTTGCAATTTCGGCCGCCGTCGCGAACGCGGTGCGGCACGAAATCCCCGACGCTCTCCCCGCCGCATGGTCGACAGGACGCGAAAAGGGGCGGTGGGCCCGCGGGCCCACCGCCCCTTCGTCCACGGACGCGTTACTGAATGACCGTGATCCGGTCCGTCGCCGGCGGGGCCAGCGGGGCGGTGGCCGTGGAGTGGGCCGCCAGGTAGGCGTTGAACAGGTCCAGGTCGGAGGCGCCGACCAGCTTGTTCGTGCCCTGGCCGAGGGCCGCGAAGCCGTCGCCGCCGCCCGCGAGGAACTCGTTCATCGCGACGCGGTAGGTCCTGGCCGGGTCGATCGCCGCACCGTTCAGCTTGATGGTGCCGGCGACCACGCGGTCCGCGCCGCTCTTCGTCAGGTCGAGGGTGTAGGTGAGCCCCTCGGAGACCTGGAGGATCTTCGGGCTGGCCGCGTTGGAGCCGCTGACCTGCTGCTGGAGCGCGGTGACCAGCTGAGCGCCGGTCAGGTCGACGACGTTCATCATGTTGGTGAACGGCTGCACGGTGAACGCCTCGCCGTAGGTGACGACCCCGTCGCCCTCACCGCCCGACGCCTTGTGCACCAGGTCCGCGCGGATGCCGCCCGGGTTCATGAACGCGACCTCCGCGCCGCCCTTGTCGGCCGGGGCGAGGCCTTCGAGCTGGGCGTCGGCGATGACGTTGCCGAGCGGCTTCTCGGGGGCCGTGGAGCCGCGGCCGTTGATGTCGGCGCTGATCCAGCCCTGCGGCTTGCTCGCGATCGGGGCGGCGAGCTTGTTCCAGCGGTCGATCAGGCGCGTCATGTCGGTGGCCCTGGCCTGGTCGCGGGTCACGACGTGGTTCGCGGACTTCACCGACGTACGGACGATGTCCTTGGTGCGGCGGTCGTAGGTGAGCGTGGTGTCCGTGTACACCTTGCCGAACGACGAGGCCGAGGTGACCATGCGCGGCTGACCCGACGGGTCCGGGACGGTGCACACGTACGCCTGGTGGGTGTGGCCCGTGACCAGGGCGTCCACCTTCGGCGTGATGCCCTTCGCGATGTCGACGATCGGGCCGGAGATGCCGTCGCCCGCGCCGGGGCTGTCGCAGTCGTAGTTGTACGAGGTGGAGGCCGGGGCCCCGCCCTCGTGGATCAGCGCGACGATGGACTTGACGCCCTTGCGGTCCAGCTCACGGGCGTACTTGTTGATCGTCTCGACCTCGTCGTGGAACTCGAGGCCCTTGACGCCGTTCGCGGTGACGATGTCCGGGGTGCCCTCCAGCGTCACACCGATGAAGCCGATCCTGACGCCGTTCTTCTTCCAGACGGTGTACGGCTTCAGCAGCGGCTTGCCGGTCTTCTCCTCGGTCACGTTGGCCGCGAGGTAGGGGAAGTCGGCTCCCTCGAACTTCTTGCCCTTCTCGTAGCAGCCCTCGACCGGGTGGCAGCCGCCGTTCTGGAGGCGGGCCAGCTCGGCCGCGCCCTCGTCGAACTCGTGGTTGCCGACCGCAGTGACGTCCAGGTCCAGGCCGTTCAGCGCCTCGATCGTCGGCTCGTCGTGGAAGAGGCCCGACAGCAGCGGGCTCGCGCCGACCATGTCGCCGCCGGCCGCCGTGACGGAGTACGGGTTGCCCTTGCGCGCGGTGCGCAGCGAGGTCGCCAGGTACTCGACGCCACCGGCCGGGATCGCCTTCACCGTGCCGTCGGGCTGCGTCTCCGAGACGTTGCCCGCCGAACCGGCCGGCGGCTCCAGGTTGCCGTGCAGGTCGTTGAACGACAGCAACTGCACGTCGACGGTACGGGGCTTGTGCCCATGGCCGTGCCCGTGGCCCCGGTCGTGGGCGCCGGCCGGCATCGCGGCGACGAGGGCGCCCACGGTGGCCAGACCGGCCGTGGCGGCGAGCACCCGCCGTGTCGCACGGTTCTTCTGCGGAGTCGCTGACATCGGTCCCCTTGTGTGTCAGTGCTGTCGGTGGTGTCGGTGGTGGCAGTCGTGTCGCTGGTGTCACGTCTGGGATCCTGCGTGCCGCAGCCTAGAGTCAACGCGCGTAGCGCAACAGGTGTTCGGAGTTACGGACTGGTTGCCATCCGGCCAAATGGCTCGTCAGGAACGTCCCCACACGCGCCCGGATCACCCGTATGGCTCACATATCCGGGCAGAAACGTCACGGCACGCATCACCACCGGAAACCTGTACGCCATGGAGAACGAACTCACGACCACGGCGAAGGTGCCGGCCCAGCAGCGGCAACCGTCGGCAGAACACTCCGCCGGACTTCCCGACGGCTTCCTCGACATGGTCGACGACCTCAAGACGATCGTCCGCGGCTCCCATGTCCGTGCACAGCTCACGGTCAACACCGAGATGCTGCGGATGTACTGGGAGATCGGGCGGACCATCCTGGAGCGGCAACGTGGGGAGAAGTGGGGCACGAAGGTCATCGAGCGGATCGCCACGGAGCTGCGGACGGAGTTCCCGCAGCAGCGGGGATTCAGCCGGTCCAACCTTCACTCCATGCAGCAGATGGCCAGGATCTGGCCCGACTCAATTGTCCAACAGCCTGTTGGACAATTGCCCTGGGGCCACGTCGTCCTCATCATGGGCAAGTGCGCGACCCGCTTCGAGCGGGACTTCTACGCCCAGCACGCCGTCCACCACGGCTGGTCCCGTACGCATCTGGAGTCGGTGATCCACCGGCAGCTGCACCTCGCCGAAGGCGCCGCCGCGAACAACTTCGACGTCAGCCTGCCCGGGAAGTCCGACGCCGTACGGCAGATTCTCAAGGACCCCTACCGCCTCGACTTCACCGAACTCACGGGCCGGCCGACGGAGCGCGATCTGGAGGACGCGCTGGTCGACAACCTCGTGCGGTTCCTGACCGAACTGGGCGTCGGGTTCGCCTTCGTCGGGCGTCAGTACCCCATCGTGGTCGGCGACTCCGAGTACCGCATCGATCTTCTCTTCTACCACTGCAAGCTGCACTGCTACGTCGTGCTGGAGCTGAAGACCCGCAAGGCACGGGCCGAGCACTTCGGGCAGTTCGGGTTCTACGTCTCGGTGGTGGACGACCTGGTCAGGGACAAGGAGCGGGACGAGCCCACGCTCGGCATCCTGATCGCCGAGAGCCGGGACCGGGCCATGGTGGAGTACGCCCTGCGCGGGTACAACACGCCGCTGGCCGTCAGCACGTACGCCGGGCTTCCCGAAGGGGTGCGCGAGCTGCTGCCCAGTGCGGAGGACCTCTCCCGCATCGCGGACAACGTCCTCAACGCCACGTCTCCGTCCGAGGACGCCTGACCGCCCTCCGTCCGAGGCCGCACACCGATCCGGTTCCCCACGGTCCGCAGCACCGCCGCCCCGCCGCGCCCCCGCCGGGCGCGCCCGTCGCCGTACGCTCGGAGGCATGACGACTGACGCACCCCTCCCCGCTCCCGGACGCGAGGTCCACACCCTCGACGCACTCGACTCCGCGCAGGCCGACGCCGTCCTCGCCCTGCTCGCCGAGGCCGCCCGGTCGGACGGCCGACAGGCGGTCTCCGAGCAGGGCAGGCTACGGATCCGGGGCGGCCACCGCGACGGCGTACGGCACTTCCTCCTCACCGTCGACGGGGCGCTCGCCGGGTACGCCCAGCTGGAGGACACCGACCCGGTCGAGGCCCCGGCCGCCGAGCTGGTCGTCCACCCCGACCGGCGCGGCAGCGGGCACGGCCGGGCGCTGGGCGCGGCCCTCCTCGCCGCGACCGGCAAGCGGCTGCGGGTCTGGGCGCACGGCGGCAGCTCCGCCGCCCGCCACCTGGCCCAGGTCCTCGGCCTCTCCCTCTTCCGCGAGCTGCGCCAGCTCCGGCGGAGCCTGGTCCCGCTCGACCTCGCGGAGCCGGTGCTGCCCGAGGGCGTCACCGTACGGACCTTCGAGCCGGGCCGTGACGACGCCGCCTGGCTCGCCGTGAACCGGGCCGCGTTCGCCCACCACCCCGAGCAGGGGTCCCTGACCCAGCAGGACCTGGACGACCGCAAGGCGGAGCCCTGGTTCGACCCGAAGGGCTTCTTCCTGGCCGAGCGGGACGGGGAGATCGTCGGCTTCCACTGGACGAAGGTCCACGCCGAGGAGCAGCTCGGCGAGGTGTACGTGGTCGGCGTCCTGCCCGAGGCCCAGGGCGGCGGCCTCGGCAAGGCGCTGACCTCGATCGGGCTGCGCCACCTGGCCGCCGAGACGCTGCCCACCGCGATGCTCTACGTGGACGCGGACAACACGGCGGCCGTGACGGTGTACGAGCGCATGGGCTTCACCACGCACGAGGTGGACCTGATGTACCGCACGGAGTCCTGACACCCAGTCCTGACACCCACGTCCTGATACCACGGCAGACCGGCCAGGGGCGGCGTCACTTGACGCCGCCCCTTCTTTGCACCACCCTTTCACTACTCAATTAGTGAAAGGGTGGTGCAGCGCATGACAGCCGAATCCGCAGCGGTCGAGTTCCGCATCGACCGGCGCAGCGGCGTCGCCACCTACCTCCAGATCGTCCAGCAGACGAAGCAGGCCCTGCGCCTGGGCGTGCTCGAACCGGGCGACCGGCTGCCGACCGCCCGCGAGGTCGTGGAAGCCACCGCGATCAACCCGAACACGGTCCTCAAGGCCTACCGCGAGCTGGAGCGCGAAGGCCTCGTCGAGGCCCGCCGCGGGCTCGGCACCTTCGTCCGCAGGACGCTGGGCACGCTCGGCACGCTGGGCGGCGCGGCCGACACGACTGCCGCCGACGCACCGCTGCGCACCGAACTCGCCGACTGGGCCCGCCGGGCCCGGGCGGCCGGCCTGGAGAAGGACGACGTCGGCGCGCTCTTCACCGCCGTACTGGACAGCACGTACAAGGGGGACGAGGAACGATGACCGGCGTCGCGATCGAGGCACACGGCCTCGGAAGGACCTACGGGCGCGGCGGCGGCCGCCACCGCGCCCTGCACGACTGCTCGTTCCGGCTGCCCGCCGGCCGCGTCTGCGCCCTCGTCGGGCCCAACGGCGCGGGAAAGTCGACCCTGTTGAACCTGGCGGCCGGGCTGGACCGCCCCAGCGCCGGATCCCTCACCGTCCTCGGCTCCACCGTTCCCGGCGACGTACGCGACCGCATCGCCTTCGTCTCCCAGGACAAGCCCCTGTACCCGCAGCTCACCGTCGCCGACACCCTGTGGGCCGGGGCCGAGCTGAATCCGGGGCGCTGGGACCGTGCCACCGCCGACCGGATCGCCGGACCGCTGCCGCGCAAGGCGCGTGTCCGCACCCTTTCCGGCGGGCAGCGCACCCGCCTGGCACTGGCCCTCGCACTCGGCAAGCGGCCCGAACTGATGCTGCTGGACGAGCCGATGGCCGACCTCGACCCGCTCGCCCGGCACGAGCTGATGGGTGTCCTGATGGCGGAGACCGCCGAGCACGGCACCAGCATCGTGATGTCCTCGCACATCCTCACCGAGCTGGAGGGAGCCTGCGACTACCTCCTGTTCGTCGACGGCGGGCGCGTCCGGCTCGGCGGCGAGGCCGAGGACATCGTCTCCGCCCACGCCCTCCTCACCGGCCGGACGCGGGACCTTTCCCCGCACACCGTCGTCGAATCCCGCACGACGGGACGTCAGCTCACCGCGCTCATCAGGAAGGAGGGCCCCGTGGACACCGCCGCCTGGGCCGTCACGGAACCGTCCCTGGAGGAGCTGCTGCTCGCCCACCTCCGCTCCCCGGACGCCCCGCCGCTGCTGACGCCGAGCGCCAGCGTCGTCGCGGGTGCGGCCGATGCGGAGGTGGCAGCAGCATGAGCACGCTCACGCCCCCGAAGCCCGACGCGGCCACCGCCCCGGCGCCCGCCCGCGCCGCCCTGCGGGGGTCCGTGCGGGTGGTGCTGCGGGTGCACCGGCGAAGCCTGTGGAGCACCGGAGCGCTCCTCGCCGCCGTGGCCGCCGCCCTGGTCATCGCGGTTCTACGGGCCGACTACCTCATGGCGGACTTCGCGAACAGCGGCTGTACGACCAGCAGTTCGGTACAAGCCTGCTTCCAGCCGGCCCGCAATTACGCCGACAGCATGCTGAAGGTCAGCCGGATACCCGACTACGCGAGCCTGGTGCTGATCGTCCTGCCCTCTCTCGCCGGCGCTTTCGTGGCGGGCCCGCTGATCGCCCGTGAATGGGAGAACGGCACCCTCAGGCTGTCCTGGACACAGTGCATGTCACCCGCCCACTGGCTGATCGCCCGCCTGGCCGCACCGGCTGTGCTGATGGTCCCGGGGACCGTCGCGCTGACCGCCGTCCTCGCATGGGCCCAGCCCCGGACCGGAGCGGAATACCCGGCCGCGTGGGACGAGTGGTTCACCTTCATGGCGTCCGGTACGGTCCCGGTCGCGAGCGCCCTGCTCGCCCTGGCCCTCGGTGCCCTCATCGGCCTTCGGATGCGCCGCACGGTCCCCGCCATGGCGGTGAGCCTGTTCGTCTCCGGACTGGTGACGGTCGTCCTGGTCATGCTGCGCGACAGCTTGTGGCCGGTCGTGAAGGACATCTTCGTGCCGGGCAGCGGCTACCGCTGGCCCGACCGGGCCGCCGTGGTCGAGTGGGGCTGGGTGACGAAGGGAGGCGACGTGCTGCCCGCCGACATCTGCACCTCCTCCTCCCTCGACCTCGAAGTCTGCCTGGCGGAGCGGGGCGTGGCCCACGGCTACCTCGACCACCACCCCGCCTCCCACTACTGGCCCCTCCAGCTCGTCGAGACCGGCATCCTGCTCGCCCTCGCCGCCCTCGCCGTG
The DNA here is from genome assembly GCF_000377965.1 of Streptomyces sp. CNB091. Taxonomy (NCBI): domain Bacteria; kingdom Bacillati; phylum Actinomycetota; class Actinomycetes; order Kitasatosporales; family Streptomycetaceae; genus Streptomyces; species Streptomyces sp. CNB091. The sequence continues at coordinate 245,715 of NZ_KB899003.1, forward strand.
TTCGCCGCCTTCCGGGTCCTGCGCCGCCTGCACGGCTGACCGCCCACCCGGCAGAAACCCGCCGTCCGGGCCCCGCGAGGGGTGGGCCCGGGCGGCGGGCGCGTACGGCCGCCCCCGAGGAGGCCCAGCGTGCCGAACACCCGCCCGCCCCGATCGGCAACCCGGCGCGCCGAACACGTACAGTGACGACGAGGCCCACCCGCAGGCACACCGCTTCCTGTACGTCATGTCGCCGTTACCGGCCATTCAGACGCCCTTGCGACGCTCACGGGATGCAGCCAGCTGTGCCCGCCCCCCGCCGCAACGGGAGAGCCCGGGGAAACTCCACTCAGGGCTCCCCCGGCCGTGACCCGGGGTTTCCCGGGCCTTCCGCGATCTTTCCGGGCTCCGACGCGCCTGAGGAGCGCTCAGCGCGGAACAATAGGTCCATGAGCCAGCAGCCCAGCTCCGAGGTCCCGGTCCAGCCCGCCGCCCAGCCGTCCGTCGGCTCACTCGCCGCACACCGGCCGCACGCCACCCCCGCCTCCAACGGGGTCGGCTTCTCCACCGCCGCCGATCTGGATCCCGATCTGGACGCCGACGCGGACGCCTACGAGCCCGACCGGGACGGCGATGAGCTGCCCCAGGGCCGCTTCCTGGACCGCGAACGCAGCTGGCTCGCGTTCAACGAACGGGTCCTGGAGCTGGCCGAGGACCCGAACACGCCCATCCTGGAGCGGGCCAACTTCCTCGCCATCTTCGCGTCGAACCTGGACGAGTTCTTCATGGTCCGGGTGGCCGGCCTCAAGCGCCGCATCGCCACCGGCGTCGCCACCCGCTCCGCCTCCGGCCTCCAGCCCCGCGAGGTCCTGGACCTCATCTGGACCCGCTCGCGCGAACTCATGGCCCGGCACGCCGCCTGCTACCAGCAGGACATCGCCCCCGACCTGTCCGACGAGGGCATCCAGCTGATCCGCTGGCCGGACCTGACCGAGAAGGAGCAGGCCCGCCTGTTCACCTTCTTCCGGCAGCGCGTCTTCCCGGTCCTGACCCCGCTGGCCGTCGACCCCGCGCACCCCTTCCCGTACATCTCCGGGCTCTCCCTCAACCTCGCCGTCGTCGTCCGCAACCCGGTCAGCGGCCACCGCCACTTCGCCCGGGTCAAGGTCCCGCCGCTGCTGACCCGCTTCCTGGAGGCCTCGCCCCAGCGGTACGTCCCCATCGAGGACATCATCGCGGCGCACCTGGAGGAGCTGTTCCCGGGCATGGAGGTGCTGGCGCACCACATGTTCCGGGTCACCAGGAACGAGGACCTGGAGGTCGAGGAGGACGACGCGGAGAACCTCCTCCAGGCCCTGGAGAAGGAGCTCATGCGCCGCCGGTTCGGCCCGCCGGTCCGCCTGGAGGTCGAGGAGTCCATCGACCCGTACGTCCTGGACCTGCTGGTCCGCGAGCTGAAGGTGTCCGACGCGGAGGTCTACCCGCTGCCCGGACCGCTCGACCTGACCGGGCTCTTCGCCATCGCCTCGCTGGACCGGCCGGAGCTGAAGTTCCCCAAGTTCATCGCGGGCACCCACCGGGACCTGGCCGAGGTGGAGTCCGCCTCCGCGCCCGACATATTCGCCGCCCTGCGCGAGCGCGACGTCCTGCTCCACCACCCGTACGACTCGTTCTCCACCTCCGTCCAGGCGTTCCTGGAGCAGGCGGCGGGCGACCCGGACGTGCTGGCCATCAAGCAGACGCTGTACCGCACCTCCGGCGACTCCCCGATAGTGGACGCCCTCATCGACGCCGCCGAGTCCGGCAAGCAGGTCCTCGTCCTCGTCGAGATCAAGGCCCGCTTCGACGAGCAGGCCAACATCAAGTGGGCCCGCAAGCTGGAGGAGTCCGGCTGCCACGTCGTGTACGGCCTCGTCGGGCTGAAGACCCACTGCAAGCTCTCCCTCGTCGTCCGCCAGGAGGGCGACACGCTGCGCCGCTACTCCCACGTCGGCACCGGCAACTACCACCCCAAGACGGCCCGGCTGTACGAGGACCTCGGCCTGCTCACGGCCGACCCGCAGGTCGGGGCGGACCTCTCCGACCTGTTCAACCGGCTCTCCGGCTACTCCCGCCGCGAGACCTACCGCCGCCTCCTGGTCGCCCCGAAGTCCCTGCGCGACGGGCTGATCGCCCGGATCAACAAGGAGATCGCCCACCACCGCGCGGGCCGCCCCGCCTACGTGCGGATCAAGGTCAACTCGATGGTCGACGAAGCGATCATCGACGCCTGCTACCGGGCCGCCCAGGCGGGCGTCCCCGTCGACATCTGGGTACGCGGGATCTGCGCGATCCGCCCCGGCGTCGCCGGGCTCTCCGAGAACATCCGGGTCCGCTCCATACTCGGCCGCTTCCTCGAACACTCCCGGGTCTTCTCCTTCGGCAACGGCGGCGAGCCCGAGGTGTGGTTCGGCAGCGCCGACATGATGCACCGCAACCTCGACCGCCGGATCGAAGCCCTGGTCCGGGTCACCGACCCCGCCCACCGCGCCGCACTCAGCCGACTCCTGGAGACCGGTATGGCCGACACCACCGCCTCCTGGCACCTGGGCCCCGACGGGAACTGGACCCGGCACGCCACGGACGCGGACGGCCAGCCGCTGCGGCACGTCCAGGAAATGCTCATCGACGCCCGGAGGCGCAGGCGTGCGACGCCCTGACCAGCAGACGACGACCCGGCCGACGCAGGACACGGCCCCCGGCACCCCACCGGACGCGCCGCCCGCCGACGCAACGGGACCGGGGGCACACCCCACGGAACCGCGGACACAGCGCCTCGCCGAGACCACGGAACCGGGGACGCAGAGCCTCGCCGACGCAACGGGACCGAGGGCACGGCGACTCTCCGACGCCGCGGGCCCGGGGGCACAGCGCCTCGCCGACGCCACGGAACCGGGGGCGCGGCAGCGCGCCGGCACCACGGGGGCAGCTCGCCCCCCGGACCCCGCCGGCTCCCGCCGTACCGGGGAGCTGACCACGGAGGCGGTCCTCGCGCCCTACCTCCGGGGGCAGGCCGCCGAGTTCCTGCGGAGCCTGCGCCTGCACCACGAGCACAGCGCCCCCGCGGACTCCGGCGGCCACGACGCCGCGGCCGCCACCCGCGCACTGCGCCGCTCGGCCCGCCGGATCAGCGGCGCTCTGCACACCTTCCGGGCCGCGCTCGACCCGCTCTGGGCCGATCAGCTCCGCGCCGAACTGGCCTGGCTCTCCGGCATCCTCGCGCGCGAACACGCCTACGCGGGCCGCCTCACCCGGCTCGTCGAGGCCCTGCACCAGCTCTCCGGCCCCGCTCTCCCCGCCGCCCGGGGCGTCCGGGCCGCCGGGGACGGCGCCGCCTCCGACCTCCAGGGCCGCGCCGCCCTCGGGGTGGGCGCCGCACGGGCGGGGGCGCTGCTGGAACGCCGCCTCACCCTCGCCCGGACCCGGTCCCACTCCGCGGCCCTCCAGGCGCTCGGCTCCTCCCGCTTCCACGCGGTCGCCGACGCCGTGGCGCTCCTGGCCTCCGACGTCCCCCTGGCCCCTGGCCCCGCGGGCCGGACCGCCGAGGCACTCCTGGAGCCCGCCGAACACGCCGAGCAACGCCTCCTCACCGCCGTGGCCGCCCTGCCGCCCGACGACTCGGAGCCGTACAACGAGGCGCAGGACGCGGCGTGGCACCAGACCCGCCTGCTGCTGCGGCTGCACCGGTACGCCCACGAGGTCGTCCTCGGCGCCACCGACCCGGCCCTGACCGGCGCGGGCCACGCCCTCGACCTGCACCGGGACGCCGTGGAGGCGGCCGGGGCGGCGGCAGCTGCGGCCCGCACCCCCCGGATCGCCCCGGCCACGGCGTACGCGCTGGGCGTGCTCCACGCGGACCAGCGCCACGAGGTGGAGGCGGCACGGGCCGTCTTCCGGGAGACCTGGCCGTACGCAGCGGCCCTGAGCACCCCATGAGCGGGGACCCGGGAGCCACCGGGCGGCCCGTGAAGAACCGCGCCGGCACCGTCCGGGCCGCGGGCTGCGTGCTCTGGCGCCGCGCCCCGGGCGGGGGCGGGGTCGAGGTCTGCCTGGTCCACCGGCCCCGCTACGACGACTGGTCCTTCCCCAAAGGGAAACTGAAGCGCGGCGAGGACCCGCTGGCCGCCGCCGTACGGGAAGTGCTGGAGGAGACCGGCCACCAGTGCGCCCCCGGGGACCGGCTGCCGACCTCCCGCTACCCGGTGGACGGCCGGCCCAAGGAGGTCGCCTACTGGGCGGCCGAGGCGACCGGCGGCTCCTTCACCGCCAACGACGAGGTGGACCGCATCCTGTGGCTGGCCCCCGACGCCGCCCGGGTCCGGCTCACCCAGCCCCGCGACGTCCGGCAGCTGACCGCCCTGCTGGACGCCCTCGGCGCGCCCTGAACCGTGCCCTGACCTGCGCTCTGACCTGCGCCCTGAACCGCGCCCTGACCTGCGCTCCGACCCGCCCCGATCCGCGTTCCGAACCGGCCCGGATCCGCGTTCCGCGCCGCGCCCGGGCCACCGTCCCGGACCGGCCCGCACCCACCTGCCCGACACGGTTCACCTGCCGTTCACTCTCCCCCGTCGGCGGCTTCACCTGTTCTGCCTAATTTCGGACGTACACGGTGCGCGGCGGCAAGCCACAGCACCGCTCCTCATCGCACGCCGTCGTAGAACGAACTGACCACGGCGGCTCCTGGAAGGAACACCCGAAAGTGAAGCTTCAGCGCAAGAACCGGCTTCGTGCCACCGCGCTCGGTGCCCTCGCCGTCTCCGGCGCCCTGGTCCTCACGGCGTGCGGTTCGGACGACAACACCGGCGGCGGTACGGCCGGAACGGGCGAGAAGACGACCGCCGCGTCGGACGTCGACTGCGGCAAGGCCAAGGGCCAGCTGCGCGCCTCCGGCTCCAGCGCTCAGAAGAACGCCATGGACCTCTGGGTCAAGAACTACATGGCCGCCTGTTCCGGCGTGGAGATCAACTACAACTCCTCCTCCTCCGGCGAGGGCATCGTCGCCTTCAACCAGGGCACCGTCGGCTTCGCCGGCTCCGACTCGGCGCTGAAGCCCGAGGAGGTCGCCGACTCCAAGAAGATGTGCAAGACCGGCCAGGGCATCAACCTGCCGATGGTCGGCGGCCCGGTCGCGATCGGCTTCAAGCTGGAGGGCGTCGACAGCCTCACGCTGGACGCCCCGACCCTCGCCAAGATCTTCGACAGCAAGATCAAGAAGTGGAACGACCCGGCGATCGCCAAGCTGAACGACGGCGTCGAGCTGCCGGACAAGGCGATCCAGGCCTTCCACCGCTCCGAGGACTCCGGCACCACGCAGAACCTCGGCAAGTACCTCGGCGCCGCGGCCCCGAACGAGTGGAAGTACGAGGCCGAGAAGAAGTGGCCGGCCCCCGGTGGCCAGGCCGCGTCCGGCTCCTCCGGCGTCGCCGCCCAGGTCAAGCAGGTCGACGGTGCGATCGGCTACTTCGAGCTCTCCTACGCCAAGTCCCAGTCCATCCCGACCGTGGACATCAACACCGGTGGCGCCGCCCCGGTGAAGGCCACCTCGGAGAACGCCTCCAAGGCCATCGCCGCCGCCAAGGTCAAGGGCACCGGCAAGGACCTGGCGCTCGACCTCGACTACACCACCAAGGCCGAGGGCGCCTACCCGCTGGTCCTGGTGACGTACGAGGTCGTCTGCGACAGCGGCAACAAGCCCGAGACGCTCGACACCGTCAAGTCCTTCCTCTCCTACGCCGCCTCCGACGACGGCCAGAAGATCCTGACCGACGCCGGCTACGCCCCGATCCCGGCCGAGATCAACGCCAAGGTCCGCGAGACCATCGGCTCCCTCTCGTAACACCCGGGCGGCCGGGCCCCGCCGGGCCCGCCCGCCCACCGGCGTAACCCGTCGACGGCGCCCCGCGCCACCGACGTGACGCGCCACCGGCAGGCCGGCCCGGCGCACCCCTCCGGACCGGCCCGCCTCCCGCCCCACTCTCCATCCGGTGCACCGCCGCCAGGGGAGCACACCGCTCCCCCACACAGACCGGAAAGACCATGGCTTCCACCACACCGATAGACACGCCACCGGCGCCGCCGGTCACGCGGCCCAGCCCCCGGTCCACCGGGCGCATGGGCGACAAGATCTTCCTGGGCCTCTCCCGCGGCTCGGGCATCCTGCTGCTCGTGATCATGGCATCGATCGCCGTGTTCCTCACCTACCGCTCGGTGCTCGCCATCTCGAAGAACGAGGGCAACTTCCTCACCACCTTCGACTGGAACCCGGCCGGGGACCCGCCGGTCTTCGGCATCGCGGTCCTGCTCTTCGGCACCGTCGTCAGCTCGATCATCGCGATGGTCATCGCGGTTCCGATCGCTGTCGGCATCGCCCTGTTCATCTCGCACTACGCGCCGCGCAAGCTGGCCGCCCCCATCGCGTACGTGGTCGACCTGCTGGCCGCCGTGCCGAGCATCGTCTACGGCATCTGGGGCGCGCTCGTCCTGGTGCCGTACCTGGAGGGCCTGAACCTCTGGCTCGACCAGTTCTTCGGCTGGACGTACATCTTCGAGAAGACCGAGGTCGGCGTCGCCCGCTCGCTCTTCACCGTCGGCATCCTGCTCGCGATCATGATCCTGCCGATCGTGACCAGCGTCAGCCGCGAGGTCTTCCTCCAGGTCCCGAAGATGAACGAGGAGGCCGCGCTCGCGCTCGGCGCCACCCGCTGGGAGGTCATCCGCCTCTCGGTGCTGCCCTTCGGCCGCTCCGGCATCATCTCCGCCTCGATGCTCGGCCTCGGCCGCGCGCTAGGCGAGACGATGGCCGTCGCCACGGTCCTCTCCCCGAGCTTCCTCATCTCGCTGCACGTGCTCAACCCGGGCGGCGGGACGTTCGCCCAGAACATCGCGGCCAAGTTCGGTGAGGCCGACGCGTTCGGGCGGGACGCCCTGATCGCCTCCGGCCTCGTCCTCTTCGTCCTCACCCTGCTGGTCAACGGCGCGGCCCGGCTCATCATCGCCCGCCGCAAGGAGTACTCGGGGGCCAACGCATGAGCCACGCACCCACCGGCGTCATCGAGCGCCCGAAGCCCGCGTCACCCGGTCCCCAGAGCAGCCTCGGCAGCCGCTCCCTTCCCCGCCTCGCGCCGCTCGGCTTCGCCGTCGTCTCGGTCGCGCTCGGCGTCGGCGTCTCGCTGGCCGCCGGGTGGGAGAGCCGCATCCAGTGGGGCCTGATCTCCGCCCTGCTCTTCGTCGCCATCTCCTACATCGCCACGACGGTCGTCGAGAACCAGCGCCAGGCCAAGGACCGCCTCGCCACCAGCGTGATGTGGGTCTGCTTCCTGATCGCCGTCGTCCCGCTGGCCTCGCTGCTGTGGACGACGATCGTCCGCGGCGCGGAGCGCCTGGACGGATACTTCCTCACCCACTCGATGGCCGGTGTGCTCGGTTCCGAGGCCAGCGGCGGCGTCTATCACGCGCTGGTCGGCACCCTGGAGCAGGTCGGCATCGCCACGGTGATCTCCGCCCCGCTCGGCCTGCTGACCGCCGTGTACCTCGTCGAGTACGGTAAGGGCTCGCTGGCCAAGGCCGTCACATTCTTCGTCGACGTGATGACGGGCATCCCGTCCATCGTGGCCGGTCTCTTCATCCTGTCGATCATGCTGATGTTCGACCTGGAGCCCTCCGGCCTGATGGGCGCGCTGGCCCTGACGATCCTGATGGTCCCCGTCGTGGTTCGCTCCACCGAGGAGATGCTCAAGCTCGTCCCCAACGAACTGCGCGAGGCCTCCCTCGCCCTCGGCATCCCGAAGTGGCGCACCATCCTGAAGGTGGTCCTGCCCACCGCGATCGGCGGCATCACCACGGGCGTCATGCTCGCCATCGCCCGTATCGCAGGTGAGACCGCGCCGATCATCCTGCTGGTCTTCGGCAGCCAGCTGATCAACACGAACCCCTTCGAAGGCGCCCAGTCCTCGCTGCCCTTCTACATCTACGAGCAGTACCGGATCGGCGAGGCCGCGTCCTACGACCGCGCCTGGGCCGCCGCCCTGGTCCTGATCGCCTTCGTCATGATCCTCAATCTGGTGGCTCGCGGCATCGCCCGCTGGAAGGCCCCGAAGACCGGTCGCTGACGCGGCCAACAGCGACCCCCGAAAGAAGCAGTGATTTCCATGGCCAAGCGCATCGACATCGGCGGCCTGACCGCCTACTACGGCAGCCACAAGGCCATCGAGGACATCTCGATGACGGTGGAGCCCCGCTCCGTGACGGCGTTCATCGGCCCGTCCGGCTGCGGCAAGTCCACCTTCCTGCGCACCCTCAACCGGATGCACGAGGTCACCCCCGGCGGCCGCGTCGAGGGCAAGGTGCTGCTGGACGACGAGGACCTGTACGGACCCGGCGTCGACCCGGTCACCGTCCGCCGCACGATCGGCATGGTCTTCCAGCGCCCCAACCCCTTCCCCACCATGTCGATCTTCGACAACGTGGCGGCCGGGCTGCGGCTGAACGGCAGCTACCGCAAGAGCGAGCTCAACGACGTCGTGGAGAGGTCCCTGCGCGGCGCGAACCTCTGGAACGAGGTCAAGGACCGCCTCAACAAGCCCGGCTCCGGACTCTCCGGCGGCCAGCAGCAGCGCCTGTGCATCGCCCGCGCCATCGCGGTCGAGCCGCAGGTCCTGCTGATGGACGAGCCGTGCTCGGCGCTGGACCCGATCTCGACGCTCGCCATCGAGGACCTGATCGGCGAGCTGAAGGAGCGCTTCACGATCGTCATCGTGACGCACAACATGCAGCAGGCGGCCCGCGTCTCGGACCGCACCGCGTTCTTCAACCTCTCGGCGGTCGGCAAGCCCGGCCGTCTCATCGAGATCGACGAGACGGAACGGATCTTCTCCAACCCGTCGGTCCAGGCCACGGAGGACTACATCTCCGGCCGCTTCGGCTGAGCCACCCCGGGACGGCCACCCCGGCCGTCCCGGCCACCCCGGGACGGCTCTCACGGCCACCCCGGCCGGCCACGCCCCTCCGTCCCACCCCACAGACGGCCTTGCGGTGCTGCATGGCGGTGCCACCACAAGGCGAAAGGGTCCGCCCCCGTTCTCGTACGAGAACGGGGGCGGACCCACACGTGTAACCAACCCGGTCGGATCACCGCGCACCGGCGGCTCAGCCGAAGAGCAGGAGAACCGCCCCGTAGCTCAGCGCCGCGACCAGCGCCGCGGCCGGCATGGTGATGAACCAGCCCAGGATGATGTTCTTCGCGACGCCCCAGCGCACCGCGTTCACCCGCTTGGTGGCCCCGACGCCCATGATCGCGGAGGTGATGACGTGCGTCGTCGAGATCGGCGCGTGGAACAGGTACGCCGAACCGAACATGATCGTGGCGCCGGTCGTCTCCGCCGCGAAGCCCTGCGGCGGGTCCAGCTCGATGATCTTGCGGCCGAGGGTTCGCATGATGCGCCAGCCACCCGCGTACGTGCCCAGCGAGAGCATCAGCGCACAGGCGACCTTGACCCAGACGGGGATCTCGTCGTTGGGGCCCTCGATGTCCGCGATGACCAGGGCCATCACGACGATGCCCATCGTCTTCTGCGCGTCCTGGAGGCCGTGGCCGAGCGCCATGCCCGCCGCCGAGACCGTCTGCGCGATCCGGAAGCCGCGCTTTGCCTTGTGCGGGTTGGCGTTCCGGAAGATCCACATGATGCCGACCATCACCAGATAGCCGACGATCAGGCCGACGAACGGGGAGATGAACATCGGGATGACGACCTTCTCCAGCACCCCGGACCAGATGACGTCCGTGCCGCCGGCCAGCGCCGCCCCGACCATGCCGCCGAACAGGGCGTGCGAGGACGAGGAGGGGAGGCCGTAGTACCAGGTGATGAGGTTCCAGATGATCGCGCCGACCAGCGCCGCGAACAGGATCCCCATCCCCTTCTGCCCCACGGGCGTCGCGATCAGGCCCTCGCTGACGGTCTTGGCGACCCCCTGGCCCAGGAAGGCGCCCGCGAGGTTCATCACCGCCGCCATCGCCAGCGCGGCACGCGGGGTCAGCGCCCGGGTGGAGACCGAGGTGGCGATGGCGTTCGCCGAGTCGTGGAAGCCGTTCGTATACGTGAAGCCGAGCGCGACACCGATGGTCACGATCAGCGCAAAGGTGTCCACGAGGTTCAGGACTCCTTGACCGCGATGGTCTCCACGGTGTTCGCGACGTGCTCGAACGCGTCAGCCGCCTCTTCCAGCACATCCACGATCTGCTTGAGCTTCAGCACCTCCATGGCGTCGTACTTGCCGTTGAAGAGCTGGGCCAGCAGCTTGCGGTGGACCTGATCGGCCTGGTTCTCCAGACGGTTGATCTCGATCCAGTACTCGGTGAGGTTGTCCATGGTCCGCAGCCCCGGCATGGCCTCGGCGGTCAGTTCCGCCGCCCGGGCCAGCACCTCGATCTGCTTCTCGACGCCCTTGGGCAGCTCCTGGACCTGGTAGAGGACGACCAGGTCGACGGCCTCCTCCATGAAGTCCATGATGTCGTCGAGCGAGGACGCCAGCTTGTAGATGTCCTCGCGGTCGAACGGCGTGATGAAGGAGGAGTTCAGCTGGTGGAAGATCGCGTGGGTGGCATCGTCCCCCGCGTGCTCCGCTGCCCGCATACGCTCCGCGATCTCGACTCGGGAGGCAGAATCCGCCCCGAGCAGTTCCATCAGGAGTTTCGAGCCCGTGACAATGTTGTCCGCGGACGCGGAGAACATGTCGTAGAAGCTCGTCTCCCTGGGGGTCAGACGAAAGCGCACGTGGGGTCCTCGGGGTGCTTTGGATTCGGTCAGGCTGATGCTAGGCGCATCATCCGGCCACGGCTAACCGGCGTTCTTCAGTGTCGCCCATCGGACACGGCGAACAGCACGGACCCCCGGTCACGGTTCGGCGGGATTCGGTACCATATACCCAGCAGGGGTATCAATACCGCACGGCGTGGCGCGGGCGGGGCAGGGCGGCGGAATCGTCCGGCACGGCCCCCGCGCACAACGGTGGGCCCGAGGGTTCCGCATTTCCCCGTTCCGGCAGGGACACTTACCGGCAGGGACACTCAGAGGACAGCAACGGGAGGACGCAGATGACCACGACCGGGACCACAGGGACGGAATCTACGGGCGTGGCGGCCCCGGACGCGGGGGCGGTCGCCCCCGTGGACATCGTCACCGACCACGACCGCGGCATTCACGGCTACCACCACCAGAAGGACGAGCACCTCAAACGGCTCCGCCGCATCGAGGGCCAGATCCGAGGCCTCCAGCGCATGGTCGACGAGGACGTCTACTGCATCGACATACTCACCCAGGTGTCGGCGTCCACCAAGGCACTCCAGTCCTTCGCCCTCCAGCTGCTGGAGGAGCACCTGCGCCACTGTGTCGCCGACGCGGCCGTCAAGGGCGGCGAGGAGGTCGACGCGAAGGTCGAGGAGGCCACGAAGGCCATCGCCCGCCTGCTCCGCACCTGAGGCGCGACCCCGTGAGCGGTGGCGGTGCGGAGGGAAGCGGGCGTCACCCCCGGCGAGCGGCCTGCCGGGGGACCGTCGCCGTCGCCCAGGACTCCGCACCGCGTACGTCGAGCACTTCGTCGATCCGGTCGCGGCTGAGGCGTTCCTCGCCCGCCGCCGACGCGGCGATCATCAGCTCGCCGCACAGCTCGATCTCGGCGAGGGCCACACAGTCCTGAGCGTTCGGAGCGCTGAGCGTCACCACCTGCGTCACCTCTCTCTGCCGTCTCCCGGCCGTCACCTGCCCCTGGCACACCGGCTTCCCAGCCTAGGGAGCGCGACAGGCACCGCGCATGGCACGGACGGACCATTTTGCGCCCCCTCCCAACCGACCCCGCCACCCGGCCCGTCCAGGCCGCCAACACCGACGCCGCCCGTCCCGGCAGCCCCAGCCGCCAACACGCGACGCCGCCCGGTCCCGTCGCCCGGCGGCCCCGCCGCCCTCACCCCTGCCGGATCTCACCGGTATAGATGGCGTCCTCGCCCGGCAGGTTCACCGTGACCGGCAGTCCGAACCCGTACAGCAGCAGCGTCGAGACCACCGACACCTCCGGGCCCTCGGCGGAGAACGTGAACCGGTGCCGCACCTTCCGCAGCCGGCCGTCCTCGTCCAGGTAGGCGTCGAACGGGACGGCGTCCTTGCTGAACCCTTTCGCCGCCGCGCTCAGGGCCCCGCGCGACTGCGGCGACGCGGCCCGGGCCGCCCGGCCCAGATCCGCGACCCCCCGGTAGTGATGCACCGGCACCCCGGCCAGCTCGGACTTCCCCGCATAGGTCACATCGGCCGCGCCGCGCAGCAGTTCGGCCGCCGCCATCGGGTCGGTGACCCCGCCGGTGAGGAGGTTGCCGTCCTTCAGCGTGGTCGTGTCGATCCTGACCCACTTGTCGTCGGGCACCCCGGCACCGCGGTTCTTCATGTACAGCGTCCCCGGGGCCAGCAGCTCGGTGATCGGACGGTGTCCGTCCGCACCCGCGGCTTCCTCGGGCAGCACCACCTTGAGCCGCCCCAGCTGCCGGCGGAAGTCGTACGCGCCCTGCCCCCGGATCGTCACCCGCGTCCCGCCGGCCGCCGTCTCCATCGACGTACGGGTCTCCGCGCCGCCCGCCTCTACGAGGACGTCCGCCGCCTGCCCGAGCAGATCGAGCGGACGATCGGCGGCCACGGAGCGCCGCCCGGAACCGTCGCTCGCGCCGCTCCCCGCGTCCCCGCCGAAACACCCGGCGCTGACCGCGATCACTCCGGCCGCGGCGAGGGCGCGAACAGCACGGGCCCTGCCTCCGTCCCTGTACTGCTGCACCACCATCGCCTGCCAACCCCCAACGACTACCGCCCGGCCGAGCCTCACCCGCCCCGCATAACGACCGCCGACGCCCCCCGTCACGCGCCCCCGGCGCGTTGCGGCGCCGGCGGGGGGAGCCTGGGTGCCGTCGCCGGGTGCGGTGCCCTGGGGGCAGAAGCCCGGGCGCGGCCCCCGTTCGCCGGCTGCGGCCAGTACCGTGGTCGGGTGCATGAGGATCTCCCCGCCCCGGCCCGCACCACCGTCCCCCGCACCCGGACCGCCCCGGCTCCCTCGGCGGCCCCCGTCGTGGTCCTGGCCCCCGCCGCCCCGGGGCCCCCGTCCGACTCCGACTCCGCTCCCCCGCCCGGCCCGCCGGCCGGGCACAGCGCCAGGACGATCGAACGCGGCTCGTTCTGCCTGGCCCGCTGCTCCTGCGGCTGGTCGGGACCGGCACGCAGGTCCCGGGACCTGGCCCGTACCGACGCCGCGAAACACCTCGTCACCCCCTGACCCACCCGCCCGCCCGCAGGACCTGGTCGAAGCACGATCCCCCGGACGCTCAGAGGCGTCCGGGGGATCGGGAGAGAAGGGCGGGGAGATAAGGGAGACGGACGGCGGCAGAACCGAGGTGCTGACCGAGGTTCTGACCGCGACCGACGGGGACTGACGGGCTGACCGGGCTGACCGGGCTGACGGAGACCGTCAGGCGGCCAGGTCCTTCTCCCCCGGGTCGCCCCGGCCGGAACCGGGCCGCGGCTCGGGGATGCCCATCGCCTCGCCGTGCTCGTCCGCGTCCGCGACGGCCGCGCTCTTCGACCTGACGAACCAGCCCACCCGCGGCGAGCGGGCGATCGCCGCCATCAGCGGGGTCAGCAGCGCCATGGCGAGCGGGGCCAGCAGCAGGGCGACCGCCGTACCGAGGGCGAACCCGCCGATCACGTCGGTCGGGTAGTGGACGCCCATGTAGACCCGGCTGAAACCGGCGAAGAGCGCGAGGCCGATCGCGACGAAGCCGAACTTCCGGTTCGCCACGAAGATGCCGACGGCGATGCCCATCGCCAGGGTGGAGTGGTCGCTGACGAACGAGAAGTCCGTCTTGCCGTGGATCAGGACCTCAAGGCCTTCGTGGTCGTAGAACGGGCGCGGCCGTTCGACGAAACCGCGGATCGGGACGTTGACGAGGATCGCGATGGCGGCGGCGAGCGGCGCCCAGACGATGGCGGCGGCAGCCGTCACCGAGTCCTCGGCCGTCCCGCGCTTGCGCAAGCTCCACCAGCACCACAGGCCCACCAGCACCAGGCCGAACATGATCCCGTACTCGCCGACGAACTCCATGACCCGGTCGAACCAGGTCGGAGCGGCCTTCGCGAGGCCGTTGATGTCGTAGAGCAGACTGACGTCCGGGTTCGACCCGTCGAGTTCGAGTCCAGCCATCTGCTGCGGCCCCTTGCCTTGTCTGCTTCTTCTGCTGCGACGCGCGTCCTTGCACGCCGCCGTGGTCGAACCCCCGTGTCCGGTGCTGTCCGCTACCGCACCGCACAGCATCGCCGTACCGCGTCACCGCGACGCGTGGTCAGTGCGCGTGCCGTTCCCGTCCCCTGTCCAGGGAACGGCCCGGCCGTCGTGTGCGTTCCGCTCTCCACCGAATGATCACCATGACGTTATCGAAGAGTGACTCGTCATCGCAGCTCAGGGCCCAGGCTTCACAGAGAGTTCCGGCCACGGCCGACTGCCCGTCAGCACCCTTGGCCGCTCCGGAAGCCCCGAAGGCCACGCCCGTACGGGAGACGCCGGAACCACCGGCAGCCACCGGGAGGTGTGCGGGAGCCATCCGGGAGACATCCGTCACCCTGTGGGCAGATCCGTCGGAAGGGCGGCGGCGCCGTCCTTGGTGACCCGTGTCGCACCGAAGTAGTCCGGCGTGTCGATCTTGTCGAACCGGATGACCGACCCGGTGAACGGCGCGTTGATCATATAGCCGCCCCCGATGTACATCCCGACGTGCCGGATCGCACGCGAGTTGGTGAGGTCGTCGGAGAAGAACACCAGATCCCCCGGGAGCAGCTCGTCCCGCGAGGGATGCGGGCCCGCGTTGTACTGGTCGTTGGCGACGCGCGGCAGCTCGATGCCGACGGTCCGGTACGCCGCCTGGGTCAGCCCCGAACAGTCGAACCGGCCCTGCTGCTCCGGCGTACCGTTGCCGCCCCACAGATACGGCGTGCCGAGCTTCTTCTGTGCGAAGTAGATGGCCCCGGCGGCCTGCCGGGAGGGCGCGACGCGGCCGACGGGCCGGGCGAAGCTCTTCTCCAGCGAGCGGATGATCCTGACGTAGTTCTGCGTCTCCTTGTACGGCGGGACGCCGCCGTACTTGATCACCGCGTAGGCGCCGGCGTTGTACGCGGCGAGCATGTTGCTCGTCGGGTCGCCCGGCACCTTCTTCACGTACCCGGCGAGCTCGCAGTCGTACGAGGCGGCCGAGGGGATCGCGTCGGCGGGATCCCACACGTCCCGCTTGCCGTCGCCGTTGCCGTCGATCCCGTGCGTGGCCCACGTACCGGGGATGAACTGGGCGATGCCCTGCGCGGCGGCGTGGCTCTGCGCCTGTGGGTTCCAGCCGCTCTCCTGGTACAACTGCGCGGCCAGCAGCGCCGGGTTGATGGCGGGGCAGAGGTTGCCCCACTTCTGCACCAGCGGCTGGAACCGCGCCGGGACCGCCCCCTTGGCCAGCGCGACGGCGCCGCCGCCCCCCGACCCGGCGAGCCCGGCGGCGGCGGAGTACGTACCGACGACGAGCAGCGCCAGGAAGCACATGACCATGCCGACGCCGATGCCACCGAACACCCAGAATTTCCGCACCCCTCAACCATCCCCCATCGGGGCGCGCTTCAGAGCCGTTTTCGACGGTGTGTACGAGTCATCCGCGGCACACCCGGCGCACCCGAAGCACACGGGGGCGCCGACGGCTCACCGGCACCAGGGGTGACGCGGCCTCAGCCGCCGTCCCCGGACCAGAAGTCGGAGCGCACGTCGGGCCGGGGCAGCGGATAGACGTCCTTGTACGCCGGACCGTTCGGCTCGGCGGTGGGAGCGGCGACCTCGGACTCCTCCACGCACGGGCTGTCGGCCTCCAGGAAGGCCTGCCCCTTCCCCCGGAAGGAGACGCTGACACCGAATCCGCTCTTCGTGACCGCGTAGACCGCCGGGAACTTCTCGTCCTTGTTGACCGCCTTGATCCGGTAGTCGTTCTTCCGCCAGAACGTCTCCGCGCGGTCCAGGAACGTCTGACGGAGTTCGGGGGAGACGACGGTCATGACGGCCCGTCGGCGGGTCACACCGCAGGCGCGGGTGGTGGTCGGACCGTGCGCCCACCGCACATCGGGGTCGATGCCCTTCAGGACGGCGTCCAGCATCGCGTCGGACTGCTCGGCAGCCTCCTGCATGTCCATCCCGCGCTCCTTTCCGGTGCTCACGCCGCCGTCGCGCGCGCTTGTGTCCTCACTCCCGCACCCGGACAGCACCACACCCAGGGCCAGGACCACCGCGCCGAGGGGCAGAGCCCGCTTCGCTCGACTCACTTCGGTTCCTCCATCTTGAGCCGGTCGGCGTTGCCCGACACGATCAGGGCGATGCTGTCCGCGGACACGGCGTCGCGTTCCGGGCTGAAGTAGTTCGAGTGCGAGTCCAGACTGACACCGCTCCCGCTGACGAGCGGCGGACCGTCGGCCACCGGGAAGCGCCGCGCCCCGAACGCCTTGCTCGCCGGATCCTTCCCGAACCACAGGTCGTCGTCGCCCGGATCGGCCAGGTCGCCGCCCAGATAGGCCCCACCGGGGCCGCCCAGCGCCAGCCCGATGCCGCCCACCACCACCTGGGTCTTCGAGGGCAGCTTGGTCACCGGGTCGTTGGCGGCGGCGCCCACGAAGACGTGCTCGCTGCCGACGCCGAGGTCCACGGCGTGGTCGACGCCGACCCCAGGACTGCCGACCAGGATGATGTCGTCGACCCCGGGAATCCCGCCGGGGCGGGCCGCCGCGGCGCCCACGGTCCGGGACCCGTAGGAGTGCCCGATGGCCGTCAGGTGCGGGTCCTTGTTCTGGTTGGTCACGGAGATCCCGCCCATGAAGTCGCGGTAGGCCGCCCCGCCCTTCTCCGCGCGCCCCGTGCCCATGACGGCGAAGTAGCCCGCCGCCCCGTCCTTGTCCGGCAGCTGCGGCGCGTCGTACCCGAGCCAGACGATGGACGCCGTGGAGTCGTCGTATCCCTGCGCCCCGATCGCGGTGTCCCGGGCCCGCCCGAGGTCGTTCTTGGCGAATTCCTCGTCGAGCGAGGTGTTGAGCCCCGGTACGTACGCCGACACGTTCCGCGAGGCGTCCGGATTGCCGAACGAGACGATGGCCCGCCCGTTGCCCTCGTCACCGATCCCGATGAGATACATGGGCGGCTTCCCGTCCTCCTCGATCTGCCGCTCGATCTCCCGCAGCCCGGCCAGCTGGTCACGGGCCTTGTCGGTGTCGACGCCCTCCAGCTTGTCGATCAGCGCGGGAAGGTTCCTGCGGTTGGCGGCGTCGCGCGCGAGGACCGGGATGCCGTCGAGATTGCCGACCCGCTCCGGGACCAGCTCGACGTACCGGTCGCGCTCCTCCGGCGAGAGCCCGTCCCACCAGGCCTTGTTCCCGGCGGGGGTGGCGTTCTGCGGGATGCGCCCGCTCAGGTGCGCGCGCTCGGCGTCCCGCACCTCGGCGTCGACCCGCGCCCCCGAGCCGGGTATCGCCAGCCCGGCGCCGGCGCCGCCGACCGCCTTGTTCCAGTCCCAGGCGGCGCCGACGTAGTCGCCCCGGTCCCACTTCTCCCCCGCGCCCCGGGTGTCGCGCCCCCACTGGTCGACGATGCGCCGACCGCTCTCGCCCGGCCGCAGGACCGCGTCGACGACCCCTTGGACATCACCGCCCAGCCCGTCCCCGAGGAACCCGTCGAGGAACCCGCCGCCGTCGGGGCCCGCAGGTCTACCCGCGTCGACCGGCACGATGGCATCGCTCGGGGGGAAGACGCCGCCGCCTTGGTCGCCCCCTTCGGGACCTGACGTGTCACCGGAGCCGACGGCGTCACCGGAGCCGCTGCCGACGCTCCCGGCGGTGCCGCCGCTGTCTCCGCCAGTGCCACCAGTGCCACGAGCGCCGTCAGTGCCGCCAGGGCCGCCCGTGCTTCCGGTGGTCGCGGTACCTCCGGTGTCACGGGTGCCACCGCCGGTACCGCCGGTAAGACCGGACTCGTCACCACTGCCACCGCCGCCGTCGGCTCCAGCACCGCCGTCCGTACCGGCCCCCGGAGCACCACCGGGACCGCTGCTGTTGCCGCCGCTCCCGCTGCCACTGCCGCTGCCGTCGGCGCTACCTCCGCCGGCCACGACGTCATGTCCCGGGGCCGGGCACGAGCCACCGGTGAGCTCGCAGATCGCGCTACGGATCTCCGCGGTGAGCTGCCTGCCGGTTCCGGTGGCCGTCAGCCCGCCGACGAGCGCGACGACCACGAGGACGAGGCCCAGATACTCCAGCGCGGTCTGCCCGGCGTCGCGGCGGAGCTTCATCATCCGGGTGAAGCTGAACAGCCGTTGTTCGGCCCGCTGCTCCAGACCGCTCCTGAACCATCGACGGCTCCCCGGCCGGCACAGCAGCACGATGGCGGCCGTCGGTATCACCAGCCGGGCGACACCCCCCGCCCCGGCGCCGCCGCTCAGCTCCGCGAGGGCGCCGAGGACGATCCACGCCTGAACGGCGAGAAGCCCGTACCAGACCCGGACGCCGCCCTTGCGGACGTACAGCGACAGCACGAAGGCGCCGATGCCGGGTAACGACGCGTAGAGCAACAGCCCGAGGAGGTACCCGTCCACCGCGTCCACCGAGGACGCCGTCGACAGGGCCCTGATCGCGCCGACCAGGGTGGCCACGAAGAGAACGTGCAGCAGGATCAGCACCGCCTGCAACGGCCGGGGCATCAACCGCCCCGCATCCGCGGCGGCAGCGCTTACATCGACGCCAACAGGGACCGCGCTTCTTCGTATGCCGGACAAGAGCAGTCCCCTACCTCGTGAGTGGGCGAAACGGGCGACAGATCAGTCACTCCGCGTATGCGACCACACGGGCAGGGGGCACGACATGGGCCCCAGGACCCAATACAGGGCTCAAAGCCCGCACACACCGGCCCAGTTGAGACGACTTGCCCCGATCCGCCGCCACGTCGGCCGCGGCACCCTCTGGCGAAGCGTCGAACAGGCAGCCGACCCGGCGCACCGACGGCTCTCGAACGGCGCATACGAACACGCCGTGCCCCGCGAACGCTGCAACCGCGTCAGGAACCCATGGCCATCGTCGTTGCTCCTGGTCACACCCCGTGATACACAGAGTAACCAGACGTGTGCGTGAAGAGCCGGACGAGCCGCAGGTCAGGGCGACCGCCCCGGTCAAACGTGCGAGATCCGGGTAAAGAGACCCGGGAAGGCGTCGTGCGAGCGCGGTTTCATCAGCGAAGATAGAAGGCGACCCGTGCCGAACGGCACGGGCAGCGAACTACCCAACAGGGGCGGTGACTTACATGATCCTGGCAGCAGAGAAGGGCGACATCACCACCATCATCGGCGGAATCGCTCCGGACTGGGGGCCGTTCGGGACGCTGGGCAACGAGGCGCGCATCATGATCGAGGTGGTGATGGCCATTGCCATTCTGCTCTGCCTCGGCATCGCGATCTGGGGCGCGGCGAAGCAGCGCATCGGGGCGACGGCACTCCGCGACACGTTCAGCGCGGAGCAGGGCAAGGGCCTGATCGTGGCAGGACTGACAGGGGTCTTCATCATCGGTTCCCTGGGCACCCTGTTCACCATCGTCTACGGAATGGCCGTCTGACCCTCCGCCGGCCGGCTCCGCCGGGCCGCCCCTGCCCGCTCCCCACCATCCGCCCGTCGTGCCCACCGGCTGAGGTCGCGTTTCCCTGATGTCGAGTCACCACACCGCGCTCAAGCGGCAACCAGCACAGCTACCGTCGTCCTGCGCGGATCCGCACACGACCGAGGGAGCGAACGCGGCATGAGTCCCGGTGACGAGCACGACTACCGCGGCAAGGACCAGGGGGGGCGCCCGGACGACCCGTACAGCACCCTCGGCGGCACCCGTCAGACCCGCACCCGTCTCCCCGACGGCGACGCCGGGCTCCCTCAGGCGCGCCGCCCGGTCCGCAACTCCCGCTCCCTCGTGACGATCACCGGTGTCGTGGTCCTCCTCATCGCTGCCATCGCCTTCGCCAACCGGGGCGGTGGCGGCGACGGGGACGCCGCCCCGGACGCCAAGAAGCCCGGGGCCGCGGGAAGCACCCCCACCGCGGCCACCGGCACCAAGCCCGTCCAGGGCAGGAACGGCACGATCGCCTCCGGCTTCGCCCGCGACGAACAGGGGGCGCAGAGCGCCGCGGCGAACTACGCGGTGGCGCTGGGGTCCGCGGAGATGTTCACGAAGGAGAGCCGCCACCAGATCCTCGACACGGTCTACTCGCCCGCGGCGGCGGAGAAACTCAGAGCACCTCAGGACCTGGCCTACTCGGCCGAGTTCCTCGCGCGCCTCGGTCTCGACCCCGACGGCAGCGCCCCGGAGGGCAGCACCTTCATCTCGAGAACGGTTCCCGTGGGCACGAAGGTGCTCGCGTTCGACGACGACACCGCAAAGGTGGCCGTCTGGTACACGGGGCTCATCGGCATGTCCGGTCAGGACTCCACCAAGCCCGTCAGCACCACCTGGAAGACGTGGACGGCCCAGTTGTCGTGGTTGGACGGTGACTGGAAAGTGACGGGATCATCCGAGAGCGACGGCCCGGCGCCGGTTCCCGGTGATGTCGCGGCTTCCCGGTCGGACGCGATCAGCAAGGCCGTCGAGGAGTACGGAGGCTTCACTTATGCCAGGTAGCCCCAAGCGCCGTGGTCCCCAGCGCCGTAGTCCCCAGCACCGCTTCCGTTCGGTGGCCACCACGCTGATCGGACTGCAAGCCGTCGCCCTGACGT
Source organism: Streptomyces sp. CNB091 (assembly GCF_000377965.1). NCBI lineage: Bacteria > Bacillati > Actinomycetota > Actinomycetes > Kitasatosporales > Streptomycetaceae > Streptomyces > Streptomyces sp. CNB091. Next base: position 266,567 of record NZ_KB899003.1, read on the forward strand.
TCGCCGGACGCGCGGCAGCAGAGCCGACCCCCACCCCGACGCCCACCCCGACGCCTTCACCGAGCCCCAGCAACGACTGCAGCCTGCTGTTCGGCGAGGTGAAGAAGTTCTGCGAGGAAGGCGACAGCGACAGCGCTCCCAGCAGCGTCCCGGGGTCCCCCGACCCGACAGAGTCCCTCGACCCCCTCTCCTCCCTGGCCCGAGGCTGCGCCGACGCCGCCTCCTGGATCGTCGGCAAGCTCAGCGAGGCCGTCGAGTCCACGGCCGACGTCGACTTCACCAACCCCAAGTTCCTCCAGCAGTACGCCGTCATCTTCGCGGCCTCCACCATCCTCACCCTCGTCCTCTGGCTCCTCGCCGTGGCCAAGCGGGCCATCCGCGGCGTCCCCCTCACCACCGCGATCTCCGAGGCCGTCGGCTTCCTCTGGCTCACCGTCCTCGCCTCGGCCTTCACCCCGCTGATCCTCTACACGATCGTCTCCGCCACCGACGGCGTCACCGAGGTCATCTCCTCCGCCACCGGCGGCCAGACCGACGTCTTCTTCGGCTCGTTCGCCGAAGCCCTCAAGAAGGGCGAGGACATCGGCGGCGGGCCGATCATGCTGATCGTCGTCTCGCTCGTCTCGATCCTCGCCGCCGGCATCCTGTGGCTGGAACTCGTCATCCGCGCCGCCCTGCTCTACGTCGGCGCGCTCCTCGGGATCGTCGTCTACGCCGGTCTCGTCGACAAGAACATGTGGGGCCACGTCCGCCGCTGGGCCGGCATCATGATCGCGGTGATCATGGTCAAGCCGGTCATCGTCATCGTCCTCGGCCTCGCCGGAGCACTCTCCACGGGCGACGGCCCCGACGCCTTCTCCGCCGTCGTCTCCGGCCTCTCCATCATCCTGCTGGCCATCTTCGCCTCCGCCATGATCTACCGCTTCGTCCCCGGCTTCGGCGACGAGATCCAGGGCGCCCGCACCAACCGCAAGCAGGCCACCGACGGCTCCCAGGCCGCCGCCATGATCAGCTCCCCGGCCGCCCTCGTCTCCCAGGGCATCAAGACCCACAGCGGCCGCAACGACCAGAACAGCGGCGGAGGCGGAGGCGCCCGCCCCGCCAACCCGGCCAGCGGCGGCGTCGCCGCCCACAGCTCCCGCACCACCGGCGGAGGCGGCGCCGCCCCCTCGCCCCGCAGCGGGTCCGCACCCACCTCCGGGACACCCCACAGCAGCCGCTCCTCCCGAGGCGGAGGCGGCTTCGGCACCACAGGTAACGCGAACACAGGAGGTGGAGGGCGTTGACCACCCAGTCCCACACGATGACGCCCCGCCGCACGTATCTCATCGGCCGCGCCCGGCCGAACGCGATCGTCGGCAAGAACCGCGAGACCGGCGAGATCGCCCTCATCATCGCCGGCGCGTTCCTCGGCATGATGAGCGGACTCCTCGTCCCCGTCCTCTCCCTCCGCATCGTCTGCCTCGTCGGCTTCCCGATGCTGGCCCTCGCCATCGTGTACGTCCCGTACAAGGGCCGCACCTTCTACAAATGGTTCGAGATCAACCGCAGCTTCAAACGCTCCCTGCGCCGCGGCACCGCCTACCGCTCCACCGCCATGGAGGCGGGCGTCAGCTCCGACGGCCGTGAGGTCGAGATCGGACCGCCCCCCGGCATCGGCCGGATCAGCTGGCTCGCCGCCCCCTTCGGCCCCGACGAGATCGCCGTGCTCCTCCACGCCGACCGCCGCACCGTGACCGCCGCCATCGAGATCGAGGGCCCCGGCGTCGGCCTCCGTGACAGCGAGGACCAGGAAGCCCTCGTCGACCGCTTCGGCACCCTCCTCAAGCACGTGGCCAACGGCGACGGCTTCGTCACCCGCCTCCAGATGCTCGCCCGCACCCTCCCCGCCGACCCCGACGCCCACGCCAAGGACGTCGCCCAGCGCGGCGACAAGGCGTCCCCGGGCTGGCTCCAGGAGTCCTACGACCAGCTCCAGTCCATGGTCTCCACCTCCAGCGAGCAGCACCGCGCCTACCTCGTCGCCTGTATGCACTACAGCCGCGAACTGGCCGCCGAGGCCAACGCCATGGCCCGCGCCGCCCGCCCCCACGGCGGCCGCAAGCTCGACCGCGACGCCGGCCTCGCCGTCGTCATGGCCCGCGAGCTCACCGACATCTGCGCCCGCCTCGCCGAGGCCGACATCCGGGTACGCCAGCCGCTCGGCCAGAGCCGCCTGGCCTCCCTCGTCCACTCCATGTACGACCCCGACCACCCCATCGACCACATCCAGGCCATGACCAAGCGCAACGCCTGGCCCGCCGAACTGGACGCGGTCGAGCCGACGTTCCTCCAGGCCAAGACCCGCGAGTCCACCACCCGCGCCCCCTGGTGCCACGCCACGGCCTGGGTGAAGGAATGGCCGATGACCCCCGTCGGCGTCAACTTCCTCGCCCCGCTCCTCGTCCACACCCCCGACGTCATCCGTACGGTCGCCGTCTGCATGGACCTCGAACCCACCGAGGTGGCCATCGAACGCATGCTGACCGAGAAGACCAACGACGACGCCGAGGCCAGCCGCCAGGCCAAGATGAACCGCACCGTCGACCCCCGCGACATCGCCGCCCACGGCCGGCTCGACCAGCGGGGTGAAGATCTCGCCAGCGGTGCGGCCGGAGTGAACCTGGTGGGGTACATCACGGTGTCGTCCCGCTCACCCGAGGCCCTCGCCCGCGACAAGCGCACCATCCGCGCCTCGGCGGGCAAGTCGTATCTCAAGCTGGAGTGGTGCGACCGCGAGCACCACCGGGCCTTCGTGAACACCCTCCCGTTCGCCACCGGCATCCGCCGCTGACGCGGCCACCCCCAGAGCACACCGAACCGAACCGCGACAAGAGAGGGCACTCCCACCATGCGAGACCCCCTGTCCGCATTGTCGGATGCCTTCACCTCCTTCCTCTTCGGCAAGGTGGAGACGACCCGCCTCCCCGTCCGTACGTCGACGGGCCAGGCCCAGGCCGTCTACCTCCCCACCGCAGCCCCGGGCCTCGGCGACTCCGGCGTGATCATCGGCCGCGAGGTCTACAGCGGCAAGGGCTACATCTACGACCCCTTCCAGCTGTACGGGCAACAGCTCCCCGCCCCCCACTGGCTCGTCCTCGGCGAGTCCGGCAACGGCAAGTCGGCGCTGGAGAAGACCTACGTCCTACGCCAGCTCCGCTTCCGTGACCGCCAGGTCGTCGTCCTCGACGCCCAGGGCGAGGACGGCGTCGGCGAATGGAACCTCATCGCCCAGGAGCTGGGCATAACCCCCATCCGCCTGGACCCGACCGCAGCCCTCAACGGCGGCATCCGGCTCAACCCCCTCGACCCCTCCATCACCACCACCGGCCAGCTCGCCCTGCTCCGTACGATCATCGAAGTAGCGATGGGCCACGGCCTCGACGAGCGTTCCGGCTTCGCCCTGAAGGTCGCCCACGCCTACGTCACCGCGACCAACACCGACCGCCAGCCGGTCCTGATGGACATCGTGGAGCAGCTGCGCCACCCGGAGCCCGAGTCCGCCGAGGCGATGAACGTCGACATAGACGACGTACGGGCCTGGGGCCTGGACGTCGCCCTCGTCCTGGACCGCCTGGTCGACGGTGACCTGCGCGGCATGTTCGACGGCCCCACCACCGTCGGCATCGACCTCGACGCGCCCCTCATCGTCTTCGACCTCTCGCACATCGACCGCAACTCGATCGCGATGCCGATCCTGATGGCGATCGTCGGCGTCTGGCTGGAGCACACCTGGATCAGGCCCGACCGCAAGAAGCGCATCTTCCTGGTCGAGGAGGCGTGGCACATCATCAACTCCCCCTTCGTCGCGCAGCTCTTCCAGCGCCTCCTGAAGTTCGGACGCCGCCTCGGCCTCTCCTTCGTCGCCGTCGTCCACCACCTCAGCGACGTGGTGGACGGAGCCGCGGCGAAGGAAGCGGCGGCCATCCTCAAGATGGCCTCCACCCGCACGATCTACGCCCAGAAATCGGATGAGGCCCGAGCGACCGGCCGGGTCATCGGCCTGCCCCGCTGGGCCGTCGAGATCATTCCGACGCTCACCCCCGGCATCGCCGTCTGGGACGTCAACGGCAACGTCCAGGTCGTCAAACACCTGATCACCGAGGCCGAACGCCCCCTGGTGTTCACCGACCGCGCCATGACCGAGGGATCGACGGACGACCTGCTTCCCGAGGACATCCGCGCCGCCGAGCTGGAGGCGGAACAACGGGCGGCCCGCATCGAGCACCAAGCACGGATGAACGAGTCGTCAGAGTCAACGGTGGCATGACATGGCACGCCAGCCGGCACGCGGCCGTGGCCCGGCCCATCACGACGGACACGACCGGCCCCAGGGCGGCGGCGTCCCGGACGGCCTGCTGATCGGCCTCCTGGGCCTCCTCTTCGCCGCCACCCTGGTCGGCTGGACGGCCACCGGCCTCGCCGGGCTCTTCGCCCACGGGGCCTGGCCGGACGGCGTGACGTTCACCGGGTCCCCGCTCGCCCTGCGCGAACTGGCCACCGCCCCCCAGGACCTCGCCGCGGCCTGGCCGGGGACACCCCCGGCCCAGCTCTCCGGGTACGGCCTGTTCTGGGGCCTGTTCATCGGCGAACTGATGGTGCTGGTGGTCCTCGTGGTGTTCACGCTCGGAGTCGTGGCCCGTGGCCGTGCCGTACGGGAACGGCGCCGCGAGGAACGGGCCCTCGGCACGCAGGAGAAGCGGCCCCCCGCACAGAACCCACCGCCGGCCCAGCTCCAAGCACCGGCAGCAGCGGTGACGCACACTCACCCCGGCGCCGCCACCGCAAGCACACCCGCGGCCACAGAGACCCCCGCTCCCCCCGAGGCCGCCCACGAAACCCTGAACACCCCCGGGCCCCCCGAAGCCCCCGGGACCTCCGAGGAGCCCCCCGGAACCGCCCCCTCCGACGCCCCTCCCACCCACGACCACCCCCACCCCCTCTCCCTCCCGTCCCCCCGCACCCCCCTCCTCGTCTACGCTCCCGCCCCCGCCCGTCGCCCCACCGTCGTCCGGGCCGTACACGACGCCGAGGGCCCCGCCCTCGTCGTCACCTCGGACCCCACCGTCTGGGCCGAGACGAAAGACGCCCGCGCCAAGCTCGGCCCGGTCCTCGTCTACGACCCGGGCCACCTCTGCGACACCCCCGCCCGCCTCCACTGGTCGCCCACCGCGGGCTGCGAGCTCCGCGACGTCGCCGCCGCACGCGCCGCCGCCCTGCTCGCCCCGGTACGCCCGCAGGCCCGGATCGACGCGGCGGTGGCCGACACCGCGCAGACGCTCCTCCAGTGCTGGCTGCACGCCGCCGCGGTGGACGGCCGCCCCTTCCGCCAGGTCCTCCGCTGGGCCTCCGGCTCCGGCGCCCACGAACCGGTACGCCTCCTCCGTACGCACCCCAAGGCCGCGTCCGGACTCGCCGGGCTGCTGGAGTCCGCCCTCACCGCCTATCCCGAACGCCGCGAAGTGGCCCAGGAACTGACGGTACGGGCGTTCGCCGCACTGTCCACGGTGCACATCCGCGAGGCCTGCACGGCGAACCGAGCGGATTCCCTCGCGCTGGAATCTTTTGCGGACGAAGGGGGAACGCTCTATCTGGTGGGCGAATCCATCGAGGATCCCCGCTCCCGCCCCGGCGCGATGCCCCTCCTCACCGCGCTGGCCGCAGACGTGGTCGAGCACGGCCGCCGCATGGCCGCACGGTCAACCGACGGTCGGCTCGACCCACCAATGACGCTCGTCCTCGACGACATCGCGGCCGTGGCGCCCCTTCCCCAGCTCCCGGAACTGCTCGCGACCGGCCAGAACCGGGGCATGCCCGCCCTCGTGCTGCTCCGCTCCCGCGAACAGGGACGGGCCCGCTGGCAGGACCGCCTGCACGCCCCCGCCCCGGGCACCGTCTAGACGAAAGCCAGACGGGCTAGACGAGAAAGCCGGACGGAAGACAGCGGAGCGCCGGCCGGACGAAAGGCCCGGGAGCGCCGCTACCCCTCGCGCCCGAGGACGTACTCCAGCTCCAGCTCGCCCCGGTCGCCCGGGGCCGGGATCCGCTGCCCGGAGGGGACGAATCCGAACCGCCGGTAGAACGCGGCGGCCCGCAGATTCCTCTCGTGCACATAGAGGCGCACCCGCTCCAGCCGGGGCGAGGACAGCGACCACGCCCACGCGACGGCCTCCCGGAACAGCGCGTCCGTCACCCCGGTCCCCCGGACCTCGGGACGGACGAACACACCGACCAGGTGCGCCTGGTCCACCTCAGCGGCCTCTCCGAAGCGCGCATCGTCCTCCGGACGCTCGACGAGCACGGTGACCGTACCCACCCACACCCCTTCGGGCGACTCCGCGACGAACTGCCGGACACGATCGCCCCCGCCCTCGGCAGCGGCCGCGGCGCGCTCCTGCCAGAAGGCGTCCGGTTTCGCCGCGGCCTCCTCGTACGACTCCAGGAACGCCACCGGCGCCGCCGGGTCTTTCAGAGCATCCAGCCGCAACCGCCTGACCTGCGGCCATTCCTCGGCCCGCACCGCACGCATCACATGATCCATCCCCCGATCCTCACCCCCGCCCGCCCTACGTTCAACCGACTAACCCCACCGTCACCACCGGGAACGCGACCGCTCCCGCCTCGCCCCCCACACCCGTCGTACCCCGGTACTACGCCACACGCCCACGTCCAACCCCCGGTCGGACGACCGTGCCGCGCCGTCTCCGTAGCGTCGACCGCATGATCAAGGCACACGGACTCACCAAGCGGTACGGCGACAGAACCGTCGTCCAGGACCTCGACTTCACCGTCCGCCCCGGCACGGTCACCGGCTTCCTCGGCCCCAACGGCGCCGGGAAATCCACGACGATGCGCATGCTCCTGGGCCTCGACGCCCCGACGCACGGCCACTCCACCGTCAACGGGCGCTCCTACGCCACCCACCCCGCGCCCCTCACCCAGGTCGGCGCCCTGCTGGAGGCCCGGTCCGTCCACCCGGGCCGGTCCGCCCTCGACCACCTGATGGCCCTCGCCCACACCCACGGCATCCCGCGCCGCCGGGTCGAGGAGGTCATCGACCTCGCCGGGCTGACCGGCGCCGCCCACCGGAGAGTCAAGGGCTTCTCCCTCGGCATGGGCCAGCGGCTCGGCATCGCCGCCGCACTCCTCGGCGACCCCTCCACCGTCATCCTGGACGAACCGGTCAACGGACTGGACCCCGAAGGCGTCCTGTGGGTCCGCACCCTCCTCACCTCCCTCGCCGCCGAAGGCCGTACGGTCCTCGTCTCCTCCCACCTGATGAGTGAGATGGCCCTCACCGCCGACCACCTGATCGTCATCGGCCGTGGCAGGCTCCTCGCCGACACCACGGTGGCCGATCTGATCCGCTCGGCGGGCGGGACGTCCGTCAAGGTCGTCACCCCGCAGCCGGACGACCTGAGCGCCCACCTGACGGGCCCGGGCGTGACCATCACCGCCACCCGTGCCGCCACCGCCGACGCCCCGGGCCACGAACTCCGGATCCGAGGAGCGGACGCCGCGCACATCGGAGGCGTGGCCGCCGCACACGCGATCACGCTCTACGAACTCACGCCGCAGACCGTGTCGCTGGAGCAGGCGTTCATGGACCTCACCCAGGAATCGGTGGACCACCGGCCGCAGCAGCGGACACCGGCGACTCCCGCCTCCTCCCCTCTCACCGGAGCAGCAGCATGACCACGGCCCAGCCCACCCTGCAATCCCCGAGCCCGACCCCACCGCCATCACCCCCGTCACCGTCACCGTCACCGCAGTACCGGATCACCGCGCCCCGGATCCTGCGCTCGGAATGGCACAAACTCCACTCCCTGCGCTCCACCTGGATCACCGTCGTCTCCGCGGTCGTCATGGTCCTGGGGGTCGGCCTGATCATGGGCGGGACCTACACCTCCGGCGGCGGGGACTCCGACGTCGACACGATCGTCCTGACCCTGTACGGCAGCATGCTCGGCCAGTTGTGCCTGGTCGTCCTGGGCATCCTGATGACCGCCGGCGAGTACGCGACCGGGATGATCCGCTCCTCGCTCACCGCCGTACCCGCCCGGCTCCCCGTCCTGTGGGCCAAGGCCGCGGTGTTCGCCGCCACCGTCTTCACGGTCATGTTCGCGACGGCCCTGGTCACGTTCGCGGCGGTCCAGGCCTTCCTCCACGACACTGACCAGGCCGCCTCGCTCACCGACCCGGGCATCGTGCGCGCCCTGGCGGGGAACGCGGCGGCGCTCACCCTGCTGGGCCTGCTCGCCCTGGGCCTCGGCGCGCTGCTGCGCTCGGTACCGGGCGCGATCGGCGCGTTCATCGGCGGTGTCATGATCCTGCCGGAGATCCTCGGGATGCTCCCGTACGACGCCGTGGAGCGCGCCATCATGTACTTTCCCACCCAGGCCGCCGGCGCCCTGGGCTCCGCCACTCCCATCCCGGGCACCATCTCCCCCGGCCCCGCCCTGCTCGCCCTGTCCCTGTGGGCGGGCACGACACTGGCCGCGGCAGCGCTGGCGCTCGACCGCCGCGACGTCTGACCCCACGAGGAGCGACCAGGTGACGGACCACCCCCCGACCACCGGCACACCTCCGGCCCCCGACGTGGCCCCAGCACCACCCCCGCTCACCGGATCCACCACCACCGGCACCGGCACCGGCACCGGCGGCACGGCCCCCCTCACCCGCATCATCCGCAACGCCCTGGACCGCCTCCGCGCCTTCGACCGACGCCGGCCACGGGTGTGGGACGCCGCGGTGACCGGATTCTGGGTCGTGGCGGCGGTGCTCGACTACACCTCCGGCGGCTGGCGGACCGTCGCAGACGACGACGCGACGGCAGCCGAACCGCTGGTGCTCCTGATGAGCCTCTGCTTCTCGCTGCCGCTGCTGTGGCGCCGGACGCACCCCATGGCCGTACTGCTGCTGATGGCACCGGCGTCCCTGCTGAACGTCTGGACGGGCGCCGTGGTCCAGGCCGCACTCCTCCAGCTGATCCCAGTGTTCCAGATCGTCCTGCGCTCCTCTTTCCGTACGGTCGGGGCCGCGGCTGCCCTGTTCGTCACCCCGGTCCTGGCCATCGGCGTCCGCATCGCCTCCACCTGGGGCCAGCAAGTGGTCTCGTACGTCTGGGGCCTGGCCTTCGTCGTCCTGCTGGGGATCGCGGTACGCACGCGCCGCGAGTACACGGAGGCCCTGGTCGAGCGGGCCCACCGGCTGGAGCACGAACGCGACCAGCAGGCCCGGCTCGCCGCCGCCGCCGAACGCACCCGCATCGCACGGGAGATGCACGACATCATCGGCCACAACCTGTCCGTCATCACGGGCCTGGCGGACGGCGGCGCGTACGCGGCCCGGAAGAGCCCGGAACGGGCGGGCCAGGCGCTGGAAGCCATCGGTGCCACCAGCAGGCAGGCCCTGTCCGAGTTGCGCCGTCTCCTGGGCATCCTGCGCGACGACCACCCCGAGGCCGTACGCGCCCCGCAGCCGACGCTCGACGAACTGGCCCCCCTCATCGAACGCGTACGCCGGGCGGGGCTCCCCGTCCACCTGGCACTCCACGGCGAACCCCCCGCCCGGTCGCTCACCCCGGGCCGCCAACTCACCGTGTACCGAGTGGTCCAAGAGGCACTGACCAACACCCTCAAGCACGCCACCCGGCCCACGTCCGCGACGGTCACGCTCACCTACTCACGCACCCACCTCGACGCCCGCATCACCGATACGGGCACCGGAACCGGCACGACCGCGGACGCGGAGGAAGCCGCACTGCCGGCCCAGGGCATCATGGGCATGCGGGAACGCGCCGCGCTCTACGACGGCACCGTCGAGGCCGGCCCGCTGCCGAACCACGGCGGATGGCAGATAACGCTCCGCCTTCCCCTGGAGGACACGCACCCGTGACGACCGTACTCATCGCGGACGACCAGCCGATGCAGCGCTTCGGGTTCCGCATGCTGTTGGAGAGCCAGGACGACATGACGGTCGTCGGCGAGGCGGGCAACGGCGCCGAGGCCGTCGGCCTGGTCACCCGCCACCACCCGGACGTCGTGCTGATGGACATCCGTATGCCGGGCCTGGACGGCATCGAGGCGACCCGGCGCATCATCGCTTCGGGCGCCAGGACCCGCATCCTCATCGTCACGACGTTCGACCTCGACGAGTACGCCTACGACGGGCTGCGCGCCGGAGCCAGTGGCTTCCTGGTCAAGGACGCCCTGCCCGAGGAACTCCTCGCCGGCGTCCGCGCGGTGGCCGCGGGCGACGCGGTGGTCGCCCCGACCCTGACCCGCCGCCTCCTCGACGCCTACGTCCACCACCTCCCGGTAACACCCGGTGCACCGGGTGCGGCGGACCCGCGCATCACCGCGCTGACGGAACGGGAACGGGAGATCCTCACCGTGATCGGCCAGGGCTGGTCCAACACGGAGATCGCCGCCCGCCTCCACCTCGCCGAGTCCACGGTGAAGACGCACGTGACCCGCATCCTCGCCAAAACCGGCGCGAGGGACCGCGTCCAGGCGGTCATCCTGGCCTACGACACCCGCCTCGTCACCCCGATGTAGGGGATGCGTGGGGAGGGGTACGGAAACGTCTCCTCAAAGACCCTGGAACGCAGAAAAGCCCCGTGCCACAAGGCACGGGGCTTTCCCGGAAAAATTGTTCGGCGGCGTCCTACTCTCCCACAGGGTCCCCCCTGCAGTACCATCGGCGCTGAAAGGCTTAGCTTCCGGGTTCGGAATGTAACCGGGCGTTTCCCTAACGCAATGACCACCGAAACACTATGAAATTAACCAACACCGGATGAAAACACGGCCGTTCGTTATTTCAGAACTAACACAGTGGACGCGAGCAACTGAGGACAAGCCCTCGGCCTATTAGTACCAGTCAGCTCCACCCGTTGCCGGGCTTCCACATCTGGC
>NZ_KB899004.1:0-252152 GCF_000377965.1 Streptomyces sp. CNB091
TACGTGGCACGGCAGACTGCCGCCGGCCGCACCAAGAAGGAGACCATCCGGCTGCTGAAACGGGCCATCGCCCGGGAGATGTTCCGCTGCCTGACCACCACGGTCACCATCCCAGACATCGCCGACCTGCGCCCCCTGCGACAGTCGAAGAACATCACCCTCACCACAGCGGCCCGCCACTTCGGCGTCTGGCCCGCCACGATCTCCACCCTCGAACGAGGAATCCGCCGTGACGACCACCTCGCCAACACCTACCGCGACTGGCTCACCGGCGCTTGACAGCCAATAGGAGCATCATCGGTCCTGCCAATTTCCGCCGGGCCGGACCCTCTGCCGACGGCGGCGGTCGTACCCCGGGTCAACCGGTCGTACGCCGGGTCAACCGATCGGCTGATGCGCCGTCGAGCGTGACGGCGGATACCGCCCGCGCCCCTCCGCCGGAACCCTGGTGGACATGGCAATCATCGAAGTCAACGGGGTACGCAAGACCTATGCGGGCCGTGCCGTGGTCGACGGCGTCTCCTTCTCCGTCGAGGAGGGGGAGATCTTCGGCATCCTCGGCCCCAACGGGGCGGGCAAGACCACCACCGTCGAATGTGTGGAGGGCCTGCGCATCCCCGACGCGGGCACCATCAAGGTCGCCGGGCTCGACCCCGTCGCCGACCACGACCGGGTCACGCGGCTGCTCGGCGCCCAGCTCCAGGAGAGCGAGCTCCAGGCCAAACTGACCGTACGGGAGGCCCTGGAGCTGTACAGCGCGTTCTACCCGACCCCGGCCGACTGGCGTCCGCTCGCGGACCGGCTCGGCCTGGCGGACCGGCTCACCACCCGCTTCGCCAAGCTCTCCGGCGGCCAGAAGCAGCGCCTGTTCATCGCCCTCGCCCTGATCGGCAACCCGAAGGTCGTCGTGCTCGACGAGCTGACCACCGGCCTCGACCCACGAGCCCGCCGCGACACCTGGAAGCTCATCGAGGAGATCCGCGACGGCGGGGTGACCGTCCTGCTCGTCACCCACTTCATGGAGGAGGCCCAGCGCCTCTGCGACCGGATCGCCGTCATCGACCGGGGCAAGGTCGTCGCCCTGGACACCCCGACTGGGCTGATCCGGCGGGCCACGGGCTCCACCGTCGTCTCCTTCGTGCCCTCCCGGGCGCTCACCGGCCCCGACCTCACCCGGCTCACCGCGCTCCCCGGCGTCGAGACCGTGACCCCGCCCGACCGCGAGGGGGCGCTCACGCTGCACGGCACCGACGAGACGGTCACCCCGTTCGTCGCCCTGCTCGCCGAACTCGGCGTCACCGCCCAGCGGCTGCGGATCACCGAGACCAGCCTCGACGAAGCCTTCCTCGACCTCACCGGACAGGACATCTGACATGCCGACCGAGACCACCACCGCACCGGCCACCGCCCCCGGGCCCCGCGGCACCCGGCGACGCGGTCCCGCGGCCGCCGTCCTGATCGCCGAGACCCGACTCTTCCTCCGCGAACCGGGCAATCTGTTCTGGATCTTCGCCTTCCCCTCCGTTCTTCTGGTGATCCTCGGCTTCATCCCCGCCTTCAAGGAGACGCAGGACGACCTCGGCGGACGGCGCGTCATCGACCTGTACGTCCCCATCGCGATCCTGCTCGCCATGATCACGGCGGCGGTCCAGGCGATGCCGCCGGTCCTCACCGCCTACCGCGAGCGCGGAATCCTGCGCCGGATGTCCGCCACCCCGGTGCGGCCCGCCGCCCTGCTCGGTGCCCAGATCATGCTGCACGGCGCGGCCTGCCTCGCCTCCGCGCTCCTCGTCACCGTCGTCGGCCGGATCGCCTACGGGGTCGCGCTGCCCGAACAGCTCCCCGGCTACCTGCTGGCGCTGCTGCTCGCCGTCGCCGCCGTACTGTCCCTGGGCTCCATGATCTGCGCCCTGTCCCGGACGACGAAGGCGGCCACCGCGTTCGGCACGGGCGCCTACCTCGTGATGATGTTCAGCGCCGGGGTGTGGCTGCCCGTCCAGACGATGCCCGACACCCTGCGCCGCATCGTGGAGATCACCCCGTTGGGGGCCGCCTCCCAGGCGCTGGAGCAGGCCGCGTCCGGGAGCTGGCCGGGCTGGATCCACCTCCTGGTCCTCGCCCTGTGGACTGCGGCACTGGGCCTCGCGGCCGCTCGACTCTTCCGGTGGCAGTGACGGAGACTGCCGGAATGACGATGCCGCCCCACTCCTCGTACCCGTCGGGGGCGACCGGGCCCCGCACCATCGAGGACCGCTGGGAGCAGTTCTACCGGTACGGTCCCTACTCCGTCCTCACCCTGTCCGCCCTCGTCGGGGGCGTCGCCGCCGACCTGATCATGACCCGTACCGAGATGTACGTCGCCGGGGCCCTCGTCGTGGCGGCGTACGGGCTCCAGGGCTGGTGGGGCCGGGCCCGTCCGCGTACCGCTCCGGGCGCCCCGGCCGGGGTGGCCTACTACGCCGTGAGGACCGTCCTCGCCTTCGCCCTGTCGTGGCTCAACCCGTTCTTCGCGATCTACGCGGCGCTCAGCTACTTCGACGTCGAGCCCCTGCTGCCCAAGCGCTTCGTCCGCGTCGGGCTGCTCACCACCGCCGTGACCCTGGCCGGATCGCAGAGCGGAGGCCTGCCGCCCGCCTCGTTGATGAACTGGGTCGCCTTCTGCGTGCTCTACATCGTCAACGCCACCCTCGCCCTCTTCTTCTGGCACGTCGGGATGCGGGAGGAGGAGAAGGCCCGCGTCCAGGCCGCGACCATCGCCGAGCTGGAGCGCACCAACCTCCGGCTGGAGGAGGCCATGTCGGAGAACGCGGCCCTGCACGCCCAACTCCTCGTCCAGGCCCGCGAGGCAGGGGTCGACGACGAGCGGCGCCGGCTCGCCGCCGAGATCCACGACACCCTCGCCCAGGGACTCACCGGGATCATCGCCCAGCTCCAGGTCGTCACCTCCCTGACGGACCGCGATCCGGAGACCGCCCGCGTCCACCTGGAGCGGGCCGCCGCGCTCGCCCGCCACAGCCTCGGCGAGGCCCGCCGCTCCGTGCACAACCTCGCCCCCGTCGCCCTGGAGCACGACGAGCTGGCCGGAGCGCTGCAGAAGACCGTCGCCGACTGGGCCGAACAGCACCGCGTCCGGGTTGACTTCACCGTCACCGGCACCGTGGAGCCGGTCCACGACGAGATCGCCGCCACCCTGCTGCGCATCGCGGGCGAGGCCCTCGCCAACGCCGGGCGGCACTCCGGGGCCTCCCGGGTCGGGGTGACGCTGTCCTTCATGGACGACGAACTGACCCTGGACGTACGGGACGACGGGCGCGGCTTTGACCCCGCCGCCGCCACCCCGGCCGACAGCGCCGGCGGCTTCGGCCTCGGCGGGATGCGGGCCCGCGCCGAGCGCATCGCGGGCGCGGTCGAGGTGGAGTCGGAACCGGGCGGCGGCACGGCGGTGTCGGCCAGGGTCCCCCTGGTCAGGCACCCCGTGAACAGCACCGCGGCGGCCCCTGGCCAGACACCTCCGGCTCGCCGTACGGTGCGGTCATGACCGAGACCGCCGCCCGCACCATCAGTTTCGTCGTCGTCGACGACCACCCGGTCGTCCGGGACGGGCTGCGGGGCATGTTCGCCGCCGCTCCCGGATTCGAGGTCCTCGGCGAGGCGGCGAACGGCGTGGACGCCCTCGCGGTCGTCGAGGCCCTCGACCCCGACGTCGTCCTGATGGACCTGCGGATGCCGGGCGGCGGGGGAGTGGCGGCCATCGCGGAGCTGACCCGGCGCGGCGCCCGCTCGAAGGTCCTGGTGCTGACCACGTACGACACCGACTCCGACACCCTGCCCGCGATCGAGGCGGGCGCGACGGGCTACCTCCTCAAGGACGCCCCGCGCGAGGAGCTGTTCGCGGCCGTCCGGGCCGCCGCCGACGGGCGCAGCGTCCTGTCGCCCGCGGTCGCCTCCCGGCTGATGACCCGGGTCCGCACCCCCGCCGCCGATCCCGCCGGGGCCGCCCTGTCGGCCCGCGAGCGCGAGGTGCTGGTCCTGGTGGCGCGGGGCACCACCAACCGGGAGATCGCCACCGAACTGTTCATCAGCGAGGCGACCGTGAAGACCCACCTCACCCATGTCTTCGCCAAGCTGGGCGCCAAGGACCGGGCCGCGGCCGTCGCCGTCGGCTACGACCGGGGCATCCTCGGCTGACCCGGCCCCTTCCCTCCTACGCCGTCACCCGCAGCAGCAGTACCGAACGGGCCGGCACCGCCATCTCCGCACCGCCGTCCAGGACCGTGCCGGGAGCCTCGGCCTGTTCCTCCCGCGAGGTGTCCAGGACCAGTTCGTAGCGGGCCGCCCACGGTGCTCCCGGCAGCGCGAAGACCGTCGGCTCCGCGCCCGCGTGCAGGACCGCCAGGAAACTGTCGTCGGTGACCGGTTCGCCCCGCGCGTCCCGCCCCGGGATGTCCCGGCCCGAGAGGTACAGCCCGAGCGTGGCCGCTGGCGCGTACCAGTCGCCCTCCGTCATCTCCCGGCCGTCCCGGGCGAACCACGCCAGGTCCCGCAGCCCGTCCGGGGCCTGCGCCCGGCCGGAGAAGAACGCGCGGCGCCGCAGCACCGGATGGGTCCGGCGCAGCGTCAGCACCCGGGCCGTCAGCTCGGTCAGCTCCCGCCACGCGGGGTCCTCCAGGAGCGACCAGTCCAGCCAGCCGGTCTCGTTGTCCTGGCAGTAGGCGTTGTTGTTGCCGCCCTGCGTCCGGCCCATCTCGTCGCCCGCCACCAGCATCGGCACCCCGGTGGAGAGCAGCAGGGTGGTCAGCAGGTTACGGAGCTGACGGCGGCGCAGCGCGTTGATCCCCGGATCGTCACTCTCCCCCTCCGCCCCGCAGTTCCACGCCCGGTTGTCGTTCGTCCCGTCCCGGTTGCCCTCCCCGTTGGCCTCGTTGTGCTTCTGCTCGTAACTGACCAGGTCGCGGAGGGTGAAGCCGTCGTGCGCGGTGACGAAGTTGACCGAGGCGTACGGGCGGCGGCCGCCCCAGGCGTACAGATCGCTGGAGCCGGTCAGCCGGTAGCCGAGATCCCGTACGTCGGGGAGCGCGCCGCGCCAGAAGTCGCGCACCGCGTCGCGGTAGCGGTCGTTCCACTCGGTCCACAGAGGGGGGAAGGCCCCCACCTGATAGCCGCCGTTGCCGACGTCCCACGGTTCGGCGATGAGCTTGACCCGGCGCAGCACCGGGTCCTGGGCGATCACCGCGAGGAACGGCGAGAGCATGTCGACGTCGTGCATCGAGCGGGCCAGCGCCGCCGCCAGATCGAAGCGGAAGCCGTCGACGCCCATCTCGGTGACCCAGTAGCGCAGCGAGTCGGTGATGAGCCGCAGCACCTGCGGCTGCACCACGTGCAGGGTGTTGCCGCAGCCCGTGTAGTCGGCGTAGCGGCGCGGGTCGTCCCTCAGCCGGTAGTAGCCCCGGTTGTCGATGCCGCGCAGCGACAGCATCGGGCCCAGCTCGCCCGCCTCCGCCGTGTGGTTGTAGACGACGTCGAGGATCACCTCGATCCCGGCCTCGTGCAGCGCGTGCACCATCCGCTTGAACTCGCCGACCTGCTGGCCCGCCGTCCCGGAGGCGGAGTAGCCGGCGTGCGGGGCGAAGTAGCCGATGGAGTTGTAGCCCCAGTGGTTGCGCAGCCCGCGCCGCAGCAGATGGTCCTCGTGGGCGAACTGGTGGACCGGCAGCAGCTCGACGGCGCTCACCCCGAGCCGCGTCAGGTGCTCGATCGCGGCCGGGTGCGCGAGCCCCGCGTACGTGCCGCGCAGCTCGGGCGGGATGTCCGGGTGCAGTTTGGTGAAGCCGCGCACGTGCAGCTCGTAGATGACGGAGTCCGCCCACGGGGTCTTGGGGCGGCGGTCCTCCACCCAGTCGTCGTCGTCGCGGACGACCACGCCCTTGGGCACGAAGGGCGCCGAGTCCCGGTCGTCCCGCACGGTGTCGGCCACGTGCTGGTCCGGCCAGTCCCGTACGTGCCCGTAGACCTCGGGCGGCAGGGCGAAGGTCCCGTCGACCGCACGGGCGTACGGGTCCAGGAGCAGCTTCGCCGCGTTCCAGCGGGCGCCCGTCCACGGGTCCCAGCGGCCGTGCACCCGGTAGCCGTAACGCTGACCCGGCCGCACCCCGGGGACGAAGCCGTGCCAGATCTCATGGGTCAGCTCGGTCAGCGGACAGCGGGTCTCCGCGCCCCGCTCGTCGAACAGGCACAGCTCGACCGCCTCCGCCCCGCCCGCCCACAGCGCGAAGTTGGTCCCCGCCACCCCGTCCGGGCCGACCCGGAAGCGGGCCCCCAGCGGCATCGGGGCCCCGGGCCAGACGGCGGGGGACGGTGCGCCGTCCCGGGCGGCGTCGGCGCGGTGGGCCTCCGCGATCCCCGTACCGGCGCCGGCCACCGCTGCCGGGTCCTGTACTGCCTCCTGCTCTGCTGCGCTGGACACCGTGTCGCCTCCCGCGGCTCGTGGGACGGGCACCTACGAGTGGCGCGCGGCGTCCCGGCCACGGCCTCTTCGGGTAGTCCTCCCCTCTGTTCTGCCCACCGGACGGCCCGCACTCACGTTTCCCCCGACCGGCCCTTGTCGTTGGGGGGAGCGTGAACCAGACAGCGAAGAGCGCACGGGCCGGCTCGGCCGCCGTGCTGACATGGGCAGGACTGCTGACCGTGCTGGCCCTTCTGGCCGGCTGCACCGAGGCCCGGGAGGCCGTGTTCAACGGCAAGGGGCGATCCTCCGGCGACGCGATCAGCGTCTTCCCCGAGGACGGCGCCGAGGACGTCGACGAGAAGACCCGCATCGAGGTGAAGGTCCCCGACGGGCGGCTGGAGAGCGTGCAGGTCAGACGGATCGAGGACGCGCAGCAGCAGACGGTGGCCGGGCGCATCACCGACGACGGGAGGTCCTGGAAGCCGGAGCCCGCCGCGGGGCGGCTCGCCCTCGCCGCGAAGTACAGCATCGACGCGGTGGCCGTGGACGGGGCGGGCCGCCGCTCCGCCCGGCACTCCACGTTCACCACGCTCGTCCCCGACCACCGCTTCATCGGGTACTTCAAACCGGAGAACCGTTCCACCGTCGGCACCGGCATGATCGTCTCCTTCTCCTTCAACCGCCCGATCGCCGACCGGGCCGCGGTGGAGAAGGCCATCCGGGTGACGTCCGATCCGGTGGTGGAGGTCGCCGGCCACTGGTTCGGCAAGGACCGGCTCGACTTCCGCCCCAAGGCGTACTGGAAGCCCGGCACTGAAGTCACCGTCGACATCGGGCTGCGCGACGTCGAGGGCGCCCCGGGGGTCTACGGCAGCCAGGACAAGACCGTCGTCTTCACGGTCGGCCGCTCCCAGGTCTCCCGGGTCGACGCGGAGGAGAAGACCATGGAGGTGCGCCGGGACGGAGAGCTCGTGGACACGATCCCGATCACCGCGGGGGCCCCGAAGACGACCACGTACAACGGGAAGATGGTCGTCACCGAGATGCACGAGGTGACCCGGATGAACGGGGCCACGGTCGGCTTCACGGACAAGAAGGGCAGGGGCGAGTACGACATCAAGGACGTGCCGCACGCGATCCGGCTCACCGAGTCCGGCACCTTCCTCCACGGCAACTACTGGGCCGACGACTCCGTCTTCGGTGCGGAGAACGTCAGCCACGGCTGCGTCGGGCTGCGTGACGCCAAGGGCGGCAGCGGCGCCACGCCCGGCGGCTGGTTCTTCGACCGGACCCTGATCGGCGACGTGGTCGAGGTGGTCAACTCGAAGGACAAGAAGGTCGCCCCGGACAACGGGCTCAGCGGCTGGAACCTCGGCTGGAAGAAGTGGAAGGCCGGCTCGGCCCTGCGCTGAGCCCCCGGGCCCCGTCGCACTCTGCCCGGTGCTGAGACCCCGGCCCCCGTCACGGTTGCCCGCACCCCGCCGCTCCGCCGCGGCACCCCGCGCCACCTGCACGACTCCCCGGACCACTGGTACGGAACGGTGACATTCCGGAGGGAGTTCACCCCGCTCGCGATGTGATTATCTTGCGGCGGCGCGCATGTTCGGCGCGCGGGGGTGCGGGCCATGGCGGGAGCCGGGCCCTGCGAGGGGAGACGACCACAGTGAACGGGCAGCCGATATCGGGGGCATCGGCCGGGGCGAGCGGGAAGCGGCGCGGCGGACCGGGGCTTCTGGCCCTGGTTCTGGGAGCGCTGCTGTTGCTGGTGACGGCGTGCGGCGGCGGTGACACCGGCGCGGGGGACAAGAAGGGGCCGGCGGGCAGCGCGAAGAAGGAGGACACGACCGCCTCGCAGGCGGTGGTGACCATCGCGCCCGAGGACGGCGCGGAGTCCGTGGCGACCAGCGGCGCGCTGAAGATCGGCGCCACGCGGGGCAAGCTGGCCACGGTGAAGGTCTCCGACCCCAAGGGCAACGAGATCGAGGGCGAGATCGCGGCCGACGGCGCGAGCTGGACGCCCGAACGGCACCTCGCCGCCGCCACGAAGTACGCGGTGCACGCGGTGGCGAAGGACGCGGAGGGACGTGAGTCGGCGAAGGACACCACCTTCACCACGCTCGTCCCGGCGAACACCTTCATCGGCCACTACACGCCGGAGGACGGCTCGACCGTCGGGGTCGGCATGCCGGTCTCCATCAACTTCACCCGGGGCATCACCGACCCCGACGCGGTGGAGCGGGCGATCAAGGTGACGGCCGAGCCGGCCGTCGAGATCGAGGGCCACTGGTTCGGCAACGACCGTCTCGACTTCCGCCCGGAGAAGTACTGGGCGGCGGGCACCAAGGTGACCGTCGACCTCAACCTCGACGGTGTCGAGGGCCGCCCGGGCGTCTACGGCAAGCAGGCCAAGAAGGTGTCGTTCACCATCGGCCGCAGCCAGGTCTCCACCGTCGACGCGACCGCGAAGCGGATGAAGGTGGTCCGCGACGGCAAGCAGATCAAGGACATCCCGATCTCCGCGGGCGCCCCGGCGACGACCACGTACAACGGGCAGATGGTCATCAGCGAGAAGCTCAAGGTGACCCGGATGAACGGCGACACCGTCGGCTTCGGCGGCGAGTACGACATCAAGGACGTGCCGCACGCCATGCGGCTGTCCACGTCGGGCACCTTCCTGCACGGCAACTACTGGGGCGCGTCCTCCATCTTCGGCAACAGCAACACCAGCCACGGCTGCGTCGGTCTCCGGGATGTGCGGGGCGGCTACGACAACCAGACGCCCGCGGCCTGGTTCTACGACAAGTCGCTGATCGGCGACGTGGTCATCGTGAAGAACTCCCACGACAAGACCATCCAGCCCGACAACGGCCTCAACGGCTGGAACATGGACTGGGAGGCGTGGAAGAAGTAGCACTTCTCCTTCCGTTCCCCGATCGACCCAGCGGGCCTGGTGCTGTGACCAACGGCACCGGGCCCGCCGGCGTTAGCAGTGGTTGAGACCCCCCGGAAATTGGGGGGCGGCGTCGCGGGGCTGGGCACGCGCATCTGCCGCGTTGTCGTCAATCACCATGGCTCCTTCCCCAAGCTCTCGGCTCCGCTCGACCAGGGGAGACCCCATCTGCCTCAATCCTCCGCCTTGCAGCTGCACGCACCCAGCCCCGCTCCTTCTCCCACCCCCCAATTTCCGGGGGGTCTAACCTGCCTCCATGACTGTGACCCTCGAAGTACGCGACGGAGTCGGCACGATCCTCCTGGACCGGCCGCCCATGAACGCCCTGGACGTGGCGATCCAGGACCGGCTGCGGGAGCTGGCCGAGGAGGCGACCCGGCGCGAGGACGTGCGGTCGGTGATCCTCTACGGCGGCGAGAAGGTGTTCGCGGCGGGCGCGGACATCAAGGAGATGCAGGCGATGGACCACACGGCGATGGTCCTGAGGTCCAAGGACCTCCAGGACGCCTTCACCGCCGTCGCCCGCATCCCCAAGCCGGTCGTCGCCGCCGTCACCGGCTACGCGCTCGGCGGCGGCTGCGAACTGGCGCTCTGCGCCGACTTCCGGATCGCCGCGGACAACGCCAGGCTCGGCCAGCCGGAGATCCTCCTCGGCCTGATCCCGGGTGCGGGCGGCACCCAGCGCCTCGCCCGGCTGATCGGCCCCTCCCGGGCCAAGGACCTCATCTTCACCGGCCGTATGGTCAAGGCCGAGGAGGCCCTGACGCTGGGTCTGGTCGACCGGGTGGTCCCGGCCGCCGAGGTCCACGAGCAGGCGCACGCCTGGGCCGCCAAGCTGGCCAAGGGGCCCGCGCTGGCGCTGCGCGCGGCCAAGGAGTCGATCGACGCCGGGCTGGAGACGGACATCGACACCGGGCTCACGATCGAGCGGAACTGGTTCTCCGGTCTGTTCGCCACCGAGGACCGCGAGCGGGGCATGCGCAGCTTCGTCGAGGAAGGTCCGGGGAAGGCCACGTTCGGCTGACCGGTAGTCAGAACGGGTGGCCCGGTAGTCGGGTCGGGCGGTCCCGCGCGGGGAGTTCATCCGTCAGAGCGGATTATCCGGGCCTTAAGGCAACCTTAAGGCCCGGAGTCGCCCTCGGTCGGGCATTCCTCGTCGGGCTGGGCGTCGTCGCAGCTCAGCGGGGCTGTGCGGGGAATCGTTCTGCCAGAGGCATATGCCAAGTGCCTTCTGTGTCATGGGCTGTTCCGGGGTGCGGATTCCCCCGGAACGGCCCCGGAGGGCGATGCGTGCGGCCATGATGGTGGGCATGGCGGGCCTGGAGGGTGTGGATCAGCCGCGACCGCGCAGCAGCGCGACCGCGGCACGCTGGACGTCGACCATGGATGACGAACAGGCGTTCAAGGCGCTGGAGTTGTTCGGAAATCCGACCGAGGGGGAGGTTCGGCTGCCGTCCCGCCCGGAGTCGGCGGCGACGGCCCGGCGCATCACTTCCTGCGTCGTGCTCCGCCAGTGGGGCCTCTCGCCCCAGACCGCCGAGTACGCGGTGCTCCTCGTCTCCGAGCTCGTGGGGAACGCGGTACGCCACACCGGGGCCCGGGTCTTCGGGTTACGGATGGTCCGCCGCCGGGGCTGGATCCGCATCGAGGTGCGCGACCCCTCGCGCGGGCTGCCGTGTCTGATGCCGGTGCGCGAGACGGACATCAGCGGCCGCGGGCTCTTCCTCGTCGACAAGCTCTCCGACCGCTGGGGTGTGGATCTGCTGCCGCGCGGCAAGACCACCTGGTTCGAGATGCGCATCTCCGACCGCTGACCGCGCGGACCTCTGTCGCTCCGGATACGCAGAAGCCCCCGGTCGGCCGTGGTGCGGCGCTGCGGGGGCTTCTGGCGGGGGCCGTGGCATGGGGGGTGTGTCCACGGCCGCTCATGACGACCTGGGCCCGGGTCGATGGGGGTCGTGGCTCCGACTATGGCAGACGGGCGACCTCGGCGCCAAAGCGACTTGTCGAGATATTTATGGAACAAACGGGCATTCATCGGTTGAATCGCAGGTGTGCTCGATCACTCGCCTGGCATTCCATGCATCTTTATGGCGAGGCCTGAATGATTCATTGATCATCTGATGAATTGCTCAATCAGCTCATTTCGCCCATCGCGCCTCTACTGTGTCCCGGTAACCGAGGGAACCCGTGGAACGCGAGGTGGTCGGGCATGGATGGACACAGGGCCCCCATGGGCCGCCGGAACGCCCTGGGAGCGGGGGCCGGGGCGCTGGCCGCCGTCCTCACCGCGGGCTGCGCCCGGAGCGACGGGGCGGGCGGAGCCGCCGGGCCCGCCGCCATCACGCGCCCTCCCGGCACGGCCCCCGCCGCCTCCGGCACCCCGGCCCCCGACGCCACCGTGACTCCGCGCCCCGCCGCCTCCCGGGCCGCCGCCCCCGCCCCGCACCGTTTCCCCGGCATGCCCTTCCGGATCGCGCACGGTCCCCGCGACCGGCCCCGCGTCGCCCTCACCTTCGACGGGCGCGGCGACCCGGACCTCGCCCACGCCGCACTCGCCCGGTGCGAACAGGCCGGCGCACACGTCACGGTGCTCGCGGTCGGCGCCTGGCTCGCCGAACACCCCGGCCTGGCCCGCCGGATCCTCGACGGGGGCCACGAGATCGGCAACCACACCGAGCACCACCTCGACCTCGCGTCCCTGGACGAGCGCGCCGCGTACGAGGAGATCACCGCCTGCGCCCGGCGGCTGCGCCGGCTCACCGGGTCCATCGGCACCTGGTTCCGCCCCTCGCCCACCGCGTACGCCTCCCCGCTCCTCCAGCGCCTCGCGCAGCGGGCCGGCTACCCCCATGTCCTCGGCTGCGACGTGGAGTCGCTCGACCACGCGGCCACCCGCGTCGCCGCCGTCACCCGGAAGGTCGCGGGGGAGCTGCGCAACGGATCGGTGGTGGAGCTGAGCCTCGGCCGGCCGGTCACCGTCGACGCGTTGCCGCTGCTTCTCGCCGAGATCGGCCGCCGCGGGCTGCGCGCGGTGACGGCCACGGAGCTGCTGGGCCGACCGGCCGCCGAGGTCACCCGGACGGCCCGATAATCTGACCCCTGACATTCGGCATCACGAAGGGGCGGAACTGTGGCGGACATCGAGTCGGCGCGGACGGCATTCGAGCGGTTCGACAAAAACGGCGACGGGCTCATCACGGCCAACGAGTACAAGAGCGCGATGGCCCAGCTGGGCGACCCCTTCGTCACCGAGACGGTGGCGCAGGCGATCATCAACGCCCACGACGCCAACGGCGACGGCCTGCTCACCTTCGACGAGTTCTGGGCCTCGCAGAACAAGGCCTGATCCGCCGCGGCGGCCGGTCCCGCGTCCACCGGGGCCCGGCCGCCGCCGGACACGTCCGAAGAGCCCCCTTCCGGCCCTTTCCGGGCGCCTTCCGGCGGTCCAACCCACCGTGCGCGGCTTGCTGTGTCTTTGTCCACGGGCGAGGATCGGGCCGTGATGTTCTCCGGACCCCCCGCCGACCCGGCCGCGCCGACCGGGCCCGGCCTCCCGCCCGCGGCGGCGGCCGTACCGGCGCGGACGGACGACGCGCCCTTCGCCGACGGGATACCCGGGGGGCCGCCGGCCCGGCCGGCCGGACGCTCCTGGACCACCCCTCTCCTGCTGTGCGCCGCCGGCACCCTCGCGCTCCTGGTGGCCCTGCTCGGCCCCGGCCTCGTGGCCCGCGGCACCGGGGAGCTCCGGATACCCGGCGCGGGGCTCACCACCGTGCTCCGCACCGTCCTGTTCGCCGCGCTCGCCCTCCACCTCGGCGAGCTCATCGCCCCGCAGCTCATCCGGCCCGTGCGGGGCCGCCCCCGTACCGCCGTACGGAGCTGGGCGGTGTACGCCTCGCTCGCCGGGGCGGCCGCCGCGGCCGGGCAGATCGTCCGCCTCGCCGCCGTCAGCGATCTCGGGATCACCGAGACCTACGGCACCCGCGAGGGCGGACTGCTCCTCCTCATCGCCAACGGCCTGCTCCTCGCCGCCTTCTGCGCCGCGAGCCGGCGCCCGGCCCTCGCCCTCGCCCCGCTCGCCCTCGTCATCGGCGCGGAGGCCCTGCGCGCCCACCCGGAGGCGTACAGCCCCGAGTTCGGCGCCGCCCTCACCGTCGTCCACCTGACCGCCGCGTCGCTGTGGACCGGCGGCCTGCTGTACGTTCTGCGCACCATGTGGCTCTGGCGCGGCTCACCCGTCGCGGCCCGTGCCCTGCTCGGCCGGTACGCGCGCCTGGCGATCTGGCTGTACGTCGCCCTCGCCGCCACCGGCACGGCGTCGACCCTGCGCCGGCTGCCGCTGGACGTGGTGTTCACCTCCGCCTACGGGCGCACCCTGCTGGTCAAGCTGGCGCTGATGGCCGTGGTCAGCGTGCTGGCGGTGGCGGCCCGGCGGCGGATGCTCCGGGACACCGACCCGTCGGTCGCCCACCTGCTGGCCCGCCGGGAACAGGCCGTGCTGGGCCTGGTCGTGGTGGTCTCGGCGATCCTCACCGTGGTCCCCGACCCGCACTGGATCTCCCTGCGGCCCTGAGAAGGACGGATGCCTGACATCCGGCCGCGTACCGGGAGCGTGTCGCTGTGCCCCCGGGTAGCGTCGGACACGACCGAGGGAGGCGTCACGGCGATGCAGGAGCACGGGGAGAGCGGAGACCGCGGGGAGCAGGTGGTCCGGCGGCTCGTCGAGGCCGCCGGAGTCGTGATCGACCGGGCCGGGTACGCCGGAGCGTCGACCCCGGAGATCCTGCGCCGGGCCGGAGTCTCCCGCGGCGCCTTCTCCCACCATTTCGAGGGCAAGGAACAGCTCGGCAACGCGATCCTGGACCGCCAGCACGCGTTCTTCCGGCAGATTTCCGAGCGGGCGGATGAGGGCCCGGCGCCCAAGGTCTGGCTCCAGGCGCTGATCGACATCAGCCACCTCTACACCGCCGGCATCCTGGAGGACCCCGTCCTGCGGGCCGCCGTGCGCCTGTCGATCGAACCGGGCCCCTACCTGACCGCCGAGAGCTACGCGGGCCCGCTCGGGGCCGTGGCCGCCGTCCTCGAATCCGCCCGTGCCGCCGACGAGCTCCAGGACCACGTCACCCCGGAGGAGGCGTCCCGGACCATCGTCGGCTGCTACAGCGGAGTGCAGCTCCTGGCTCTCGCCCTCGACGAGCGCGACGCCCTGCACCAGCAGGTCAGCGCCATGTGGGCCCTGATCATGCCCGGCCTCGCCCGCCCCGCCGTCCTCACCCGCCTGCGCCTGAGCGCACCGCCCGCGGGCACGGCGCGGCAGCGCTGACCCCCCGCCCGATCCGTACGGGACCTCCGTGCGGCCTCAGCGCCCGTACGGCTGCCAGCCGCGCAACTCGTCGTCGCGCGGGGCCAGGACCAGCTCCGGTGCGCCCGGGCCGAAGACGGTCACGGGCCGCCGGGCGTCCCAGGACGGCCACCCCGGGTCCCCGTCCGTCGCGAAATCCACCCAGGCCCGGTGCATCGCGTCCGCCAGCTCCTGCGGGGCGTCCGGGCCGGTCAGGGCCATCGTGTCGGGGTGGGCGAGCGTGTCGAAGACGAAGCCCAGCTCCAGCGCGTGACAGGCGCCGAGGCGCTGTACGGGGGTGGGCCAGCCGAACTCGTACACGTACGTGGCGCCCGGCGCGTCCGTCCGGGCGTCGGCCAGCCGGTTGAGCGGGACCCGCAGCAGCCGGTCCGTCGCGAGCGCGCCGAGGATCTCACCGGGGGTGGCGTCCGGGCGGTTGGCGCGGTAGACGCGGGCCGTGGCGCCCGGCACCCTGAACTTCAGCAGGGCGAGGCGGAGCCGCAGCGCGCTGATCCTCTCGGTGAGCCCGCCGGGCACGAACCAGAGCCGGTACTCCTCGGTGTTCGTCCCCAGCAGCAGGTCGATCCCGGCGGACGCGCCCGCGTGCAGTGCCGCCACGGGGTCGTGCGGCAGCAGTTCGCCGTCCACGACCAGCTGGAAGGAGTCGCGGCCGGTCAGCGGGTCCCCGCCGCCGGTGACCTCGGTCTGCGCGGTGAGCAGCGCCTCCGGGTCCACCGCGGCCAGCGCGGCGGCCGTCGCGGGGACCCCGAGCCGCTTCGCGATCCGCTCGGTCGTCCCGCGCGCTGCGGCGGGCGGCAGCGCGGCGGGCGCCCCGCTCTGGAGCACCGCCCGCCGCAGCAGCCCCGCGGACCGGGGCGAGGCCAGCAGGGCGGCGATGCCGACCGCCCCCGCCGACTCCCCGGCCACCGTCACCCGGTCCGGGTCGCCGCCGAACGCCGCGATGTTGTCGCGCACCCACTCCAGGGCGGCCAGCTGGTCCAGGAGCCCCAGGTTGGCGGGCGCGTCCGGGAAGACGCCGAAGCCCTCGACGCCCAGGCGGTAGTTGGCCGAGACGAGGACCACCCCGTCCCGGGCGAACGCGGATCCGTCGTACACCGGCACCGCCGAGGAGCCGTGCAGCAGCGAGCCCCCGTGGATCCACACGAGCACCGGCAGCCCGGCCGTGCCCCGCTCCGGCGACGGCGTCCACACGTTCAGGTTCAGACAGTCGTCGCCCGGCACCGCCGGATCCGGCAGCAGCCGGTCCAGCGGCGGGGCGTAGGGCCGCTTCGGGGCCGTCGGACCGTACGCCACGGTCTCGCGCACCCCCGTCCACGGTTCGGGGGGACCGGGCGCGCGGAACCTGCGCGCGCCCACCGGCGGAGCCGCGTACGGGATGCCGCGGAAGACCGCGACGCCCCGCTCCACCGCACCGCGCACGGTGCCGTGCACGGTCCTCACCTGCGGGGGAGTCCCCGCCACGCTGTCGGACATGATGCGTGCCCACCCCTCTCGCGGTGCGGTGGTCCGGGCGGCTACCTCAGGTAGACCAACCCGTCCGTGGTCAGCGTCGGGCGGCCCTTCGTGCCGACGACCACGATCTTGACCGTGTGCTTGGCACTGGAGGACCAGGACTTCGTCCAGATCGCCTGCCGGTACTTGGTGGCCGAGGACTTCAGGTCCACCGTGGCGGCCTTCTTCCCGTCGACGTAGACGTATGCCTGCCCCGAAGTGGCGGCCCGCGACACCACCCAGGCGGCCGACCGGCCGGTGAACGTCCAGGTCAGACTCGCGCCCTTGGCGCTGCTGGAGTACGACTTGCCGCCCAGGTAGCTGCCGGAGGACTTCGTGGTCCACTTGCCGCCCTTCTTGGCGGCGGACTCCTTGAGGATCACCGGGGTGCCGGAGACCGAGGCGGCGGCCGTGTTGCCCGCCCGGTCGTATGCCGTCAGCTTCCAGGCGGTGGCCCTGGCGGGCTTCGCGGTGTGCGAGGCGCTGCTCGTGGTCGGGCCGTACGTCTTCGCGACGGGGGCGGTCAGCCGGACCTCCTTGAGGGAGGCGGCGTCGGTGGCCTTCCACTTCAGGGTGAGCGGGACCGAGGTGGCGTTCACCGTGCCGGTGCGCAGGGTGAGGGCCGGCTTGGTGGAGAAGACCGGCGGTGCGATGTCGGCGACCACGGTCGCGACCGGCGACAGGGAGGTCTTCCCCGACTGGTGGACGGCCCGGACCTGCACGAAGTGCTTGCCGGCGGCGAGGGTGGCCGTCGCAGAGGTGACGTTGCCCTTGACCGAGGCCACCGGCTTTCCGTCGACGAGCAGCTCGTATCCCTTGACGAAGGAGGAGGGAGTGGCCGCCTTCCAGCCGACGGTGATCTTCGACCGGGTGTAGTACGTGGAGCCGGAGGCGCTCGCCCCGGTCACCGAGGAGATGGTGAGACCGGTGACGGGTCCGGCGGCCAGGGAACGGATGGCCGGGAGCTGTTGGTAGAGGGAGAGTCCGGGGCACTCGGTGGCGAACCCGTCCCGGTGCCCGGAGATCCGGGGGAAGGCGTACTGCCGGTCGGCGACGAAGTTCTTGTGGGCCATGTTCTTGCCGTTCGCCCCCGCGGTGAGCTGGACGGAACCGGCCGGGTCGCCCTGGTACTGGCCGAGCTTCCACGCGGCGACGCGGGCGACGGAGGTGGTCGCGGCGGCGGCGGCCTTGGTGTCGGTGTACATGCCGATCACGGCGATACCGGTGGTGTCCCGGTTGAACCCGTAGGTGTGGGCTCCCATGACGGGCCGGTCCACACCGCCCTTGCGGCCCTCGAAGACCGTGCCGCACTTGTCGACGATGAAGTTGTAGCCGAGGTCCTTCCAGCCGTTCGACTTCACGTGGTACGTGTGCAGACCGCGCACGATGGCCGCAGAGTCGGCGCAGGAGTACGCGTTCGTCTGCGCCGTGTGGTGGACGAAGACGGCCTTGACCCGGTCCAGGTAGTCGGGCGCCTCGGTGCTGAGCGACTCGTCGGCCTTCCAGGCCGCCCGGGAGACGATCGGCGGCTGGGGAACGGTGGACGGCGGGACGGGCGGGAGCGTCGGGGACGGGGAGCCGGGGGGCGGCGTCGGCGAAGCGGACGGCGTCGGGGGCTCGGTGCTCGGGCTCGGCGTGGGGCTCGGCGGCGCCGGCGTCTGGGTGGTCGGGGTGGGCGAAGGCGCGTCCGTGGGCTCCTCGACCGGCTCCTCCGTGGGCGGGGTGACCGGAGGCTCCTCGCCGGGCGTGGGCTCCTCGGAGGGGGTCTCCTCGACGCTGAACGCGGCCGGTTCGGCGGCGAGCGAGGTGGTGTCGCCGCCCGGGTCGACCGTGTCGAGCCGCAGCCCGTCGGGCAGTCCGGCCCGGGCGCCGTCACCGGCGCGGACGCGGACCTCGACGCCGTTGGAGGGGCCGACCCAGCGGGGTTCGGTGGTGCCGCGGACGCCGGACCGGCCGGTCTCGGTGCGGCCGTCGATCTCGGTGTCCAGGGGCAGCCAGCCGGTCCATTCGCCGGTGGCGGCGGAGCGGGTACGGGCCTCGACGGTCCCGGTCACCCGGGCGGCGGGATCGGTCCAGGTGACGCCGAGCAGACTGAACGGTTCGGCGTCGCGCCGCGCGAGCGACGCCGAGCCGCCGTCGGGCGAGGTCTTCAGCGCGGTCCTGTGCACATCGGACTTCACCGGGGCGGACTTGGCGTCCGCCGCCCGCCCGTCGCGGTCGGCGTCGGAGCTGCCGGTCACGCCCTGGAAGACCAGGACGCCCGCCACGGCCGCCGTCGTGACGGCGGCCGTGGTCCAGATTCTTCGCTGTGCTCTCACGTGTGATTCCCCGGGGACGACGCTGGCTGGAAGGCAGGGCATTCCGGCCGGTCAGTCGCTGACCGGGGGCACGGCGTCTCCGTCGGCCCGGCCGGTGGGGCGACCCGGGACATGCTTGCGGGCCTCAGTCTTCCATGCGGTCGAACCGCGCCCCGCCCCGCCCCGCCGCCGTCCGGCGGGAGACGTCCGGGCCCCGTCCGGCGGGAGACGTCCGGGCCGTCCGGCGGGGCGGAGGCGGTCGTCGCGGGCCGGGGCGCTCAGGCGGCGAAGTGCTGGGACAGCGAGTCCCGTTCGTCCCGTTCCACCAGATCCGGGCGGGTGTAGCGCTCGGCGCGCGCGTGGTAGTCGAAGTCGCCCCGCACGAGTCCCCGGTAGTCCTGGACACAGCGCTCCAGAGCCGCCCGGGTCGGGCCGCCGATGCCCGCCGCCTCGATTTCCTCGGTCAGTTCCCTTTCCGCCCGCTGCACCCGCTCGGCGATCCGGGCCAGTTGGACACCGGCCTCGTCGACCGCTTCCTGGAGGGTGCAGCCCCGGTCGCGCTGAATCAGCCGTACGGCGTTGTGCTCGTACCCGAGAGCGGCTTCCTTCTCGAAGGAACAGATGTCGTTGCAGAGACCGGAATGATCGGTGACCGCGTTCCGCAGGGCGATATACGCGGGCAGACTCCGGGCGGAATCCGGGAGGTCGATTCCGGCGGTGATCTCGTGCAGGCAGAGAAAGGGCTGCATGGCGACCGAATCCCGCCGGTGTTTGGCGAATTCTGCCCGGCTCGGCACCTGCCCGGCCGCGCGCTCGACGGCCTCGGCGTAGTACGTCCACAGCCAGGCGGCCGTATCCCGCCGGAACTGCCGGTTCCACTGCGGCGACCGGCCACGGCAGGTGCGGTCCCGCAGCCCGGCGAGCGCCCGCTCCATCGGCCCGCTCGGCGCGGCCCCGTCGAGGACGTCCACCAGGCGGGTGATCGCCGTCTCGCACATCAGCGGATCGCGTCCGGCCGGGCCGTCGTCGAACTCGTCGTCCACGAGGAAGGCCCAGAAGAGCCATTGACAGAAGAGGTCGAGATGTTCCTGTGTGGCCTGCGGGAAAATGAGCGAAATCCATAGTTCCGGGCGCGTCCGGATCATTTTCTTCCGGGCCGGCAGGGACAGGTGGAGACCTTCGGATTCGGCCCATTCCCAGGCTGCCTCGCGGGTTTCCACCAGGCCTGGATGGCATCCAGCACTCTGGAACGGCATGTGAAACGCCGGTAACGTGATATGGCTCATTGCAGCCCCTCGACTGATGAATGCGGGCGGACGATGTGAACGACGCATTCCGGGTGATCGGGCAGGGGACGGGCCTGCCCGGAGGCGGCTGCCGCGAGCCCGGCGGCCGGGCGGCGGGGCGACATGCGAGGTCGGAGTGCCATTGCAGGCTTCCTTCCTCCGCCGGGAGCCCGGGGCGTCGGGGCAGGGGCGGCGAGCCGATGGGCGGGCGCGTCACCATGGGTGATGCCCAGTCAACCCCGGGTGGGGGTGCGGAGGGAAGCCATTTGTGACCGAAAATGTTTGATCGTCAATAACTCTCTGATCGCTACTGGGTAGTTGATGACCTCGCGGGGTCCTCGGTGCGGCCGTGTCGGGAGTGGGACCGGGAGTGTCATGCGATGGGCGGAGTGATGGATTCCGGGTCGGGGCGCGCCTGCTTCCGGCCCGGGCGCGCCTGCTCAGATGCGCTTGAAGAACTCGACCTCGCCGACCGCGATCGGCCGTCCCTCGCCCTGGCCGGCGGCCTCCCGCAGCACCAGCTCCACGGAGACGACGTCGCTGATGCCCATCCGTGTCTCCTGCTTGCCGGGCTTGTCGTTGAGGGTCACCGTCTTCTTGTGCACCTTGTCGTCCTTCGTGGTGACGATCAGCTCCGCCCGGGTCGGCCGCGCGCCCCGCCGGAACTCCTGCGGCTCCTTCGACACACCGGTGTACACCACGACGCCGACCAGCCGGAACGGCGTCCGGAACGAGGCGGTCAGCGACGCGCCGAGCGCGGGGGCGCCCCAGTACTTGTTCGTCAGGGTGTCGATCGCCGCGCTCGCCGGGTGACCGGGAGCCGAGGCGCTGGCGGTCACCCCGGTGGGGCTGATCTCCCGTGTGCCGCCGAGCTTGTCCCGGACGTCCTCGTAGACGTAGCGCCCGAGCGGGAAGAACAGGAAGCCCGCCACCAGCAGTCCGGCCACGACGAGGACCAGCAGCGTCCGCCGCAGCGCCCGGCCCGAACCGCCGCGTACCCGGCGGCGGAACGGCCACACGGTGCGCCACCACGGCAGGGCGGCGGGCTGTTCCCGGGTCCGGAGCGGAGCGGCGCACCGCCGGCAGAACTGCCGCCCCGGCAGGTTCGGCGTGCCGCAGGCCGGGCAGGGCGGCCCGTCCGGCGTCTCGTCCGCCTCCACCGGCCGCACGACGGGCCGCCGGGCCACGGGCTTGGCCGGCCGCACCGCCCCGATGGGTTCGTCTTCCCCGTCCCCATCGGGCGTGCTCCTGGAAGCCGGGGCGGCGACCGGTGCGGATGCCGGGATTCCGGGACGTACGGGGGCGGGGGCTGGCCGGACCGGAGGCACGCGGGGAGTCGCCGGAACGGGGTTCGCCGGGGGCGTGGCGGGCTGCGGCGGTACGGGGGTGGGCGCGGGAGCCGGAGGCGTCGCGGGAGGCCCTGGCGCGGGAGCGGACCGGGGTGGCGCCGGCGGTTGTTCGGGGCGCGCGGGGGCGGGGCGCGCGGGCGCCTCGGGGCGTTCCGAGGGCGCCGGTTCGGGGCGCGGCGGCCGTTCGGGCCGCTCCGGGGCGTCGGGGGCGGGCGAGGGGGAGGGCGGGCCCGGGTCCGTTGCGGGCGGCGGCGGCGTCGGCCCGGCCGGGGTAGGGGTCGTGGCCGGGATCGGCGCGGGGCCGGGGCGGGCCTCCGCCTCCGCCGCTTCCGCTTCCGCTTCCGCTTCCGCAGCCGCAGCCGCAGCCGCAGCCGCAGCCGCCGCAGCACCAGCCGGCTCCGGCTTCGGCTTCGGCTTCGGTTCCGGCTCAGGGTCCGGTTCCGGAGCCGCCGCTCGCTTCGGCCGCGCCGGCTGCGAGGACCAGCCCAGGTATCCGCCGCAGTTGCCGCAGAAGTCGTCACTCTCGCCGTTGGCCGTACCGCACGCCGGGCACGAACGCATCACGTCAGCTTCCTGTCTGTTCGGGCTCGCCGGGCGGGCCCGGCAGGACCTCCACCCGGCAGGTGAGGTGGACGGGGCACGAGGCGGTGGCGACGTCCAGGACGCGGCGGGCGTCCACCGCGACACCCTCGCGCACCGGCCAGACCCGGACGAGCAGTTCACCGGTGGGCGGCGGCGGGAGAGCCGCGCCCGGCTCGGCCGACCAGGAGGCGCCCCCGCCGTCCCGGACATCCGCGTGCACCCCGCAGCAGAGCCGCAGCCGCTCGACGAGACCCCGCCGCGTGCCGCGCCACCGGTGCAGCTCCACGGCGCGGGCGACGACCGCCCGGCGCAGCTCGACCGGCCACGCCGGATCGGCCTCGACGCCCACCCAGGAAGCCAGCCAGGGCAGGAAGTCGGCCGGGGCCAGCGACGGGTCGAAGTAGGCGGGCAGGTTGTCCAGGGTGGACAGGACCGGGGCCAGCACCGTGTCCAGGCCCGCCGTGAACCGCTGGGCCAGGTCGTCGTCCGCGTACAGGGCGGGCAGCAGTTCGCCGATCGGGTACCGGCTGGGCAGCCCGGGTATCGCGGCCCGCGTCATACGCCCTCACCGGCCCCGTTCGCGGTGACCACCACCTGGTGCTGGTGCGAGAAGACCAACGCCCCCGGCGCCACGTCGACATGGTCCACCGCCGCCCCGCGCCGCCCGGTGATCGGGTCCGCCGGGAAGAGCCGGACGTCCTCCACCAGACCGGCCCCCTCCACACGCTGGAGCACGGCGAAGACCTCCCCGTACTGCACGGGCCTGCCGAACGGCCACCCCTGGCCGTCCGCCCCGCCCCGCAACGGGTCGATGTGCCGAAACAGCGCCTCCAGCGCCTCCACCCGGACCCGGTCCACATCGCCGGGCGCGGCCACCAGCCGGGCGACGACCGTGACGCCCTGGTAGGCGGGGGGTTCCACGAGCAGCCGGGTGCCGACAAGACGCCGCTCGTCGAGCCGCTCGGTGACCGCCGCGAGCACCGGGTCCGAGGGGATCAGCTGCTCGAACCGCAGCCGGCCGTCCTCGTCGGGGGTCGCGTCGGGCACCACCAGCACCCGTACCGCACCGGCCTCGCCCGCCACGGCCGGCAGACACCGCACCCGGCGCAGCGACGGCGCGGCCTCCCGGGCGATGACCTCGTAGTCCTCGGCCGTCACCGCCCGCTCCTGCACCCGCAGGATGTTGGGCGCGCGGACCTTCGCGTTCTCCACGGTCTCCCCGTCGACGCCGCCGGTCGCCGCCTCACGGTTGTGCACGCCCGCGACGTACGGCACCGAACTGCGCAGCACGGAGATCGCACCCCGGGCGACGTTGCCCGCCGCGCCACCGCCGGTCCGGTAGCGCGGGACGCGGAGCTGGGCGCCCTTCTCCGGCACCGCGCCGTACGCGCGCATCGTGCCGTCCGGCTCCCGCACCTCCGGCGGGAACGCGAACTCCCCGGCGACGGCGTCGATCCGCACGTGCCGGTCACCGGGGCCGGACGCGCCGAAGTGCTCGACCGGGGTCCACACCTGCCAGCCCTCGTCCGTCGACACCTGGACGACCGGCGGCTCCCCGTCCAGCAGCAGCGGCGCCCGGCCCACCGAGAACCGCTGCCCGGCGACGCCCTCGGACACCCCGAGGGGCACGTCGAGGACGGTCTCCGCGTGCTCGGCCGCCGCCGTGCCGCCGACCGTGAACACCTCGGCCTCCCGGATCGTCGGCGACTCCGAGTAGAACGGCTGGCCCGGCTCCGGGGCGGTGACCCGGCAGCGCAGCCACCCCGCCCGGGTCCCCGCCACGACGGAGGGGGTGTGCCCGGCCGGGACGAACACGATGACCTCGCCGGGCCTGTTCAGCCCGCCGGTGCTGTCGGTGCCGGTCGCACACGTCACCCAGCGGGCTCCGTCCCACGCCTCCCACACCAGCGGCGGCTGACGCGGGTCCACGCCCACGCCCTCCACCCGGCTGTCGAGGCGGACGGCGACGATGCACCGGGGCACGGCCGTCGGCAGGCCGAACAGCAGGGCGTCGCCGGGTTCGGGCCGGGCCTGGAAGCACGGGATGTCCTTGCCCGCCCCGAGCGGTCCCGTCCGGTCCGTCTGTTCGCCGGACACCGGTGCGGTGACCAGCCGGACCAGCGAACTCGGCACGATCGGCAGGTCGTCGGAGGTGGAGAACACCACCGGCTCCTCGGCCTCCCCCCGCGCGGTGGCGACCTCGGTGCCCGCGAGGAGGTGCACGGTCTCCGGCTGCGGCGCGGACAGCCAGAAGTCGATCTCGGCCCGCGCCACGGCCGGCGGGAACAGGGTCACGCCCAGCAGGTCGAGGAAGGCCGCGTAGTTCTTGTCCGGCACCCGGTTCAGCCGGTACAGCAACTGGTCGACCAGGTAGGCGAACGTCTCGATCAGCGTGACTCCGGGGTCCGACACGTTGTGGTCGGTCCACTCGGGGGAGCGCTGCTGGACGTACCGTTTGGCCTCGTCGACGAGCTGCTGGAAGCGCCGGTCGTCCAGATTGGGCGAAGGCAGGGGCATCAGCGAACTCCCGCTTCCCGAGCGGCCCCGGACGAGCTCTCGGCAGAGCCTTCCGACGACGGGATCGTGTAGAAGGGAAAGACGAGGTTGCGCAGGTCGTTGGTGGCCCGCACGGTGTAGTGCACGTCGATGTAGAGCGTGCCGTCCTCGATGGCGTCGAACGCGATCACCACGTCCGTCACCTCGATGCGCGGCTCCCACCGCTCCAGCGAGGTGCGGACCTCCTGCGCGATCCGCCCGGCCGTCGCCCCGTCGCCGGGCGCGAAGACGTAGTCGTGGATGCCGCAGCCGAACTCCGGGCGCATCGGCCGCTCGCCCGGCGCGGTGCCGAGGACCAGGCGGATCGCCTCCTCGATCTCGCGGTCCCGCTCGACCAGCGCGATCCCGCCCGTCGGCCCGACCCGCAGCGGGAAGCCCCAGCCGCGCCCGATGAATCCGCCGCCGCTCACATCGGGCCCCCGATCAGGACGTTCGGCGCACCGCTGATGATGG
The DNA here is from genome assembly GCF_000377965.1 of Streptomyces sp. CNB091. NCBI lineage: Bacteria > Bacillati > Actinomycetota > Actinomycetes > Kitasatosporales > Streptomycetaceae > Streptomyces > Streptomyces sp. CNB091. The sequence continues at coordinate 24,775 of NZ_KB899004.1, forward strand.
GCGCGCCGCAGCTGGTCTTATCCATCATCCGGGCGGCGGGCAGCCCGCCGATGAGCACCTGACCGGTGAGCGCGCCGGCCGGGTTGGGCATGATCACGTTGCCCGGCCCGAGCAGGGCGTGCGGGGGGATGACGCACACATGGAGGCTCCCGGTGACGGCCGCCGGCCGGCCGCCGATGAACACGGTGGCCACGGCCACCGCACCCGGGGGCGGGGTGCCGATGAGACCGCCGTGGGCGGTGCTGTCGCCCGTGCGGGCTGCGGGGGGCATGGCCGGGGTTCTCCTAGCGGTGAAAGGGACTGCGGGGCAATCGGACGTCGGGACGGTAGGGGTTCGTGGCGGACGGATGGACGGACGGCCGGTCAGGTGTGGTGGGCGCGCGGGGGACGGACGGGCGCGCGGTGGGCGGGCGGTCAGTTGATCCTGATGAGCTTGGCCTTGAGGACCGCGAGCAGCCCGCCGTCGACCGTGACCCCCGTCCTGCCGTTGACGGTCACCGAGCGGCCCGTGATGTTCACGTCACCCGTGGCCCCCGCGTCGAGCGTGATGCCCGAGGCGGACAGCGTCACCGAGCTGAGGTCCCGGGTGCCGCCGCGCGCCTTCACCGTCAGCGTGATCTCGCCCTTCTTCTCGTCGAGCATCACGTCGAGCCGCTTGTCACCGCTGGCGATGCGCACCCCGGAAGGGCCGCGCGGAGCGTCGAGCAGCTCCAGCCGGTTGCCCGAACGGGACACCAGGGAACGGCGGTTGACCTTCCCGCTCGTCGGGTCGACCAGCGGGACGTCGTGCGGCGAGGGCTTGTCGACCCCGTTGTACAGACCGCCGAGCACGTACGGGCTGTCCAGCAGCCCCTGCTCGAACCCGACCAGCACCTCGTCGTTGACCTCGGGGCTGAACACCCCGCCGCCGCCCTGGCCGCCCCACTGCACCGTACGGACCCAGTCGGTGACGTACGTGTCGTCGAGCCACGGGAACTTCAGCCGCACCCAGCCGCGTTGGCCCCGGCCCTCCTCGCGGATGTCGGTGACCACCCCGATCGCCAGGCCCGGCATGCGGGGGCCGCGCGAGGGGGCGTTGCCGCCGGAGGCCAGGCCGGAGAGCGACCGGTCCGGCGAGGCGCTGACGATCACCGTCGTGCGGTAGCCGGTGTCCGGTTCGAGTACGTGGTGCGCGGCGGTCGCGGTGTAGCGGCCGGAGAAGGCGGGTCCCACGTTGCCGAGGGCCACCGGCATGCCCGCCCGCAGCTGCGGGTTCCCGTTGGCGACCGCCTCGATCTCCCCGAAGCCGGCGCTGACCGAGGCGGCGAGCGCACCGGCCACGGCACGGGTCTCCGCCTGGGTGCGGTACGGGGTGTCGGCGATCGTCGTCCGGGAGCCCGAGCCGAACATCTTGGCCGCCGTCGACGGGCTCATCCCCGGGGTGACGGTGGCGCTGCGGACGGACTGCTGCCGGGCCACCAGCCGGGTCTTGGTCTCCACGTTCCAGCCGCGCACCTCGACGCTGTCCGACCCGTCCGCACCCGTCAGCACCGCACGCAGGGCCAGCAGGTTGTTCCCGTACTCCAGGACCATCGGGTCGCGCGTGGCGGAGGTCGAGGGGGAGGGGGCCGAGGAGGCGGGGTCCGGCTTGGTGAACTGCAGCCGGCCCTTCTCGTCCACCCGTACGGTGGCCCCGCTCTCGGCCGCGAGGTGCTGGAGGAACTCCCAGTCCGACACGTTCGGCTGGGTCACCTGCTTGTACGTGACCGGCGCGGCCTCGACCCGCCCGCAGACCAGACCGGCGCCGGCGGCGACCTTGCGGACGATGTCCGCCGTCTTCATGTTCCGGTACGCCACGACCTTCCGGCCGCGCTGGAGCCGGTGTGCCTTGGAGAACGCCCGCACGACGGTGAACGAGCCGGTGGTGTCGGTGTCCAGCTCGACCGCTGTGACCTCCCCGGTGAACAGCCGCTCGCGCGCCCGGTCCCGCGCGGTGACGACCGAGACCTTCAGCGGGGTGCCCATGCCGATGCCGGTCTTGGCGAGGAAGGTGTGGTCGGGGTCCCGGTACATCAGTACGGCGGTGTCCGGCAGGCCCACGTTCTCGTCGACCACACAGCTCACCAGCTGGGTGGCCCAGGCGGCGGGCAGCTCGGCGGGCGCCTCGACGATCGGGTCGGCGGCGAAGGAGCGGCCGGGAGCTTCCTTCCCGCTCATCGGCTCTCCTCCGCCAGGTGGTCTTCCCGTCCGGGCACGAGGAGTTCCCTGCCCGGGGTCAACTGCATGGGGTCGTCGATGTCGTTGGCGTGCGCGATGGTCCGCCAGGCGGTGGCGTCGCCGTACTCCCGCCAGGCCAGCAGCGGCAGGCTGTCCCCGGCCACGACCCGGTGGGTGCGCCGTGCCTCCTTCGAACCCGAGGTGGGGTTCTGTCCGGCCGGGTCGACGCTCGCCTCCTCGATCGACAGGGAGCAGGTGGCGCGCAGCGGCTTCCCGTCGACGTCGAACAGGGTGTAGGACACCGAGAGGTTGGAGAGCACCCCGTCGAACGAGGTCGTCTTGGACGTCCCCCAGTCGAAGCGCACCCAGGGGCTGGCGGGCGTCTTGCGGGCCAGGCTCTTGGGGGTGGGGACACACGCGGTCATCAACTTCTCCACCGCCTTCTCCACGGAGTTGTCGTGCGTGGCGGTGGCGTCCAGGAAGACCTCCAGCGACAGGGCCCGCGGCCCGCTGCCGACGAACTCGGGCAGCGCGGACTGCCCGGCCATCCGGGACGGAGTGCGCCGCCACTCGGTGGTCTTGCTCAGCGACAGCTTCGACGGGTTGAACTGCAACGTGAGACGGGCGAGCGCCCCGCCGGGCTTGGCGCCGACCGTCGACGGCGGCTCCATGATGGTCAGCTGGGCGCGAGCGCGGCTCGCGCGGAGAGCGGGTGACATTGCGTTCCTCCTTCCTTCGTCCGGTTCCTGGCGGATGCGTTGGTGGCGTCGGTGCCGTTCAGGAGGGCTCCAGGCCCTCGTGCGCGATCTCCAGCGTCTCGATCGCAGCCTCGGAGTTGGCCGGATCGAAGGAGGGCCCCTGCCAGCGCACCGGCACGATGCCGTGCACCTGCCAGCTGATGATCCGGCTGAGGTCGGGCCGCAGCGCCACGATCTCGCCGTCCTTGGGCTCGACCCGCTGGATCGTCTCGTTCAGCCAGCGTGCGATCTTGAGGGTGTCGGCGGTCACCGGACGGGTCAGCGTGATGTTCGTCCAGCTGATCCGCCCCGGCAGCTGCCAGGTGAATCCGTTGTTCCCGCCCTCGGCGTACGTCTCCATCTCCACCTCGGCGCCCAGACCTGAGCAGGTGTGGAACGCGCCCAGGTCGCTGCCGCCGATCGCGAGCTTGAAGAACACGCTCGTCGCGAAGATGTTGTCCGTCATGCGTCTCTCGTCTTCTCTGCTGTCTCTCGTACGGGTCGTGCGGGGCGGTGCGGTTCTTCCCGGTGCGCCGGGCGGGCGCCGGGGCGGTCGGGCGGTCAGCGACGGCCGTCGTGCAGCCGCCCGCTGCGTTCCCTGCCCCGGCGCAGATCGGCGCGGATGAGCCGGCTCACCGGGTCGAGGAGCCGGCGGGCCAGCTCCTCGATCTCCGTTCCGCTCAACCGGTTCGCCGACGGAGCGTCGGAAGCGTCGTCGGAGCCGGTGGCCGCGCCCGTCGCCCCGGCCGCGGGCTTCGGCGGGGCGGCCTGCACCGGAACCCCGGTGATCCCGGCCTTCGCCGCCGCACGCTGGACCGCCTGCGCCCTGCTCTCCGGGCGGCCCGCTCCGGCGGCCTGTGCGGGCGCGCGGGGCGGGACCCGTACGGAGAGTCCGGGCGACGCGCCGGGAGCGGCGTCGCCCGCGGGGGCAGGCCCGGTGAGCGGCGGACCGGCGCCGTCCGGCGTCACCGGCATGGCCAGCCGCTGTACGGGTACGGCGGCTTCCGGACGCGCCGCTTCGGGCGGATGCGGCCGGACGACGGGAACGGGACGCGTGGCGGCGGCGGTGACGGACACCGGAGGCATCGGCGCGGCACCCTGCGTCCCCGGCCGGGAGGGCAGGGTGTGCGGGAGCGGTGCGGCGCGTTGAACAACAGGGGCGGCGGCGGGGGCAGGGGCAGGGGCAGGGGGAGTGACCGCCGGGACGGCGGCCCGGTCCGGGGCCGGGGCGGCGTGCCGTGCGGAAGCCCGCTGCGGACTCCGGGGGGACGCCGGCTCGGAAACCCGCTGCGGAGCCTGGCGGGGCGTCGGCCCGGAAGCCTGCGGCGGTGTGGCCGTGCCGGGCGGCGTCGGCGAGAGCGTTGACGCCCGCCCGGACCGTCGTACGAGTCGCTGGAGTACGCCACCGGCGGACGGACCGCGCCCGGCGTGGGCGGTCGTGGTCTCCGGCGCGCGACCCGGCGCGCTTCTGTCGTGGCGGTCGGCGGGTACGGCGCTCGGGTTCGCGGTGCCCCGGGCCCGGCCGGGGGAGGCGTCACCACCCCGGTGCGCCGTGCTCGCGGTCGCCGAGCGCTGGACCAGGGGCCCCGAAGCCGTACCGGAGGACGCAGGCCGCTGGGGGCCGGCGTTCGGCCCGCCACCGGTCCGCCCGTCGGTGGGGCTCGGTGAGGGAGCGTCGGCGCCCGGCTGCCGCACGTCGCGCCGCCAGGTGGCCGCCACGACCGGGCGCGCGGTGCCGCCGCCCGGCGTCGCCGTCGTCGGAGGCGCCGAAAACCCCTCGGTGGAACCGGTGTTCACCGTCAGGGCGCGGCCGGAAAGCAGCGTTCGTGACCGCTGGACCACGGGCGACGGCGTCGCGCCGGCGGAGCCCTGCGCCGTACGGCCCCGAGCGATCGGCCGGACGCGTACGGGCGGCGGGGGAGCCGTGGAGGCCGGACCGGTCCGGGCCCGGGCGGGGTCCGCCGCGCGCTGGACGGCCGCGGTTCCGGACGACGACCCGGCGGGTGTTGAGGATACGGCGGGCGGGACGGAAGCCGTCCGCACCGGCATCGCGGAGGGCGCGCCCGGCGGCCCCGGAGCGGGGGCGGGAACAGCGGGCCCGGTGTTCCGGGGCCGACCCGGATCCGGCCGCGCCCCGGCGGGTGCGCGGTCACCGAGCAGCGGCGCGTCGCCGCCGAGCCGGGCTGTGGGCGGCAACGAGGTGAGCGGCGTGCCGATCCCGCCCCGCGCACGGGCCCGTGCGCTGCCGGAAGCGTCGGCCCGCGGTGCCGGCTGCACCGAAGGGGAGGGCCCCGAGGCCGTCGGCGAACCGGACGGCCGGGTGCCCTGGGACGACTGAGGTGACGGGGACGACCGGGGCGACTGGGGCGTACGGGAACGGTTCTCCGGTGACGACGGCTGCTGCTGCGGTGCCGGCGACGGCGAAGGCGACGGCGCAGGTGTCGCTGCCTTGGCCGACCCGGTCGATCCGGTCGGACGGCGCGTGGGTGTCGCGGGTGTCGGGGCCGTCGTGGCCGGAAGGCTCTGCGGGCTCTGCGGGCTCTGCGGGTCCGAAGCCTGGCGCTGGAGCACCGGCATCTCCGCCGCGTGGGCCGCCGCCGGGGCGGACGGCACGACGCCCGCCGGTCCGTCGGCACCGGCCGGCCTGGCTCCGGCGGGCATCTCGCGCAGAGGCCGGCCCAGGGCCGGACGCACCACATCGGCGGCGGGCCGACCGGAGTCAGGGCCGGGAGACGGGGCGTCGCCTTCCGGAACCGCACGGTCCGGACCGCTGCGCCGCTCGGTCCCGGCCCGCTGGACGGCGGGGGCGGCGGCTTCGGCTGACGGCGCGGCTGCCGAGGAAGAAGCGGAGGACGCGGGGGATGCGGAGGAAGCGGATGAGGGGGAAGGGGCGGCGGGCGTGGCGGGCACGAGCCCGGCGATCTGCCGCAGTGGCATCGCCGGACCCCGGGCGACGATCAGCGGCGGGGCGATCCGCTGCGGACGTACGGCGGCGGGAGGGCGCGCACCGGAGGACACGGACGACCTGGATGGAGCCGTGGAGTCGGACGGGGCCGTGGAGGAGGACGGGTGGGACGCCCCCGGCGCAGCCGACGTACCCGACGTACCCGACGTACGGGAGATCCCCGACCCGCCCGACGTACTCGACCCGCCCGACGTACTCGACCCGCCCGACGTACTCGACCCGCCCGATGTACGCGACCCGGCCGCCGGCGACCGGTTGGCGGCGGACACGGACGGCGCCGGGGCGCGTGCCGCGCTCGCCCGCTGGACCTTCGGCGATCCGGGGCCCGGCTTCCCCGTCCCCGTACCGCCGTTCGTCCCGCTGTCCCTGGCCGCCGCCCGGGTCACCGAGGCGGGCGGCAGGTCCGTCGTGGAAGCGGCGGGGTCGTCGGCGCCCGGGGGCCGGACCGCGCGCAGCAGCAGCGGCCCCCCGGGGGACGTGGTCCTTGCGGCGCCCGGGCGGGCCACGCCGTGGATGAGGCCGACCGGGGCCGACGGCAGGACGGAGTGGCCGAGTTCCCCGCCGAGCGCCGGGTTCTGCCAGGAGGCCAGCCGCGAACGGAACCGCAGCCCGTCGCTCACGCCGATCGAGGACCGGGCGACGGTCACCGTCGGCGGGGCCACCCGCCGCCAGCCGCCGTCCCAGCCACCACCGTCCCCGCCGGAAGCCGCCGAGGAACCGGAATCCGAGCCGGAATCCGAGCCGGAAGCCGAACCGGAATCGGTTGCGGGGCCATGGTCCGGGCCGGAGTCCTGGACGGGTGTGGGTACGGCGGACACGCCGATGCGCCCGGCGTCCTCTCGCGAGGGTGCGCCGGAGCGCTGCCGGTCCGCCCGGCGCAGCCAGTCCCCGAGCCCCACACGATCACCCGCCTTCGTTGACGCGGGTGTTGATCCGCGCTATCTCCCGCACCCACTGCTGACGTTCGCCGTGGGTGAGGTCGAGAATGTCCTCACGCTGCCAATGGAAGTGGTAGGCGACGTACGCGATCTCCTCCCGCAGCCGGGGAAGCGCGTACGTCACGATTCCCCCAGGCGCCCACCCGAGAGGTCCACCTCGAACGACCCGTGGCACAGCGGGCAGGTCACCGCGGCATGCGTGTGGCCCTCGCTGTTGATCCGGCGGTAGAAGTCCTGGAGGAACGCCACGTCGGTCGCGTACATCCGCTCGACGACCCCGGCGTGCACATCGGTGACCGTGCCGAGCTGGGTGATCACCTGGCTCAGCAGCACCACGGACAGATACGCCGGGTTCTCCTTCACCCGCAGGTCGATCTGCGGGCGCAGCTCGTCCCGGGCCGTCGCGAGCCGCATGGTGCCGCTGCGGTGAACCCGGCCCTCGTCGTCGACGTACCCGCGCGGCAGCTCGAAGGCGAACTCCGTCTGGAGCGTGTCCCGTTCCCGTTCCCGTTCCCGGGGGCGGGCGGGGGCGGGAACGGCGGCCTCCTCGCGTGCGGCGGGCGCCGTGGCGAGGTTGTCCAGGACCTCTTCGAGGCCGCCGCCCGGCGTAACGGTCCGGCGCCTCATTCGACCACGATCTCCTCGAAGGTGATGGTCACCGTCTCGGTCGCCGCGCTGGACTCGCCGGCCTTGAGGGAGGGGCCCTCCCACTTGGAGGCCCAGCCCTGCATCAGCTGGATGCGGCGGACGGTCGCACCGGTCGAGTCCTTGATCTCGATCGTGAGGTTCTGCCGCGCGGTGTCGACGGCCCCGTTGTTGAGGGTCTCCTTGATCCAGGTGGTGAACTCGCTGCTCTGGTCGAGCCCGCGGGTGATCGTCACCTCGCCCGCCTGCCGGGCGCCCGGCTGCTTGCGGATGATCTGCTTGCCATCGGCCGTCACCTGACGGACCTCGACGACTTCTTCCTCGACGGTCATGCCGCTGATCTCCTGGATGGACTCCACGAGATAGCCACCGAGCTGTACGCCGAAGATATGGGTGGAAAGAGCGTCGCCCTCTGCCATGACTCTGTGTCACCTGTTCTGATCGATGGAGAAAGTGAAGGGGTGGGGGAGGACCGCGAGGGTCACTCGTCGACGAGGCTGGTGCTGTCGGAGAACTGCGAGAGACGGAAGATCACGAACTCCGCGGGCTTCACCGGGGCCACCCCGATCTCGCAGACGACCTGACCGAGGTCGATCGACTCCTGCGGGTTGTTGCTCCGGTCGCACCGGACGTAGAACGCCTCCTCGGCCGTGCGGCCGAACAGCGCCCCGCGGCGCCACTCCTCGGTGAGGAACGAGGTGACGTTGCGCCGGATGCTCGACCAGAGGCGGTCGTCGTTCGGCTCGAACACCACCCACTGGGTGCCCAGGAGGATGGACTCCTCCAGGTAGTTGAAGAGGCGGCGCACGTTGAGGTAGCGCCAGGCCGGGTCGGACGAGAGGGTGCGCGCGCCCCAGATACGGATGCCGCGGCCGGGGAAGGCGCGTACGCAGTTCACGCCGATCGGGTTGAGGAGGTCCTGCTCGCCCTTGCTGAGGCGGATCTCCAGGTCCACCGCACCCCGGATGACCTCGTTGGCGGGGGCCTTGTGGACACCGCGCTCGTTGTCGCTGCGCGCCCAGACGCCGGCCACGTGACCGCTCGGCGGGACCAGGGTGTTGCGGCCGCTCGCCGGGTCGAAGACCTTGACCCACGGGTAGTAGAGAGTCGCGTAGCGCGAGTCGTAACCGGCGTCCTCGTTGCGCCAGGTGCGCACCCGCTGGGCGTTCATGCCCGGCGGGGTGTCGAGGACGGCGACCCGGTCGCCCATCTGCTCGCAGTGCGAGATGACCGCCAGCTGCACGGTCTTGACGCCCTCGGCGTCGATGTCGCCGCGCTGGAAGGCGCTCATCAGGTCCGGGACGGCGACCATCGTGATCTCGTCGATCGCTTCGAGGCCGGAGAATCCGGTACGCGCGGAGGCGTCGCCCACGTACTCCGAGGCGTCGAGCCGTGCCACACCGGAGCCGGGGGCGCCCGCCGCGGCGGGGGCGAGGGCGACGGTCTGCTTCTCGGGGCGGCTCTGCGCCGTGCCGGGCTGCTCGGTGACCTGGACGAGCTTGGAGTCGCGGGCCTGGGTGACCAGGTAGCCCTTGACGTTCTTGCGGGTGGAGACGTCGTACGTCTCCACGGCCTTGCCGCCCTGGCGCACCAGCAGCCGGAAGCGGTCCTCCGGGGGGTTCTCGCCCTCGGCGTCGGCGATCTCCACGGAGAGGTCGGCACCCGTGCCGGGCTTCGCGGAGACCAGGAACCCGCCGAGCGCGACCGGGGCGGGGGTCTGGGCGACCGAGCCCTGAGCGGTGGCCTCCGCGCCCTGGGCGGGACCGCCGATGCGGACGACGTAGGCCGCGCCGCCGCCGTTGGCGAAGAAGCCGTAGACGGCGTGCGCCAGATAGGTGTCGGCGGTGAAGGCGCCGAACGTCTGCACGTACTGGTCCCAGTTGGTCACCAGCGTCGGCTGGTGGAAGGGGCCCGTCCCGGCGAAGCCGACGAAGGCTGCGACCGCGGTGCCGACACCTTCGATGGGCCGCGCTCCGGACTGCACCTCCTCCACGTAAACACCGGGGGTGAGGTACGACGGCATGCTCGCTCCTTCTGGACGGTCACTCGATCACTGGCCAGTCTTGACCGTCCGGCCGGGCGGGGAGTAGGCCCCAGAGTCCTGGACACGGGGCAATGCGGCTGCCTTTCCGGGCCCCCGTACGCCGGGTAACACTGCCCTTGGCGGGCCGGGCGGGTTGGTAGCCGTATTCGCGGAGCCGGCCCGCATTCCCCGGGCGACGTGAAGAGAACGAGAACATTGTGTTACGGAACGGCCCGAATCCGCCGCCCCTCGCTGGGGGGTGAGCGAAAAGGCGGACGCCGCGCCAGGGACCTGATGTGTTTGGTATCTCTTTTTCCCGGTAAACCCCGGAAGGCCGAGCGCCGTCCGGGGTCGCCGGGCGAGCCGACCGAGGTGACGCGATTCGGCCAGAATGCGCCGAGAAGGTGGGGGGATGCGGGCGTATACAGGAGCGGAAACCGGGCACGGGAACGCTCCGAACGGGCATCCGCCGTTCATCGCCGGGCCGTCAGAAACGTTTCTGAGCAGGCACGTTCGTGCCCGCGGCCATCGGGTGCGGATATTCTTCCGGTGCTGTCGTCGCCGCGGGCGACCGAACTGGCCGAGACCTCTGGTGTGCCGGGGAGGGCTAATCCGCCACCCCCCGGCACGCCGGGTTTCCTCTCGACCGGGTTTCTGCTGTTGTCTCGTCGACAGGCGAAGCAGAACGCCCGGCGTGGCTGTTTCTATCGTGCGAGATCGCTCAGTTCGCCGCTGACATTCAGAACCTGATGGCACCTGGAAGCCTGCGTACCGGTTGCCGGAGTGCCGGGCTTGGCACAGGTGACGGAGGCGGTGACGGTGGCGTTCTCCGGTACCTGAATGGGGGTGACCCAGTGATAGTCCTGGTTGCGGAAGGTTTCCAGCGCGATCGTCGTGATCTTGTTCTCTCCGAAGGAGATCGTCACGATGCCCTCGTCCCCCTGGAAGTTCGCCACCACGATGTCGGTGACGCCGAACACCTTCCCGGCAGGCACCTTGTAGACGCCCTCTGCCGAGCGTCCCGCCGAGGTCTTCACATCGATGGTCTTGGAGTGCTGCGCACCGCCACCGCCACCGCTCCCGCCGGTGCCCCCGCCTCCGCCGGAGCCGCCCGGGCCGGAACCACCCGGGCCGGAACCGCCCGTACCGGGGCCCGTTCCGTCCGGACCGGCGCCCTCTCCCTGACCGCCTGCCGGGTTCTCCGCGCCGCCGGGCGGCACCGACCCCTGCTCCTTGCCCCGCTCGGCCTCCTTCTGCGCGGCCTTCGTCCCCGCCTGCTCGGCCGTGCTCTTCACCGCGGGCCGCACCAGCGCGAACCACGCGAGCAGCAGGGCCAGCAGTGCCGCCAGCACGATCAGCAGCCACTTGGGCAGCACCGGTATCTGGGCGAACTCCCCGGGCAGCGGCTCGGGTGCACCAGGCTGCTCGTCCTCGGCCGCGCCCTCGGCGCCCTCGGTCGCCCGGACCTCGAACGGCCAGGTGACGGGCTCCCCGAACCAGATCAGCGTCCGGGCCCGGACCTTCAGCCTGACCTCCGCGGACTCTCCCGGCTCCAGTCGCTTCTTGTCCGGCGTGAAGGTGAGCCGCAGATCCTCTCCGGCCTGCTTGCCCGCGAGGGCCACATCGACCGGGGTGTTCCCCTTGTTCTGCACCGCGGCACCGAAGCGGGCGCCCAGCCAGCCCCGGCGGCGGCGCGGTTCCAGCTCCGTGCGCAGCTCGTGGAAGGGCTCCACGGTCACCGTGCCCTCGGGGACCACCACCGACTCGGGCCGCTCCACGGGCAGGACCCGTACGGCCAGGGGGGTTTCACCCGCCAGGACCTCGTGGGAGCGCGGCGGGGCGAAGGTCAGGGCCACCGTCTCGGAGGTGCCCGGGTACAGCGACACACGCGCCGGCTCGACGGTACTCCAGGCGGCGCAGTCGCCGACCACCTCAAGTGTGTAGGCCTCGACGATGTCGCCGTCGTTGCGCACGGTCAGGGTGGTCGTCGCGGTACCGCCAGGCGACACCGTCACCGTGGGGCTTTCGAGTTCGGCAGATGTGGTCACTCTGCGACGTTAGGCCGCCCGCACCGCTCGGCAGCAGAGACGCGAGGGCAACGAGCGGGCAGGGGTGGTGCCCCGCGGGCCCCTCGGCACAGTGTCCCCGCGCCCCCTCCGCGCGCCCGCGGGCCGTGTCCTGGGCCGGCGGGGGGCGACGTGAGGACGAGCAGGCATATCGGGCTGAAGTACCTGAGGAAGACGGGCACGGAACGATGACGACGATCACGGACACGACGAACAGCACGGTGAGCGCGACCGCGAACGGCGCGGCGGCGCGCGGGCACTACCGCAGGCCCGACGCGGCGCACCGCCGCACGGCCGGCCCCGGGGGAGCGCCCGGGGGCAGGGTCTCCGTGGCGGTGTACGCGGAGGATCTGATCCTGCAGACCGGCATGATCCACCAACTGCGCGTGCGGCCCGAGATAGAACTGCTGCCGGAGGCCGAGGCGGACCGGGCCCAGGTCTCGCTGGTCGTGGTGGACATGGTCGACGACCCCACCGTCCAGCTCCTGCACCGCCTCCAGCGCAACACCTCCACCCGCACAGGACTGGTCGTGGGGTTCTTCGAGTCGGGCGCCCTCCAGACCATGATCGAGTGCGGGGTCGCCGCCGTGCTCCGGCGCGGCGAGGCTGACCAGGACCGGCTCGTCCACCTGGTCCGGGCGATGGCCAACGGCGAGGGCGTCCTGCCCGGCGATCTGCTCGGCAAGCTCCTCGACCACGTCAGCTCCCTCCAGCGGACGGTCCTCGACCCCCGGGGGCTCACGCTCTCCACCCTCACCGCGCGCGAGGCGGAGATGATCCGGCTGGTCTCGGAGGGCTGCGACACCGCGGAGATCGCGCAGAAGACCTCGTACTCCGAACGCACCGTCAAGAACGTGCTGCACGAGGTCGCGACCCGGCTCGAACTGCGCAACCGGGCCCACGCGGTCGGATACGCGATGCGGCACGGGTTGATCTGAGGACCGTCGCCCCGCGTCCGGCCAGGTGTCCCGGCCGGGCGCGGGCGGGCACGGCGCCGGGAGGGCCGGGCGCCGGGAGGGACGACTCTGCTCGCGGAGACGGGAAACCCGGGCCCGGCGCCGGCTCGGCCGCTCCCGGCACCAGCTCGGCTGCTCCCGGCACACGGCGGGCGAGAGGAAACGAGGAGACCATGCAGGCCGTGCGAGAGACCGCCGCCGAGGCCCGCGCGCACCGGGACACGACGGAGCAGACCATCGCGGACATCGCGCGCTTCCTGCAGGACAACTTCAGCCAGCGCGTGACCGCGCACGTCGCCGGCATCGAGGACGCCAAGCAGGTCGGTAAATGGTGCAGGGCGCTCAACGCCCCGCGCCATGCAGCGGAGGTACGTCTGCGCACCGCCTACCGGATCGGCCGACCCCGTCCACCCCTGGGCCGACTCGGGCCCCACCGGCCGACTGCGGCCCCCACCGGCCGGATCCGCCACTCCGCCGGCCGGATCCGGCCCCTCACCGGCCCGGTGCACCGGGCGCGGTGCCCCCACCGCCGCAAAGGGCAGCGATCGCTTCCCCCGTCCCGGGTACTCGCGGCCTGTCCTTCGCCCCCGCGCGGGGGCGAAGCTGGCCGGTGGAGAGTCATCGACAGACTGTGAGGTGGGCCGTGACCGGCACCGCTGGCCCGGCAAAGCATTCCCGGCTGGGCCGACTGACCGGTGCGGTGGTGCTGTTGGCACCGCTGCTGCTGGTCGGCTCGGCCGCCGCCCCGCACGCGGCCGCCGAGGCCGTCGCCGCCGTGGCGGACGCGGAACCGCTCCAGGCGGGGCGCGTCGCCTTCGCCGGCACCGAACACCGCAGCCTTGGGTTGGCCAACGACAAGGACACCACCGACCCGCTGTTCGGCGACGGCCCCACCCACTATGACCAGGACCCCTCCGCCCGGGGAGACGTCCTGGTCTTCACCAGCCTGCGTGACAGCGCCCGGCCCCAGGTGTACCTGCGCGGCGCGGACGGATCGGTGCGCAGGCTCACCACCGACCGGGACGCGGCCCACCCCGAGCTCTCCCCGGACGGCCGGACCGTCGTCTTCGACTCGGCGGAGCGCGGACCGGGCGGCACGGTCCAGCGCGACCTGTGGTCGGTCGGCGTCGACGGCAAGGGCCTGCGCCGACTCAGTAACACCCCGGAGAACGAGGAGTCCCCGACCTGGTCCCCGGACGGCAAGCAGATCGCGTACGCCTGCGACGCCCTGGGCAGGTGGCACATATTCGAGCGGGACGTCGCCGGCGGCCCGCGCACCCGGATCAGCGACGCGCCGGCCGGTGACGCCACCGAGCCGTCCTGGAACCCGGTGGAGGACGACGCCCGCCGGGGCCTCGTCGCGTACACCCTCACCACGAACCCCGACCCGACCGTCGACGACGGCAGGAAACTGTGGGCCACCCGAGGCATCGGGACCGACCGGCAGCTGTTGGCCGGGGCGCAGGCCGAGTGGGGCACCCGCTCGGCCTCCTGGCTGCCCGACGGCAAGGACGTCGTCTTCCTCAGCCCGTACCACACCTGCGGCTGCGACAAGTTCGACCACGCCTACCGGGTGACCGCGTTCCAGGGCGACGTGCCGCCGGACCAACTGGTCAACGAGAACCGCGAGTTGGGTCCGCCCACCTGGTTCGCCCCGGCCGGGACCGTCGTCGTGCCCCGGATCACCCCGGAACCGGAGACCGTCAAGAAGCCTGACGAGCCGGGCAAGCCGGACAAGGACGAGCCGCTGCCCGCCGCGCAGGTCGTGACGCTCCAGGACGTCCGCCAGGACGGCTCCGACCCCCGCGACCTGGGCCTCACCATCCTGAAGGAGGACCCGGAGGCCCGCACCAGCACGGACCACACCCCCGCGAAGGACCCTCTCTTCAAACCGGGCACCGGCTACGACCCGTGGACCGAGCGGCAGACCTACACGCCCGACGGCCGGCGCATCGCCGTCACCCGTTTCGAGGACGGCGAGGCCGGGCGGATCGAACGGATCTGGATGGCCGACGCCGACGGCAGGAACGCGAAGGTGCTGGAGCTCGACGGGCGCGCCCCCACGGACTGGGACACCGACCCCACCTTCTCGCCCGACGGCACCAAGCTCGCGTTCACCCGCACCTCGCCCGGCGGTGTCGAGGGCGCGCCGGGCCGGAGCCGCATCCTCATCGCCGACGCCGCCACCGGCGCGATCCTCGACCGGATCCGGCCGCCCGAGGGCCGGCAGACGGACGACGACGCCCAGCCGACCTGGTCCTCCGACGGCGTGAACCTCGCCTTCACCCGCAGCCAGGTCATCAACGGCAACGGCGGCAACAAGCACATCTGGGTCGTGCCGGTGGCGGACCTCGACCGCCAGCGGGATCTGAGCGACACCATCTGCCCCGGCGACTGCGAGGTCATCGACGACAGCCCCGCGTTCTCCCCGGACGGCAAGAAGGTGGCCTTCAACCGCAAGGACGGCGGCGGCCGGAACAACCAGCAGGCCGGGGTCCTCATCAAGCCGCTGCGCGGCGGCGGCTGCCGGGTCGTGCTGCCCTCCGTCCAGAAGGACAATCCCGACGGCTGCGACCTGCCGATCCCCGACACCTCCGTGACCGGCCCCCACCAGCCCCGTGACGTGGCCTGGTCCCCCGACGGCAGCAAGCTTCTGTTCACCTCGCGCCGGGATCTCCCGCTGAACTCCATGGAGCAACTCGCCGTACTCGACATCGCCTCCGGCGACGTGGCCCCCCTCGACAACACGCACGACGGACGGCAGAAGGAGCCCGCCTTCCAGCAGTCGGTCGACCTGTCGCTGACCGCGCCGCCCACCGGAGACCCGGTGGAGGTCGGCTCGTCCACCGAAGTGGCGATCACCGTCTCCAACCAGGGTCCCTCACCCTCGCCCGGCACCCTCGTCACCGTCGACGCCCCGCCCGGCGTCCGGCTGGAGGAGCTGACCACCGACGCCGGGGCCTGTGCCGCCGGTACGCCCCAGTGCGACCTCGGTATCGTCCCGCCCGGGACCGACGTGACGATCACGGCCCGGTTGACCGGCGTGACCACCGGCGACCAGCGGATCAACTGGTCCGTCACCGGGGCGGTCCTCGACGCCAACCCCACGGACAACGCCGGCGGAACGATCGTCCCGGTCGAGGACGTCCCGCCGCCGACCCCGACCCCGACCCCGACGCCCACGCCCTCTCCCACTCCCACGACGCCGTCCCCGACCCCCACGACGCCGTCCCCGACCCCGACGACGCCCACCCCCGCCCCGCCGCCGACGACCACGCCGCCCCCGCCGCCGGCCCCCGCGCCGCCGCCGCCCGCGCCCGAGGCCGGGCCCGGCGTCACCGTGCGGGCCCAGCCCAGCCCCGGCTACGTCGGCGGCAAGGTCGTGGTGACGTACACCGTGCGCAACGGCAGGAACGCGCTCGCCACCGGACTCCGGCTGAAGTTGGGACTGCCCGGACGCATCCCCGCCGGACCGCTCCCCGCGGGCTGCACCGGCGGCGGCACGTGCACGCTCCCCGACCTCGCACCCGGCGCGTCCACGGTCCTCAGCGTCGTCCTGTCGCCCGACAAGGCCCTCCGTACGACGATCACGGCATCGCTCACCACCACGGGCACCGACTCCAGCCTCCGCGACAACGTCTCCCGGATCCCGCTGCGCATCCTCCAGCCCCGCATCGTCTCGGTGCCCGCCGTCGGCAAGCCCGGCTTCGTCACCTCCGTACGGGGCAAGGACTTCCCGCCCGGGGCGCCCGTCACCCTCGGCTGGAAGCCCGGGATCACCGCCGCCGCGGTCCCGACCCGGCCGCTGGGCGACGGCACGTTCATCGCCCAGCTCCTCATCGTGGCCAAGGACCGGACCGGGCCGCGCACGATCACCGCGAAGGGCCCCGGCTTCAGCCCGGTGAAGACCGACTTCCTCGTGGTGCTCGGCACCATCACCCCGCCGGACGAGGTGATCCGCCGATGATCCACGAGGTCGACGAGGGGCTGCGGCTGCTGCTGGCCGAGTCCGGGCTGGAGGACAGCGGCGTCGACCTGGTCTTCGACGCCCCGACCAAGGACTGGTCCGCCCGCCGCAACGCCCCGACCATCAGCGTCTTCCTGCACGGCATCCGCGAGGACGCGGGCAGGCGGCGCAGCGGCACGGCCGAGACGCACGACGAGGAGGGCATGGTCACCGGCTGGCGGACCCCGCCCCGCTGGTTCGAGCTGACCTATCTGGTCACCGCCTGGACCAACCGCCCGCAGGACGAACACCGGCTGCTCTCCGAGGTGTTGCGCACCCTCGTCCGCTCCGAGGTGCTGCCCGCCCGGATGCACACCGGAAGCCTCGCCGAACTCGGCCTGACCGTGGAGCTGGAGGCGGCGGGGCCGGGAGCCGGCGGCCCCTCCGCCTCGGACGTCTGGTCCGCGCTCGGCGGCGAGCTGAAGGCCGCGATCGATCTGCGGGTCGTCGCACCGCTGGCCGGCGAACGCACCCCCGCCGGCCCGCCCGTCACCGAAGGACTCGTGATGAAGACCGCACCCCGCCTGGACGGCGGCGACGACGGCCCCGGCCGGCGCCTGCGCTACGAGGGGGCGTCCGACCCCGGCGGGCAGGGCTTCGCCGCGCCTCGCGAGCGGCGGCTGCCGCCCGGCCGACGCAAGCGGGGGAACGCCGCCCGATGACCCTGGCACCACAACAGCTCCACGGCCGCGCCCCCCTGACCGGCGTCGAGGAACTCTGGGAGCGGCTCGGCCGCGTCGAGCAGCGGGTCCGGGAGGCCGTGGCGGCTCGCCGGGCCGTCGATCCGGACCCCGACGACCCCTACCGGGGGCAGTACCTCACCCCCGAGGGGGCGGCGCGGGTCCTGGAGACCCGCGACGCGTTCACGCCCGTACCGGCGTACGAGGACGGAGTCCTGCCGGACGCCGCCCCGGCCGGGAGCCGGCTCGGCCGACTGGCGGACCGCTTCGGCCTCGCCCCGCTGGACGTCGAACTCCTGCTGGTCGCCGTGGCCCCGGACATCGACACCCGGTTCGAGCGGCTGTACGGCTACCTCAACGACGACCTCACCCGCCGCCGGCCCACCATCGGCCTGGCCCTGGAACTCTGCGGGCTGCCCACCGCCGGGCCCGGCCGCTTCCGGTTCACGCCGTCCGCCCCGCTCGTCGCGGGCGGGCTGCTGGAGATCACGGACGGCGAGCGCCCCCTGCTCTCCCGGATCCTGCGGGTACCGGACCGGGTCACCGCGCATCTCCTCGGCGACGACGGGACCGACGGCCGGCTGCGCGGGGTCGTCCAGGAGGCCACGCCCTCCCGGGAGCCGGACGGGCGCCCCGAGGTCTCCCGGATCGCGGCGGCCCTCGGCACGGGCAGCGGCCTGGTGCACCTCCTCGACCGGGGCGGCGACCCGTGCGGCCTCGCGGTCGAGGCGCTGGCGGAGGCGGGTCGCCGCCCGCTGGTCGTCGACGTCGCGGCGCTCACCATCACCGCCGAACCGGCCCCGCTCGTACGGGCCCTGGCGACCGAGGCCCGCCTCGGCCGCGCCGGGGTCATCCTCGGCCCGCTCGAAACACTCGCCCCCGAACGCCCCGAAGGGGCCCGGCTGCTCGGCTCCCTGTGCGCGGCGCTCGGCTCCACGCCCCTGATCGCGTACGGGAAGAAGAACTGGGACCCGCTGTGGACGGCGGAGAGCCCGGTGCCCGTCACCGTCCCGCCCCCCGGCCCCGGTGGTGCCGGGCGCCAGTGGGCGCGCGCGCTCGCCGAAGCGGGCCGGTCGGTCGGCCTGCCCGCCGCGCCCGCGTCCGCCGACGAGGCTCTCATCGAGTCCGCCGCCGCCTACCGGCTCGACTCCGGCCAACTGCGCCGGGCGGCGACCGTCGCGTCCCGGCTGGCAGTCATCGGGCAGCGGCCGATGACCCCGGAGGACCTGCGGACGGCGGTCCGCGCCCAGAACGGCGCGGGCCTGGAACGGCTCGCCCGCCGTATCGACCCCGCGGTCGGCTGGGACGACCTGGTGCTGCCCCCGGCGACCCGCACCCAGCTCGGCGAACTCGCCCTGCGCGCCCGCCACCGCGAGACGGTCCTCGGAACGTGGCGGATGCGGCCGGGCGGCGGCCGGGGGAGGGGCGTCATCGCCCTGTTCGCCGGGGAGTCCGGCACCGGCAAGACCATGTCCGCCGAGGTGATCGCCGCCGAACTGGGCATGGAGCTCTACGTCGTGGACCTGTCCACGGTGGTCGACAAGTACATCGGGGAGACAGAGAAGAACCTGGAGCGGATCTTCGTCGAGGCGTCCGACGTCAACGGCATCCTCCTCTTCGACGAGGCCGACGCGATCTTCGGCAAGCGGTCCCAGGTCAAGGACGCGCACGACAAGCACGCCAACGTGGAGTCCGCCTACCTCTTGCAGCGCATGGAGTCCTTCGACGGCATCGCCGTGCTCACCACCAACCTCCGGGCCAACCTCGACGAGGCGTTCACCCGCCGCCTCGACGTGATCGCCGAGTTCCCGATGCCCGACGCCCGCCAGCGCCTGGCCCTGTGGGACCGCTGTCTGGGCCCCGCGATCCCGCGCGACGCCGCGCTCGACCTGGACTTCTGCGCGGACCGGTTCGAGCTGGCCGGCGGTTCGATCCGGGCCTGCGCGGTGACCGCCGCCTACCTCGCGGCCGAGTCGGGGAAGCCGCTGGACATGGACCAGCTCGTCACGGCGGTGCTCCAGGAGTACCGCAAGCTCGGACGGCTGGTCCTGGAGAGCGAGTTCGGGCCGTGGCTGGCGAAGGAACGGGGGCGCGGCCTGCGGTAGTGGACCTGGACCCGGCCGCGACTGGCAGGACGGTCGGAGAGGTGTACGTGACCGGCAGGACGGCCGAAGAGGTGCCGCGCTGAGCCGATCGGATGACGCCACGCGGGTGGCTACGGCCCCCGCCGACGCCCGGCTCCGATACTGATCCGATGATCACAGGGCTGCGCGCGTGGGTGCTTCCGGAGCGTCAACGGAGGTCGCAGGCCGAACTCGCCGAGGACCTGGACCTCACCTGCGGGGACGCCCGCGCCAAGCAGTCGGCCTTCTGGACCATGCTGTTCTTCTCCGCGGTGATCGCGGCCGGCGGCGTCCTGACCGATTCCACGGCCACCGTGATCGGCGCGATGATCATCGCGCCGCTGTCCACCCCGATCATGGGCATCGCCATCGGCGCCGTACAGGGCCGACACGGCTCGGCGGGCCGGTTCGTGCTCGCCGGGGTGCTCCTCGTGGTGGCGGTCGGCGCCGTGGGTTCGCTGGCCGTGCCGTCCCACTACGACCTGCTGTCGGACGGTCAGATCGCCGGCCGGACCTCGCCCGGCCTGCTGGACCTGGTGGCCGCCCTGGCGACCGGCTTCGCCGGGGCGCTCGCACTCTCCCGCAAGGACGTCGCCGCCGTGCTGCCCGGTGTCGCCATCGCCATCTCGCTGGTGCCGCCGCTGGTCGTCGTCGGCGTCTGCGCCGGGCAGGGCGCCTGGTGGCTCGCGCTCGGCGCACTGGTGCTCTTCGTCTCCAACCTGCTCGCCCTGGTCTTCGCCGGCATGGTGGTCTTCGCCGCGCTCGACCACACCCAGGAACGCCCGGCCCGCGCATCGCGCCGTGCCTACGCGACGCTCGGTCTGCTGTTCGCCGCGGTGGGCCTGGTCCTCGCGGCCAGCACCACGGTGACCGTACTGCTCCACGTATGGACCACGCGCACCTCCAAGGCCGCGACCGCCTGGCTCTCCGGTACGGACGGCGCGCAGGTCATCGACGTACAGACACGCTCCCGGACGCTGTACATCGCCGTGCGCACACCGGCCGACCTGCCACCGCTGGACCGGCTCCTCGCGGACCTCGGCGGGAAGGTGCCCGACGGGGTGCCGGTCGCGGTGGTGACGACCCAGGGCAGGCAGCTCCAGGTCGGCCGGGTCGGGGAGTGACCCGCACAGCCGTACCGGCGGAGCATCCCCCGCCGGTACGGCCTGGCCGGTGTCCGACGGCGCGGTCCCGTCGCGTCCGTGACCGACGGGCGTTCATCGAACACCGACACCGACACCGACACCGAGGCCTGCGTCGAGACCTGCGCCGACGCCGACGTACGGGCCGCTACTCAGGGCTGGTCGTGTACCCCGTCGCCCCGACCTCCGCGATCCAGGGCCACGCGTCGCCCGGGACGATCACCGCCCACGGCGTTGTGCACGAGCCTTCCCGGTAGAGCGTGATGACACGTCCGGAGTCCGCGAAGTTCTCCGCCGAGCGGGTGTCATCGACGGTCGTGCACGTACTGCCGACGTCCTTCAGGGGGTGAGACCTTCCCTGGAGGTTCGACCACGCGTACCCGATGCCGATCACCCGCTGGCTGCCATCGGGAGTGGCAGCACCGGAGACGCCGGCGATACCGGAGGGAGCCGCGGTGGCGGCGGGGGCGGAGACGACGGTCAGCGCGAGAGCTGCTGGAATCGCTGCGAGCGCGAAGCAGCGCCGGACGGTCCGTAACATGGGTTTCCCTTTCCTACGCGTTCGGTACGGTCCCCGGAAGCGGTGAACCATCTCCGCCGGACGGGACCGATCGTGCCCAACTACCGCCGGGGCACCTGTGTGCCAACAGGCCCGGCCCGGCCGGCGGCGGAACCTCTCAAGCGGTGCCTCGTACTGGGCGCGCCGCCCCGGGCGGCCCCGGGCGGCCCCCCTCGCCGTCGGATCGGTTCAGTTCCGACGGCTGCTCAGGTAGGCGTCGATCGCCCGTCCCGGTCCGCTCAGGCCGTACATTCCGTGGCCCACGGTGTCCACCGTGAGCAGGGACGCCCTCGGGAAGGCGTCCGCCATGCGCCGCGCGCCCGCGAGCGGAGTCGCCACGTCGTGCAGGGCGTTGACCACGAGCACCGGCGGCAGGACCCCCTTCGCCTGCTCGGACGGGCGTTTGGGCGGCGTCCAGCCCTGGCAGCCCAGCACCATGTCCAGGGCCTGGGAGTTGTAGCGGACATGTGGGGCGGCCTTCGCGGCGCGCTTCAGGAGGGCCCGGTACGCGGTGTGGTCGCGGATCCGGAAGTCGTTGTCCCGGCAGAGCACGAGCCGCCAGGCGAGTTCGGGGCCCGAGTCGCCCAGGTAGACATCGCCCCTGCCGCTGTGCAGCGCGGCGAGTTGCTCCGTGGCCTGTGGCGGCGAGTAACGGCTGAGGGCGGAGTAGAGGAAGCTCACGAGCCGGTCGGCGCTGACCTTCCGCCGGGTGGGCCCGTTCGGGCCCGGCTCGCGGAGCGTGCCCGCGTCGGCCCGGGCGAACAGCTCCTCGGTGACGGAGATCAGCTTCCGCCCCTTCAGTACACAGGAAGTGTCCTTCTCGCACACGGCCACGAGCCGTTCGAAGATGTCGTCGAGGGCGACGCTGCCGTCGGTGAGGTACCGCTCGGCGCTCGGCCGGGCCGGGTCCATCGCGCTGTCGAGCGCGAGCGCCCGGAGGCGGTGGGGGAAGAGACGGGCGTAGAGCTCGCCGATGGAGGTTCCGTACGAGATCCCCATGAAGCTGATCTTCCGCTCCCCGACGGCGGCGCGGATCGCGTCCATGTCGCGGGCGACGCTCTCGGTGTCCATATGGGCGGCGAGCGGGCCCGCCTGTCGCAGACAGCTCTTCGCCAGCTCACCGTTCAGGGTGCGCAGCCGTTCGAACTCCGCGGCGTCGCGCGGCCGGTGCGGGATCTTCGCGGCGATGGCCTCGTCGCAGTGGACCCCCTCGCTGCGGCCGATGCCGCGCGGGTCGAAGGAGATCACGTCGAAGCGCTTCAGCAGGTACGGCGAGAAATCCCGGTCCGCGTACATCGCGCTGTCGGCCCCGGGGTTCCCCGGCCCGCCCGGGTTGGTCATCAGGACCCCGATCCGCTTCGCGGGATCGGCGCCCCGGTACCGGGCGACGAAGACACTCGTCCGCGGGCCCTTCGGCTTCGACCAGTCCACCGGCACCTCGATCGTCCCGCACCGCACCCGTGGACCCGGCGCGGGCATGGGGTCGTTGGGCGGGCAGGCGCCCCAGCGGATCGCCGGAGCCACGGCAGCGGCAGCGGCGCCCGGGTGCCGGGCGCCGGTGGTCGCGACGGCCGCGGGCGCGACCGACACCGCGGAGACGGAAAGCGCGAGCAGGACGGAGAAGGCCCGGCCGCTCGTCCTCGGGCGGCGTCCCGGTAGCCCGCTCGCCTTCCTGCGCACCTGCGTGATCGGGTTGCTCATTTCCATGGGCGACACAGTGCCCGTCCTGTGTGATGACGCCTCTATGGGCAGTTGATGGGCACGTAACAGCGAGCCTTGCCGCGCCCCGGTCCGCTCAGGCGGTGTCCTCGGCGGGCCGGGGCCAGGCGGCCGCCCGCAGGAGGCGCAGGCCGTTGAGGGCGACGATGACGGTGGAGCCCTCATGCCCGGCGACGCCGAGCGGCAGGGGGAGGCTGCCGATCAGGTCCCAGGCGACCAGGGCGGCGATGAAGGCGCCGGCGATGGCCAGGTTCTGGACGACCAGCCGGCGGGCGGCCCGGGAGAGGGCCACGACGGCGGGGACGGCGGCGAGTTCGTCGCGGACGACGACGGCGTCGGCGGTCTCCAGGGCGAGGTCGGATCCGGCCCCGCCCATCGCGATGCCGGTGTGCGCGGCGGCCAGCGCGGGCGCGTCGTTGACCCCGTCGCCGACGACCAGCACCCGCAGGCCCTCGGCCTCCCACGCCCGCACGGCGGCGACCTTGTCCTGGGGGAGCAGCCCGGCACGGACGTCGCTGATCCCCACCTCGGCGGCCAGTCGGCGGGCGGCGCGTTCGTTGTCACCGGTGAGCAGCACCGGGGTGCGGCCGGTCAGTTCGGTGAGTGCGGCCACGGTCGCCCTCGCGTCCGGTCGCAGCCGGTCCGCGATCCCCAGCACGCCGACCGGGGCACCGTCGCGGAGTACGAGGACCGCGGTGCGGCCTCCGTCCTCCAGCGACCGGACCGTCTCGTCGAGGTCGGTGCCGGTGCCGTCGGCGGTGCCGGTGCCGTCGGCGGCGAGGCGGGCCGGGGACCCGACCCGGACGGTGCGGCCGTCGACGGTCGCGGTGACGCCGGCCCCGGGGGAGGAGGCGAAACCGGTCGCCTCGGCGAGGACGAGACCGCGGTCGCGGGCGGCCCGGACCACGGCGCGGGCGAGGGGGTGCTCGCTCGGGTGCTCGGCGGCCCCCGCCAGCGCCAGCAGCCGGTCCTCGTCCAGGCCCGACGAGGGCAGGGGGAGGACGTCGGTGACCCGGGGGGTGCCCTCGGTCAGGGTGCCGGTCTTGTCCAGCGCCACCGCGTCGACCTGGCCCAGCCGCTCCATCACGACCGCGGACTTCGCGAGCACGCCGTGGCGGCCCGCGTTGGCGATCGCGGACAGCAGCGGCGGCATGGTCGACAGGACCACCGCGCACGGCGAGGCGACGATCATGAACGTCATCGCGCGCAGCAGCGCCGACCGGAGATCGTCGCCGAAGACCAGCGGGATGGCGAAGACGGCCAGGGTGGCGATGACCATGCCGATCGAGTACCGCTGCTCGACCTTCTCGATGAACAACTGGGTCGGCGCCTTGGTCCCGGAAGCCTCCTCGACCATCTTCACGATCCGGGCGATCACCGAGTCCGCCGGATCCCGCTCGACGCGCACCCGCAGAGCACCGGTGCCGTTCACCGTGCCGGCGAACACCTCGTCCCCCGCCTGCTTGGCCACCGGCAGCGGCTCGCCGGTGATCGTGGCCTGATCGACGTCGCTCGCCCCGTCCAGGACCCGCCCGTCCGCGCCGACCCGCTCACCGGGGCGGACCAGGATGACGTCCCCCACCGCCAGCCGTTCGGCGTCCACCGTCTCCTCGGCGCCGTCCGCACGGAGCCGGGTAGCCGTATCGGGGGCGAGATCGAGCAGGCCGCGCACGGAATCCGCGGTGCGGGCGGTCGCGACCGCCTCCAGGGCGCCGGAGGTGGCGAAGATGACGATGAGCAGAGCCCCGTCCAGGACCTGCCCGATCGCGGCGGCGCCGAGCGCGGCGACGACCATCAGCAGGTCCACGTCCAGCGTCTTCTCCCGCAGGGCCTTGAGCCCCTCCCACCCCGGATCCCAGCCGCCGGTGACGTAACAGGCGGCGAACAACGGGCCCCAGGCCCACGCCGGAGCACCCAGCAGGTACACGGGGAGCGCCAGCAGGAACAGCACCAGGGAGGCCAGCGCCCACCTGGCTTCCGGCAGCGCCAGGAGACGCGTACGCCGCCTCGGCTCCACCGCGCGCGGAGTCCCTGCGATCGTCGGCTCGGGCCGTTGATCCACGACAGAAGACATGACAAATCAACCCTTCACGGGTGGACGACGGGCAACGCGCTCACCATACAGGAATACATGAATAGGTCTTCATGTGTCGCGCGTATGATGGCGGTATGGGCCACGGAGCAGACGCCAGGAGCAGCGCCACCACCCGCGAACGCCTCGACGCGGTCGGCGCCGCCGACGTCGCCGCCACCCTTCAGGCCCTCGCCACGCCCTCGCGACTGCACATCCTCGCCCGCCTCCAGGAAGGCCCCTGCTCGGTGAGCGACCTCGCCGACGCCGTGGGGATGGAGGCCTCTGCCTGCTCCCATCAGCTACGCCTGCTGCGTAACCTCGGCCTGGTCACCGGCGAACGGCATGGCCGTTCGATCATCTACGCCCTCTACGACAACCACGTCGCCGAACTCCTCGACCAGGCCCTCTACCACGTCGAACACCTGCGCCTGGGCGTCCGCGACCTCCCGGCCGAGGCCTCCGAGCCGGCCGTCGTCGACTGACCCCGTCCTGGGCGATGCGTGGGCTTTCGGACAATCCCGGCCGATTCCCTGTCTCTGCCTGCCGGGGCCGCCCTCCCCTCCTATGCTCTACATGTCTGTAGAGAGCGACGGGGTGGTGCGGAAGGCCGCGCGGCTCCGGCGTACGCGCGCGCTTCGTGGGGAGCGCGGAACGAGAAGAGGACGAGCGTGGCTTCGATCGATCTGGACAAGGTGCTGGACAAGGCATGGGCGGACAAGAGCGTGCCCGAGGTGCTGGCGGCCCCGGTGTCCGCGCTCAAGGGTGTCTCGGACCGGCAGGGCGACCTCCTCAAGGAGGCGTTCGGCATCAAGACCGTGGCCGACCTCGCGGACCTGAAGTACGTCGGCTGGGCACAGGCCCTGGCCGCGCTGGACGCGGCGAAGTAGCACCCCTGCGGGCGAGCGGTGCCGCGGACGGACGGGGCCCGGGGCACCGCGCTCGTACGGGGCCGGCTTCGGCCGGCGTTCAGCAGGGTGCGGTCTCACGCGGTCAGACTTTGATGATGCGGGCACCAGACCCCTTGAGGGGCGCTCGACGTCTCAATTCAGCGGCACAGTTGCCCCATCAGTCTCACAGCAGGTGCTGGTT
The DNA here is from genome assembly GCF_000377965.1 of Streptomyces sp. CNB091. Classification (NCBI taxonomy): domain Bacteria; kingdom Bacillati; phylum Actinomycetota; class Actinomycetes; order Kitasatosporales; family Streptomycetaceae; genus Streptomyces; species Streptomyces sp. CNB091. The sequence continues at coordinate 50,693 of NZ_KB899004.1, forward strand.
AGGGGTCTGCGCGGCGCTCATGTACTCGGGCAGCGCAATGACCGTTGCCCCTGCGTCTTCGAGGAGCTCGGTGCCCTCGGCATCCGTGACGAAAATGTCAGGCTCACTCCACGCGGTTACGACGCGTCGGAGCCCGGCGTCCTTGATGAGCTGGGCGCAGGGGCGAGGGCGGGATGCCCGCTTGGAGCAAGGCTCCAAGGAGCTGTAAAGCGTGGCGGTGGTGAGCCGGACGTCATCAGCGGGAACTTTGGCGAGGGCCCCTTCCTCGGCGTGGTCGTGAGGATCGCCCTCGCGGGAGTAGCCGCGGGAGAGTTCGGTTCCGTCGGCCGCGACGATGACCGCTCCCACACTGAAGGCGGTCGTCGAGGGTGGGCAGAGGGCTGCCAACTCGCAGGCGAGTGCTAGCCAGTTCCGATCCGCAGTGTTGGGCGTGCGGCCAATGCCCGGTGCGCCGGCCGAGTGGGTATGGCTCATCGAGGCTCCGTCGAAGTGTCCTTAGGTGCGTACCTCAGGAGTACCACGTCACCGATCTGCCGAGCTTCCAGGAGCTGGAGCCGGGAGCTGGGTCCGCCAGGGTAGCCCGCTGGGCCAAGCATCCGCACCGCATCTGGCTGGCCGACCAGAAGCGGGGCGATGACGAGCTGAAGTTCGTCGGCGAGCGCCGCTTCGAGGAGTTGTGTGTGGATGGTGCCGCCGCCTTCGACCATGAGTCGCTTGACGGCATACGCGTTGCCGAGGACATCGAGAGCTGTCGGCCATGTGCGCTCGGTGGGGATGCTCTGCACGGTTGCCAGGGCACCGAGGTTGGCACGGGCCTTCGCCGTGGCCGCGTCGCCTACGGCCAGGACGAGCTTGTCCCCACCGTGGTGCCAGAACTTCCAGTCGGGGTCGAGGTCACCCGTACCGGTGATGGTGACCTTCAACGGGTACTCCGGTCGGCCGGCTTCGGTCCGGGCGGCCCTACGGTCTTCTGAGTTGACGAGGAGGCGGGGGTTGTCCGCGCGAAGAGTTCCGGCGCCGACAAGGATCGCGTCGACGTCGGCGCGTACGGAGTCGACCCGGTCGAAGTCCTCTTTGTTGGACAACATGAGCCGCGCCTCGCCCGGGCGGGTGTCGAGATAGCCGTCGATCGAGACGGCTGCGGACAGCAGGACGTACGGGCGAGACACGTGATCTCCAGATGGGTGTGAGCAGGTGAGTGTCAGGCGGGGTGCAGGACGATGCGGTCGAGCGAAGCTCGGAACTCGGCGACGCTGTCCTCGCCCGATACAGGGGCCAGCGCCTGGTCGAGACGGTCGAGCTGCTCAAAGATCCGTACGGATCCGGTTTCGGCCGCGATTCCGACGGCCTGGGTGCCGATTCGGGCAGCCAGGGGCATGTTGCCCGTACCCGCATGGGCGCGAGCGGCACGAGCTAGGTAGACGCCCCGATCTCGGCGGTATGCCGGTGGCAGCACCGCGATCGCCTTGTCGAAGCCGGCTGCGGCCTGCTCGTAGTCGCCGAGGGCAGCATGGGAACGGGCCTGGGCCGTGTTGACGTACGCGGAATCGAGCCAGGAGCCCCAGATGCCATCGGAATCCGCACGGCCGAGTAGGGCGAGGGCGGTTTCGTAAGCCCTCTGTGCTTCACCCCCTTCTCCGAGCACGGCGTGTGCGTGGGCCTCGTGCAGAATGGCGATGACTTCCAGACGACTTCCGGGCCGGGCGGTGCGCCGGGCAGCGGCGGCGAGTCCGAGAGCGTCGGCGGGATGCCCGGTGTCGACGGCGAGCTGGGCTTTACGGGCGAGAACGTACGCGGTGAGATCGGTGTCGCCAGTGATGTGGGAAGCGTCTAGTGCTTTCGCGGTATGACCGTGGGCAGTGCGTTCGTCACCAATGTCTTGGGCGAACCAGCCTGCGAGTTCCTCGTAGCGCGTCTCCAAAGAGAGGAGCTCAACGGCGTCTGCACCGCGAGCAGCTCGGCGCCTCGCGGCAAGGGAGGCGAGATGTTGCTGGAGGGCGGGTAATACATGCCGAGCGCCGATGAGGTTGTCGGTCTGGATTATTACCCGACGGAGCTGCGCAAAATGCTCAAAAGGTGATCCCATGTCCGCGAGCTCGATGTCGGGGGTCGCCGTCGTAGCCGGGAAGGCAGTCGCAGCCAGGCCAGCAAGGCCAGAGGCGAGAACGACACGGCGGGGCACGGGCACGAAATGAATCCTTCCGTTGACTCGGGCAGGAACGACGACCGTGTCCGTGTCGTCTCCGAGTGAGATTGCCTCCCCGAGCCTGCTCAATGCCAGTGGCCCCGGGCCACTGGCCCCATGGTTTCGTGTATTGGCCCCATGAAGCGTCGTCTCAGCTCTGGACGCGATGGCGGAGCTGCCCTGGGGAACCTCGCGGTCCGCCTCGTCCCAGCCGCGAACCAATGCGCCCGCGGCATCAAGGACCTCGTCGAGAGCGACGGCCGCATGCCGCGGCACGGGACGCTCAGCGCGCTCGAAGCGCCCGAGATGTGAACGGTCGATCAATGCCTTGCGAGCGACTGCCTGCTGTGACAGTCGACGGGCTTCGCGGAACTGACGGAGCTCGTGACCCCAGCGGTGCCAGGGGCCAGCACTCGGAGTCAGGTCGTTCGGCTGTTGCCCCACGCTTCCTCCCCTACCCGTGAACTCTGCACGTCCAGCGGACTGATGCCAACGGCACCGGCCAACTCTCGATGGGGCCTGTGGAGCCAGCAACCGAGGCTCCATCCAAGGGCTCCCGACCGGGGCCTCCAACCGTTTTGATCGTTGGTATGAGTTGGTCACACGCTAGCCGAACGACATGTGTGGCGGCTCTGAATCGCATCACGAAACGCGAGAGCCAGCGAATGCACCCCCGCGCTCCTCTCCCAACTCGGGAGGCACACCATGTCCCAAGCGCCACCTCCGTCCAACACTCTCGAACTGGCTGATACGCCCAATGCTGTGGGCTTGGCCAGGCTGCACACCGTTGACGTCCTCTCCCGATGGGGCGTGCCCACAGACGTTGTGGAGACGACGCGGCTCCTGGTTTCGGAGCTGGTCACCAATGCCGTGCGGCACCCCCAGGAGGGTTTGGAGGAGGTCTCGGCGTACTTCTCGCGGTACACGCTGCGGACCTTCGAGCTGACACTGGAAATGTTCTGGGACGGCGTCCGGATTTCGGTGCGGGACCACGACTCAAGGCCGCCCGTCCTCAAGGAGGTTGGAGTCGAGCCGGAGAACGGGCGTGGGATCTTCATCGTCGCGATGATGAGCAGGAACTGGGGCTTCCATCCGGCCGTGGGCGTACCCGGCAAGGTGGCCTGGGCCGAGGTCGGGCTCGCACCTGTGGGCGGAGTCGGTGAAAACGAGAGAATGGCGCGGTGTGCCGGCCGGCCTCCGTCGGCTGATGCCGAAGATTCGAGCGCTGTACCTCCGGATCCGAACCTGCTCGGCCGTGTGCTCGTCGGTGTCAGGGAATTTTGAGCCGTGGCCGTGGCCGTGGCCGTGGCCGTGGCAGACGGAGCGGGACCGGCGCCTGTAGGGACGAGGGACCTGTCCGCCGGAGCGAGGATGGCGAGCCCGGACGAGCAGGCAGTGATATCCGCTACGCCTCGCTGCCGGCCGGGAAAGTAAATCGCGTTCGTGCGGCCAGCGTCTGAGTGACACCGCCCTCGCTCGACACGACGAGGAGTAGCCGCCCGCCGCGGTCACCACGAACTTTCATCACCCACCAAAGACGGCGTCCTCGCCGTTGTTCCCGGACCTCCCCCAGGGTCCTGAGCCCGTCTCCGTTGGCGAGGGCCTGAGTTGGGGCCCAGACGTGCCACCTGGTGCCGAGTACCGCCCCGCCTCACGAGCGCGGAATCCTCCAAGACCTCCCGCCACGACCAACTCTCTGAAAGCCGGATCATCATGAAGCCGCTTCTGCTCGGCGAATACGTCACCGCGCCCGCCTACGGACAGCTCGCCGCCACCCCGTACGGGCGCCTGCACTCCTACGACCTGGCCGACTTTCTCGCCCGGTGGCCGGAGCTGCACGAAGAGGCACTCGCTCTGCTCGGCGATGACCGCATCCACCCGACGGCGTACGTGCACCCGCAGGCCATCGTCGGGGACGACGTCATCATCGGTCCGGACGTGAAGGTGTACGAGTTCTCCACCGTGCGCAAGAGCAGCGTGCTGTGCGCCGGAGCCTCGGTCGGCTTCAACTGCGAGGTCACCTCCGCGTTCGTCGGCGAGGGGGCGGTCCTGGGCCATCGCATCGGCATCAACCGCACGATCGTCGGCAACCGAGCGCACCTGTCGGCCGGGGTGACGGTGGCCGCCCTCGCGGTGAGCGCCGACATGTCCGCGCCGGAGCGCGAGATCAGCCTGCGCACCGAAGGCGGTGCATACCGATGCCGGACCACGCAGTTCGGCGCGGTCATCGGCGACAAGGTGCAAACCGGGAACAACATCAGCCTCGGCCCGGCATCCTCATCGGCCGCAGCAGCCAGATCGACAGCGGCGTCACCCTCGCCATCCGCGCCGTCCCCGAGAACTCCGTCGTCACGGCTCCGCACACCGCGCAGACGCGCATCCGCAGCCGCAACGCGGGCGTCGAAGAAATGCTCCCGTGACCCCGCTCCACCGCCTTCCCGGTGCCGGGCCCGACGCTCTGCCGACCCTGCGCTTGGCCATCGGGGCCGATCGTGCCGGCCAGGAGTACAAGGACGCGCTCGCCGAGCACCTGCGGAAGCAGCCCCTCGTCGCGTCCGTACTCGACGTCGGCGTACACCTCCGCCCCGAATGCGCCTACCCGCAGATCGCCGAGGAGGCTGCCCGGCGCGTCGCCGAGGCCACCGTCGACAGAGCCCTGCTCATCTGCCACACCGGCCTCGGAATGGCCGTCACGGCGAACAAAGTGTCCGGCGTCCGCGCCGTCACCGCCCACGACTCCCTGTCCGTGCGGGCCTCTGTGCTCTCCAACAATGCCCAGGTCCTCACCTTCGGCGCCGGGATCATCGACCTGGCCCTGGCCAAACAGCTCGCCGAGGAGTGGCTGACCTGGCGCTTCGACCCGACCGCGTCCGCCGCCCGCAAGGTCCAGATGATCCACGACCTGGAGCTCACCGGCCGCGTCATCCCCCCGCCCGTTCCCTGACCCGCACGAGGAGAACGCCGATGCCAACCAATCGCAGCACCGTTCCCCGCACCACCGCAGCGTTGACGATCCCGTTCGAGCCGGCCCAGGGCGGCTGGTACACGGGAGCCGAGCACGACGCCATCCGCATGGTCGTCTCCGGTTCGGAGAGCTGGCGTACGGGCTGGCGCGGCACCGAGTACGTCACCAGCTTCGAGGACGCCTTCGTCCAGTACACCGGGGCGAGTCACGCCCTGGCGTTCAACTCGGGCGGCACCGCGATGGAGATGGTGCTCCGAGCCCTGGAGCTGAAGCCGCGTGACGAGGTGATCTCCTGCGCGATCAACTTCGTCGGCCCGCACATCGCCGTCATCGGGCAGGGCGGGCGACTCGTCCTGGCCGAGCCGGACCCGATCACCCTCAACCTCGACCTCGCCGACACCGAGCAGCGGATCGGCCCACAGACGAGGGCGATCCTGGTCACCCACTGGAACGGCGCGAGCGCCGACATCGGCCGCTTCGTCGAGCTGGCCGTCCGCCACCCGCACCCGGTGCACGGGCCGCCGGTCGTGATCGTGGACGCCGCCCGCGCCTGCGGCGGCCGGGCCCCGTCCGGAGCCCGCGTCGGTGCTGAGGGCTGGGCGACGGTGTTCTCGTTCGAGTCGAAGAAGCTGATGACCACCTTCGGCCAGGGCGGCATGGTCACCACGGACGACCATGTCCTGGCCGAGCGGCTGCGCGGGCTGCAGACGTACGGCGGACGCGCGGGTTGGGGTACCAACCAGCTGCTGACCAAGGCCCAGGCCGCGGTCGGGCTGATCCAGCTCGCGCGCCTGGACGAGATGAACGCCGCCCGCGTCACCCGCGCGCACGACCGTACGGCGGCCCTCGCCGACATTCCCGAGTTGACCCTGCCTCCGACGCTCGACAAGGGCCTGCACCTCTACTACCGGCACAACCTCCTGGTGCCCGAAGCGTGGGCGGGCCGGGGCCGGGACGAGCTGATGGACGTGCTCGCCGACCGGTACGGGGTCGGCAGCATCGTCTCCGACCCGGTCACCTACCTCGGCCACGACCTCATCCGCGCCCACACCGCCGGCCAGCGCTGCCCGTGCGCCGAGCAGCTCGCCGCCCGCCTGCTGTGCCCCTGCCTCCACCCGCAGATGACCGAGGACGAGGAGGCCCAGGTCCGCGACGCCGTCCGCCGGGCCACCGCCGACATCGCCCAGCTCCAGCCCGCCACCGCCACCGCCAAGGAGAACGGCTGATGTCTCAGCTCCGAGCCGAAATCGACGGCATCCACGACCGCGAGATCCACCTAGTCGACCGGTACGAACCCAAGGATCCCGGCGGACTGCTGCGGATGGTCTTCATGATCCCTTACGGGCACGCCTTCAGCCTGATGGGCAACGGCCCCATGGGCTTGCACGACCTCATCAACCGTAAGAAGGACGTCCCCGCCGTCGCCGAGCGCGCCCTGCACGACGAGTGCCTGATCCACGAAGGAAACCGGGTGACGACGCCGGACGGGGAGGTCTACCGCAGCATCGAGTCGCCGTTACCCGTCGGCACGGCGGACGTGATCGGCGTCTCCGTCATCAACTCCGGCAGCCTGCACTCCGTCTTCCAGCAGCTCGACCTCGCCGGAGTGCCCCGCCGCAGCGCCGACCGGATCCCCAGCGAGCACCCGCTGATCGTCGGCGGCAACTCCGGTCTCGCCGACCCCGAGCCCATGGCCGACTACCTCGACGTCATCGCCCTCGGCGAAGCCGAAGAGTCCCTGCTCGAACTGCTGCGCGTCGCCCACGCCCACCGCGAGGAGCCCGGAACCGGCGTCACCCTGTACGAGAAGCTGGCCCGCATCCCCAGCCTGTACGTACCGTCGCTGTACACCTGCGAGTACCTGCCCGGCGGCGGCGTCGCCGGGGTCACCCCGAAGAAGCTCACCGTTCCCGCGAAGGTCAGCCCTGCCTACCTTCCCGTACGGGAGCTGCACCCCGCCCACTTCGTCTACCCCAAGAGCGACGGCACCGCCGCCGGCATCCACCCCACCCTCGGCTGCCGGCACTCCTGCGACTTCTGCAACCTCGGCGTCCCCCCGTTCCGCCACGCGCCCATCGGAATGCTCAAGGACTACGTCGACCGTCTCGAAGCGCGGAAGATCCGGCGGATCATCATCAGCTCGCCCACGTTCACCCAGTACCGACACCGCCGCGAACTCCTGGACCACATCAGCGCTTACGCCCGCCGGGCGGCAGCCGAAGGGGAGACGGTCACCACCATCATCGGCTCTATCCGGGCGGACGAACTCACTGCGGAATACCTGGAGTCGGTCACCGAACTCGAAGAGTTCGGGCACCTGTTCACCGAGCTGAACCTGGACCAGGCCCGGGGCATCATCACCATCGCCCCCGAGTGGGCCTCCCCGGACCTCGTCGCGATGTACGGCAAGACCCAGCGCCGCGAACGCGTCGACAACGCCATCGAACTGTGCCGCAAGAACAAGGACGTCAACACCGTCATGCTCTACTTCATCGTCGGCGCACCGGGCGAGCGCGACGCGGACCGCCTCGCGATCGCCGACTACGCCCAGGATGTTCTGTACCGGCTCGGCCACCCCGACGGCACAGTGATCGTCAAGCTCCACCAGTTCATGCCCAAGCCCGGCACCGCCAGCCAGCGCCTGCGGATGAGCGACCCCGACCTCGTCCACACCTACACCGCCCAGATCGAGGACCGCCTGCGCGACCTCGTCGGCGACGAGAAGTTCGAACAACACTTCCGGGTCCTGGACCTCGGCGCCAGCCACATGCACCTCGAAGTCATCTGCTCACGCGGAGACCGCCGGATCGGGCTGGTCCTGGAAGACCTCTACGACGCCAACGTCGACCTGCACACGGTGACCAAGGGCCAGCTCGTCGACGCCCTCGCCCGGCGCGGCTTGTCGTACGACCGCCACCTGCGGCACATGGACGAGCCCGTCCTGCCCTGGCACACCCTCAACCACGTCGACACCACCGCCGAGCAGCAACTGGCCACCGCCCTCTACGAGCGCGAGAGCACCCTCGGGTGAACGGCTTCCCCCTCCACCCTGGCAAGCACGCCCTGCCAGCCGTACCCGACCCGGCCGAGCACGCCGCGTACGTCCGGACCACCGACCCGGAAGCGGACCTCGCCCCGTTCGACGGGGTGGTCCTCCTCTACCAGGGGCGGCTCCTGGAACACGCTCTGCGTACGTACCGCACCAGCTCCCGCCCGGGGTGGGTGCGCGGCGGCCTGCACCTGGTCGAGGACCAGGGCCGCAGATTCGCCCTGTGCGGCGGCTTCGGCCTCGGCGCCCCGGCCGCCGCCCTCGTCGTCGAGCAGCTCGCCGCACTCGGCACCCGGCAGATCGTCACCGTCGGCACCGCCGCCTCCCTCCAGCAGGGTCTCAGCGCTGGCACCCTCGTCGTGGCCACGAGCGCGCTGCGCGACGAAGGGCTCTCCCACCACTACCTGCCGCCCGGCCGGACAGCCTCACCCTCGGCCGTCCTCACCCAGCACCTGACCGAAGCGCTGGCCCTGTACGACCTACCGGTCACTCGCGGGCCGATCTGGACCACGGACGCCCCGTACCGCGAGACAGCGGCAGAGGTCACCCGGTACGGAGCCGAAGGCGTCCTCGCCGCTGACATGGAAGCCGCCGCGGTCTTCGCCGTGGGCCACTGCCGTACGGTCGCCATCGCCACCGTGGCCGCCATCGCTGACTCCCTCGTCGACCGCCGCCCGCGCCGACACTCGCCGGACACCGAGCACGCCCTCCACGTCGCACTGGCGGCAGCGGCGCAAGCGCTCCACAGCTCGACAGCGTCACCGCCGACCCTCGGCGAACACTAGGGTTGAACTCCTCGCGAACAGAAGCAGAAGGGCACCCTTGTGAGCACCGGCGCCTCGCGTCCCACGGTCGGCGCGGTCGTCCTGACCATGAACGACCGGCCCGAAGAGTTCCCCCGGGCCATGGCCTCGCTCCTCGCGCAGGAAGGCATCGACCTCGACGTCGTCGTGGTCGGCAACGGCTGCGAACCCGAACAGATCCCCGCAGGCGTCCGCGCTGTCACGCTGCCCGAGAACGTCGGCATCCCCGAAGGCCGCAACGTAGGGGCCGACAACGTCAAGGGCGAGTACCTCTTCTTCTTCGACAACGACGCCCACCTGCCCGACACCGACACCCTCGCCCGCCTCGTCGCCGAACTCCACCGCGACCCCCAGCTCGCCTACGTCCAGCCGCGCATCAGCGACCCCGTGACCGGCGAGACCCTCCGCCGCTGGGTACCGCGCCTGCGGGCCTCGGACCCCACCCGGCCCGGCGTCGTTACCGTCATGGCCGAGGGTGTCGTCATGGTTCGTCGCGACGCCTACGACCGCGCCGGCGGCTGGCCCGGAGACTTCTTCCTCTTCCACGAAGGCGTCGAACTGGCCTGGCGGCTGTGGAACCTGGGCTGCACCGGCCGGTACGTCCCCGACATCGTCGTCCACCACCCCGCCACCAACCCGGCCCGGCACGAGACCTTCTACCGGCTCAACGCCCGCAACCGCGTCTGGGTCGCCCGCCGGAATCTGCCACGGCTCCTGGTCCCCCTCAACCTCGCCACCTGGTGCCTGATCACGCTGTGGCGTATCCGCGACCGACAAGCCCTCCGCGTCACGCTCGCCGGGTTCCGTGAGGGGCTCGCCGGTGGACAGGGCCCGAGGCAGCCCATGTCCTGGCGAACCGTGCTCCGGCTCACGACGGCCGGGCGACCGCCCGTCTTCTAACCTCTGGTGGTGAAGTCGGCCCGGGGCGACTTCACCAGCTGGCTGTCGAGGCACGTCAGGGCTACCTCGTCAGCAGACTAAACGCGCAGGTCAGGGCCCACATCCTCAGCACTCGATGATGTTCACCGCGAGCCCGCCCCGCGCCGTCTCCTTGTACTTGACGCTCATGTCGGCCCCGGTCTCCTTCATCGTCTTGATGACCTTGTCGAGGGAGACCTTGTGGCTGCCGTCGCCCCGCAGCGCCATCCGCGCCGCGGTGACCGCCTTCACCGCCGCCATGCCGTTGCGCTCGATGCAGGGAATCTGGACGAGGCCGCCGACCGGGTCGCAGGTCAGGCCCAGGTTGTGCTCCATGCCGATCTCGGCGGCGTTCTCCACCTGCTCGGGGGAGCCGCCGAGGACCTCGGCCAGGGCTCCGGCCGCCATCGAGCAGGCCGAGCCGACCTCGCCCTGGCAGCCGACCTCGGCGCCGGAGATCGAGGCGTTCTCCTTGAACAGCATGCCGATCGCGCCGGCCGCGAGGAGGAAGCGCACGACGCTGTCCTCCTTCTCCGTCTCGGTGCAGCCGCCGGCCGCGAAGTTCATGTAGTAGTGCAGAACGGCGGGGATGATGCCCGCCGCGCCGTTGGTGGGGGCGGTGACCACGCGGCCGCCCGCCGCGTTCTCCTCGTTGACCGCCATCGCGTACAGAGTGATCCACTCCATCGCGTGGGCCTGCGGGTCGCCCTCGGCGCGCAGCTGGCGGGCCGAGTTCGCGGCGCGGCGGCGGACCTTGAGGCCGCCGGGGAGGATGCCCTCGCGGGACATGCCGCGCGAGACGCAGGCCTGCATGACGCGCCAGATGTCCAGCAGCCCGGAGCGGATCTCCGCCTCGGTGCGCCAGGCCAGCTCGTTCTCCAGCATCATCGAGGAGATCGAGAGACCGGTCTCCCCGGAGAGCCGCAGCAGCTCGTCGCCGGTGCGGAAGGGGTGCTTGAGGACCGTGTCGTCCGGGACGATCGGGTTCTCCCCGGCCACCGCGTCCTCGTCGACGACGAAGCCGCCGCCGACCGAGTAGTACGTCTTCTCCAGGACCGGGGCGCCCTCGGCGTCGTACGCGAGGATCGTCATGCCGTTGGCGTGGTACGGGAGTGCCTTGCGGCGGTGCAGGACCAGGTCCTCGTCGAAGTCGAACGGGATCTCGTGCATGCCCAGCAGGTTGATCCTGCCGCTGCCGCGGATCTCCTCGACCCGGCCGTCGGCGGACTCCACGTCCACGGTCTGGGGCGACTCGCCCTCCAGGCCGAGCAGGACCGCCTTGGGCGTGCCGTGCCCGTGGCCGGTCGCGCCGAGGGAACCGTACAGCTCGGCCCGTATCGAGGCGGTGTGCGCGAGCAGGCCCTCGTTCTTGAGGCGGCGCGCGAACATCCGGGCGGCGCGCATCGGGCCCACCGTGTGGGAGCTGGACGGGCCGATGCCGACCGAGAAGAGGTCGAAGACCGAGATGGCCACGGGAGTACTCCTTGGGGTTGGAAGACGCCGTTGTCTGCCTGGGTGGTGCGGGAACGGGCCGGGGGGTGCGGAACGGGCCGGGGTGGGGCCCGCGGGTCAAGCGGTCGATCAGGTCGAGCAGGTCGAGCAGGTCGAACGGTTCAAGCGGGCCAAGCGGGTCGAGCAGGTCAAGCGGATCAAGAGCAGGTCACGCCGGCCAAGCGGATCAAGCGGGTCGAGCAGGGCAAGCAGGGCAAAAGGTGGAGCGAGGGACACAGGTCGGGGCACCGCGCTCACTCTCCTCAGTGTGCGCGGTGCCCCGTCCGAACGTGCGGAACCGCAGGCCAGGTGTTACTTGAGGCCCGGGTACAGCGGGAACTTCTCGGCCAGCGCGACCACGCGGGCCTTGAGGTCGTCCGCGTCGTAGGACGGCTTGAGGGCGGCGGCGATGATCTCCGCGACCTCCGTGAAGTCCTCGACGCCGAAGCCGCGGGTGGCCAGCGCCGGGGTGCCGATCCGCAGGCCCGAGGTGACCATCGGGGGGCGCGGGTCGTTCGGAATGGCGTTCCGGTTGACCGTGATGCCCAGCTCGTGGAGCCGGTCCTCGGCCTGCTGGCCGTCCAGCTCCGAGTTGCGCAGGTCGACCAGGACCAGGTGCACGTCGGTGCCGCCGGAGAGGACGGACACGCCCACCTCGGTGACGTCCGGCTGGACCAGGCGCTCGGCCAGGATGCGCGCGCCGTCCAGGGTGCGCTGCTGGCGCTCCTTGAACTCCTCGCCCGCCGCGATCTTGAACGAGACCGCCTTGGCCGCGATCACGTGCTCCAGCGGGCCGCCCTGCTGACCCGGGAAGACCGCGGAGTTGATCTTCTTGGCGAGCTCCTGGGTCGAGAGGATCACGCCGCCGCGCGGACCGCCGAGGGTCTTGTGCGTGGTGGTGGTCACGACATGGGCGTGCGGCACCGGGTTGGGGTGCAGACCGGCCGCGACCAGGCCCGCGAAGTGCGCCATGTCGACCATCAGGTACGCGCCGACCTCGTCCGCGATGCGGCGGAAGGCGGCGAAGTCCAGCTGGCGCGGGTAGGCGGACCAGCCGGCCACGATCAGCTTCGGCTGGGACTCCTTGGCGAGGCGCTCGACCTCCTCCATGTCCACGATGCCGCTCTCGTCGACGTGGTACGGGACCACGTTGTAGAGCTTGCCGGAGAAGTTGATCTTCATGCCGTGGGTCAGGTGACCGCCGTGGGCCAGGTTCAGGCCCATGATCGTGTCGCCCGGCTTCAGCAGCGCGAACATCGCGGCGGCGTTCGCCTGGGCGCCGGAGTGCGGCTGCACGTTCGCCGCCTCGGCGCCGAACAGGGCCTTGATCCGGTCGATCGCGATCTGCTCGACGACGTCGACGTGCTCACAGCCGCCGTAGTAGCGGCGGCCCGGGTAGCCCTCGGCGTACTTGTTGGTGAGGACGGAGCCCTGTGCCTCCATGACGGCGACCGGAGCGAAGTTCTCCGAGGCGATCATTTCGAGGGTGGACTGCTGACGGTGGAGCTCGGCGTCGACGGCGGCGGCGACGTCCGGGTCCAGCTCGTGGAGGGAGGAGTTCAGAAGCGACATCAGGGGGTCCCTTAAGGTCTCAGTTGCCGGAGAACGCGGTGTACTCGTCGGCGGAGAGCAGGTCGGCCGGCTCCTCCGCGACGCGCACCTTGAACAGCCAGCCGCCCTCGAAGGGAGCGGAGTTCACCAGCGAGGGGTCGTCCACGACGTCCTGGTTGGCCGCCGTCACCTCACCGGTCACCGGCGAGTACAGATCGCTGACGGACTTGGTCGACTCCAGTTCGCCGCAGGTCTCGCCCGCGGTCACCGTGTCGCCGACCTCCGGAAGCTGGGCGAAGACGACGTCACCGAGCGCGTTGGCCGCGTACTCCGTGATGCCGATGGTGGCCACGCCGTCCTCGAGGGCCGACAGCCACTCGTGCTCCTTGCTGTACCGCAGCTGCTGGGGGTTGCTCATGACCTGAATTCTCCTGTACGCGGGGAGTGCTGATGAACGGTGGTCTTACGGTGTGAGACGGAGGTACGTCACTTCTGTGACGTCCGCCTCTGTGACGTCCGCCTCTGTGACGTCCGCCTCTGTGGCGTGTGCTCTGTGGCGTGTGCTCTGTGACGTCTGCGCGCGCGTCGCTTCGGTGACGCCCGCCCGCGGTCGGGAAGGTCCGGTTACCGCCGGTCCTTCCGGAGGATCACTTCTCGCGCTTGTAGAACGGCAGCGCGACGACCTCGTACGGCTCGTGCGTGCCCCGGATGTCCACGCCCACGCCCTCGGTGCCCGGGGCGGCGAAGGCCGGGTCCACGTAGGCCATGGCGATCGGCTTGCCCAGCGTCGGCGACGGGGCGCCGGAGGTGACCTCGCCGATCACCTTGCCGTCGGCCACGACCGGGAAACCGGCGCGCGGGACCCGGCGGCCCTCGGCGATCAGGCCCACCAGCTTGCGCGGCGGGGCGGTCGCGGCGCGCTCGGCGGCGGCGGTCAGGGCCTCGCGCCCGACGAAGTCGCCCTCCTTCTCGAACTTCACGACCCGGCCCAGGCCCGCGTCGAACGGGGTGAGCGCGGTCGTCAGCTCGTGCCCGTACAGCGGCATGCCCGCCTCCAGGCGCAGCGTGTCCCGGCAGGAGAGCCCGCAGGGAATCAGGCCGTGCGGGGAGCCGGCCTCGGTCAGCGCCCGCCACAGCTGCTCGGCGTGCTCGGGCGCGACGAAGAGTTCAAAGCCGTCCTCGCCGGTGTAGCCGGTACGGGCGATGAGCGCCGGAACCCCGGCGACCGTGCCCGGCAGGCCCGCGTAGTACTTCAGCCCGTCCAGGTCGGCGTCGGTGACGGCCTTCATGATGGCGGGCGACTCGGGTCCCTGGACCGCGAGCAGCGCGTACGCGTCCCGGTCGTCGCGCACCTCGGCGTCGAACCCGCCGACGCGGGCGGTCAGCGCGTCCAGGACGACCTGCGCGTTGCCCGCGTTGGCGACCACCATGTATTCAACCTCGCCCAGGCGGTAGACGATCAGGTCGTCCACGATCCCGCCGTCCTCCTGGACGATCATCGTGTAGCGGGCCCGGCCGTTGCCGACGGTGGCGATGTTGCCCACCAGCGCGTAGCTCAGGAAGGCGGCGGCCTCGGGCCCGGTGACGGTGATCTCGCCCATGTGCGACAGGTCGAAGAGACCGGCCCGGGTGCGTACGGCGTTGTGCTCGTCGCGCTCACTGGCGTACCGCAGGGGCATGTCCCAGCCCGCGAAGTCGGTCATGGTGGCGCCGAGCGAGCGGTGCAGTGCGTCGAGGGCGGTGAGACGGGGGGCAGTGCTCATGGATACGGCTCCAGGGCATGACGACGTCAGGACGAATCCTCCCCATCTGTCATCGGAACCTGAGAGGTTCGCCGATAGCCCCCGACGGGGTATGCCCCTGGAGGGCGCCCCGGATCAGGGGGCTCGGCTTGCACCTTGGGTGGAGCCGCGGAACGGCTCGCTTTTCAGATCTGCCTCATCCACGCGGTACGGGGCCTGAGAGATTCAAGGGAGGATCTTGCTCCTTCGGCGCCCGGCTCACACTGTGGCCGGAACTCTCCCGCGCGGATTCGAACGGCCGGTATGCAGTTGGCGGGGTCATCATCGCATGCATGGGGGGAGAGTGGGGGGCCCGGCCCCCGAGAAGGTGAAGACGGCGACGACAGGCCCTGGGCCGCTTGTGCCGCATTGCCTTTTCTTTACACTTCAGGGGCAGGCGTGGGGGACACGACGGCAGGGGGATGGGCGATGACGTTGCAGCGGTCGGCACCGACCGCGGGGGTCGCGCACGGCGCGATGCCCGCACAGCCCGGCGCTCCCGCGCGGGAGCTGCTGACGGAGGGCGCGCCGGTGGTACGCGACCTGCGCGGGCGCACCGCCTGCGGCCGGTACAGCCTCGACCTCACCGCCGGTGACGTCGTCGTGGTCTCCGGGCTCCCCGGCAGCGGGAAGTCGACCCTCATCCGGCGGGCCGCGCAGGGCCGCGCCATCGACTCCCAGAACACCCGCGACAGCTGGGCCGCCGCCCTGCCCCGCTTACTGCCCTACGCCCTCTACCGCCCGCTGGTCCGCGCCGCGCACTACCTCGGCCTCTGGAAGGCCCTGCGCTCCGGTGAATCCGTCGTCGTGCACGACTGCGGCACCCAGACGTGGGTACGCCGCTGGCTCGCCCGGCACGCCGTGAGCCGGGGCCGCACCCTCCATCTGATCCTGCTCGACGTGACGCCCGAGGTGGCGCGGCGGGGGCAGCGCGAGCGGGGGCGCGGCGTCTCCGGCTATGCCTTCGCCCGCCACCGGCACGCGGTCGCCCGGCTGCTCCGCGACACCGAGCAGGGGCTGCTGCCCGCCGGCTGCACCTCGGCGGTGCTGCTGGACCGCGAGGCCGCGGGAGCGCTCGACCGGATCTCCTTCACGGCCGCCGAGGCCTCCACCGCCCGCTGACCGTTAAGGTGCTGGCCGGAGCAGAGGCCGCCGGGCGCGCGGCCGAGGCGGTGGAGAGAGGGCACAGAGGCAGTGGACATTCCGGCACCCGCACCGGCACACCCCCAGCAGGGGTGGCCCGCCAACGAGCTCGAAGAGGTGCTGACGGCCTCGCTCGGCGTCCCCGACGCGGGCGGCCGCCTCGTCGAAGTGCTCGGCCGCAGCTCCGTCTGGGTGCCGCTGCCGAACGGCGGCACCCCCGCCAGCGCGGACCTCGACCTGCCGATGATGGAGATCGACGGCGCGGCCTTCGTCCCCGTCTTCAGCTCCGAAGCCCAGTTCCTCAGCTGCGTCGGCGGCCACATGTCCTTCACCGTCGCCCCCGCCCGCGACTTCGCCCGGGGCCTGCCCCCCCAGGTCGGCATCGCCGTGAATCCGGGCGGCGCGGTCGGCATACCGCTTCCGCCGCCCGCCGTCGCCGAGCTCTGCCGGGCCGGCCGCACCGCCCTGGACGGGCCCGCCACCGGCGGCCGGGTCCGGCTGTTCGAGCCGGACTGGCAGCACGACCCGGTCGACTTCCTCACCGCGGTCTCCGAGGAGTTCGAGGCCTCCGGAGTGGTGAGCACCGCACGCCGGGCGCTGGCCAGCATCGAGGGCGGCGACCCGGTCCTCTTCGTCGGCGTCGAGTTCGCCACCTGGGACGGCGCGGGACAGAGCGCGCCCATGGACGCCATCGGCCGCGCGCTCGGCCGGGTCCAGGTGCCCTGGCCGGTCAACCTCGTCCTGCTGGACGTGGCGGAGGACCTCGTCGGCGACTGGATGCGGGAGAAGGTGCGCCCGTTCTACCGGCGCGAGGGTCACTGACCCACCGGTACGACGTCCACGGGCGACCACGGTAGGCGGCCGGGCGACGGCGCCGCCGGACCGTGGCGTCAAGTCGGTGTCAGAAGTGGCGCATAAGCTGGTTTGATGGCGTGGTCGCTCCCGTGCGCCCGGGAGCGCCTGCGCGAACGCGACGGATCGGCACGCGACGGATCGACGAGGGGCGGAACCCAGGGTGAGTGCGTCAGGCACTGCGGCGGCCGGGAAGGTCGAGCACATGCTGCGCCAGGTGACCCCCGGGCGTTACGACGCCTACGAGGCGCTGCTCGCCGCGGTCGCCGAGGGCCGGATCTGGATGCTGCTCTGGCACGGCACGGCCGGCTCACCGGACGCCCAGTACGGGAACATGGAGATCGACGGCCTGGGCTACGCCCCCTGCGTCACCTCCGCCCAGGAGCTCTCCGCCAGTGGCTGGAACCGGGCCCACGAGCTGGTCACCGGACGCGACATCGCCCGCGCCCTGTTCCCCGACCGCTGGGGCATCTGGCTCAATCCGCACGCCCCCGGCGGCGGCGTCGGCATTCCCTGGCTCGACCTGCGGCGCATCGCCACCGGCCTGGACCGGCTGCCCGCCGGTCCGCTCCGGCTCTCCGACCCCGCCATCGAACTCCCCCAGTTCTACGCCCTGCTCACCCAGAACGCCCACCGCACCCCCGCGATCCGCTCCCTGCGCCGCGCCTGGGTGCACCCCGCGGTCGGCGTCCCGTATCTCGCGATCGGCCTCGACCTCTACGACACCGGCCGGGCCTCCGTCGAATCGGTGCGGGAGATGATGCGGCAGTCGGTCGGCGCGGTCCCCGAGGGGCTGCCCGTCTCCACCGTCGCCCTGTCCGACGAGTACGACCCGGTCGGCATGTGGCTGCGCGCGAACGCCCGTCCGTTCTACGACCGCGAGGCCCACGCCCCCGCCGGCCCGCCGCCCCTCGCCGCCCCCGGATACGGCTACCCGCCCCAGCCCCGCTGACCGCTCCGAGCGGCACCCCGGCTTGTCGTCCGGAACAGGTCGTGCTCGTGGGGTCCTGGTCACCCTCCGTCGAACACCCCACGATGTCGGGCTTGTTACGTGCCCGCGTGAGGATGTCCCGGAACTGGACGGTTTGGTAACTGTCCGGGTCTCGACTAGGTCTCACCGCTATCCGGACTGTTCTCTTGCGGCAGGCACCGTCTGTAGTGTGCGGCCATCAAACCTCACCACATGGCGAACCAGGGGTGGACCCATGCGAATATTCAAGTCCCGGGCTGTCCGGGCGGTCACGACAGCGGTCGCTGTCGCTCTGATCGCCACGGGCTGTTCCAGCGAGCGGGACGAGGGCGGCTCCAAGGGGGGCGACAAGGACACCTTCGTCTTCGCCGGAGCCGGTGACCCCGGTTCCCTCGACCCGGCCCTCGCGAGCGACGGCGAGACGTTCCGCGTCACCCGTCAGGCCTTCGAGGCGCTCCTGGAGCACGAGCCCGGTGGGAGCAAGCTCGTCGGCGGCCTCGCCGAGAAGTGGTCGAGCGACCCGGCCGGCAAGGTCTGGACGTTCAACCTGCGCCAGGGCGTGAAGTTCCACGACGGCGAGGCGTTCAACGCCGCCGCGGTCTGCGCGAACTACGACCACTGGTTCAACTGGAAGGGCACGTACCAGTCCAGCGCGGTCTCCTACTACTGGCAGACCATCATGGGCGGGTTCGCGAAGAACGAGGACGCCGAGGCGCCCAAGCCCAACTACAAGTCCTGCACCGCCAAGGACGACAACACGGCTGTCATCGAGGTGAACGAGCCCTCGGCGAACCTGCCGGGCGGGTTCTCCCTCCAGGCGCTGGCGATCCACTCGCCGAAGGCCATCAAGGAGTACGAGAAGCAGGACGCGACCGCCAAGGGCGACGCGATCACGTACCCCAAGTACAGCCAGGAGGCCGGCACGGTCGCCGGCACCGGCCCGTACAAGATCACGAAGTGGAACAAGGGAAACAAGGAAGTCTCCCTCACGCGCTTCGACGGCTACTGGGGCGACAAGGCCAAGGTGAAGAACCTGGTCTTCCGCACCATCTCCACCGAGGAGACCCGCCGCCAGGCGCTCCAGGCGGGTGACATCGACGGCTACGACCTGGTCGCGCCGGCCGATGTGACGACGCTGGAGAAGGAGGGTTACGAGGTCCCGACCCGTGACGTCTTCAACATCTTCTACCTCGGCATGAGCCAGTCGGCGAACCCGGCGCTGAAGAAGCCCGAGGTCCGTCAGGCGATCACGCACGCCATCGACCGCGAGAACCTCGTCAACACCCAGCTGCCCGAGGGCGGCAAGGTCGCGACCCAGTTCATGCCCGACACGGTCGCCGGCTACTCGGACAAGGTGAAGACGTACCCGTTCGATACCGCCAAGGCGAAGGACCTCCTCAAGCAGGCCGGTGCGGAGAAGCTGAGCATCGACTTCTGCTACCCGACCGAGGTCACCCGCCCGTACATGCCTGCCCCGCAGGACATGTTCGAGCTGATGAAGGCCGACCTGGAGAAGGCCGGCATCACTGTCAAGCCGAAGGCCATGAAGTGGGCCCCGGACTAC
This sequence comes from Streptomyces sp. CNB091, assembly GCF_000377965.1. Taxonomy (NCBI): domain Bacteria; kingdom Bacillati; phylum Actinomycetota; class Actinomycetes; order Kitasatosporales; family Streptomycetaceae; genus Streptomyces; species Streptomyces sp. CNB091. The sequence continues at coordinate 69,965 of NZ_KB899004.1, forward strand.
CTGGACGCCACCGAGGCGGGCTCCTGCGCCCTGCACATGCTCGGCTGGACCGGTGACTTCAACGACGGCTACAACTTCATCGGCACCTGGTTCGCCGGGCCCGACAAGCAGTGGGGCTTCAAGGACCGACAGGTCTTCGACGCCGTGAACGCCGCCTCCAAGGTCACCGACCCGGCCGCCCGCACCGCCGCGTACCAGAAGGCCAACGAGGCGATCGCGGAGTACGTCCCGGGCGTGCCGATCTCGTCGTCGCCGCCGGCCATCGCGTTCGCCAAGAACGTCAACCCGCCGAAGGTCTCCCCGCTGACGCAGGAGAACTTCGCCGAGGTCTCCTTCAAGTAATCGCACACCAGCGGGTCCGCCCGGCCACAGCAACCAGGTGGCCGGGCGGACCCGCATCGACGCACGTGAGAAAGGGGCATGCGGGGTGCTGCGACTCGTCGTCAGAAGACTTCTCCAGCTCATTCCCACCCTGCTCGGCCTGTCGGTCCTGCTGTTCCTCTGGCTGAACCGACTGCCCGGCGGACCCGCCTCAGCGATCCTGGGCGAGCGGGCCACCGAAGCCGAAGTAGCGAGGATCAACAGGGCACTCGGGCTCGACGAGCCGGTCCACGTCCAGTACTGGCGGTTCCTCAAGCGCATCTTCGAGCTCGACCTCGGAACCTCCACCCAGACCGGCCAGCCGGTGTGGGACGAATTCACCCTGCGCTTCCCGGCCACCGTGGAGCTCAGCGTCGCCGCGATCCTGATCGCCGTGGTCGTGGGCATCCCGATGGGCTACCTGGCGGCCAAGCACCGCGGCGGCTGGCTGGACGTCGCCTCCGTCTCCGGATCGCTGCTCGGCATCTGCATCCCGGTCTTCTTCCTGGCCATGCTGCTGCGCGGGATCTTCTCCGTGGAGCTGGGCTGGTTCCCGAGCCAGGGCCGGCTCGACACCGGCATCAACGCCACCGACGTCACCGGATTCGCCGTCCTGGACGGCTTGTTGACCGGAGAGTTCGACGCCAGCTGGGACGCGCTCATGCACCTGGTCCTGCCCGCCGTCGCCCTCGCCTCGATCCCGCTCGCCGTCATCGTCCGGATGACCCGCGCCAGCGTCCTGGAGGTGCTCGGCGAGGACTACATCCGCACCGCCGAGTCCAAGGGCCTCGACAAGAAGACCGTTCGCGGGCGCCACGTACTGCGCAACGCCCTGCTGCCCGTGATCACCGCGGTCGGCCTGCTGACCGGCAGCCTGCTCTCCGGTGCGGTGCTCACCGAGTCCGTCTTCGACTTCGGCGGCATCGGCTCCTTCATCCGTACCGCGATCGACGGCCGCGACTACCCGGTCCTCGTCGGGTTCATTCTCTTCATCGCGATGGTGTACGTGCTGATCAACCTGCTGGTCGACCTCGCGTACAGCATCATCGACCCGAGAGTGCGGGTGCACTGACGTGACGATCCTGACCAACAAAGCAGACAAGATCGACCGTCTCGCAGAGCTCACCCAGAGCTCCGAGACCGTCACCGGCACCAGCCTGTGGCGCGAGGCGTTCCGCCGGATGCGCTCCAGCAAGATGGCGATCATCGGCGCGGCGATCATCGCCGCGTTCGTTCTCGTCGCCGTCGTCGGACCGATGCTGGCCCCGCACGGAGCCACCGCGCAGAACTGGCGCAGCGAGGTCTTCCCCAACCAGGGCAAGTTCATCGGCATGCGCGGCGAGAACTGGTTCGGCCTGGACCACCTGGGCCGCGACATGTTCTCCCGCTGGCTCGTCGGGGCCCGGCAGACGCTGCTCGTCGGTGTCGTCTCCATGCTCATCGGACTGATCATCGGGGCGCTGGTCGGTGTGGGCTCCGGAGCCGCCGCCACCCTCGGCGGCAAGGTCGGCCAGCGCGTCGACACCGTGATCATGCGCTTCACCGACATCATGCTGTCGCTGCCCTCGCTGCTGCTCGCGGTCTCCATCGCCGCGGTCCTCGGCCAGTCGCTGACCACCGTGATGATCGCCGTGGGTGTCGTCCAGATCCCCATCTTCGCCCGCCTGCTGCGCGGTTCGATGCTGGTCCAGGGCGGTGCGGACTACGTGCTCGCCGCGAAGGCGGTCGGCATCCGGCGCAAGCGGATCGTGTTCACGCAGATCCTGCCGAACTCGCTGAGCCCGGTGATCGTCCAGGCCACGCTGAGCCTGGCCACCGCGATCATCGAGGCCGCGGCCCTCTCCTACCTGGGCCTCGGCAACCCCGACCCGGCCGTTCCCGAGTGGGGCGTGATGCTCTCGCAGGCGCAGCGCTTCTTCGACAACGAGCCGATGATGGCCGCCTACCCGGCCGTCGGGATCATCATCACCGCCCTCGGCTTCACCCTGCTCGGCGAGGCCATGCGCGAAGCCCTCGACCCGAAGTTGCGAGGCTGAAGTCCCATGTCACTGCTCTCCGTTGAGGAACTCAGCGTCACCTTCACCGCCCGCGGCCGCAAGGACGCCACGGCCGTGGACGGTGTCTCCTTCGAGGTCGACCAGGGCCAGGTCGTGGGCCTGGTCGGCGAGTCGGGCTGCGGCAAGTCCGTCACCTCGCTCGCCCTGATGGGGCTGCTGCCCCGCAAGGGCGTGCGCGTCGGCGGCCGTGCCGAGTTCGACGGCCAGAACCTGCTGACCATGAACGAGCGGAAACTGCGCGATCTGCGCGGCAGCCAGCTCGCGATGATCTTCCAGGACCCGCTCTCCTCGCTGAACCCGGTCGTCCCCATCGGGATCCAGGTCACCGAGATCCTCCAGCGCCACCGCGGGCTGAAGGGCGAGAAGGCCCGCAAGGAAGCCGTCTCCCTGCTCGACCGGGTCGGCATCCCCGACCCGGACCGGCGGCTCAAGGAGTACCCGCACCAGCTCTCCGGCGGTATGCGCCAGCGGGCGCTGATCGCCATGGCGGTCGCCTGCGCGCCCCGGCTGCTGATCGCCGACGAGCCGACGACGGCACTCGACGTGACCATCCAGGCGCAGATCCTGGAGCTCCTGAAGGAGCTGGTCGACCAGGAGGGCACCGCCCTGCTGATGATCACGCACGACCTCGGCGTCGTCGCCGGCCTCTGCGACGAGGTCAACGTCCTGTACGCGGGACGGGCGGTGGAATCGGCGGGCCGCCGCGAGCTGTTCGCCCACCCCACCCACCCGTACGCGCACGGGCTGCTCGGCTCCATCCCGCGGCTGGACGCGCCGCGCGGCGAGCCGTTGCACCCGATCCGCGGGTCCATCAACGACAAGATCGCCTGGGCCGACGGCTGCGCGTTCGCACCCCGGTGCGACCACTACACGATGGAGTGCCTCACCGGCACTCCCGAACTGACCGAACCACGCACGGCCGGACACCAGGTGCGCTGCGTCAACCCGGTCCTGCCCAAGGCGGAGGTCCCGGCATGAGCCTTCTCGAACTGGACGGCGTCAAAGTCCACTTCCCGGTCAAGAAGGGCCTCCTCTTCGACCGTACGGTGGGCCACGTCTACGCGGTCGACGGCGTCTCGCTGAGCGTCGAGGCCGGTCAGACGTACGGGCTGGTCGGCGAGTCGGGCTGCGGCAAGACGACGCTCGGCCGCGCGGTCCTGCGGCTGAACGACATCACCGAGGGCGCGGTCGTCTTCGACGGCACCGACCTGGCGAAGCTGCCCTCCGAGGAGATGCGGGCCTTCCGCCGCCGTCTCCAGATGGTCTTCCAGGACCCGCTGGGAAGCCTCAACCCCCGGCAGAACATCGAGTCCATCCTCGCCGAGGGCATGGCCGCCCACGGCATCGGGAAGGACGCGGCGGAGCGCCGGAAGAAGATCGAGTCCATCCTCGCCAAGGTCGGCCTGCCGTCCAACGCGATGTCCCGCTACCCGCACGAGTTCTCCGGCGGCCAGCGCCAGCGCATCGGCATCGCCCGCGCGTTGGTGCTGGAGCCGGACGTGATCATCTGCGACGAGCCGGTGTCCGCGCTGGACGTCTCGGTCCAGGCGCAGGTGATCAACCTGCTGGAGGAGCTCCAGGAGTCCCTCGGCCTGACCTACCTGGTCATCGCGCACGACCTCGCCGTGGTCCGGCACATCTCGGACGTCATCGGGGTGATGTACCTCGGCGGGCTCGTCGAGGAGGCCCCGAGCGACGCGCTGTACGCGGGGCCCCGGCACCCGTACACCAAGGCGCTGATGTCGGCGGTCCCGGTGCCCGACCCCGAGGTCGAGGACCGCCGCGAGCGGATCCTCCTCCACGGCGACCTGCCCTCCCCGGCGAACCCGCCGGCCGGCTGCCGGTTCCACACCCGCTGCCCGTGGGTCCAGGAGACCAAGTGCGCCACGGAGCGCCCGCCGCTGCTGGACACCGGCGACGGGCACAAGGTGGCCTGCCACTTCACGGCCGAGATCGAGGCCGGGACGGTGACACAGACCCTGGCCACGGGCATCGAGGCGGTCACCGGCACGGAGACGGTGGCTGCCGAAGCGGTGGAGACCGCGGAGGGCGAGGCCGAGGTTCCCGCGAAGGAGCCCGCGATCGTACCGGCCCAGGCCGACGCGGACGCCACGGAGAAGACCGCGGACGCCACGGAGAAGGCCGCGGACGCCACGGAACGGACGGAGGGCGGCCCGAAGGCCTAGGGAGCGCCCGACACCGGCACAATTGCCCGGTGCTCACCGAACTGTTCACGCCCTCCGTCCAGCATGCGCTCGACCTCGTCGGGATCTTCGTCTTCGCGATCTCGGGCGCCCTGCTCGCCGTCCGCAAGAACTTCGACGTCTTCGGCATCGCGGTTCTCGCGGAGGTGACAGCGCTGGGCGGAGGGCTGTTCCGTGACGTGATGATCGGCGCGATCCCACCCGCCGCCTTCACCGACCTCGGCTACTTCACCACCCCGCTGTTCGCCGCCGTCCTGGTCTTCTTCCTCCACCCGCACGTGGAGCGCATCCAGGTCGGCGTCAACGTCTTCGACGCGGCGGGGCTCGGCCTGTTCTGTGTGACCGGCACGGTCAAGGCGTACGAGTACGGCCTCGGGCTCACCGCGTCGGCGGCGCTGGGTCTGGCCACCGCGGTCGGCGGCGGTGTGCTGCGCGACGTGCTGGCCAACGAGGTGCCCTCCCTGCTGCGCTGGGACCGCGACCTGTACGCGGTGCCCGCGATCGTCGGCGCGACCATGGTCGCCCTGTGCATCCGCTTCGACACCCTCAACGCCCTGACCAGCGGAATGGCGGTGATCGCCGCGTTCTCCCTGCGGCTGCTGGCGCTGCGCTTCCACTGGCGGGCGCCCCGCGCGTACAACCGCTCCTCCGCCCGCGCCGAGAAGGGCTCGGCGGCCACCTAGCTGGCCGGAGTCTTTCGTGCGGTGATCCGGCCCGCAAAAAGCTACCGCTCAGTAGTGAGGTGCATGTACCGTGCATGCCATGGCACAGGCAGCGACAGAGGCGGCGCAGACCGCACGGGCAACCATCGGCGACAGCGAGTTCGACCGGGACACGGCGGTCACGCTGCGCGAGGAGGGCGTCTACGACGCCGAGCTCTCCGCGGGCTGGACGATCATCCACGCCGTCAACGGCGGCTATCTGCTGGCCCTGCTCGGCCGCGCCCTGGGCGAGGCCCTGCCGCACCCCGACCCGTTCTCCGTCTCGGCGCACTACCTCACCGCCTCCGTGCCCGGCCCCGCGGTGATCCGCACCCAGACCGTCCGGACCGGCCGCACCCTCTCCACGGGGCAGGCCTCCCTCTTCCAGTACGCGGAGGACGGCAGCGAGGTCGAGCGCATCCGGGTCCTGGCCACCTACGGCGACCTGGACACGCTCCCCGACGACGTCCGCACCACGGCCCTGCCGCCCGCCATGCCCGACCGGGACCACTGCCTCGGCCCGAGCGACGGCGCGCCCAGGATCCCCGGCAGCTCAGCCATCACCGACCGCCTCGACATCAAGCTCGACCCGGCCACCGTCGGCTGGGCGATCGGCGCCCCGTCCGGAAAGGGCGAGATGCGCGGCTGGTTCGGCCTGGCCGACGGCCGCGACGCGGACCCGCTGTCGCTGCTGCTCACCGTCGACGCCCTGCCGCCGACCTCGTTCGAGCTGGGCCTGACCGGCTGGACCCCCACGGTCGAGCTGACCACCCACATCCGCTGCCGCCCCGCGCCCGGCCCGCTGCGCGTCGCCATCACCACCCGCAATCTCGCGGGCGGCTTCCTGGAGGAGGACGCCGAGGTCTGGGACAGCGCCGACCGCCTCGTCGCCCAGTCCCGCCAGCTCGCCAAGGCTCCGCGCACCGCGTAGCCGCACCCCGGGGCACGGTCCCCACCGCCGAGCGCCTCGACGTTCCCGTACGCATCATCTGCCGGGATGTCGGGGCGCTTTCGGCTGTCCGGGTGGCCCGGAATCCAGGGTCGGCAAAGGGGCAAATCACCCGGCAGGGGACTAGTCCGCACCGGGTCGCGCCAGGCATTTGACGGGAGGGTGAGTGTTCACTCACCCTGGGGTGAGTGAACACTCACCCCAGACCGGGAAGGTGCACCATGACCCAACACGCCACGCAGGGCGAGGGCACGGCCCTGACGATTCCGCCGTCCCTGGTGGGCCTCTGGAAGGCCCGCGCCGTCGAGGAGGCCACGGGCGACGCGGAGCCGGTGGACGTGGAGATCGAGTTCGGTGCGGACCGGATCGTCCGGCTGGCCGGACCTCGCGACGAGCACGGCGAGCCGTACTTCACCGGGCGCGGCGAGTGGAGCCAGGACCCCGCCACCGAGGGCCTGTTCCGCTTCGCCCTACGGCACCCGCTGCCGGGCCCCGTGCCGGGCGAGGCGCGGGCCGAACTCGACGGCGCGTTCCTGCACGGCCGCGGGTTCCTGGCGAAGGGGCACACGTACTGCCACTACGAGGACGGTACGGTGACAGGGCCCAGCGTCATCACCGTCGAAGGGGCGGACGTCTCCACCCCCGTCGTCGTACTGCACCGCTGGACGACCTCCCCGGAGCGGCAGGACGCCGTGGCCGACGCCCTCCTCGATGCCTGGCGGCGTACCCCGGCGCCGGCCTCCCCGGGTGCGCTCACCGTCTTCGTCAGCACCAACGGAGACACGGTCTTCGGCTACGAACAGTGGTCTTCCAGCGCCGAGTTGAGAGACTTCGAGCAGCTCGGCCGTCAGGCGGCGGAGGGCGACGCGATCGAGGGCGCCGAGCGGTCCCCGGCGCTCGTGACCGTCCCGTACCGCAGCAGGACGGTGGACCCCGGCCCGGCGGGCTCCTCCGCCACGCCCGGCTGCGTGGTGATCACCACCTTCGGCTTCGGGAGCGCGGAATCCGCGCGGGCCTGGGCCGACGCGATCACGGTCGCCGAGACGGCCCAGCCCGAGCCCACCCCCGGCCTGCTCGCGCGGCACTTCCTGATCAGCGGTGCCGCGGCGGACGGCGGGGTGCAGGTGCTGAACTACTCGGAGTGGAGCGGCGAGGACGCCCACCGGGCCTTCCTGGAGAACCCGGTCGACACGCCCGAGTGGCGGCGCGTCGAGGAGTTCACCTCCGGCATCACCCACGGACCAGGCCGCCGCTGCGTTCCCCGCGGCACGCTCCCCACGGACTGAGGACATCTCGACATGACGACCGAAAGCGGCACGGGCGAGGGCGCGAACGGCGCCCTCGGCACCACCGGCCCCGAAGCGGTGACCGCCGACGGAGCCGCACCCCCGAAGGCCGGGCGGCGCGAATGGATCGGCCTCGCCGTCCTCGCCCTGCCCACCCTTCTGCTCTCCATGGACCTGAGCGTTCTCTACCTCGCCGTTCCCCACCTGAGCGCGGATCTGGCGCCCAGTGGGGCCCAGCTCCTGTGGATCATGGACATCTACGGGTTCCTGATGGCCGGTTTCCTGGTCATGATGGGCACCCTCGGCGACCGGATCGGGCGCAGGAGGCTCCTGCTGGTGGGCGCCTGCGCCTTCGGCGCGGCCTCGGCGCTCGCCGCGTTCTCCACCAGCCCGGAGATGCTCATCGCGACCCGGGCCCTGCTGGGCATCGCCGGGGCGACCCTCGCGCCGAGCACCCTCGCCCTGCTGCGGACCATGTTCCACGACCCGAAGCAGCGCACGGCGGCGATCGGTGTGTGGACCGTCTGCTTCTCCGCGGGCAGTGTGCTCGGCCCGCTCGCCGGAGGCGCGCTCCTCGCCCACTTCTGGTGGGGCTCGGTCTTCCTGCTCGGCATCCCGGTCATGCTGCTCCTGCTCGTCGCGGGCCCGATGCTGCTGCCCGAGCACCGCAACCCGGGCGCGGGGCGCATCGACTTCGTCAGCGCCGCGATGTCGGTCGTCGCGGTCCTCGCGGTGATCTACGGGATGAAGGACATCGCCACCCACGGCCTCGGCGCGGCCAACTCCCTGTCCATCGTCGGCGGACTCGCGGTCGGCGTGGCCTTCGTGGTGCGCCAGCGCAGGCTGGACGATCCCCTGCTGGACCTCGGCCTCTTCTCCACACCGCGCTTCGGACCGGCGCTCGGCATCATGGGCCTGGCCGTGCTGGTGATGTCGGGCACGCTGTTCTTCGTCGCCCAGTACCTCCAACTGGTGCGCGGGCTGAGCCCGTTGCAAGCAGGGCTGTGGATGGTGCCGATGGCGCTCGGCGTGGTCGCCGGCGCCATCACCACCGGCAACGTCATCAAGAAGGTCCGGCCGCCGGTCATCATGGGATCCGGCCTGCTGGTGTCCTGCGGGGCGTTCGTCCTGCTCTCCCAGATGAGCGTCGATTCGCCGATCGCCCTGTTCATCGGCGGCGTCTTCTGCATGTCCTTCGGGGTGTCCCCGGTGATGATCCTCGGCCTCGAACTGGCCGTCGGATCCGCACCGCCGGAGCGGGCCGGCGCCGCCTCCAGCGTCGCCGAGACGATCCAGGAGTTCGCCCTGGGCCTGGGCGTCGCCGTGATCGGCAGCATCGGAACCGCCGTCTACCGGAGCGAACTGAAAGGCGAACTCCCCGCGGACCTGCCCGCCGACGCGGCACGCGCCGCCGAGGACACTCTGGGCGGAGCCGTCCACAGTGCGGCCGACCTCGCGGGCGGCACCGGCGACACCGTGCTCTCCCTGGCCCGCTCCGCCTTCACCGAAGGGCTCCAGACCGCCGCGACGTTGTGCGCGGTCCTGGTGGTGCTCGGTTCCCTCGTCGCCTTCACGGTGCTGCGGGGCATGGGCGGGCCGGGTGGTCACCAGGACGGTGCGGAGAAGGCGGAGCCCGCCCCGTAGGCCCGCGGGCGCCCGTACGACGGTGACGGCCGCACGCCGAAGGCCGCGCCCCTCGTCCTGGAGGGGCGCGGCCTTCGATGGCTCCCAGAGAGTGTCCTAGATCTTTCCGCCCGCCGGGGGGTCGCCCGCGTTCCAGACGAGGTCGAAGGCCAGGGTGCGAAGACGCCAGCCGTCGGCGGTGCGGACCGCCTCCGCCTCGTAGTGGCCGCCGATGCTGAAGTGGCTGTTCGGCTCCGCACTGCGGCGGAGGTGCACGGCCATCAGGTGCGCGGTGACACGGGCGCTGTCGCCGTCGAGGCGTATGTCGTAGTTGGAGCTGAGGTGGTGCGTGCGCTCGAAGTTCTTCCGAGCCGTCTCCAGGAAGGCGACCTGCCCTTCCCGTCCCTTGAACTCTCCCATGGGGAAGGTGAGATGGGTGTCCGTGATGAAGACCGAATCCAGCCAGTGGTCGCTGTTCCGGTCCTGGTCGAGGTGGCGGACGAAGCGGTCGCACAGCTCCGTCAGCTCGACGCGGTCGGTCAGCGCCTGGAGGCGGCGGGAGAGGTCCGCGAGGTCGGGTGCGGTGGTGGTCATGTACGTGTCCCTTCTGGTGTGCGCGGCGCCGGCCGGGTCGGCCGGTGGGCTCGGGCGGCTTCTCGGTGGATGACGGTGCGGTGCGGTGCGGTCGAGCGGAGCGCCGTGGCGGCGAGATGCCCGGCATGCGGCAACGGGACGTTGTGGACGCTCCAGCCCTCCGGACGGGGTGGGGCGGCCGGCGCGGGCGCCCCGAGGAAGTCGGCGGCCACGCCGCGGCAGAGCCCGGTTCCGATCCCCTTCAGATACGCCTCCTTCCTGACCCACAACTCGCCGAATGCTGCCGCTAGTTGATGGCCGCTCAGCTCGGTCAGCTGCTGTCGCTCGTGGGGGTGCAGCGCGCCCAGGCACCGCAGCGCCGACTCCTCGCGCACCGTCCGCTGGACGTCCACCCCGACCGGCGAGGCGGCGAGGGCCACCACAGCGAGGCCGTGGCTGTGCGACAGGGAGAAGTGCGGCGCGTGCGCGGGCACGCTCCGCAGCACGGGTGGCCCGTGCCGGCCGCGGCAGCGGGGACAGGGGGCGCGGCCCAGGTCCAGTCGGTCCGGGGCGATGCCGGTGTACGCGGACAGCAGTGACCGCAGGGCGAGATGGGCGGCGATGTAGGTCTGCCGGTCTCGGGGGCGGCGGTACGCGGCGGCCCGGGCGGTCTCCTCCATCCCCAGCGCGCCTTCGCACCCCAGCCCTTCCACGAGGCCCGGCACTTCCGCGTGCAGCACCCACAGATGCACGACGCCGGGCATGAGCGGCGGTGCCGTCCGGATGTCGTCCCCGTGAGGCGCGCGGGGGTCTCTCATGGCGCCGCGGCCAGGATCCGGGGAGGGCGCCCTGCCGGCTCCGCCGCGTGCGCGAGCAGGCACTCCTCCAGGAAGGCCAGCGCCCGTAGGTGGTAGCTGCGGGCGGTCAGGCCCAGGCTGATGTTGTGGCCCGAATCCGGCAGCTTCTCCACGACCACGCGGGGCGCCGCCCGGAAACGGGAGGCGAGGTCGGTGAGGCTCTCCGGGTCGTGCCGCCACCACTGCTCGTACTCGGCGAACGTCAGCCGGACCGGTACCCGCACCCGGGCGGCCAGCGCGTCGAACGCGTCCGGCCACCGCGCGGCCTCGGCCAGGTCGAGGGCGGGCGGTGGCGTGACGAGTCCGGCCATGTCCCGGAACGTGCCGGGCGGGTAGAAGCGCAGGCGGCCCCAGTGGCGCAGCCATTCCCTGGAGTGGTCCTCCCCGAGCCCCACGGGGTCGGCCGCGTACCGGTGACCGCAGCCCGACACGTCCAGCCCGAGCAGGGGGGCGGGCAGCGGTTCGGCGGCGCAGGTCAGGGCGAGCTTGCCGCCGAAGGAGTGGGCGAGGAGGAACAGACCCGCCCCGGTGTCCATGCCCGTCACCAGGCGGGTGAGCCCGGAGTGCAGCGTCGTGCGCTGGTCGGTGAGGCTCTGGCCGTTCGGCAGGCGCTTCCCGGAGCGGCCGTAGCCGGGGCGGTCGACGGCGACGACGGTGTAGCCGAGCCGGGCCCCGAGGGCGAGCAGGGAGATGTCCGGATGGGAACGGCCGTCGAAGTAGCCCGCCCCCATGCCTGCCCCGTGCAGGGCCACGATCGTGGCCCGCGGGGGACCCTCGGGCTCGGCGACGAGCGCTGACAGGACGATGCCGTCCCCGCAGTCCAGGGCGGCGGGTGTGGCTCTCACACACCGCCCCTGTCCGTGGAGGCGTCCCCGCGCAGCCCGTCCAGCGTCGCCGCCCCCGCATGGAGGCAGGAGAGCAGGGTGCGGGCCTGCACGTTGACGTAGTGGGCGTGCTGCACCAGGTCGCCCAGCTGTCCGGGCGTGAGCCACTGGAAGCCCGGCGGCGGGTTCAGAGGAGCCTGCTGCTCGTCGGCCTCGACGAACAGGTAGCGGATCTCCGCGTTCAGGAAGCGGCCGCCCTCCTCGGAGTGCAGGCCCGCGTAGACGATCCGATCCGCTCCCGCCGCCAGCACCACGTCGAGGAACGGGGGAGGCGTCACCCCGCGCCAGTTGCCCGGATCGCACTGCACGGTCGGCCCCAGCTCGATCGTGTCCAGGAACCCGGCCTCCGCCCGGGCCGCGACCAGCAGGTGCGGCACCCCGGCGATCCGGCGCACCAGGAACGCCGCGACGGCCGGTCCGGTCGGCTCCAGCAGCGGCTGGGACCAGGCGGACACCTCCCGGCTGCCCGCCTCGACGCGCACCGCCACCAGCTGGAAGAACCGGCCGTCCGGCCGTCTCAGCGCGTCCGGACGCTGCTCCCAGCCCGCCAGACCCGCCAGCGGCACCCGGTCCACCACGACATCGTGCCGCGACCGCTCGACGGTCACCCAGGACCGTACGGCCGCGTCCGGCAGCAGCGCGTCCGGCTCCGCGGCGCCCATCGGGAAGCAGGCGACGACGGTCCGGGCGTCCATGTTCACCACGTTGTCGCGGCGGAGCAGCGCACCGATCTGGCCGAGGGTGAGCCAGCAGAAGTCGTCGTCGTGCGGCACCTCGTCGAGCGCCTCGACGAGCATGTTCCGGTTGGCCTTGCGGTAGAACCAGGAACCGTGCTCGGACTGGAGCACGTCGAACACCACCTGCCCCCGGTCCGGGTCGGTGAAGTACTCCAGATACTTCACATCGGCGCCCCGGTGGACCTTGGTGTAGTTGCTGCGGGTGGCCTGCACCGTCGGCGACAGCTGGAGCAGATTGCGGTTGCCCGGCTCCATCTTGGCCTGCATCAGAAAGTGCAGGACACCGTCGATCTCCTTGGCCAGCAGGCCCAGGATGCCGACCTCGGGCTGTCGGATGATCGGCTGCTCCCAGTGCCGGAACGGGCCTTCGGACATCGTCACCGAGAGGCCCTCGACGCTGAAGAACCGGCCCGAGCGGTGCACCAGGTTGCCGGTGTCCTCGGCGAAGGACCAGCCGTCGAGCTCCGCGAATGCGATGCGCTCGACCGAGAAGCGGTGGGCGCGCCGGCGGCCGTCGAGCCAGTCCGCGATGTCGGCGGTGGCGATCCACGCCCCGTCGACGGCCGCGGCGGACCTGGCCAGCCGCCCCGTCAGCGACGCGTCCGCGCGCGGCCGCAGGGCCGCCGTGCTCATGTCCGCTCCCCGGCCGGCGCGACACGGGGCTTGACGCCGATGAACAGCCCGTTGCCGGGGTAGTCGCCCGCGACGTGCTCCATCGAGAGACCGGCCCTGCTGAAGGCCCGGTCGAACTGCTCGTAGCCGTACAGCGAATTCACATGGGAGTCGGAGAAGTGCCGCACGCCCTTGCCCGGTTCGGCCACCAGGTAGTGGATATCCATGCGGCTGGCACTCTCGCTCTCGCGAACGGAGTGCGACACCCGCGCGATCGTCCGGCCGTCCCCCGTGGTCAGGGAACTGCCCACGTGGTCGGGGGTGAAGTTCTCCGGGAACCACCACGGTTCCACGACCACGACCCCGCCCGGTTCCAGATGGCGCTCGAACTCCGCTATGGCGGAATCGAGTTCGTCCTGCCCCAGCAGGTTGCCGATCGAGCAGAACAGGGAGACCACGGCGTCGTACCTGCGGCCGCGCTCGAAGGAGCGCATGTCGCCGTAGTGCACCGGGATGTGCGGCAGGGTGCGCCGGGCCACCGCGAGCATGCCCTCCGTGAGGTCCACCCCTTCGACGTGGGTGAAGTCCTCGGCGAAGTGGCGCAGATGGCCCCCGGTGCCGCACCCCACGTCCAGGAGGGAGGCCGCACCGGGGTGACGGTCGCGGATATGGCGGGTCACCGCCTCGGACTCGGCCCGGTAGTCCTTGCCCCGTCCGTCGTAGATGGCGTCATAGATGTCACCGGCGTCGTAGATCCCGGTGCTCTCCTCGTCGGGCATCAGGCTGCCTTTCTGGCGGAACGCGGTGTCGTCGCGGTCTCGTCGGGGATGGGGGCGCCGAGCGGGCGGTCCCGGCACGGGGTCACAGTGAGGCCAGCACCTCTCGCAGCGCGGCGATCACCCGGTCCTGCATCGCTTCCGGGAGCGAGGGGTACATCGGCAGCGAGAAGATCTCCTGGGACAGCCGCTCGGTGACCGGCAGCGAGCCCTTCGCGTATCCGAGGTGCGCGAAGCCGGACATGGTGTGGCAGGGCCACGGGTAGCTGATGTTCAGCGCGATGTCGTGCGCCTTCAGCGCCTCGATGATCCGGTCCCGCTCGGGGTGGCGGACGACGTAGACGTAATAGGAGTGCGTGTTGCCCTCGTTGGTGCCCGGCAGCTGGAGCCGGCCGGGGCCGGTCAGATCGCCGAGCCCGGCCTCGTAACGCCGGGCCACGGCATTGCGGCCCTCCAGATAGGTGTCGAGACGGGTCAGCTTGCGGCGCAGGATCTCCGCCTGCACCTCGTCCAGACGGGAGTTGTGCCCCGGAGTGCGGACGACGTAGTAGACCTTCTCCATGCCGTAGTAGCGCAGCTCGCGCAGGGCTTGGTCCGTCGCCCGATCGGAAGTGATCACCGCGCCGCCGTCGCCGTACGCGCCGAGCACCTTGGTCGGGTAGAAGGAGAACGCGGCCGCGTCGCCCAGGGTGCCCACGAGGTCGCCGTGGTGGCGGGCGCCGTGCGACTGCGCGCAGTCCTCCAGGATCTTCAGCCCGTACCGGTCGGCGAGCGCCCGCAGCGGGGCGAAGTCCACGCTCTGCCCGTACAGGTGCACCGGCAGCAGCACCTTGGTGCGCTCGGTGATCGCCGCCTCCACGAGGTCCGTGTCGATGAGGAAGTCCTCCTCGCGTACGTCCACGAAGACGGGGACCGCGCCGGCGCCGAGGATGGCCACGACGGTGGGAGCCGCCGTGTTCGACACGGTGATGACCTCGTCGCCGGGGCCCACGCCCAGGGCCTCCAGGGCCAGCTTCAGTGCGTTGGTGCCGTTGTCGACGCTCGTGCAGTGCGCCGCGCCGTGATACGCGGCGAACTCCTCCTCGAACCCCTTGACGCTCCCGCCGAGGATCAGCTGACCGGAGCCGAAGACCTGCTCCACGGCGTCCAGGATGTCGGCCTTCTCCTTCTCGTACTCCGGCAGGTAGTCCCACACACGCGTTGTCACTGTCGTACCTCCAGGTACTGGTCGTTCACGAGGGAAGGGAAGCGGTCCGCCGGACACGCCCTGGGTCCTGTCGTCGGACTCCCGTCGTCGCCCGGAGGGCGGCCGGGAGTCCGCCGACAGGGCCTAGGCCGCCGCCGGGGCGCCGAACCAGCGGCCCAGGGCGGACCGGAGACCCGCTTCGTCGGACCCGGCCCACGCCACGTAGCCGTCGGGCCGCACCAGTACGGCCCCGGCGTCGGCGAACGTGTCCACGTCCCTCTCCGTCGCGGGCGCCCCGGTCACGGTGACCACCCGGTCCTTGTGGCCGGCGGCCGTCCTGCCGAGCCCGGCGTCGCCGGACAGATCCAGCAGCACACCCTGGGCCGCGCGCAGCAGGCCCGTGGTGTCCCGGTCGCCCGAGGCGGTGCGCAGCACGCGGTGCGGCAGGCGGCGGCCCGTGAGGGGGTGGGCCTCGGCCGGCGGCCTGTCGCCCATGCCGTCGTAGCGCACGTCGAGGCCGGTGACGATGCCCGCCAGATGCCGCCTCACCTCGTCGTGGGCGAGCAGCTCGGTGAAGAGCTCCCGCATCGGGTCGGCCTCGGGGCCGCCGAGGAAGATCTGTCCCTGGGCACGGGTGTTCATCAGCAACCGCTCGCCCACCGGGTGGCGTTCGCCGTGGTAGGTGTCCAGCAGCCCGGCCGGCGCCCAGCCCGTCACGGTCGCCGCGAGCTTCCACCCGAGATTCACCGCGTCCTGGACACCGACGCTCAGCCCCTGCCCGCCCGCGGGCAGATGGACGTGGGCGGCGTCCCCCACGACCAGCACCCGACCGCGCCGGTACACCTCGGCCTGCCGTGTGGCGTCGGTGAACGAGCTGACCCAGTCCGCCTGTCCACCGGAGATGTCCTCACCGGTCAGCCGCTGCCAGGCGGCAGCCACCTCGGCGAACTCCACCTCCTGGTCGCGCCCGGCGGGCAGGGTGCCGTGCTCGCACACGATGATGCGGTCCACACCCTCGCCGAGCGGGGCGGCCATCACCATGCCTCCGTCGAGCAGTTCGCCAAGGAAGCGGGGGCGCAGCCCACAGCCGCGCACATCGGCGAGGTACATGCCCCGGGTGGCGGGGGTGCCGGGGAAGCCGATGCCGGCCGCCCGGCGCACCGGGCTGTTCCCGCCGTCCGCGCCCACCAGGTAGGCGGAGCTCAGCCGTTGTTCCCCGCCGGCCCCCCGGGCGGTGATCCGGACCCGGTCCGGGGCCTCGTCGAGTGCGGTGAACTCCCAGCCGCGCCGGATGTCGACGCCGAGCTCCACCGCCCACGCCTCCAGCACCGCTTCCGTCTGCGACTGGGGTATGCCGCGCGCCCCGAAGTGGCCGCCGTCCAGGACGGTGTAGTCGAACTGCACCCCGCCGAAGTGGCCGACGGGGCTGGTCTCCAGGCCGGGGAAGCGGGTGTCCAGGCCGCGCTGGGCGAACGACTCCAGCGCGCGTGCGGTGAATCCCAGCCCGCGCGACTGCCCGGTGGGCCGCTCCAGCTTCTCCAGTACGACGACGGAGGCGCCGCCGAGGCGCAGCTCGCCGGCGAGCATCAGCCCGCTGGGTCCTGCGCCGACGATGATCACGTCCGCGGTGAGCGGGTCTCGGTCCGTCTCGCTGTGCACGGTTGCTCCCTCGATGGGTGGGGCGGTCGGTTGGCCGTCGGGTGCCGTCACAGGGCACCGGCTGTCTCGGCGGTGCTGCCGTCCTTCGCGGACTTCCACCGGTTCGGATGGGAGCGGTACCAGTCGACGGTCGACGCGAGCCCGGCGTCGAAACCGATGCGCGGGGCGTAGCCCAACTCCTCGCGGATCTTGCGGTCGTCCAGGGCGTAGCGCAGATCGTGCCCCTTGCGGTCCTCGACGTACCGGATCATCGAGTCGTCGGCTCCGCAGAGCTCCAGGATCCGACGGGTCAGGGAGAGGTTGTCGAGCTCGTTGCCGCTGCCGATGTTGTAGATCCCGCCGGCCTCGCCGCGGGTGAGGACCAGGTGCAGTGCCCGGCAGTGGTCGTCGACGTGCAGCCACTCGCGCCGGTTGCGGCCGTCTCCGTAGACCGGGACGGGCATGCCTTCCAGCAGGTTGGTGACGAAGCGGGGGATGAGCTTCTCGGGGTGCTGGTGGGGGCCGTAGTTGTTGGAGCAGCGGGTGACGGAGACGTCCAGGCCGTGGGTGCGCCAGTAGGACCGGGCGATGAGGTCGGAGCCCGCTTTGGACGCCGCGTAGGGGGAGTTCGGCAGCAGCGGCTCCTCCTCCGTCCACGATCCGGCCGCCAGGGAGCCGTACACCTCGTCGGTGGAGACGTGCAGGACGCGTTCCACGCCGCTGTGCAGTGCGGCCTCCAGCACCGTCTGGGTGCCGAGGACGTTCGTACGGACGAACGCGGCGCCGCCCGCCACCGACCGGTCGACGTGGGACTCGGCGGCGAAGTGCACCACCGCGTCGTGGCCGGGCAGCAGCTCGCGGAGCAGAGGGCCGTCGCAGATGTCGCCCCGGACGAAATCCAGGCGGGGGTGCGCGGCGGGAAGATTCTCCCGGTTGCCGGCGTACGTAAGAGCGTCGACGACGGTGATACGCAGGTCGGCCGCGACACCGTAGGCGCCGTCGAGCAGGGAGCGCACATAATGGGAGCCGATGAATCCGGCCCCGCCGGTCACCAGAATTCTCATGCCAATTCCCGGTTCTCTGTGGACGTGCTCGAAGTTATTCCGTGCATGCGGCGGAGGGCTTCTCCCGGGTCAGGCGGCGGTGATCTCCATGACGTACTGGCCGTACGGGGAGCTGGCCAGGTTGCGGCCGAGCCGGTGGCAGGCGGCCCGGTCGATGTACCCCATCCGCCAGGCGATCTCCTCGATGCAGGCGATGCGCACGCCCTGACGGTGCTCCAGGAGCTGCACGTACTGGCCCGCCTCGGTGAGGGCGTCGTGGGTGCCGGTGTCCAGCCAGACGAAGCCCCGTCCGAGCTCCACCAGCCGGGCCGTACCGCGTTCCAGGTACGTCCGGTTGACGTCGGTGATCTCCAGCTCGCCACGCTCGGAGGGTTCGAGACCGCGCGCGATGTCGATCACGCTGTTGTCGTAGAAGTAGAGACCGGTGACGGCCAGGTTGGAGCGGGGCCGTGCGGGCTTCTCCTCCAGCGAGGTGAGCCTGCCGTCGGCGTCGATCACGCCCACGCCGTAGCGCTCCGGGTCGCGCACGGGGTAGCCGAACAGCACGCAGCCCTCCACGTCGCGTGCGTTGCCCTGGAGCACCTCACCGAAGCCGTAGCCGTGGAACAGGTTGTCGCCGAGCACCAGGGCCACCGAGTCGTCACCGATGTGGTCGGCCCCGATCAGGAAGGCGTCGGCGATCCCGCGCGGTTTGTCCTGTTCGGCGTACGTGAGGTTCAGACCCAGCTCCGAGCCGTCCCCGAGGAGCTTGCGGAAGCCGCCCAGGTCGTCGGGTGTGGAGATGATCTGGATATCGGTGACGCCCGTCAGCATCAGCACGGACAACGGGTAGTAGATCATCGGCTTGTCGTAGACCGGGAGCAGTTGTTTCGAGACGCCGAAGGTGATCGGCTGCAGCCTGGTGCCCAGGCCGCCGGCCAGGATAATTCCCTTCACTACTCTGTCTCCATTCAGTTCGCGCGATTTCCCGGTGCGCATTCCCGTGCAAGTGAAAGGAAACCGACTACAGGATCTTGGGGGTGCCGGAGAATGGCAAGGCAATTCAGGTCAGGGGATTGTCAATTCCCATGTCAGTTCCCCTGTCAGTTCGCGTGCCGATCGCCGCGGAGATCTCCTGGCCCCGCGCGGCGTCCGCCTTCCGGTGGGCCGCGGGCCCGAACCAGCGGCGCAGCGCGTCGTGCGCGCCCGCCCAGCGGTCGGCCGGGGTCCGGCCCCCCACCCAGGCGACGTGGCCGTCGGGCCGAACCAGCAGGGCCGTGGCCGACGACAGGGCGTCGCCGGGCCGGGGCCGGCCGCGGGCGAGGACGACCCGGTCCGTCCAGCCCGCCACCACGGCCGCCGAACCGGCGTCCGCCGTGACGGGGCCGGGCCCCAGGTCGAGGAACAGCCCGCGTCCGGACCGCAGGAGCGCAGGCGTCCACACCTCTCCGGAGCCGGTGTCCAGCACCGAGGGAGGCAGCCGCCGCCCGAGCAGCGAAGGCTCACCGGGTCCGTCCGCGTACCGTATGTCCAGCCCGGCGATCGCCGCGGCCAGGTCCTCCCGTACGGGCGCGAGCGCCAGCAGTTCGGCGCACAGAGCCCGCAGCGGCTCGGCCTCCGGACCGCCGAGCAGCAGGTCGGACTGGGCCCGGATGTTCGCCAGCACCCGCCGCCCGGTCGCGTGACGCTCCCGGTGGTAGCTGTCCAGCAGCCCCTCGGGCGCCCGCCCGCCGGCTTCGAGCGCCAGCTTCCAGCCCAGGTTGAAGGCGTCCTGGAGTCCGAGGTTGAGGGCCTGGCCGCCCACCGGCATCTGCTGATGGGCGGCGTCGCCCGCGAACAGCACCCGGCCGTGCCGATACCGCGTGAGCTGCCGGTTCGCGTCGCCGAAGGAGTTCAGCCACAGCGGTGTGCCGCCGCTGATGTCGTCCCCGGTGACCCGCTTCCAGGCGGCGGCGACCTCCTCGAAGCCGGGCGGGCCCGAACGGGGGCGGACCGTGCTGCCGAACTCGTGGACCATCACCCGCGTCACCCCCTCCCGGGTGGCGGCGACGGCGAGTCCGCCGGGCAGCCGCTGGAAACGCCGGTTCTCGATCCGGACGCCCCGCACATCGGCGCGCAGCATCTCGCGCCCCGCCTCCCGCCCGGCGAGTTCGGCGCCCACCAGCTCCCGTACGGTGCTGAGTTCGCCGTCGCAGCCCACCAGCAGGCAGCCGCGCAGCCGCACCACGGACCCGTCGGCGGCTTCGGCCTCCACGCTCACGCCGGTGGCGTCCTGGGCCAGGGCGCGCACGCGCAGACCGCGCCGCACGTCGGCCCCGAGATCGCGTGCCCACCGTTGGAGAAGCTCCTCGGTACGGGTCTGCGACACCTTCCACTGGCCCGGGTGGCTGCTGGGCAGGGTCAGGTCCAGGGGCAGCCCGCCGTAGTGCCCGCGGGGCTCGTTCGCGGGGATGCCCAGCTCCGCCAGCAGCCCGCGGGAGTCGAGGATCTCCATGGTGCGCGCGTGCAGGGTGGAGGCCCTCGACTCGGTGGTGGGTCCCGGCCGGTCGTCCACGACCACCACGCCGGCCCCGCCGAGCCGCAGTTCGCCGGCGAGCAGCAGTCCGACGGGGCCCGCGCCGACGACGATGACCGGAGCGGCGGGGGCCGTGGCCGCCCCCGGCTGCGTACCGTTGCCCGTCGTCATACCCGGCGCTTCTGCTCCGCGTAGTCCTTGGCATGGCCCAGCGTCGCCCTGCTGTTGGTGCTCAGGGCGCTCTGGACGTACGCCTTGGCGTCGGCGACCGTGGCGTCGTCGCCGAGCACACGCGCGATGTTGTCGGTGTTCAGCACCACGGTGTGCTGCGAGGTCGCCGCGACCGTGTCGCCCTCCTGGGAGAACGTCCACACCCCCGTGTGCAGGGTCATCAGAGCCGGCAGCGTGACCTGCTTGTACGCGATGGTGCTCGCCGGGAGGCACACCCGGTACGACTTCGTCGTGTGCGTGGAGCCGTCCTTGGCCCGGGTGTCCATCTCCAGGATCTGCAGTCCCGGCGACACCTCCTCCAGCCGGACGCTCGCCACATGCGGCAGGCGCTCCTCCCAGCGGTCGCCTTCGTTGATGAAGTCGTAGAGGTCCTTGGCCGCGCCGTCGACGCGCACCGTGTCCTCGAAGGAGAAGGTGATCTCCTCGGCGGCTTGTGCGAACTCCACGTTCTTCTTCAACGCGGCTAGTTCAGAACGGGAGTTGCGGTCCACGGCCTCGTCGATCCAGGCCAGCGACTCGGGATCGTCGTCGATCGCACGGTAGTCGTGCAGCAGCCGGACGCGCGACTCCCGCTCCGACAGCGGCTCGATGATCCACGTGCCGCCCATGGCCGCCACCGGCGGGCTCGTCACCTCCTGGCGGAAGGTGATGCGCAGGGCCTCGGGATCCAGGGTGCGGCGGGAGACCCAGTGCTTGGCGGCGCCGTTGGCCGTCGCCCAGATCTGGATACGCTCCTCACGGTCACCGCGTTCGACGTGATCGACGTAGATGGTCGGCGGGAAGATCCGGGGCCAGTTCTCGACCTCGGCGATCAGCCGGTAGACGTCGGCGGCCGCGGCGAGCACGGTGATATCGTGCTCGACCTCTCGGGTGGTCATCGTCGGCTCTCCAAGTCGCTTGTGCGGAGGGGGCAGTGGGGTGTCATCAGAAGTTGCCGAGGCCGCCGCAGACGTTCAGGGCCTGTGCGGTGATCGAAGCGGCCGTGTCCGAGGCCAGGTAGCCGACCAGGCCGGCGACCTCCTCGGGGGTGGAGTAGCGGCCGAGCGGGATCTTCGCCTGGAACTTGTCGAGGATCGCTTCCTCGGTGGTGTCGTACGCGGCCGCGTAGCCCGCCCGCACCCGCTGTGCCATCGGGGTCTCGACGTAGCCGGGACACACCGCGTTGACGGTGATGCCGGTGGGCGCGAGCTCGTTGCCGAGGGCCTTGGTGAATCCGACGACGCCGTGCTTCGAGGCGGAGTACGGGGCGCCGAGCACCACGCCCTGCTTGCCCGCCGTGGAGGCGATGTTGATGATCCGGCCCCGGCTCTTCTCCCGCAGGCCGCCGGTGGTGAGGACCTCGCGGGTGAGCCGGAAGACGCTGTTGAGGTTGGTGTCGATGACGTCGTGCCACAGCTCGTCGCTGATGTCGGCGGTGACTCCGCCGCCGGAGCGGCCCGCGTTGTTCACCAGGACGTCCACACCGCCGAACTCCGCGACCGCCGCCCGCACGAACGCCTTCACGTCCTCGTCGGAGCGGACGTCGAGCGTGGTGCCCGCGGCCTGGTGGCCTTCCTCGCGCAGCTGCTTGACGGTGGACGCGACGTTCTCGTCGTTGCGGGCGCCGATGAAGACGCGATGCCCCTGGGCGGCCAGGAGGCGGGCGACAGCCAGACCGATTCCGCTGGTGGCTCCGGTGATCAGGGCGACGGGCCGGTACTGCGACATGGTCACTTCTTTCCTGCGGAGGGAAGGGGACGTTGCTGCGGAGGGGGCTTTCCTGCCGAGGGAGGCGGGGGAGAGGCGGAGTGCCCGGTGGGTCCCTGCGCTGCCGCCCCGTGCCGCCGTACGGAAGCCTCAGGCGGCGATGCCGGTCTGCGCGTTGACCGCCTCGATCAGCGCCCGTGGCGTGCTCGCCGTGGCGAGGGCGTCCTCGTCGAGCGTGATGCCGTACTCGCGCTCGATCCGGCTGCCGGTCTCCAGAAGGGCGAGGGACTCGTAGCCCAGCGCCTCGAAGTCGACGTCGAGGATGTCGTCGTCGAGGTCCACGCTCTCGTCGGCGCCCGCGCCCTCACGGAGGATGCGGCGCAGTGCGTCGAGGGTGAATCCGGTGGTTGCCATGGTCTGCTCCCTTAGCTTCTCGTCCGAACTGTTCTTGTGGTGCTGCGCCGTGGTGCTCTGCCCCGGGCGGATCGCCCGTCCGGCGGTCATGCCGCCGCGCGGACCACCACCGCGGAGTTGAACCCGCCGTGGCCGCGCGCCAGGACCAGCGCCGTCCTCACCTCGGCGGTGCGGGACTGCCCGACCACCAGGTCCAGGCCCAAGGAGGCGACGGGCTCGACGTTGACCGTCGGCGGGATCAGCCCCTCCTCCATGGCGAGCAGCGCCGCGGCCAGATCCAGCGGCGCGGCCCCCGAGCACAGGCGGCCGGTCATGGTCTTGGGCGCGGTGACGGGCACCCCCCGCGTGCCGAACACGGCGGTCAGTGCCTCCGCCTCGACGCGGTCGAGTTCGGGTACGGCCGCCGCGTCCGCGAAGACCACGTCCACCTCGTCCGGTCCGGTGCCCGCGTCCGCCAGCGCCAGCTCCACGGCCTTCCTCAGCCCCGGCGGGCGACCGCTGCCGGGAGCGGGGTCCGTCGTGGCCCCGTACCCGGCGATCTCGCCGTACACCTTCGCCCCGCGAGCCCGGGCCGCCGCCGCCGACTCCATGATCAGGATGGCCCCGCCCTCGCCCGCCACATGGCCCGAGGCGTCCGCGTCGAACGGCAGATAGGCGCGCGCGGGCTCGCTGCGCGTGCTCAGGCGGCCGCTGGTGAGCTGGGCGACCCAGCCCCACGGGCAGAGCGACGCGTCGACGGCGCCGGAGACGATCAGCGGGGTTCCCTTGCGGATCTGCCGGCGCGCCTGCGCCACGGCGTCCAAACCGCCCGCCTGGTCGCTGACGACGACCCCGCAGGGGCCCTTCATGCCGTTGCGGATGGAGATCTGGCCGCTGTTGACCGCGTAGAACCAGGCGAAGGACTGATAGGCGCTGACGTACTGACTGCCCTGGCTCCACAGCTTCTGCAACTCGCCCTGGCCGAACTCGAATCCGCCCGACGAGCTGGCCGTGACCACGCCCATGTCGAAGGAGTCCCGCTCCCCGGGGGCCACACCCGCGTCGGCGAGCGCCCAGTCGGTGGCCACCAGCGCCATCCGGGTCATCCGGTCGGTCTGCGGGAGCAGCCGGCCCGGCAGCAGGTCCTCGGCGACGAATCCAGGTACCTCGCCCCCCAGTTGGGCGGGATAGCCGGAGACGTCGAAGCGTGTCAGGCGGGCGATGCCGCTCTTGCCGCTGCGGGTCGCCGCCCAGAAGTCCTCGACGCCGAGTCCGTTGGGGGCGGCGACGCCGAGCCCCGTCACCACTACGGGTGCGTTCATGCCGCGCTCCTCTCCGGGCGGGCCAGGACCATCGCGCTCTGGAAGCCGCCGAACCCGCTGCCCACCGTCAGGACCGCGTCGGTGAGCTGCTCGCGCGCCTCCAGCGGCACGTAGTCGAGGTCGCACTCGGGGTCGGGGGTGTGCAGGTTCGCCGTGGGCGGTACCACGTGGTGCTCCATCGCGAGCGCCGACGCGGCGATCTCGATGGACCCGATCGCGCCCAGCGAGTGGCCCACCATCGACTTGATGGAACTGACCGGCGTCCGGTAGGCGTGGTCACCCAGGGTCCGCTTGAACGCGGCGGTCTCGTGGCGGTCGTTCTGCTTGGTGCCCGAACCGTGCGCGTTGACGTAGTCGATCTCGGTGGGGTTCATCCGTGCCTCGTCCAGCGCGAGCCGGATGGCCTCCGCCATCTCCGCCCCGTCCGGCCGCAGCCCGGTCATGTGGTACGCGTTGGAGCGCGTCGCGTATCCGGCGATCTCCGCGTAGATGTGCGCCCCGCGCTTCCTCGCACTCTCCAGCTCCTCCAGTACGAAGATCGCGGCCCCTTCACCGAGGACGAATCCGTTGCGGGTGCCGTCGAAGGGGCGGGAAGCGCGCTCCGGGTCGTCGTGCCGCGGCGTGGTGGCCTTGATCGCGTCGAAGCAGGCCATGGTGATCGGCGAGATGGGGGCGTCGGACGACCCGGCGACCATCACGTCGGCGGAGCCCTCACGGATCAGCTCCACGGCGTACCCGACGGAGTCGATGCCGGAGGTGCAGCCGGTGGAGACCACGGTGCTCGGCCCCTCGGCGCCGACCGCGTGGGCCACTTCGACCGCGAACGAGCTGGGCACCAGGTAGTTGTAGAGGTGCGGTACGGCGTATTCGTGGTCGACCAGATGCAGCTTCCCGCCGTCACTGACGACGTTGTACTCCTCGTCCAGTCCCATCGTGGCTCCCACGGCGCTGCCGACCGTCACCCCGACCCGGTGCGGATCCAGGTCCGCGAGGCCGATGCCGCTGTCGGCGACCGCCCCCCTGGCGGCGACCACCGCGAACTGCGCGGCCCGGTCCATGCGGCGGATCTCCTGGGCGCTCAGACCGTGGAGACGCGGATCGAAGTCGATCTCCGCGGCCACCCGGGAGCGGTACGGCGACGGGTCGAAGAAGGTGATCCCCCTGGTGGCGGTACGGCCGTTGCTCAGGAGCTCCCAGAAGTCGCGTGTGCCGACGCCTCCCGGAGCCAGCACCTCGATACCGGTGATGACCACGCGTCGGGCGGTCATGCGGAAGCCTCCCAGCGGTAGAAGCGCCCCGCCATCGCGTCGGCCGGCGAGCGCCAGGTGGCGGGGTCGTAGGCCTGGATGAACGGCTTCAGCTCCTCGCTGATCCGCACGAAGCGGGGGTCCGTCTTGGCCTCCTCGATCAGGTCGCCGCCGTTGTCGCCGTCGAAGTCCTGGAGGTGGAAGTAGAGGCCGCGGTAGGCGAAGAGCTGTCGCCTGCGGGTGCCCATCCGGTGCGGCATGTCCGTGCGGTCGAACTCGGCGAAGCGCCCGGCGACGTCGATGCTGGAGTCGGGATCCATCCGGGCGACTATCAGGGTGCTGTGCATGGGGCGGTCTCTCCTAGAGCAAAGTGACAGGAAAGCGAAAGATCACTTTCGAACAGGTGTTCGATCATGCGCGCGGAGTCGGCGCCGGCCCGAGCGGTGCCCGGGAGAAGGAAGTGCGGCAGGACGCCGTCGGAGCGGGGTGCGCCGGGGCGGGGCGGCCGGGTCCGGAGCGGCCGGGGCGGGGCCCGTGGCAGCTCCGGGGCAACGTCCTCAACCCTGTCCGACGGTCCGGCCCCCGGGCAAGGAAAGCCTGTTCAGGAGTTGGTCAGGTTTCACAAGTGCTGCTGCGCGCTGGTGCACCGGGTCAAGCCGGCGTCAAGTTTGTGTCCACCATCGGCAGAGCCCCTTGGGATCCCGTTGACATGGATCCCAAGGGGCTCGGGGTGGGGCTGGAGTGTCTGCGCTCCTGCCGGATCAGGCGTGGCCGAGGCGGAAGCCGACGCCGCGCACGGTGATCACCCAGGTGCTGGCGCCGAGCTTGTTGCGCAGGGTGCTGACGTGGGTGTCGACGGTCCGCCGGGACCAGGAGTCGCCCCAGACCTGCTGCATCACGTGCTTGCGGGGGATGACACTGTCGGGGTTCGCGGCGAGGAGGTGCAGGAGGTCGAACTCCTTGCGTGTGAGGGTGATGCGCCGGCCGTCCAGGGTCACTTCACGCGAACCGGTGTCGATGACGAGCGCCCCGTGCCGGATGGTGGTGGGAGGCGGGCCTGCGGCGGGCGCCGGCGCCGCCCGCGCTCGCCGCCGGGGGTGGCGGGCCCTCCGCATCACCGCGTCCATCCGGGCCATCAGTTCCTGGAACCCGTACGGCTTGGTCAAGTAGTCGTCGGCCCCGGCCTGAAGCCCCAGCACCCGGTCCAGCTCGGTGCCGCGCGCGGTGACCGCGATGATCGGGACGTCGCACGCCGCGCGGACGGTGCGGCAGACCTCCAAGCCGTCCAGATCGGGCAGGTCGAGGTCCAGCAGGATCAGGTCGGCGTCCTCGTACGCCCGGAGAGCGGCGCCGCCCGTGGCGACGCTGACCGCCTCGTGGCCGTGTCTGCGCAGCCCCCGGGTGAGGCACTCTGCTTCCTTCGTATCGTTCTCCACTACCAGTAGGCGCCAGGAATCTGACGCGGTATGCCCCCCGTGTACGGCACGGCCGTCACCCGGTTCCTGCGGATGAGATCCCCCGGAACCGTGAGGAGCAGGTACGAAAGACGCCAGCATATTGCTGGAACGCTGGTTCATTTTCTCCCCTAGCTCGTCAGCTGAGTACCACTCCAGCGTTCGAACCTACAAACCACTCCTTCGGTTTGTCAAAGATTAACTTGAGGGGAGGCTGGTGAGTGGAATACGGAAAGAGATGTCAAGGAACGGGGGGTTAAGTATGCGTCCAGGAGTGCATGGAGCCTGTGCCGGAGAAGCGACATTACGGCTCAATCCGCAAGACTCTCCACTCTCCGGATGGGTGGAATTCAATATTCCGATTGCTGGGGGAGCCGCTTTCTCTTTCGTTCTCGCACGGCCCCGTGCCGGTGGACGGGGTGCCGGTCGGTGCAAAGTGGCCGAATCATGAGGGTGTCGATAGTCGAACGTCCTGCTGTGCGCCACTCTGTGCTGTTGCTCTTGGGTGATTTGACCCGCTCTGCCCGTAATGGATTCGATGATTTTCGGTCATTCTGAGGGGCGGGGTGTGCGGCCGGATTGCCGCTTCTGTGGATGGCGGAGTGTTCTCCCTCACTTTCTTCGGTGCCGACGGCCGGGCTATCGCTCCGGATGTGAGAATAGTTGTCGGCGCCTCCGGTGGCAGTGTTGCGGGCCGGACTTTCGGTCGGAAAAGTGAAGATCGATAATTTTTGTTTACGCTCTGCATTATCCGACCCCCGGTGCAGGGGAAAAAGTTCGTGTAATTCGGGCACTTTTCCCGGGTGTGTTCGGGGCCCCGTGGGCAAATGAGCCGCTACGGTCCTTCACCAGGTGCGCGCCCGGGTCCGGCCCGGGAGGGGAGCTGCCAGTACCCCGTACGGGCGGCAACGGCGGGCGGGGCCGGGGGTGATCCCGGCCGTAGGTGTGCCGCACCGGCGTTCGTATCCGTTTTCCAGGAATTCCGCGTGAGCGTGAGCGCCTGTCCATTCCGCGTAGTCCAGGAGCCGGACGCCGCCGCCCCCGGCGCCGGTGCCGATCAGGAAATGCCGGGCGAGCAGCCCCGGGGTGGGGCCGGCTCTGCGCTCCTCGGCCGACGCGAGGACCCGGGACCAGGCGCGGGCGGCCCCCAGGCTCTCGAAGCCGTACGTACTGATCACCAGGCACTCCGCCCGTGCGGACACCGGGTGGGCCGCAGTTCTCCGGTGCGGGGCGCACACCAGCGGATCGAACTCCTCGACGGCCGGGACCGAGGTCGTGATCTCCTTGGTGATGGTGTCCCGCTCGTGGCCCTGGAAGGTGGTCAGCTCCCTGACGCCCGCCCACTGCTCGTACGTGAGCACGGTGTCGCCGTTCGTGCTGACGAGGACGTGTACCGCGATGAGTCCCGCAGGCCAGGGAATGTTCGCCCACGTCTCCAGTGAGGCGTCGGCCAGAGTCAGTTGGTCTTGCGGTGCGGTCACCCATCGGTACAACACGGAGACACCGGCATCGGCGCGGGCAATGTCGGGCAGCGGAACACGCGGGGCGCGCATCGGACGAATCCTCCGGAGGGTCGGGTGCCGGATCGAGCGGAGAGCCGGAAGAGGCCGGCGACGGGACGACCCCCGAAGCCGGCCCCTCCGGTCCGCCGTGCCACGGCGCCCGCGCGGGCGCCGCCACGAGTCCGCGGGGAAGTGGGTCAGGAACAGGCCGCGCGCGTACCGGTGATGGTGATGGAGCTCGGGCCGCCGGTCGTGCCGTCGTCGTAGAAGTAGTACGTCTCACCCTTCGCGGCGAACGCCTTCGACGAGGACAGCTTGCCGTTCAGCGCGGAACGGGCCTCGCCGGGCGGACCGCCCGGCAGCGGGTGCTCGACGGTGAAGCGGAAGGATCCGGACCAGCCGGGCGTCCAGGCGCCGTGCCCGACGAAGTACGGGGTGCCGTTCTCGTCCGGCGGTCCGATCAGCTTGACGCTCCGGTCTGTGCGGAACTCCAGCTTCACGTCCGCCGGCGGCATGCCGCCCTCCGACGCCTGGGCGTTCCAGCAGCCGGCGGGCGAGAGCGAGCCCGCCGGGGCCGGTGCGGGCGACGTGGCGAGTGCGGTCGGCGCGGTCGCCAGGGAGGCGGTGAGCAGGGCGCCTGCGAGGACGGTTCCGGCGAGGCGTGTGCGAGGGTGCATGAAGAGTCTCCTTCGGTGGGAGGTGCGGCACATGAGGTGGTCAGGCGGTGCGGGCTACCAGGTCCTCCAGGAGGCCGAGCACCGTGGAGGGCGGCGGCATCGTCGCCATCTCCGCGGCGATGGCCTGCGCCCGCGCGGTGGAGGACGGGTCGCCCAGCAACTGCTCGCAGGCGGCGCCGATCCGCTCTGCGGTCCGCTCGTGCGGCTGGAGGGCCAGCCCGGCGCCGAAGTCGGCGATGCGGTCCAGGGCGGCGCCGTGCGAGGCGTTGTCCCGGTTCTCCATGACGGACAGCTGCGGCACCCCGAAGTGCAGGGCGGTCAGGCTCGTCACCCCGCCGGAGTGGTGGACGATCAGGTCACTCGTGGGGGCCACCACGTCGAGCGGGATCCAGCCGGCGCGGATGCCGTCGGCCTCGGCGCGCAGCTTCGCGGCCAGCTCCTCCGGCGCGGCCACCACGACCTCGACGCCCAGCGCGCCGACCTTGCCGACGACATCCCGCAGGAACTCCAGGTTCAGCCCGCGGCTGCCGCCCGTGACGACCACCCGGCGGCGCTCGCCGCGCCGGAGCATCCACGGCTCGGGCTCGCGCTGCTGGTTGACCGGGGTCCACCGCATCGGCTGGGCGGGCAGCGCGTGGGCGTGGCGGAGGCTCGGCGGGGTGACGTCGACCAGGAGCTGCGGCTCCGGCAGTGCGTCCAGGCCCAGTTGCGCGAGCTCGGGGCGGAGTTCGGCGGTGGCACCGGGGTCGATGCCGTCGAAGTCCTTGCCGTCCCAGGTCTGGCGCACGTACGGGACGCCCAGCCGGTGGGCGAGGAGGGGGGCGGCATACGTGAGGGTGCCGCCGACGACCAGGTCGGGACGCCAGTCCTCGGCCAGCCCGAGCAGCGGATCCATGCTGGCGGCGGCGAGCCTGCCGAACCAGCCGCCGGTGAAGAGCCTTCCCTCGACGGGATTGTCCGGCACGGTGACGGGATTGCCCGCGCGGTCCTTGGTGCGGAAGTGGGGGATGGGGGTGGAGGTCACCGAGAACGGGGTCAGGCCCATGGCGGCGATGTCCGGCAGCACGTTGCGGGGCGCGGCCATGATGACCTGGTGTCCCGCGCTGCGGGCGGCGGTGGCCAGGGGGGTCATGCCGTAGACGGTGGCGGCACTGCCTGCGGCGAGAAAGAGGATCTTCATGGGTGCCTTTCCGGGCGGGATCGGTTGGGTGCGGGCCCTGGGCGGGCGCCCGGGGGTACCAGGGGAGTGCGGCCCGTGGAGGCGCGGCACCGGGCCGGATCCGCGGGCCGGAGACCGGGCGAGCAGGCCACGGGCCACCCGCTCCGAACGCCCGCGGGGTCCCCGGGCCTCGCCACCGGGACGGGCCGCGGGCAGGAGCAGGGGACGGAGTCAGGGCCCCGCAGGCAGCGGAGAGCGCTGGGCTTCGGTCCAGAAGGCCCGGAGCGCCGACTCCAGGGAACGCCCTGCCCGCCATCCCAGAAGTCCCCGCGCCGGACCGGTGTCCACCTGGATCCAGTCGTTCGCCCCGGGGGCCGTCGTCGGAGCCTCCCGTTCCACGACCCGCGCCGGAACCCCGCTGACCCGGATCAGCTCGGTCACCAGGGACCGCACCGGCACGGCCTCGCCCCGTCCGATGCCGACGATCTGCCCCCGCGCCGACGACATCGCGGCGGCGACGACCGCGTCCGCCACGTCCCGTACGTCGACGTAATCCCGGTGTGCGAGCAGGGCGTTCAGCTCCACGACCGCCTCCCTGCCCTCGGCGGCGGCCTCCCGGAGCCGGGCGGCGACCTGCCCGAGCAGGCTGACGTCGGGGGTTCCGGGACCGGCCGCGTTGGCGATGCGCAGCACCAGGGCCCGCACCTCGCCGCGGGCGTCCGCCTCCAGCACCGCCCGGGCGGCGGCGAGCTTGGCCCGTCCGTACGCGGTGGCGGGCGGATCCCCGTACTCCAGCACGGAACCGAGCTGGACGAGCCGCGGCGGCTCGGACAGCAGTCTCATGGCTTCCAGGAGCCTGAGCGTGGGGGCCGTACAGCGCTCCGTCATCTCCTCGGGGGGCGCGCCCCAGATACTGCCGATGGAGTTCACGACGACATCGACCCGCTCCTCACGCAGAACCCGGGCGACCTCGTCGGCGGGGGTGCGCGCCAGGTCGAAGGAGAGGAACCGGTGCGCGGCCAGGCCCGGCAGCGGGCTCCGGGCCACCGCGAGAACCTGATGGCCTGCGGCTGCCGACGCCGCGCACACGTGTCGTCCCACGAAGCCGGTGGCTCCCAGGACGAGAAGGGTGGGCGGGCTCGCGGGCCGAGAGGGCATGAGCTGTCTCCTGGTGCTGGTGGGCAGGAAGGCACAGGAAGGCGGAAGGGCGAGGATGCGCAGGAGCCCCGCCGGATCCGTGCCGACCGGGGCTCAACCACCCTCTGACGTGCCGGGTTTGGGGTCAATACGGCAGATCTTTGGGCACCGGCAACTCATGTCAAGAAGCGTCAAGGGAAGGTGAAGTCGGCCCCGCGCGACGCCGGCGGCGGGCGGGGGGCCGCGCCGACGCCCCGCATCAGGCGGCGGCGACCGCCGGCCGCACCCGGGCGAACACCCGCCAGAACCACCACTGGACCACCACCACCGCGACCAGCACCGGAAGCACCGTCACCGAGAGCAGCCACAGCGACTCCCCGTCCGCGACGGCCTCGCCCAGTGTCAGGTCGCCCGCGCCGGAGCGGGTCGCCAGCACCGTCGTCCCGTGCGCGACACCCACCAGCAGCGGCAGCGCCCAGAGCGGCGCAGACCCGAGCACCAGTGCGGGTACCGCCCGACCGGCCCTCGCCAGCAGGATCGATCCGGCCACGCACAGGCCGGCGCCACCCGCTGCCGCCGCCACCCGCTCCGGGGCGTCGACGACTGCCGCTGCCACACCGCCCACAAGGACCACCAACCCCAGCACCACCGGCGAGGCGACCCGGTTCAGCCGGGCCGCGCGGCGGGCGGCGGTCCCGTCCGCGGGCAGCCCGCGGGCCGCGAACAACGCCCCCTGGCACAGACAGGCCGCCACCGCCAACGCGGCGCACACCAGCGGGAGCGGGTGCACCAGATCGATCGGGTCCGCCACCGGATGACCGCCGGCGCGCGTGGACAGTCCCCGCACCATCGCGCCGAGCACCGCACCCCAACCAGCGGCCAGAACAAGGCTGCTGACGGGCAGTACGGTGTCCCAGACCCTCCGCCAGCCGGAGCCGGGGTGCGCCTGGCGGAACCACAGCGCCGCGTCCCGCAGCAGCCACGCGCACACCAGGGCGAGCACCGGCAGTCGCAGTGCTTGGAGCAACGCGCCCTCCAGCACGGGCAACGCCCCGAACAGCAGGCCCACGCAGGCCACCAACCAGACCTCGTTCGCCAGGAACAGAGGAACCACGAGGCGTCGCATCCGGGCCCGTGAGGCCTCGTCGCCGGAGAACGGCAGCAGCATGCCCACGCCGAAGTCGATGCTTTCCAGCGCCAGATACCCGGCGAGGAGCACTCCCACCAAGGAGTACCAGAAGACGTCCACGGTCGATTCCCGTCAGGAGTGCGAAGGCGTGTGCGGAGAGAGAGAAGGGGCGGGCTCGGGGATTCAGTACGAGGTGACGCGGGCCGCCTCGTCCGGGGCCGGATCTCCGCCGGGGCGGGTCTCGTCCCGGGCGCCCGCGTCCGGGAACAGGTCGTCGTCCCCGAGCAGTCCGCCGTCCGGGCCCAGCCGTGCGTAGTGGGCGATCAGGGAGAAGTTCACGACGGACAGGGCGCCCAGCACCAGGGTGAAGGCGATCAGAGACGCCAGCATCCCGCCGGCGGACACGTCGCCGATCGCGTCCCGCACCGTCAGCTCGCCGGTCACCATCCACGGCTGACGGCCGACCTCCCGGCTGAGCCAGCCGCAGACCAGAGCCACGATGCTCATCGGCAGCAGGACCATCGGCAGCCTCAGCCGGAAGCGTCCCGTGGACGCCCCTTCGGCCCGTCCCGCCTTCGCGGGGAGCCACACCAGTACGAGGAGGACCAGGCCGATCACCAGCATCAGCACGGACGCCACCCCCACCCAGGCGGGCGGCAGCCAGTCGCCCGGCCCGTAGGCGGCCCGCGCCGCCTCCCGGGCCCGCTCCAGACCGGCGCCGCTCTCGCCCATCACCACGGCGTACTTCTCGGGCTGGTACTCCTCGAGCGTCACCAGGTGAACCACGCCCGCACCCGCGGTCACCACCGCGCCGACCCCCGCGAGCCGGGACCCGTGGACCAGCGCCGGGCGGAAGAAGTCGAGATCACGGCCGTGCCGCAGGTGGTAGGAGCTGACGGCGCACATCACGACTCCGGCGAGCAGGGCCACCACACCCGTCAGGTGCAGCAGCGCGTACCAGGTCGCCCCGTTGGTGAGCAGCGCACTCCAGTCGGTGACCCGGGCGACACCGTCGTGCATCGCGTATCCCACCGGCTTCTGCAGGAAGCCGTTCACCACCATGATCCAGAAGGTGGAGGCGTAGGCGGTGAGCGCCACGCCCCAGATGAGCAGCAGGTGGGTGCGCGCGGACACCCGTCCGAAACCGAAGGCCCACAGGCCGAGGAACGTGGATTCCAGGAAGAAGGCGACGACGGTCTCGACGGCCATCGGCGCCCCCACGACGTTGCCGAGGACGTGCGAGAGCCCCGACCAGTTCATCCCGAACTGGAACTCCTGGGTGAGGCCGCTGACGATGCCGAGTGCGTAGTTGATGACGTACAGGCCGCCCCAGAACCGCACCTGGCGCATCCGCCCGGCCCGTTCGGTGAGGTCGCTCGTGCGCAGTGCCCGGGTCTGGAGCACGGCGACGACCGTGACCATCCCGAGGGTGAAGGCGACGAACAGGAAGTGCAGGGTCGCCGTGACGGCGAACTGGAGGCGGGCGAGGTCGACGACGTCCACGTGTGCGTTTCCAGACGGCAGGGAGGGGTGGGTGGCTTGCGGAGAGACCGGGCGGGGATCAGCCGAGGAGGGCGCGGGCGTGGCTGTGGAAGGCGCCCGCGGCCGGATTCAGCCTGCTGCCCGCGCGCTGGGCGAGCCCCAGCCCGGCCCGCAGTTTCGGGCCGGCGATCTCCACCGGGCGCAGTGCCTGCGGGCGGGCCCGGACATACTGCTCGGGCAGGACCGCCACGCCTAGGCCGCGCGCCGCGAGCTCCACGAGCACACCCGGCGCCCCGGCCTCGAAGGCGACCCGCGGGGCGATCCCGGCGGACCTCCAGGCGGCGTCGGCGGCGGCGCGCAGGGCGCTGCCCTCCGGCAGGCAGATCAGGCTGTGCTTCTCCAGCTCCTCCGCGGGGATCGTCCCGGCGCCGGCCAGCGGGTGTTCGTGTCCCACCGCGCAGATCAGCGGCTCGTCGGTGAGCATCACCACGTCCAGCCCGGCGGGCGGGTCCGAGCCGACACCGACGATCGCGACATCGATGCGGCCCGAGCGCACCGCCTCGGTCAACTGCTCAGTGCTGCCCTCGGTGAGGGATATCTCCACCGCCGGGTACCGCTCGCTGAACCCCGCCACCACGCGCGGGAGCTGACGGGAGAGCGAGGACGCGACGGAGCCCACCCTGACCTGCCCGCGGACCAGGCCGGTGACGTCGTCCACGGCGCCCCGGATCTCCTTCATCGAGGACAGGGCGGCGCGGACGTGCGGCAGGACCGCGGCCCCCACCTCGGTCAGTTCCACCCGGCGCCCGCTGCGGTCCAACAGGTCCTGTCCGAGCTCGCGTTCCAGTCTGCGGATCTGCGCGCTCACGCACGGCTGGGTCACGAAGACCCGTGCCGCGGCCTTGGTGAAACTCGCTTCCTCGACCACCGCGAGGAAGTACTCCAACTGGCGCAGCTCCATGCCGGCCAGTTTAAGGACCGGTGCGTCACGTCTCTTCGAAGACCGCGTCAACTTCGGAACAGACGTGCGACGTTGTGTCAGATCAGGGTCAGGTGCGTGTCAGATCGACGTCAAGTGGTCCTTCCCCGCGGCCGGTTCAGGAGCGGGGCGACGGTGCGACGAGCCGGGCGAGGGTGCCCGCCTCGTACCGTTCCCGGCAGGGACGTCGCCGCACCTTCCCGCTGGTCGTCTTGGGCAGCGTGCCGCGCCTGATCAGCACCACGTCGGCGGGCTCGATCCGGTGACGGCGCAGCAGTGCCTCGCCGATCGCACCGACCACCTCGTCCTCGCTCGCGTAACCGAAGATCCGGCTGTCGCCCTCGACCACCACGACGACCGACTCCCGCTCGCCGTCGTCCACCGCGAACGCGGCGGCCGACGCGGGGCGGAGCAGGGGGTGGCTGTTCTCGACGGTGTGCTCCAGGTCCTGCGGGTAGTGGTTGCGGCCCTTGACGATGATGAGGTCCTTGAACCGGCCGGTGACGTGGACCTCCCCGTCGTGCACGAATCCCATGTCGCCGGTGCGCAGGTACGTCCCCTCCTCCTCGGCGCCCACGACGCGGGCCCGGAAGGTCCGCTCGCTCTCCTCGGGCCGTCCGGTGTACCCGGCCGCCACACACGGCCCGGCAGCCCAGATCTCACCGACCCGGCCGGGCCCGGCCGCCCGCAGGGTGTGGGGGTCCACGATCCGCACGCGCGTCCCGCCGACCGTGCGCCCGCAGCTCATCACCGTGGCGGTGGCCGGGGTCCCCGCCGGTACCGGCGCCACCGTGCCCAGGCTCAGCGCCGCCGCGTCGAGGACCAGGGGCCGCGGCTCGTCGTCGGGCGAACTTCCGCTGACCTTCAGGGTGAACTCGGCCAGTCCGTATCCCGGGCACATCGCCCGCGCGTCGAAGCCGTGCGCGGCGTACTTGCCGGTGAACTCCTGCACGGTGTGCGCCCGGACCGGTTCGGCGCCGTTGATGGCGACCCGCCAGCGCGACAGGTCCAGCGGGCCGCGCGCGGTGTCGCTGCGGACGCACAGGTCGTACGCGAAGTTCGGCGCGGCGGCGTGTGTGGCGCCGAACCGGGAGAGCGCCTCCAGCCAGCGCCCGGGCCGGCGTATGAACGCCTCCGGGCCCATCAGGTAGGACGGGCGGCCCGACCACAGCGGCAGCACGATGCCCAGCAGCAGTCCCATGTCGTGGAAGAAGGGCAGCCAGGACACCACCGCCCCGTCGCCGCGGATCGGCCACAGCAGGTCCATCTCGCGGGCATTGGCCCAGAAGTTGGCATGGGTCACCATCACGCCCTTGGGGGTGCCGGTGGAGCCGGACGTGTACTGGAGCAGCGCGACGTCCGACAGCGCGCCTTCATCGAGGGCGGACGCGGCGTCGGACGACGGCAGTTCGTCGGTCGCCAGCAGTTCCAGCCCGTCGAGTTCGGGCAGGTCGCCGAAGTCGGCGAGGATCTGGTCGCGGACCTCCGCGGTGGTGAGGACCAGGGTGGTGCGCGCGTCGTCGGCGACGGTGCGCAGTCGCTCCACGGCCTGGGCGCGCGTCGGCACCTGCAGGGGCGCGCCCTGGATGCCGGCCGTCGTGCAGGCCAGCCAGCTCCGGATGAACTCCAGGCCGTTGGGGTACAGCAGGACGGCGGTCCGCCGGCCGTCCGCCGCGGCCGCCAGCGCGGCCGCACGCGAACGGACGGCGGCGTACAGCTCGGCGTAGGTGGTCTGCTCGCCGATCTCCTCGCCGTTGCGGAGATAGGTGTAGGCGAGAGTGTCGGGTGAGTGCGCGGCCCGGCGGGCCAGCACGACGGGGAGCGGCAGCGGGCCGGCCGCGAGCACGGGGTCCGTCTCCGGTGCGACGGTGTGGCCCGTGACCGTCGTCGTCGTCGTCCGTCCCGTCGCCGACGTGGTCATGCCTGCTCCAGCGTGGTCAGGCCCGGGCGGGTCGCGTTCACGAGGGCGGCCATGTTGCCCGGCGGCTGCCGGTTCTCGTGCATCATCTGGTGGGCCTCACCGATCTGCTCGAAGTCGAACAGCCCGGACAGGCACGGGTCGATACGGCCCGAGCCGACCAGGTGGATCATCGCCCGGCACTGTGCCTGGTTGAAGCCGTGCGAGCCCTGCAGCCGCTTCTGGCGCATCCACAGGAACCGCAGGTCCACATCGGCCGCGTAGCCGGAGGTGCCGCCGCAGATGGTGACCATGCCGCCGTTGTCGCACAGGTACATGGAGGTCGGGATGGTGTCCTGGCCGCTGTGCTCCAGCACCACCTTCGGGGCGCGTCGCTCGCCCAGCGCCTCCCAGAACGCCCGGCCGAAGGCGCGCACCTCCTTCATCCAGCTGCCGAACGCCGCACGGTCGTCCAGGTCGGGCATCCGGCCCCAGTGCTGGAAGTCCCGCCGGTTGACGGTGCCCACCGCACCCAGCTCACGGCAGTACGCGGCGCGCTCCTCGCTGGAGACCACCGCGACGGGCAGCCCTCCCGCGTGCCGTACCAGCTGGATGGCCATGGAGCCCAGGCCCCCGGCGCCGCCCCAGACGAGCACCGGGTCGCCGGGCTGCACGGTGTGCGGGGCCCAGCCGAAGAGCTGCCGGTAGGCGGTCGCCCCGGTCAGGATGAACGCGGCCGCCGCCTCCCAGCTGAGTGCGGCCGGCTTGGGGTGGCACTGGTAGTCCCGCACCAGGGCGACCTGCGCGAAGGAGCCGTAGTTGGACTCGTAGCCCCAGGCCGTCATGGAGGCGGACAGAGTGGGGTCGCCGCCCAGGCGTACGTCGGGGGCCTTCTCGTCCCACTGCGCGCCCGAGAGCATCACCTCGTCCCCGACCGCGACGCCGGCGGCGCCCTCGCCCACGGCGATGACGACCCCCGCGCCCTCGGAGCCGCCGATGTGGAAGTCCTCCGGCTCCCCGGCCTTGTTCCGGGCGGCGATGACGTCGATGGGCTTGCCGAGCCCGGCCCACACGTTGTTGTAGTTGATGCCCGCGGCCATCACCCAGATGAGCACCTCGCCGGGGCCTGGCTTCGGCGTGTCGACGACCTCGGTCGCGAACGCCTTCAGCGGCTCGCCGAAACGGTTCTGGCGGATGAGTGACGCGTACATGGTGTCCGGGACGGTGCCGAGAGGCGGCATCTCGCCCAGCTCGTACAGGCTCTTGCCCATGGGTCTTCACTCCTGGTCTCGGTAGATGCGGTGCAAGGGAATGGCGCGGAGCCGGTTCAGCCGCGCGCGGCGGTGGGCGACGCGCTCATCGCACGCCGGGCGGCGGGAAGGAGGTGCGCTCGAAGGGGTAGCCGGGCAGTCCGGTACGGCGCGGTGCGCTCCCGCCCTCGTGCAGTGCGGGCCAGCGCACCTCCACCCCGGCCGTCCACAGCGCGCCGAGCGCGCTCAGCAGCACCTTCACGTCGGGCGCCGGGTCCTTGGGGTGCGGCAGGCTCTGCACGGTGAGGTGCTGGGCGCGCAGCTCCGCGTGCCGTCGGGCCAGCGACGTCAGTGTGGCCCCCGGCCCGACCTCCAGCAGGACGCTGCCCTTCAGGGCGTGCAGAGTCTCCAGAACGTCGTGGTAGCGCACGGCGTGCCGCATGTGACGGCACCAGTAGCCGGGCGTGACGATCTCCTCGGGATTCGCCCAGGTGCCCGTGGTGTCCGAGACCACCGGTATCACCGGCGCCCGGAAAGTGACGGAGGAGAGGAAGTCCGCATACGCGTCCACCACCGGGTCGACCAGCGAGGAGTGGCCCGCCCCCGGGATCTCCAGCAGCCGGGTCTCCAGGCCCTTCGCCGCGTGCTCCTCGACGAAGGCGGCGACCGCGTCGCGCGGCCCGGACACGGTCATCTGCTCGGGACCGCTGAACGCGGCGATGCCCACGCCGTGCGGCAGCAGGGGCAGCAGCTCCGCCTCGGACAGCCGGACCGCGGCCATCGCGCCGGGCGCCAGGCTCAGCAGCAGCTCGATGCGGCGCACCACCATCCGGACGCCGTCGGCGAAGGAGAACACCCCGGCGACGCAGGCGGCCGCATAGGCTCCGAGGCTGTGCCCGACGACGGCCGCAGGCCGGACGCCGTGCCGCTGATACGCGCGCGCCAGGCAGAACTCCAGGACGAAAACCGCGAGCTGGGCGACCGCCCCGTTCTCCAGAGCCAGCTGGGCGGCCCCCTCCGCTTCGGGGCCCTCGGGGTCGAGCACGGCGAGCAGGTCGACGTCCGCCTGGCCGTGCACCCGCTCCGCGCACTCCCGCAGATCCCTCCGGAAGCGGGCGTCGGCGCGCAGCAGCCCGCGCGCCATGCCGAGATGCTGGCCGCCGTGCCCCGGGAAGGTGAACACGACCTGCGGTGTGCCGCCGGAACTCCGCCGCTCCGTACGGGCGTTGCCGCTCGTGAGCGCCTCCGCCGCCTCGGCGGCGTCCTGCGCCACGACGAAATCCCGGTACGGATGGGCGCCGCGCCCGCTCTGCAGAGTCCACGCCGCGTCCCGCAGCTCCACGCCGCGCCCGGAACCCCGGACCTCGCCGTCCTGTTCGAAGTGGAGCCCCAGCCCGGCGCGTACGGCTGCGAGCGCGTTCGGTGTCCGGGCCGAGAAGGGCAGCAACTGCCACGAGGGCGCGTCGGGTTCGGCGACGC
This sequence comes from Streptomyces sp. CNB091, assembly GCF_000377965.1. Lineage (NCBI taxonomy): Bacteria > Bacillati > Actinomycetota > Actinomycetes > Kitasatosporales > Streptomycetaceae > Streptomyces > Streptomyces sp. CNB091. Next base: position 108,990 of record NZ_KB899004.1, read on the forward strand.
CACTGCCGAGGAGAGCCGGGCCGGGGCCGAGGAGCACATGGGCGTGGACGCCGAACGTCCCCGCCACGTCGACGGCGGCGAACCCCTGGTCCGCGGCGGTCGGCCCGAGGGCGCCGGTGCGCGCCTGCTCACCGAGTCCGAGCAGCGCCTCGACCAGCGCGGCCGCGGCGGGCGCGGTGTCCGTGACATCGTGGCCCCCGGGCGCGCGCACCGCCGCCACCGCGTCCGGAGCCAGGCCGGCGAGGCGGAGCGAGGCGGAGGCCAGGCGGGCGGCGCAGTCCTCGGTGGATTCGAGGGCGCCCCGGGTGCCGAGCGCGGTACCGGCGACCACCGCGTGGATCCGGTCGCCGTCCTCCACGGCCGCCGCGAGCGGCTTCAGTACGAGTACGGCGCTCCCGGCCCCCGGGGCGCCGGGAGCGCCGGGCACCGCCACCGAGCCCGCGAGCGCCACGTCGCACTCGCCGCCCAGCAGCGCCTGTACCGCCGTGTGCAACGCCACCACCACGGTCGCGGCGCCCGCCTGCGTGGACACCGCGGGCCCGTTCAGGCCGAGCTTGTAGGCGACGCGCGAGGCCAGGAAGTCGGCTCCGGTGGCGGCCCGCACCTGCCGGTCGTCGACGTGCGGCAGCAGGTCCGCGTGGCGGCGCAGCAGGGCCGCGTGGCCGGTCGTGGAGCCGCCCGCGTACACCCCGATCACCGCCTCCTTGTCGGCCGGGTCCGCCCCCGCGTCCTCCAGCGCGTGATGGGCGCACTCCAGCAGGACCCGCTGCTGCGGATCGAGCACGACGGCCTCGCGCGGGGAGACGCCGAAGAAGCGGTGGTCGAAGGCGTGCGCGTCCAACGGCCGGCCGTCCGCGGCGCCGGCGGGCCACCGGGGGCCGGGGCCCCCGTGCGGGCGTTCGCCGAAGCGCGCCGCCACACCGATCACGGCGATCACGCTGTCGGTGTCCGGCCGCGTCGCGTCCTGCGCGGAGCCCGACGCCGTGTCGGTCCCGGGGACCGCGGCGCCGCCGGTCTGGGACTCGGTCATGCCGGGCCGCCCTTCGTGCTGTCGGGAGTCATCTGCCGATCCGTCCGTCGCCATGTCACGCCACGGGGACGACGGGGCCCGCGAAGCGGTCCGCGCTGCCGCCCAGGGCCGCGTTCCGGTGCCCCGCGATCAACTCGTACGGCTGACCGGGCCGGATCGCGCTCGCCCTCTCCAGCCTCTCCAGCTGCGCCGCGTCCAGCTCGACGTCCAGCGCGGCCAGGTACTCCTCCAACTGCTCGCCGGTCCGCGGCCCGATGACCGGCACCAGCGCGGTCGAGGAGCGGGCCGCCCGTGCCCGCAGCCAGGCCATCGACACCTGCGCGGCCGGGATCCCCAGCTCTTCGGCCACCGCCAGCACGGTGTCGAGGACCTCGGTGCGCTGCGCCGAGTCCTCGACGCGGATGGCCTGGCCCTCCCAGTTGCTGAGGCGGCCCCGGCGGCTCTCCCGGTACTTGCCGGTGAGCAGGCCGCCGCCCAGCGGGGACCAGAGGGTGGCGCCCAGCCCCAGGGCCTCCGCCATCGGCAGCAGCTCCCGCTCGGCGCTCCGCTCGGCGAGGCTGTACTCGCACTGGATGCCCACCAGGCGGTTCAGTCCGCGCACCTCCGCCAGGGTGGCGGCGCGGGACACCCGCCACGCGGGGAAGTTGGATAGCCCGGCGTGCAGGATCTTGCCCGCCCGTACGAGATCGTCCAGGGCCGCGAGGATCTCCTCGACGGGCGTGACGGTGTCGGGCAGGTGGGCCCAGTACACATCGATGTAGTCGGTTCCCAGGCGCTTGAGGCTGGCTTCGAGGGCGGTACGGATGGCCTTGCGGCTGTTGCCGGTGTTCGACACCCGTGACCGTCCCGCGCCCAGACCGAACTTGGTGGTCAGCACGAAGTGGTCGCGGTCGGTGCCCAGGAAGTCGCCGAGCATCAGCTCCGACTCGCCGATCTGGTAGTTGTCGGCCGAGTCGATGAGGGTGCCGCCCGCCTCCGCGAACCGGTCGAAGATCTTGCGGGCCTCCTCCCGGCTGGCGCCGCCGCCCCACAGCGTCCCGAAGTTGGCGGTGCCCAGCGCGTATTCGGAGACGCGCAGACCGGTGTGGCGGCCGAAGGTGGTGTAACGCATGCGGAGTCGTCTCCAGTCGTTCCGGGGTGCGGGGAGCGCCCGCGGCGTGTCGCGGGCGGGGTGGGCTCAGGCGCTCGTCGGGGCGGGCCGTCCCACGGCCCGGCTCATCAGGCCGAGCAGGACGTCCTGCTGGCCCGGGTCGCGGAAGTAGAAGTGGCCGCCGGCCAGGACATGGGGGGTGCAGCCCCGCAGGGTGTGCTCCGCCCAGTCGAGCTGGCCCGGGTCCTCCTGGTCGCCGGCGAACGTGGTCACCGGAATGTCCAGTGGGTCCTCGGCCACGTAGGTGTGCGTCTCGGCGAGCAGGGCGTCCGCCCGGAGCTGACGCACCGCGACGTGGCGCAGTTCGGGCTCGTCCCGGACCACCTGGGGGAGCCCGCCCCATCGGCGTTCCACCTCGGCGAGCAGTTCCTCGTCGGGCAACAGGTGGGTCCCGCCGCTCAGACGGAGCGGCGGCGGCTGCATCGACGACAGCAGCAGATGACGCGGCTGCCGCAGACCGGCGCGGCGCAGCGCGCGCGCCGTCTCGAACGCGACGAGCGCTCCGAGGCTGTGCCCGAAGAAGGCGAACGCGCGGGGTGCGGAGCCCTCCTGCCCGAAGTCCACCTGCGCGACCAGGTCGTCGACCAGGTCATCGATCCGGGAGTACGGGGTCTCCGCCTCGCGCGGCGCCCGGCCGGGCAGTTTGACCGCCCACAGCCGTACGCCCGGCAGGCCCGGACCCCACCGCAGGAACTCTCCGGCGGAGCCGCCCGCGTGGGCGAAGCAGTACAGGTCGAGCTCGGTCGCCGAGCGGGGCCTGCGGCTGGAGAACCAGCGCGCCCGCGCCTCATCGACGGCGGAGGTGTCCGGGGCGGCGCTCATGACGCTTCTCCTTCCGTGGACGCGGCGAGCTGTTCCTCGACGACCGCGGCGAGATCCGCCGCGGTGGAGGCCGTGAACAGCGAACTCATCTTGATCTCCACGGGGTACGCCTCCCTGATCCGGGCGAGCAGTTTGATGCCCACCAGGGAGTCCCCGCCCAGCTCGAAGAAGCTCTCGTCCGGTTCGATGTCGGGCAGCCCCAGCGCCTCCCCGAACAGGCCCAGCACGAACGACAACGGGGTGCCGTCGTCGGGCCGGGCAGCGTCCGGCTCTGCGGCCACCGGAGCCGCGCCCGGGATCTCCTCCTCCGGCGCGGTCGGGGGGACGGCCGACGGCACGGCCGGTGCGGCCCCGGCCGCCTCGGTCTCCTGGTCGGGATGGCGCACCAGGTACGGCAGGCGTTCGAACGGATACGTCGGCAGCGGCACGCGCGTCCGGCGCTCACCGTCGTGCACGCCCGCCCAGTCGACCTGCGCACCGGCCAGCCAGAGCCGGCCGAGCGTGCGGTACATCGCCGCCAACGCGTCCCCACCGTCGGTGAGTTCCGCCAGCGAGGGCAGCAGCAGGCGGTCCGCCGAGTGCGACGGGAGCTGTCCGGCGAGGGCGACCGGAGGGGCCCCCGCCCCGACCTGGAGCAGGATCGGCCCGGTGTCGGCGAGCAGGGCGGCCGACGCGGTGTCCGCGGGGTCTCCGGCGACCCGTTCGGCGGCCCAGCGCGCGGTGTCGAGCGTGCCGCCGGCCACGTGCCGGGTGCCGTCGGCGAACAGCACGTCGACACGGTGGGAACGGGGCGGCCCCTGCGGTGCGCCGGGCACGGACCCGATCAGGCGCAGGGCGTCGGCCGGAGTGAGCGAACCCGCCACCGCCGCCGCCACCGCCGCTCCGGTGCCGGTGCCGAACACCGCGCTGGGCGTGATGCCCCACCGCTGCCAGAGGGCGGCGAGGGCGTACTCGAAGGCGAAGACGTACGTGTCGCGGACCTCCGCCCGCTCCGGCCAGTCGAGTCCCCTGGCCACGGACCGCACCGACGCCGCCAGCCGGTCGTCCACCAGGCCGAGAACCGTGTCGAACGCGGTGCGGAACGCGGGTTCCGTCGCGTGCAGCCGCCACGCCTCGGCCGGGCCGACGCGGCCGGGGAACAGGAACACCGTCGGCCGGGCCCGGGTGGGAGCGACGGCCCGCTCGACGTCCCGGGTGCTGTCCGCCGAGCCGGTGGTGACACCGAACGCACGGTGGGCATGAGCGCGGCGACCCGTCTGGAGGGTCCAGGCCACATCGGCGGGATCGGCCGACTGCACCGGCGCGGCCTGCGCGAACCGGTCCAGCCGGGCCTGGAGAGCGGAGGCGGTACGGGCCGAGTGGACCAGCAGCCGCGCCCGCCGCTCGGAGGGCGCGGCTGCTCGGCGCGGCGCCTCCTCCAGGACGAGGTGGGCGTTCACCCCGCCGACCGCGAAGGAACTGACTCCGGCCCGCAAGGTCTCCCCGTACGGCTTCCAGTCCTCAAGGGCGGTCGCGACGCGGAACGGGCTCGACGCGAAGTCGATCTGCGGGTTGGGCTCCTCGAAGTGCAGGCTCGGCGGGATCTGCCGGTGGCCCAGCGCGAGGACGGTCTTGAGCAGGCCCGCCGCTCCGGCCGCCGCGTCGGCGTGCCCGATGTTGGTCTTCACCGAGCCCAGCGCGCAGAACCCGCTCTCGTCGGTCTCCTCGCGGAAGGCCCGGGTCAGGGCGGCCACTTCGATCGGGTCGCCCAGCGGGGTGGCCGTACCGTGCGCCTCGACACAGGTGACGCTGCGGGCTTCGACGCCCGCGGCGAGTTGGGCCTCGCGCACGGCCGCCGCCTGGCCGGAGACGGTCGGGGCGGTGAAACCGACGCGGTCCGCGCCGTCGTTGGTGACGGCGGACCCCCGCAGCACGGCCCGGATCGGATCGCCGGCGGCCAGCGCGTCCCCGAGCCGTTTGAGGACGACGACCCCGACACCGTTGGAGGCGACGGTCCCGGCCCCGCGGGCGTCGAAGGCGCGGCACACCCCGTCGGGAGCGAGCGTGCCGTCCGGGCCGTTCCACGGCAGATGCTTGGGCGGTACGTGGACGGCGACGCCGCCCGCGAGCGCCACGTCGCAGTCGCCCGCCAACAGGGCCCGGCCCGCGGTATGAACGGCGACCAGCGCGGTGGCGCAGGCCGCCTGCACGGCGACGGCCGGTCCGCGCAGCCCCAGCCGTTCGGCGGTGCGCGCGACGAGGAAGTCCGGTGCGGTACCCAGCAGTACGTCGTCCTCGCTGACGCCGGGGAGCCGGCCGGCGTGTGCCCGCAGCGCCTGCGCGTACCCGGTTTCGGTCGCGCCGCCGTACACGCCGACCGCACCCGCGACCCGGTCCGGGTCCAGTCCGGCGTCCTCCAGGGCGGTCACCGCGCACTCGAGGAACACCCGGTGCTGCGGGTCGATCAGCAGCGCCTCCTTCGCGGAGTAGCCGAAGTAGTCGGCGTCGAACCACTCCGCACCGTCCAGCGTGCCCCGCGAGGGGGTGAGGACGAGGTCGCCCCCGTCGGCCGCGCCGCCCGGCAGGAGCCGCGGGGCTCCCCGGGTGACGGAGTCGACCCCCGCGGCCAGGTTCGCCCAGAACTCCTCCAGGTCCCCGGCTCCGGGGAACCGCCCAGCCATGCCGACCACGGCCAGGAAGTCGTCCTCCCGGTCCGCGGACCCCGTCCGCTCCGCCTCACGGCGGTCCGCGTCACTCACCGGTGCCTCCGCCGAGGGCCGCCCGGCGGCTGCCGAGACGCCCGGCCGTCGAACGCCGCCGGGCGGCGGGACGGGGGGTGGAGCCGGAGTCGAGGTGACGGGCCAGCGCGCGCACGGTCGGGTGGTCGAACAGGTCGATCAGCTCGACATGCCGACCGGTCCGCCGGGCGATCGCCGCCTGGACCGACTGGAGCAGGAGTGACTGCCCGCCCAGGTCGAAGAAGTTGTCGTCCTCGCCGACCTCGGGGAGTTCCAGGACCTCGCACCATATTTCGGCGACGAGGGTCAGGGAATCCTTCTCCGTCGGGGATGCGTCAGACATTCCGCTCCTCAAGAATTGCCGAACTGCCCGGGATTCGTGGACAGTCGCCGGGCCGCTTCGGACCGGCGGGCTCCGGGAAAATGATCCGTCCCCACCGGGCGGCGCGTCCAATAAAAGGTCTCCACACCCGCAGAAGGCATCCTTATGAGCCCCGCCGCGAAGGGCTCACCGACGGACGACCGTCTTGCTCCGCATCAGGAATTCCCCCAGGTACCCGTCGTGCGGCAGACCGGGCCGGTGCCAGTGCGTGGCATGGCTGCCGATGTGCAGATTGCTCACCGTCGGCTCGTCCAGCAGCGCCTCCACCAGGTCGGCGTCCCGGTCGCCCGCGGTGACGACGGTCAGCACCAGCGTGTCCTGGAACGGCTCGATGTCGTCGTCGCGGCTCCACGGCGCCACCCACACGCACGGAAAGGGCACTTCGGCTCCCAGCTGGGGCGCGAGCGCCGAGTCCAGCTGGTGGACGACCGGGCGCAGCACCGCGCTGCCGTCGCCGAGTTCGTCGGCGAACCCGCTGCCGCCCAGCCAGGCGCGCGTGCCCTCGGCCCGGCCCAGGACGAACTTCTCCAGCGCCCGCGCCGACTTGGCGTGCTGCACCGGCAGGCACGCCTGCTCGTCGTGCGGCGGCAGGCTCGGCAGCGCCGCCAGCCGCTCGGCGATCGCCCCGGCCAGCGGGGCGGGATCGCCCTCCACCAGGACGCCGGTCACGTTGACGCAGCCGCTGCCCGCGTGCCGTACCGCTGAGTCGACGATCATGTCGAGGTGATCGCGCCACTCCACCCCGGCGGTGAGCAGGATCTTCGAGCGGCCCGGCCGCAGCGACAGCACGCGCGGATCATCCGCGTACCGACGGATCACCTCGTCGCCGCCGTACGCCAGATCCGCCTCCCGTACCAGGGAGTCCGCCGTCTCGTGGGAGCACGGCAGAAGCATGACCCGGTCCGCCCCGAAGCCGGCCTCGCGCAGGGCCAGCACCAGCCGGTGCGCGGTGAACGGCTCCCGGGCGGAGGGCCGGACCGCCACCCGGTAGCCGACCGCCAGCGCCTCCGGCCAGAACCCGTGCGTCCCCGGGTGGTTGCCCGGCACATGCACGGCGAGCACCTCGCCGCGCCGGGTCCACACCGCCTGCGCACTGCGTACGAGCGGATCGTCCGCGTCGGCCACCGCCCCCGCGGGACGCGCCAGCTGAACACTGCGGTACGAGGCCGCGACCCGCTCCGCGCAGGTGGCGGTCGCCTGCTCGACCACCCGGATCGGCAGCCCCGACACCCGGCTCACCAGCTCCTGGTAGCGGGCGACGGTCAGCCCGCCCAGGGTGCCCGTGCGGAACAGTTCGGCGGCCCGGGCGAGCGCCGCCGCCCGCTCGGCGGCCGGCAGCGGGCGCGCGGCGTGCAGCGCCTTCATCGCCCGGTCCGCGAACAGGGTGGGCACCAGGCTCATCTCCGCCACGACGGTGCCCGTCACGTCCGTGACGTCCTGTCGGTTGTTGGTGCGGTAGGGGCCCCGCGGGCCCTGGGCGTCCAGCAGGACGGGCTCGTCGGCGGACGGCCGGGCGGCGCGCTGGACCGGCAGCCCGGCCCGCGCGGTCTCGATCGTCCCCTCGGCGCTCATCAGTAGACCCCCTCGATGACGTCCTCGTCGTCGAAGCGGGCCACCGGCGCGATGTCCGCCGCGGAGTCGCCCTTCGTGCCCTCGGGCGCCGCGACCCGCACCGCGGTGTCCCGCTCCAGGTTGTTCGGCAGCAGCAGCGCCTTGCTCACGTGGTGCATGACCACCTGGCCACGCTCCCCGTAGGCCACCGGACCGCCGCCGGGCCGGACCACTTCGAAGGTGATGTAGGGGGAGAAGGTGTCAAAGACACAGGACTCGCCGGGCTCCGAGCCGTGCCGCTGCCCGGCGATACCGAGGATCATCGTGCTTCCGTAGTGCCCGTAGAGGATCGCGTCGGGGAAGATCTCGGTGCGGTACAGCGCCGCCGTGTCGGGGTCCATCTGGGTGCCGCCCCAACGGATCGCCTTGACCTTCGAGTTGATCAGGTCGACCAGATCGTCGCGGCGGGCGATGCGCTCCAGCAGCGGCGGTGTCACCGTCATCACGCCGATGTCCTGGGTGCGCAGGATGTGCGCCGCCTGGTCGATGACGTGCTCCGCGTAGGCGTCGGCCTGGCTGCCGCCGCCCTGCGCGACCAGCCGCTTCACCCAGCGGGGGTCCAGGTCGACCTGGAAGCCGTACCGGCCGTGGGTGGCGGCGGAGCGGCGGAAGATCTCGCCGACGATGTGCGGCCCGGAGGGGGTGATGCCCAGCCAGTCCACCCCGCGCGGAAAGCCGTGCACGTCGAGGTTGGCGTTGCTCCAGCCCACCAGCTTCTCCAGCCAGTCGGCCGGGCAGACCACGCGCTTGGGCGCGCCGGTGGTGCCGCCGCTCTCGAAGACGCCGACGATGTCGGGGTGCGGACCGTAGCCGCGCGGCACCAGGTCGGCGACCGGGACCTCCCGGAGTTCGTTGGCGACCTGCGGGAACAGGCTCAGGTCCGCGTGGCTCCTGACGTCGGCGCGCGGGTCGAAGTCGAGGGTGCGGGCCCGCTCGAGCCAGTAGCGGGATCCGGTCTCCGGATGGAAGTGCCACTCCATCGCGGCCCTCACCACCTCGTCGGGATCAGGGTCCGCGTCGTACGGAAGGTCAAGAATCTTCGGGTCGGCGGAAGCCACTCGTTCCTCCAGAGAACTTCTACGTCTTGGGTGTATGGGACATTCGAGCACCGCGCGAACGCGTGGATCCTGAGTAGTTACCACTCAATGGCCGACGCGGTGGACCGTGCACAATGGGGCGCGGCGCAAAGGGAACTGAGTCGCTGTGCCGGAAAGGAAGGGGAATCGTGAACACGGGGGAAAGTGCGGGACGGCCGATGAGAGCGATGATCGCCTGGTGGGATCTCACCGACGCCGACGAGAACGCCGAAACGCTCCAGGACTTCGTCGCGGCCGAGGAGAAGCACTGGGCGGAGATACCGGGACTGCTGCTCAAGGTGTGGATCTCCGACCCGGACACCCGCCGCTGGGGGGCGGTCCTGCTGTGGGAGTCGCAGGAGGCCGCCCGCGACGCCGTGCTGCCGGGCAGCCCCGCCGTACGGATCGGCCATCCCGTCGACTTCCGGGCCTGGTTCGACGTCGTCGCCACCACCGGTCCCGGTGTCGCCGAGCACCTTTCGGCGTCCGGCCGCCGCCCCGCGCCGCCCGGGACGGAGTGAGCGGACTCAGTGCGCGGGCCGGATGTTCCGGTTGAACCGGAACAGGTTCCGCGGATCGTGCGTCGCCTTCAGCTTCGCCAGGCGACGCAGGTCGGCCGCCTCCCAGAAGTCCTCGGCGGGTGGCCCCTCGGCGTACCCGCCGTACACCAGATTCTGGAACCGCCCCACTCGCTCCCGCGACGCCACCCCGAGCACCGCGGCCTGTGCCGCCGCGACCTGTTCCCGCCCGGCCCCCGTCAGCGGTGTCAGCACCCGCAGCAGATATCCGGCCGACCGATGGCCCACCGCGTTCGCCCACTTCGGCGGCCGGCCGAGCTGCCCGCCGAGATGACGTACGTCCACCACGCAGGGCACGGCGGCGCCCGGCCCGGCCAGCGCCGTGACCTCGTCGGCCTGCTCGGGGCCGAAGTCCCGCAGCAGCGCGTTGTCACCCTGGTAGGCGTGCGGCATCGGAGGGTCGCGGTAGATCTCCGCGCACTCGGTGTACGGCATCTCGGCGACGGTGTCGGCCAGCAGCGGCCCCAGTTCCCGCAGCGGGGCGACGAGTTCGGCGCCCAGCCGGGAGTCCCCGGTGTACGCGATGCGCACCTGCGCGGTGAACCGTCCCCGAAGGTGCGCGGGGAACATGGGCAGATCCGGATGGGCGACGAGCGAGACCGACGATGTGAGGGCCTCGGGCAGGTCGCGCGTCCAGCGCAGGTAGGCGGCGAGCAGACCGGGGTGACGGGCCAGGTCGAAGGCCAGCTCGCCGCCGTAGATCCTGGTCACCGGCATCAGCTCGATGTCCAGGGCGGTCACCACGCCGAAGTTGCCTCCGCCGCCGCGCAGTGCCCAGAACAGATCGGGTTCGCTCTGCGCGGTCACCGTGACCGGGGTGCCGTCCGGCGTGACCAGGCGCACCGATCGCACATGGTCCGCCGCGTACCCGAACTCCCTTGCCAGCAGCCCCAGTCCGCCGCCCAGCACATATCCGACGACGCCGACACCCGGCGCCGAGCCGTTGAGCGGGGCGAGTCCGTAGCGGGCGGCGGCCTCGACCACCGCCGCGAACCGGGTCCCTGCCCCGACCCTCGCCGTACGGGCGGCGGCGTCCACGACGACGCCCTTCAGCGCGTCCGTGCGCACCAGCAGCCCTCCCGCCGCCGGCACCGAGAGCCCGTGTCCGGTCGCCTGAACGGCCACCGGCATGCCGAGCCCGGCGGCGCACGCGACGGCGGCGGCGACGTCCGCCTCGTCCGCCGCCCGCACGAGCACGTCGGGGCGATGCCGGTAGGCCGTCTGGAAGCCGGCGCACCGGGCGTCGAACCCGTCGTCGCCCGGCAGCAGGACCTCGCCGCGCACCTGGTCACCGAGGGCGGTCAGGGCAGGATTCACGGAATGCACTCCTCGACGGACGCGGTTGCTCGAAGGACGGGTCACAGCAGTACGGGTTCCAGGCGGCCGGAGACGACGTCCTCGCGCAGCGCCCCCCGGTCCACCTTCCCGTTGGCGTTCAGCGGCAGCACGTCCGCCAGGTGGTAGGTGAGCGGGATCATGTACGGCGGCACGGCCGAGCGCAGCCCGTCGTCCACCGCCTCCACGGCGTCCTCGTCCAGCGTCTCCCCGGACAGGACGGCCGCCAGCACGGTCGTGCCCTCGTCGTCCCCCGGCACCGCCACCACCACGGCCTGAGCCACCCCCGGCTGCCGCAGCAGGTGCGCTTCCACCTCGCCCGTCTCGATGCGGTGCCCGAGAATCTTGACCTGGGTGTCGGTGCGGCCGAGGTACACGAACTGGCCGTCCGGCAGCCGCCGGGCCAGGTCGCCGGTGCGGTAGGCGCGTCCGGGGGCTCCGTCGGGGCCGGCCGTCGTGTGGAAGGCGCGCCGGGTCTGCTCGGGGGCGTCGAGATACCCGTCGAAGACCTGCGGCCCGGCAAGGCACAGTTCGCCGGTCGTGCCGTCCGGGAGCACGGTCCCGTCCTCGGCACGGACCGTGGCGGTGGTGCCCGGGTACGGGGAACCGATCGGCACGACGCCGTTCACCGCCGACGCGGGCGAGGCGTCGGCGTCCCAGCGGTGTGCCAGGGCGGCGATGGTGGCCTCGGTCGGCCCGTACAGGTTCTCCAGCACGGACTCGTCGGCCGCCTCCTGCCAGGCCTGCGCGGTGGACACGGCCAGGGCCTCGCCGCAGAAGAGGCTCCAGCGCAGCGACGGCAGGCTGCTGGGTTTCAGCGTCCCGCGTCGCTGTTGGAGGACGGCCACCGAGGGCACCGAGAACCACACCGTCACCTCGTGCTCCCGCACGAAGTCCAGCGGCTCGGCCAGCTCCGCGGCGTCCATCGGCAGCAGACAACCGCCACTGCCCCAGGCCATGAACAGGTCGAACACCGAGAGGTCGAAGGTCTGGTCGAAGGTGTTGGTGAAGCGGTCGTCCGGGCCGAACCCGTACCGCCGCGTGTTGGCGTCCAGGAACGCGACGACGTTGGCGTGGGAGACCGGCACTCCCTTGGGGCGGCCGGTCGAACCCGATGTGAACAGCAGGTACGCACTCTCCTGCGGCCGGGCCACGGGCTCGGTGAGCGGGGCCTGGCCGGCGAGGTCCGTGCGGGTGAGCACGACGGCGTCGTCGGCCGGCCCGCCCGGCCGCTCGTCGCTCTCCGGCAGCAGCAGCCGCGGCACCTTCTTCATGCCGTCGAGCAGCCCCGCCAGCGACGCGGCGGCCCGGTCGTCGACCAACAGGGCGTCGACCTCCGCGCGCTCCAGGATGTCCCGGTTGCGGGCGGCCGGGTACTTCCGGTTCAGCGGAACCACGGTCGCCCCGGCGTAGAGGGCCGCCAGGAACCCGGTGTAGGTGACGGGGGAGCGGTGGCCGAGCACCCCCACCCGTCGCGGGCCGGCCCCGCCGGCGGCGAGCGCGGCCGCCCAGCGCAGGGCTGTGGCGTCCAGCTCGCGGTAGGTCCAGGCGCGCCCGTCCAGCAGGAGCGCGGGGCGGTCCGGGGAACGCAGGGCCGATGCCCGGAAGCCGGAATGGAGGAAGGGACCGGTCGCGGCGGGGGAGTCGGCGGCAGCCTGCATGGTCTTCTCGCGTTTCGCGTCGATGGAAGGGGTGCGCTGGGGGAGCCGGCGCGGGTGCGCCGGGGAGGCGGAGGAGTGCCCCGGGCTCAGGGCTGGAGCCGGACGACCCGCCACTGGCCGCCCTCGCGCTCGTACTGCAACCGCTCGTGCAGCCGGTCGCGGCCGTCCGCCCAGAACTCCACCCTGTCGAAACGGAGTTCGTACGCGGCGAAGGTGGGCGGGCAGGGCAGCGCCCGCCCTTCCCGGGCCAGCTCCAGGGCGCGCGCCCGAAGTGCGGCCACGTCCTCGGGGCCGTCCAGCGGTTCGCTCTGGCGCGAAGCGGTGGTCATGGCGTGGGTGAAGACGGGGCGAGCCCGCCACAGGGCCTCGACGGCCTCGTCCGACAACGGGGTCACCGGACCCGACACCGAGATCTGCTGACTGGTCTCGCGCCAGTACAGCACCCCGGACGCCCAGGGATTGACGGCCAGTTCACGGCCTTTGCGGCTGCCGCGGTGAGTGAGGAAGACCAGGCCCCGGTCGGTCACCTCGCCCGCGACGACGATGCGGGTCGAGGGGCGGCCGTCGGCGTCGGCGGTCCCCAGGGCGAGCGCGCGGGGTTCGCGCACCTCGCGTCGCACCGCCTCCGTCAGCCAGGCGCGCAGCAGCGCGACCGGTTCGGCCGGCGGATCCTCGAATGCGGGAAACGGGACGGTGATATCGGCGGTCAGGCTCTCCGACCTGCTCGGGGTCGGGTAGGTGCTGGTCACGGTTGCCTCCTGGTCGTGCACGCGCGGGCGGACGTGAGCACGCGGCGGCCGGCCCCGTGGGGCGGCCGCCGCGAGCGTGTGGCTCACACCAGCAGCCTGCCTTCGAGGACCATCGCCCCGTCGCCCCCGACCTCGACCCGTGTCACCTTCTCCGCACTGCCCTCGGCAACCGCACGCATGGGGGAGGGGCGGCCCATCTCCACCCCCTGGGTGATGACGATCGGCTGCCCGAAGTCGATCAGCTCGTGCCGCGCGAGGTGGATGGCGATCGGTCCGGCCGCCGAACCTGTGGCCGCGTCCTCGACGACGCCGTAGGCGGGCGAGAACATCCTGCTGCGCCACGCGGACCCCGAACCGGCGAAGCAGTTGGCGGCCATGTCCTCGAACGCGGACAGGGCCCGGTGGTCGGGGTGGAGCGCGGACAGCTCCTCGGTGCTGCCGAGGGCGACGAGGACGTGCCTAGGTCCGTTGCGGTAGATGTCCACCGGAAGGGCCGTCTCCCGCACGCCCAGCGCGGCCAGCAGTTCCTCGCGCCGGTCGAAGGGCTGCCAGGTGGGGATCGGCTGTTCCATCCGGGCCGCCGTGACGAGGTCGCCGGTGCGCTCCAGCTCGAAGGGCACGGTGCCCATCTCCGTCTCCAGCCGCAGCCGGTCGGCGGGGAAGCTCTCGCGCGGGTGGTGGTTGCCGTACGCGATGGCGGTGCCCAGCAGCGGGTGACCGGCGAACGGCAGTTCGTTGACCGGGGTGAAGACCCGGACGCGGGCATCGCCGCCGCGCCGGGGCCGCAGCAGGAACGTGGACTCCGAGAGGTTCATCTCCGCCGCGATCGACTGCATCTGAGTCGCCGTCAGGTCATCGGCGTCGAAGAAGACAGCGACCGGGTTGCCGGTCAGGGGCTCGGTGGCGAAGGCGTCGACGACCACATAGGAGTGCATCCGGATCCCTTTTTCGTGTGCTGGGGTTCAAACGGTCGTTGCCGGAAGTGGGCCCGGCGGTGGTGCTTCAGGCGCCGAGCACGTTCCGTACGGCGTCGGCGAGGATGTCCGGCCCGTGCTGGGTGAGCAGGGACTCGGCGTGGAACTGCATGCTCATGAAGTGCGGGCCGCGCAGCCCGTACACCTCGCCGGAGGCCGCGTCGCGGTTGATCTCGACGACACCGAGCCCGTCGACCTCCTTCTTGTCCTCGGGACTGTGCGCGGCGAAGGTGTTGTAGAAGCCGACCCGCCGGCGTTCGCCGAAGAAGTCGATCTCCTTCTGCAGCCCCTGGCGCGGCCGGGGCAGCCGCCGCAGCTCCAGACCCAGGGTGAGGGCGAGCACCTGGTGGCTCAGACAGACCGCGAGGAACGGCTGCCGACCGGCGAGCAACGCCCCCACCGCCGTGTGCAGATGACCGATCCGAGGGTCCTCCGCGTGGCCCGGGTCGCCGGGGCCGGGGCCCATGACCACCAGGTCGTGGTCGTCGAAGGAGTAGGCCTCGTCGAAGCGCCTCAGTTCCACCTCCAGTCCCAGCGCGCGCAGTTGCCCCGCGATCATCGCCGTGAAGCTGTCCTCGGCGTCCACCACCAGCACCCGGTGGCCCGTCGGCCCGGCCGCCGCGGCGGGGCCCGCGTCGGGGCCGCCGAGCCAGAAGGCGGACAGCTCCTCGTTGCGGCGGGCCAGCCGGGCCCGTACGTCGGGATGCGCGGCGAACGCACCGGTGCGGCCGGCCTCAAGGGCGGCGATCAGACCGGCTGCCTTGGCGCGGGTCTCCGCGGCCTCCTGCACCGGGTCCGAGTGGCGCACCAGGGTGGCGCCCACCCCGATCTCGACCCGCCCGGAAGCGTCGATGTCCGCGGTGCGGATGAGGATCGCGGAGTCCAGGGCCCGCTCCCCGTCGTCGTCGCGCCCGATCAGCGCGGCCACCCCGCTGTAGTAGCCGCGGCCGTCCGGCTCGTACGAGGCGATCACCCGGCAGGCGCTCTCCAGCGGCGAACCGGTCACCGTCGGCGCGAACATCGTCTCCCGCAGGATCTCGCGGACGTCGCGTCCCGTACGGCCCTCGATGACGTACTCGGTGTGCGCGAGCCGTGCCATCTCCTTGAGGTACGGACCGTGGACCCGGCCGCCCGACTCGCAGATCCGGGCCATCATCTTGAGCTCTTCGTCGACGACCATGTACAGCTCGTCGGCTTCCTTGCGGTCGTCCAGGAAGGCCATCAGCTCCGGGAGGGTGGGACCGGACGGCGGATAGCGGTAGGTGCCGCTGACCGGGTTCATCACCGCGGTGCCCGCCCGCAGGCTCACGTGCCGCTCGGGGGTCGCGCCGACCAGGGTGCGCTCTCCGGTGTGGATGAGGAACGTCCAGTACGCGCCTGCCTCCAGCCGCATCAGCCGGGAGAAGAACGCGAGCGCGGAGTGCGGCCCGAACCCGTCGATGTGGGCGACGAAGGACCGCTTGAGGACGAAGTTCGCGCCCTCGCCCGTCCCGATCGCCTCGTCCACGACGCGGCGCACCCGCCGCGCGTAGTCGGCGTCGTCCACGTCGAAGTGCGCTCCGGTCAACGGCGTCGGCACCTGAGGGATGCGCGGGAGCAGGTCGGCCGGGGCCAGTCGCTGCTGCCCGGTGACGGACAGCGCGATCAAGGGCGCCCCGTCGTCGGGTGCCGTGAACCCGCGCTCGGTGATCTGCCGGTACGGCAGCACCGCGAGCACTTCGTGACGGGCGCCGGTACGGTCCGCGTCCGGTTCCGGCAGGGAGATGTCGGAGAGGACCGCCGGCGTGCTGACCTCGCCGACCAGCACGTCGATCGCGTCGCCGCCGCCCGACTCGGGCCGGTGCAGCAGGGCGAAGGGCCCGGACGTGCCGTCCAGCACCTGTGCCAGAAGGTCCACCGGTATGCCGCTCACGTGAGGATCTCCTTGGTGCTGACCACCATCGCGCAGCGGGCCGCCGCGTACTCCAGAGCCATCCTGTGGTGCCGAGCGTCGAAGTCGGCGACCGCGTCGGCCACCAGGAAGGTGCGGATGTCGTGGGAGAACGCCTCGACCGCCGTCATCAGCACACCGACGTGCGCGTACACCCCGCACAGGATGAGCTGGTCGCGTCCGTCCGCCCGCATGCGCTCCAGCAGCGGCGAGCGGTGGAAGGCGCTGTAGCGCCACTTCGTCAGCTCCCAGTCGCCCTCGCGGGGTGCGAGCGCGTCGACGACCGCCCGGTCGGCGGGCTCCTTGCGCATGCCGGGGCCCCAGAAGTCCATGAGCAGACCCCGTTCCTCATCGCTCATGCTGCCCGGCTGCGCCGTGTAGGCGACCTGGGCCCCGGCGGCCGCGAGGCCGTCGCGCAGCGCCGCCGCGTTGCTCACCAGCGGGGCGCGCACCTCGTCGGGGAACGGGGCCAGGAAGAACCGCTGCATGTCGTGCACCAGCAGCACGGCGCGCCGCGGATCCGGTGTCCAGCGGGCGGTGTTGGCCGGCAGCTCCGCCGCTGTGGGGAGGGCGTACGGGTGGATGCGGGGAATTCCAGGCAAGGGATGGGCCTCCGGTTCGGGTTCAGGCGCTCCAGGCGGAGACGACGGAGAGGGCCTGCTGAGGATTGAGCCGCGGGTCGCAGTACGTCAGGTACTTGTCTCCGACGCCCGACAGGCCGGCGTTCGGGTCCAGGCACTCGGTGACGTCGTGCGGGGTGGTCTCCAGGTGCAGCCCGCCGCAGACGCCGCCCTCGCTGCCGACCGCCTCCTGGAAGTGCCGTATCTCGCGCACGATGGTGGTCACCAGCCGGGTCTTGTGGCCGTCGGGCGCCGTGACGGTGTTGCCGTGCATCGGGTCGGTCAGCCAGATCACCGGGTGCCCGGCTGCCCGCACCGCCCCGACCAGCGGGGGAAGTCGGTCGTGCACCAGATCCGCGCCCATGCGGGCGATGAGCGTCAGCCGGCCCGGCACCCTGTCGGGGTCCAGCCGCTCGCACAGGGCCAGCAACTCCTGCGGTGTGGTCGTCGGACCTATCTTGCAGCCGACCGGGTTGGCGGCCTTGGCCAGCAGCGCAACGTGCGCGCCGTCCGGCTGGCGGGTGCGTTCGCCGATCCACGGCCAGTGGGTGGAACCGAGGTAGGGGCGGCCGTCGTCGTCACGGCGCAGCATCGGCAGCTCGTAGTCGAGGAGCAGAGCCTCGTGACTGGTCCACACCGGCGGTCCCAGCGGATCGTGCAGCGGATCCGGCCCCTGCCAGCCGAGGCTGCGCATGATGTCGTCGGCGGCCATGGTGCAGGTGAGGATGCGCAGCGGGTCCAACGCCCGCGTCTCCGGACCCGGTTCGGGCCCGTTGACCATATGGCCGCGGAAGGCGGGCAGCAGGACGCCGCCGATCTCCTCGGTGTCCCGCGAGCGAGGCTTGGCGTACTGGCCGGCGATCCGGCCCACCCGTACGACCGGCTTGTGCGCGGTCATCCGGAGCGTGCCCGCCAGCAGGTCGAGGAGCGCGACCTTGCGGGAGACGTCGACGGGCGTGCACTCCGCGGGATCCTCGGCGCAGTCACCGGCCTGGACGACCAGGGCGTCCCCGGCGGCGACCCGGGCCAGTGCTCCGCGCAGCACGGCGAGGTCGTCGGGGCGCACGAGGGCCGGCCGGACCGACAGGCTCTCGCGCACCCTCGCCACCTGGGCCGGGTCCGGCCAGGCGGGCTGCTGCCGAGCCTCGCGGGTGCGGATGTCGCGCAGCACTTCTTCCACGGAATCTCCAGGGAGGCGGGGGGCGAGACGGAATGGGAGGCGATCGACGGCGTCAGGTGGGGATGCCCGCGCGCTTGATCTCGGGGACCGGAATGCCCAGGGCGCGCAGCTGGTCGAACGGGTTCATGAACTCGCGCTGGAGCTTGATCTTCCCGTCGACCAGCTCGAAGGAGTGCAGGAAGTGGTTCTCGTAGTAACCCTCGGGATAGTCGGCGAAAAGAATCTTGCCGCGGCCGTCGCACTCCACCCAGAAACGGTTCGGGTCCTGGGTCTCGAAGATCTCGACGTTGTACCACTCCCAGTCCGGGAAGGTCTTCAGCGACCAGACGGCGTGCTCGCCGAGCGTGTCCCGCCCGCTGATGCGGATGGGTGCGCCGGTGTCGGTGGTCCACAGCCCGCCCACGCCGTCCTCGGTGAACAGGAGATGCCGGGTCAGCCTCGCCTCGCCGAGGGCGGCCATGTACGTCTCGACCGTGCGGCGGTTCTTCCGGCGGAGCTCGGCCTGGTCGGCGTCCTCGTTGCTGAAACTGATGCTCTGGGCGACGTCGGGCATGCTTGTTTTCCCCCTGTACGAAGGTGCGTTCGGCTCGTCGACCCAGATACTGCCGGTCGTATCCGGGGGCTGCAAGAAAAGAACACTCAGGCCAGTGTCAGGCTAGGCAAACTCTGTGCAAAAAGTGACTCCCGGCAGCGTCAGAGGAATGTCAACTCGCTGGTGAAAGCGGCCGTCTGTGCGGGCTCCGGTGAAGATTTCACGCCACCGGAGAGAACTGAGTAGTGCGGCTGGAACTGAGTGGTGGCTACTCAGGACCGGGCCCCCTCCAGCGTGTTCGGCTGTGGGCACACTTCGCCCGCGATTCGTGTGAGGGCGTCCGAAGGGAACGACGATGAAGTTCGAGAACACCTACCTCGCCGGACTCGGCACCCACGTCCCCGGCCTGGTCACCACGGAGAAGGCCGTCCAGGAAGGCTGGTACGAGGCCCAGGCGCGGGAGGCGTCGGGCCTGGAGTCGGTGGCGATCGGGGACGCGCTGTCGGCCCCGGAAATGGCGGTCCTGGCCGCCGGAGAGGCAATTCGCGGATCCGGGCACGCTCCCGAGGATTTCGGTGCGCTTTTCCACGCGTCCGCCTATCACCAGGGGCCCGACGGCTGGTCCCCGGCTCACTACATTCTCCACAACACGCTGAACACTCCGATAACGGCGCTGGAAATCAAACAGGGCTGCCAGGGAATGTTGAGCGCCCTTGCTTTCTCGGCGCACCGGCTCGCGTGCGACAGCAGCAAGTCCGCCGTCCTCGTCACCGCTGCCGACAACTACTCTGCCCCGCTCGTCGACCGCTGGACGACGTCGCGCCTGTCGATCTTCGGTGACGGCGCCGCGGCCGCCGTCGTCTCCCGATCCGGCGGCCTGGCGAAGCTGCTGTCCATCGGCACGTACTCCGCACCCGGTATGGAGTCCCTGCACCGCGGCAGCGAGCCGATCTTCCCGCCCGCCGTGACGGTCGGCCGAGCGCTGGACTACGAGGAGCGCGTCAAGTTCTGGATGGACGAATGGGCGAAGGGCAACACGCCACCCATGGAGCACCCCGGCGAAGTGCTCCAGAAAGCCCTCGACGTGGCCCTGGCGGACGCCGGCATCACCGCCGGCGACATCAAGCGGGTCTGCCACCCCAGCGCCACCCTCGACGCCCTGCGCGACCAGTTCCTCGATCCGATCGGCTTCGATCTGGAATCCGGCATCTGGGAGCACACCAGCAAGGTCGGGCACATCAGCGCCGCCGACGTGTTCATCGGCCTGCACCACCTGTGCGCCACCGGTCAGGTCGGCCAGGGGGACAAGGTGCTGCTGTTCACCGGCAGCCCTGGTTTCGAAGCCGGGGTCGCCATCGTGGAGATCGTCGGCGAACCGGCCGTGTCCTAGAGAGGTGCCCCCTCACCCTGTCGCCGCCCGTGCCGTACGGAAGGATTCGCCCGACCTCATGACTGATGCCACGCCCGGCCGCACCCGGCCCCAGGTTCCCCTAGTCGCCGGAGAGGAGCTGCGCACCGCCCTGGCCGCGCTGATCGGCATCGCGCCCGCGGAGATCGAGGACGATGCCAACCTCATCCAACTCGGCCTGGAATCACTTCAGATGATGCGCCTGGCCACCAAATGGCGACGTGCGGGACTGACCGCCACCTTCGGTGATCTCGCCGCGTCGCCCACCTACGCCGCCTGGAACGAGCTGATCGTCCGGACGCTGAAGGAGCAGGAGCGCGATACCGCCGGCTGACGCCCCGGTGCCGGGGCGCGGGCCGCGCCCGGGGTCAACCCGTGCGGCCCGCGCCCGCCACCGGGCGCACCGCGAGCTCCGCCCTGCTGGTCACGCCCAGCTTGGCGTACGCCCGGTAGAGGTGGTTCTCCACGGTCCGCACCGACAGGACGAGCCGGTCGGCGATCTCCTGGTTCGACAGCCGGGCGCCCGCGAGCGCCGCCACCTCCTGCTCCCGGGCGGTGAGTTCGTGGTGCGTGCGCGGTTCGTCCCAGGGCGGCGCCGCCCAGGCGGGCACCCCCGTCTCACAGCGCGCGGCCAGCGCCTCCCCACGGCCGCGCGCGGCCCGTGCCGCTCGTGAACCGTCCGCGGACCGGTGCGCACCGGCCGCCTGGGCCGACGCCTCCGCCGCGAGCGGCAGCAGCCCCAACTCCTCGTAGGCGTGCGACACATCGTCCAGAGCCGATCCGTCACGCCGGGCGAGCGCGCGTATGTGACGCAGCCGCACCACGTCCACGGGCGCGCCCACCGTCACGGGCGAGGCGTGCGTCCGCCACAGGGCCAGCGCCCGCCCGGCCGCCCCCGCCCGCGCGGCCAGGTGCAGGGCGGTGAGCCCTTGGGAGCGCCGCCCGGCCCGCAGGGCGCGCCCGGCCGTCTCCAGAGCCTGCCGCGCCGCACCGGCCCGGTCGCCCAGGCACGCGGTCACCCGTGCGGCCTCCAGGGCGACGGCGTCCGCCATCAGCGGATGGCCGGGCTCCGCCTGCTCGGCGGCCCGCGCCTCCCGCAACAGCGAAGCGGCCTCCCGCGTATCGTCCGACTCCGCCACCGCGCCCGCGAGCAGGGCGATACGCCATGCCCGCGTCGTCAGCCAGTCGGCCGGCCCGTGGTACGCCGCCGCCCGGCGCGACAACGCGGCCGCGCGCGTCTGCCGGCCGGTTTCGCGCAGCAGTTGGGCCTCCAGCAGGTCGGCGTGGGCGAGCGCGCGCGGCCCGCCGTCCGCCCGCAGACCCTCCACCGCCGGCCCGACCGCGGCGGGGCCCGAGGTCGCCCGCGCGATCCAGCCGCATAGGAAGGCGGCATCCACTCCCGAGTCCCCGTTCCTCGACGACGAGGGCCGCGGCAGCAAGGCCAGCGCGCCCCGGCCGTCGCCCGACACATACCGCAGCAGCGCCAGCAACGGTCGCGCATCCCCGCTGTCCCCGGCGCCACCGGTCTCCGCCGCGGCCTGTT
Organism: Streptomyces sp. CNB091; assembly: GCF_000377965.1. NCBI lineage: Bacteria > Bacillati > Actinomycetota > Actinomycetes > Kitasatosporales > Streptomycetaceae > Streptomyces > Streptomyces sp. CNB091. The sequence goes on from NZ_KB899004.1 coordinate 130,288, forward strand.
CGGCCAGCCGCAGCGCCTCCGGGACACGGTCCTTGAACAGCCGGACCAGCGCACGCACCCCCCGGTCGGCGCCGGCGACGGCCTCCGCCTCGGCAGGACGGCCGAGCCCGAGCGCCAGGTTGAGCGCACGGCGGCGCACCACCTCGCCCCGCTGGGGGGGCCGCGCGAAGCAGGCCTCCGCCTCGATGTACCGCCGCTGCCCGGCGAGAGCCGCCCCCAGCATCACGAGCGCCTCATGGGCGGCGGGCCCCGGGACGGCACTCCGCGACAGGGAAGCGCACAGGCTCTCCGCCAGCGCGAAGTCCTCGGCGTGCAGCGCCCCGGTCGCCGCCGCTGCCCGCAGCTCCGCGTCCGGCTGCCGCCCCGTGCCTGCCGTGACCCGTACGATCCGCACCGCGTCGTGCAGACGGCGCGCGCCCGTCGCCCCGATCGCCTCCGCGATCCGCAGGCGCAGCCGGCGCTCCGTCAGCTCGGGCAGACGCGCCGCGAGCACGGCGCCGTACAGCGGTGGATCCAGCCGCAGGGAGAGACGGTAGCCGCTGGTCTCGGCGGTCAGGATGCCGCGGCGCTGCAAGGACTCGGCGGCGCCGCCGAGCCGGGCGACGACGTCGAGCCCGGCCTCCAGCGTGCCCGCGAGCGCCAGCATGCCCGCCAGTTCGCGCTCGTCCGGTGTGAGGTCGCTCAGCAGCAGGTCCACCAGGTCCGCCGGGCCGTCGCCCGGGGGGCCGGAGGGGCCCGGCCAGTGCCAGGTGCCGTCGGTGCGGCGCAGCGTTCCCTCGGCGCGGGCGTGGTCCGTCAGCTCGCGCAGGAGCAGCGCGTTGCCGCCCGACAGCTCCCAGAAGCGTTCGGTGGTGTCGACGCCGACGGGGCCTCCCAGCCGCGCCGCCAGCAGGCCGGCGGTGCCGCTGCGGTCCAGCGCCGCCACGCACAGCCGGCGCATCCGCCGCCCGGCCAGCAGCCGCCGCACCCCCTCGGGCAGCGGCGCGCCCGTCTCGGCCGTGGCGATCAGCAGGGCCTCACCCTGGTGGGCGAGCCGGTGGGCCGCGCCCCACACGGCACGCTCGGCCAGATGCACGTCGTCGATGCCGATGACCAGACGGCCCCGGGCCCGCCGCACGCCGGCCGGTATCCGCTCACCGAGATGTTCACCCCGCACGATGCGTGCCCCGGCCCGCCCCGCCTGCTCCAGCGCCGCCTCCAGCAGGCTGCTCTTGCCGACACCCGGCGTGCCCACCAGCAGCGCGCCCATCCGGTCCGCCGTACAGCGGCCGATCTCCGCGAGCTCCGCCGACCGCGCGACCACGGAATGCGCCGTGTCGGGAGCGTGCGGCACAGTGCGCACGTCGGGCAGGACTGGCACGGTCATTCGGTTCCCCCTACGCCGGGCGCGGCACGCCCGGCCCGGCCCGGCCAGGGCGTGTTTCGAAAGTGGCGCCGTCCGCCCGGAGGGCCTAGGGCGCGACGGCGCGCACGTACACGATCGGGACCGGTACGGTGATCAGCCCGTCGTCGGCGCGCAGGGCGTCCAGCCGCCGGGACACCTCGGCGACCACCCGTGCGCGCTCCTCCTCCTCGATGCGCTCCCACATACCGCGCATCCCGGTGGTGTAGGTGAAGTCCACCCACTGCTGCCCGGAGGTGACGACGACCGGCAGGTCCTCCTCGACGACCTCGCAGTTCACGAAACCCGCCCCGGCGAGCGTCTTGAGGATGGACTCCTCGCTGACGAGCCAGTTCGTGCCCGCCTCGGCGAACTGGGAGTCGTAGGTCCCGTTCTGCTTGAGCGACTGGAGCATGTACGGCATCAGGAGGTCGCTGACGGCGTCGGGGAACAGCGACCACTTGCCGTGCACGGTGGAGAAGAACGACGGGGCCGCCGTCGCGAACCGGCCGCCGGAGCGCAGCAGCTCCCGGTAGGGCACCACGTCGTCGGCGGTCTTCACCCAGATGAACAGGCTGCAGCTGCCGATGACCGCGTCGAACCGCCCCGCCGGGAACTCCGGCCGCTGCCCGTTCATCGTGGTCACGCCGACATGGTCGAGCCCGAGTGCGGCGATGCTCTCGTTCGCGTACCCCACCATCTCCTCGGAGATGTCGATGCCGGTCACCTCACCCCGGACGCCCACGGCCTCGGCAGCGGGGAAGAGCGCCGCGCCGCGGCCGGCGCCGACGTCCAGCACCCGGTTCCCGGCGGATATCCCGGAGAACTCGACGAGCCTGCGCCCGATCGGGCCGAAGAACTCCACACCGCTCTGGTCGTACGACTTCGCCGCGCGGTCGAACAGTTCCTGCATCTCGGCGGTCTTCTCTGTACTTGACACGGTCAGCCTCCTTGCTGGGGAGAGACTGACGAATTGCCCTCCCCGGACCCGCTGTCGATCCCAACACGGGGTTTCGGCAGCGTCCAATAGCGAAGCGTTCCCCGGGCATTGGGAAGTGTTATGCGGCCGGACGAGCCCGACCGCACCACCGCGGCAGCACGATGGCGCGGGCGGATCCGTTCAGTGGGCCGCGGCCTTCTCCGGCTCGGTCGGCATGTCCGCCTCCTGCGCGGCGGGCGTGATCCGGCGCAGCAGGAAAGCGGCCAGGGCCCCCAGCAGCAGCATCATCGGCGCGGCCACGAACGAGTTGACGCGCAGCCCCAGGGCGAACGCCTCCCGCGCCGCGTCCATCAGCGCCTGACCGGCCTGGTCCGGCATCGCCGCCGCTGTCTCCAGCGCGCCGGCGAGGGTGTCGTCCGACCCGGTCGGAGCCCCCGACGGATACGCGTCCGCCAGACTGCGCCCGTACACGGCGGTCGCGATGCTGCCCACCAGCGCGATGCCCAGCGCGCCGCCGAACTCGTGGGCCGTCTCCGAGAGCGCGGCCGCCGGTCCCGCCTGGTCAGGAGGGGCCGCGCCGACGATCAGGTCGGCGCCGAGCGCCGCCACCGGCGTCACTCCGACGAACATCAGGATGGAGGCCGTCAGCACCGTCCCCGGACCGTCCCCCGCCGAGACCCCGCTGAGGATGACGAAGCCGACGGCGGCCAGCACCAGCCCCGCCGCGAACACATAACCCGGTCGCACCCTGCGCACGAGCGTGATCGCCGCGAACGCCGACACCAGCCCCGACAGCACGGCCGGCAGCAGCCACAGCCCGGTCTCCAGCGGAGACAGCCCCAGCACGCTCTGCAGGAACTGGGCGATCAGGAACTGGTTCCCCATCAGGAAGACGACGGTCAGGAGGAGGATCGTCAGGGACGAACTGAAGGCCCGGTCGGCGAACAGACGCAGGTTCAGCAGGGGATGCTCCAGCCGCCCCTGGCGCCGCACGAACACGTAACCGACCAGCAGCCCGGCCACGATGGCCGCCCCGGACGCGGTGTCGATCCCGTACTTCGCGGTCTCCTTCAGCCCGTAGATCACGGCGAGGACCGCCACCAGCGACAGCGCCGAGCTCACCAGGTCGACCCGCCGGCCCTCCGGGTTGCGGTGCTCGGGCAGCAGAACGGGGCCGAGGGCGAGCAGGGCCACCATCACCGGCACCGCCAGCAGGAACACCGAGCCCCACCAGAAGTACTCCAGCAGCACCCCGCCCACGACCGGGCCCAGCGCCCCGCCCAGCATGAACGACGTCGACCAGATCGTGACGGCCGTGGTCCGCTCGGCGGGCCGGGGAAACATGTTCCGGATCAGCGACAGAGTCGACGGAGCCAGACACGCGCCCGCCACGCCCAGCAGTGCCCGGGCCGCGATCAGCAGCTCCGGCGAGGTGGCGTACGCGGTCAGCACGGACATCAGCCCGAAGGCCCCCGCGCCGATCAGGAGCAGCAGCCTGCGGCCCACCCGGTCGCCCAGGGTGCCCATGGTGACGAGGAAGCCGGCGATCGCGAAACCGTAGATGTCGGTGATCCACAGGAGTTCGGAACTGCTGGGATCAAGGTCCGCGCTCATCTGCGGCACGGCGAGGTGCAGCAGGGTGAGGTCCATCGTCACCAGCATGGAGGGCAGTGCCAACACGGCCAGCCCGATCCACTCCCGTTTCGTCGCACGGGGTTGCGCGTTGTCCATCAGCGGCGCTCCTTCGTCGTTCTCTCGGCGCGGGCTCGTGCCCTCGCAGGGGGGAGCGGCCCGGAGCACGTCGGCCGCGCCCCGCCCGGAGAACCTCCCGGGCGGGGCGCGGTCCGCACTCAGGCCGCCGATCGCCGGGCGATCAGGAACCGGGGGTGTCCGTGCGCGTCGGTGCGGGAGGCGACCGCGTCGAACCCGGCCTCGCGCACCACCGCGATCACCTGGTCCGCCAGGGCGTCGTCGTGCTCGATCGCCAGCACCCCGTCGTCGGCGAGCAGCCGGGCCGCGGCGGCGGCCGTGGCCCTGACCGCGTCCAGCCCGTCCCAGCCGCCGCGCACGGCAGCCCGCGGCTGGTGCGCGGAGAGCTCGGGGGCGATCTGCACCCGGTCGGGGACGCTCGGCACCACGGCGGTGATCAGCTGCACGCCGCCGGCGAGGTCGGCCAGGAGTTCCGGATCGCCCGCCTTCCCCTCCACGAAGGCCACTGCGTCCGCGGCACCCGCGGTCTGCGCGTTGCGCCGCGCCCAGGTGAGGGCCGCCGCGTCGTCCACACCGGTCACCTTCGCGCCCGGCCGCCGTGCGGCCACCGCGATCGCCAGAGCACCCGACGCCGTGAACAGGTCGACCACGCGGGGCTGTTCGGCCGTGCACCACGTCAGCGCCTCGGCGACCAGCGTCTCGGAGCGGCGTTGCGGGACGCGTGCCCCGGGGCCCACGTCGAGCCGGAGGTCGAAGAAGGGGGCCCGGCCGGTCAGGTACTCGAGCGGTTCGCGCTCGGCCCGGCGGCCCACCAGCGCCCAGAACTTCCCGGTCTGTTCCTCGGTCATCGCGGCGTCCAGAGCCGCGTCCGGCGTGGCCTCGGCGGACGGCTCCTCCAGGACGTACGCGGCCAGCTCGAGGGCGTCCGCGCGACCGGTGGGAACCCGTACGGCGGTGAGCAGTTCGGCGGCGCGCTCCACATGGCGGCGCACGGTGTCGGGTGCGGCGGGGTGCGGCGCGGAGAACCTGGCGCGGCTGTTCTCGTAGTACGTGCGCAGCCACTTGGCGATCTCGGGCTCGGTGCGGGCCGCGGCGAGCACGTCGGGCTGCGGGGTGAAGTCCGGGTCCAGCTCGTCCGCCCACTGCGCCCACACGGGCTTCAGGCTGACGTCGAAGTACTCCTGCCAGCCGGTGGGCACCGTCCAGCCCTGCTCGTACCCCGTCGCCAGAGTGTGCTCCACCGTCGCCTCGACCACGGCGTCGCGCGACAGGCCCTGCAGCGGGGCGCGCTCGGGGGTGAAGGCGTCGAAGTCCTCCTCGCCCTTGCCCTCCAGCATCCGGGTGGCGAACTCCTTGGCCAGCAGCGGCGACAGGAACAGTCCGTCGCGGTAGGTGCCCGTCATCAGCCACAGCCCGTCCAGCGGGCTCTCGCCGAGCAGCGGGAAGCCGTCCAGGGAGATCGGCCGGTTGCCGACGTTGACCGCGCTGACCGTGCTGCTCCACAGGTTGCGGCGGGTCTGCCGGTGGGCGCACTCCAGCAGGAACAGCAGGTCGCCCATGACCGGGTCGGCCAGCGGGTGGGGGCTGACGATGTTGGTCGCGCCGACGTAGACGCGGCCTGCCCCGCGCGGCACCACGTGCAGTCCGCAGGCGAAAGCCCGGTTCGGGGTGCGGATGACCGATTCGGGCTGGGTGCCGTCCTGGAGGGTGACCAGCGCGGAGATGCCGACGCCCGACACCAGGCGCGGGATGCAGTCGCCGAGTCCGGGCACCGAGTCGACGAGCGTCTGGGTGCCGACGCCGCCCGCGAGGAGCACCTGCCCGGCGGAGAGGGTCCGTCCGTCCTCCAGGACCACACCGCGCGCCCGCCCGTCCTCGTCGACGACCGAGAGGGCCTGCCCGTCGATCAGGTCGACGCCCAGAGCACGGGCGGTGTCCGTGAGGCGCAGCAGCAGTCGGCCGGAGTCGACGGCGTGCTCACCGGGTATGTGCAGTGCCTGCAGCGGACGGGAGTTGGGGTCCGGGTCCAGCCAGTCGACATCCGCCGGATCGACGGTCTCCCACGGCTCGTCGTGCTTGTCGAGCGTGGCGCGGATCGCCTCGAAGTTGCCCGAGTCGATGGGGCCCGTGCCGACGCTGTTGAGCAGGACGGTGGTGCCTTTCGCGGTCAGGATGTCCTGCCCGTCGGACAGCCCGCCGGAGATGCTCTCCAGCCACTGCGGCCAGATGTCCTTGGCCCGCAGGTCGAGGGCGAATTTGGCCTGCCCGTAGGTGTTGCCCAGGAGGCCGGTGGTGACCTCGCCGAAGCACCCGAGCATGGCCCCGGCGGCGGTCGAGGCGGCGAACGGCCGGTGCGGGCGGCCGACCAGGCACACGGATGCCCCGCGACGGGCGAGTTCGACCGCGGTGGACGAGCCGAGGGCTCCGTTGCCGACGACGATGACGTCGTAACCGGCTTTCTGCCCCTGATCGGGAAGGGTCGACATCGTAAGAACTCCTTCAAGGGTGCGCCCCCAGGGGGCGTCCGGTCCGTGCGTCCGGACTCGCGCGCGACCGCTCGAAGCGGCGGGCGCAGTCCCCGAAGACTCCTTCGACCGGTGGACGGGACCGTGGTCGGCCGGCCCGATCATCATGGGCAGGCGTCTTCCCGGCCGTCCAATAGCCTGCGGAGCTGAGCCCCAGAAGGAATCCTTATGCGTACGGGCGCAGGTCACCGACCACGCGTGAGGGTCGACCAAACCCCCGTCCGGTCCGCCGGCAAGGGATGCCGCGGCCGGACCGGCAGGCGTCAACCCGCCTAATTTCACAGTCTTCTGACGACCCCTCACCGCCGAGCCGACTCCAGCTCGGTGACGACCATCCCGGCTGCCAGCGCTCGGGCGGCATCGGCGAAGTAGTCCTCGTCGGCCCCTGGTGCGAGGCCCAGAAGGACGCCCTGACTGAGGCCCACGAACAGCGCGTTGAGCGCGATGGTGAGCCGATGGGACTGGTGGGACGTCACCGGCTCCCGCCCGTGTCGCCTTCCGGCGAACAGGGCGATCAGCTGGTTCTCCTGGGACCGGACGGACGCCGCCAGCCGACCGCCCAGCTCCGGGTCGTGCAGGGCCCTGTCGAGGAAAGTGATCTGGAGCGACAGACGCGACACCGCCTCCGGGTCGTCACAGCTGCGCCGGTAGTACCGGGCGAAGGCGTCGACCGCCTCCAGCAGGTCGACCCCGGCGGGGACCGCCTGCTCGATCTCCTCGTAGTAGGGCCGCAGATGCTCGGTGATCAGGGCGACCATCAGGCCGTTCTTGCTCCCGAACAGGGAGTAGACGGCGCCGGTGGTCAGACCGGCGCGTTCGGCGATCTCGTCGAGCCTGGCCGTGTACCCGTCCCGGGTCACGATCTGGAGCGCCGAATCCAGCAGGGCGCTGCGATTGCGCTCCTTGGCCTGGGCCCTAGTCATTCGCATAACTCAAATATTGCCGTAATCTGGTTATGGAAACAACCCGACGAGCTCCAAGGAGGACGCTCATGGCTCAGACCGTGACATCGCGAGTGCCCCGCGAGATGGTGGGCGCCGCAGCCGACGGTGCCTTCAAGGTGGTGCTCGCCGTGGCCTTCGTCGCCGGCGCCGCCCCGCTCGGCGAACTGCTCGGTGCGCCGGTCTGGCTGATGGTCGGCGCGGGCGTCGCACTGCTGGTCGGAGGCGTCATCGAGCTCAGGTATCTCCGCGGCCGGCCGATGCGCACCTATCTGAAGCTCATGATCGGCTACGACGCGTGCTGGGTGCTGGCCGCCCTGGTCGGGCTCCTGATGGCCTGGCAGGGCAGCACTGCCGGTGGCGAGGTCTGGATGGGGTACCAGGTGATCGCCCCCCTCGTCTTCGCCGCCCTGCTGATCGCGGCAGCGCCCGCGCGGCTGCCGTCGGAGGCGCGGGGCGACGCCTCCGCCTGACCGCGTCACCGCCCGGGCTCGCGCCTGACCGCCGAGCCCGGGTCTCGGCTCAGCTGCGGGCGATGCCGTCCTGTGCCGCCTCGTCCAGCCAGTGCGCCCGGCCGATGGTGACCAGCCGCAGGCGTCGCCGGGCCACCCGGACGACTTCCGCCTCGCCATCCGGCCCGGCCTCCAGCAGGGTCGACGTGGTGATCACCATGTGGTCCACATAGAGGCCGCCGAGCATCAGCAAATCCTCCTCGCTCCACCCCGCGGCCCCCGGCTCCTGGCCGAGCGCGCTCGCCACCTCCTCGGCGAACCGCCGCAGCCGAGCCGCGATCGCCGCGCGCACCGGGCCGACCCCGCCGTGCTGCTCACGGGCGATGAACCGGAAGTGGTCCTCGGCCTCGCCCTGGGCGTCGCCGACCTCGCCGCCCTGGTCACCGCCAACGGCGCCGTCGCCTGGAGCGGCGGGGGCTGACGTACACCCCGAAGCGGCCTCGTGAGCCGCCGTCCCCGTTCCGGATCGGACTCCGGACCGCGTCCTTCGGCCGTTCTCCGTACCGGTCCGCCGCACTCCATGAAGGCGTGCGCGGGGGCCAGGCCGTGACGCGCCCGGCATGCGCCCCACCCCGGGCTCGTAGAATCGGCTCCACCATGGCTTACCTCGACCACGCCGCGACCACCCCGATGCTTCCCGAAGCGGTCGGGGCGATGATCGCCCAGCTCTCCGCCACCGGCAACGCGTCCTCACTGCACGCCGCCGGCCGCCGGGCTCGCCGTACCGTCGAGGAGTCCAGAGAGGCCCTCGCGGACGCCCTCGGCGCACGCCCCAGCGAGGTGGTGTTCACCTCCGGCGGCACGGAGGCCGACAACCTCGCCGTCAAGGGCCTCTACTGGTCCCGCCGCGACGCCGACCCCCGCCGCACCCGCGTCCTCGCCGGCCCCGTCGAACACCACGCCGTCCTCGACGCCGTCGACTGGCTCGCCGAACACGAGGGCGCGACCGTCGACTACCTCCCCGTCGACCGCCACGGCCGGGTCCACCCCGAAGACCTGCGCGAGGCGATCCTCCGGAACCCCGACGACATCGCGATGATCACCGTGATGTGGGCCAACAACGAGATCGGCACGATCATGCCGGTACGTGAACTGGCGGCGGTGGCGGCGGAGTTCGGGATCCCCATGCATGCCGACGCGGTCCAGGCGTTCGGTCAGCTGGAGGTCGACTTCGCCCGCTCCGGACTGGCCGCGATGACGGTCAGCGGACACAAGATCGGCGGCCCGTTCGGCATCGGCGCGCTGCTGCTGGGCCGCGACCACACCCCCGTGCCCGTCCTGCACGGCGGCGGCCAGGAGCGGCACGTACGCTCCGGCACGCTGGACGTGCCCGCCGTCGCCTCGTTCGCGGTCGCCGGACGGCTGGCGGCCGAGCGGCGCGAGGAGTTCGCCCGGCGGGTGGGCACCCTGCGCGACGAGCTGGTGACCGCCGTGCGCCTGGCCGTACCGGACGCCGTGCTCGGCGGCGACCCGGACTCGGCCGGACGCCTGCCCGCCAACGCCCACTTCAGTTTCCCCGGCTGCGAGGGCGACTCCCTGCTCCTGCTGCTGGACGCGCAGGGCATCGAGTGCTCCACCGGCTCCGCCTGCACCGCAGGGATCGCCCAGCCCAGCCACGTACTCCTGGCCACCGGGACCGATCCGGACCTGGCCCGGGGCACTCTGCGCTTCTCGCTCGGCCACACCTCGACCGAGGACGACGTGAAGGCGCTCGCCGAGGCGATCGGCCCCGCGGTCGAGCGGGCGAGGACGGCAGGGCTCAGCTGACGACAGGACCTACGCCTTCGCCGACGGCGTGGGGGAAGGGCTCGGCGGCGCCGTCGCGGCCCGCCGCACCAGCTCCAGGTACCGGTCCCAGTCCCAGTGCGGCCCCGGATCGGTGTGGTCGGTGCCCGGCACCTCCACATGCCCGATGATGTGCTCCCGGTCGACGGGTATGCCATGCCGCGCGCAGATCGACGCGGTGAGCCGCGCCGAGGACTCGTACATCGCCTTCGTGAGGTCCTTCGGCCGGTCCACGAACCCCTCGTGCTCGATGCCGACGCCGCGCTCGTTGTACGCGCGGTTGCCCGCCTGGTACGCCACGTCGAGCTCGCGGATCATCTGCACCACCCGCCCGTCCTGCCCCACGATGTAGTGCGTCGCGGCCTGGTGGGCGGGGTCCTGGAACACCCGCACCGCACTGGCGAAGCTGCCCTGGGTGACGTGGATGATCACGCGGTCGATCGTGAAGTCGTCCGGCCGGTCCGCCTGCCGCCAGTTCGCCTCCGACGCGGCCACCCAGGTCGCCCCCGCGTAGTCCAGCTCGCCCGGCTTCCGGGGCTTCTCCACCCCGGGCACCTGCCACCACAGACGCCTGACCCGGTCGCGCGCGAGCACGGCGGCGGTACCGGCGGCCGCCACCGCACCGCCGCCGATCAGCAGCGCGCGCCGGCTGACGCCGTTCGCCGGCTTCTTCCGCGAAGACGAGCCCGCAGTCGAGCCCGAAGACTTTCCCGAGGGCTTTCGCGCGCCCCGGGTGCTCCCGTTGTTCCCCATGTGATCGTCAACGCATATCCGCGAGCGTTCGGTTCCCGGCGACCCGTACCCTGGAGGAGCTATGACTCAGACTTCCCAGCGCCCCCTGCGTGTCCTCGCCGCCATGTCGGGCGGCGTGGACTCCGCCGTCGCCGCGGCCCGTGCCGTCGAAGCGGGCCACGACGTGACCGGTGTCCACCTCGCCCTGTCCGCGAACCCCCAGTCCTTCCGGACCGGGGCGCGCGGGTGTTGCACCATCGAGGACTCCCGGGACGCCCGCCGCGCGGCCGACGTCATCGGTATCCCGTTCTACGTCTGGGACCTGGCGGAACGCTTCCGCGAGGACGTCGTCGAGGACTTCGTCGCGGAGTACGAGGCCGGGCGCACCCCCAACCCCTGCCTGCGCTGCAACGAGAAGATCAAGTTCGCCGCGCTGCTCGACAAGGCCCTCGCCCTCGGCTTCGACGCCGTGTGCACCGGCCACTACGCCACCGTCGTACGCACCGAGGACGGCAGCCGCGAGCTGCACCGCGCCTCCGACATGGCCAAGGACCAGAGCTATGTGCTCGGCGTCCTGGACGAGAAGCAGCTCGCCCACGCCATGTTCCCCCTCGGCGACACCCTCACCACCAAGGACGAGATCCGCGCCGAGGCCGAGCGCCGGGGCCTGGCCGTCGCCAAGAAGCCCGACAGCCACGACATCTGCTTCATCGCCGACGGCGACACCCAGGGCTTCCTGGCGAACCGCCTCGGCGGCCCGGCCGAGGGCGACATCCTCGACGAGTCCGGTACGAAGCTGGGGACCCACGAGGGCGCTTTCGGCTTCACCATCGGCCAGCGCAAGGGCCTGAAGATCGGCCACCCGGCCCCCGACGGCAAGCCGCGCTACGTCCTCGACATCTCCCCGGTGAACAACACCGTCACCGTCGGCCCCGTCGAGGCGCTCGACGTGACCTCGCTGACCGCCATCAAGCCCCGCTGGTGCGGAACGCCCCCGTCCGGCCCCGGCACGTACACCGCCCAGCTCCGCGCCCACGGCGGCGAGACCGAGGTCACGGCCGAGCTGGTGGACGGCTCCGAGCTGAACATCACCTTCACCGAGCCGGTCCGGGGCGTGGCCCCCGGCCAGGCGGTCGTCCTGTACGACGGCACGCGCGTGGTCGGCTCGGCCACCATCGCCACGACGTCCCGGCGTGAGCGGGTGGCCACAGGCGGCTGAGGGAGGCCGGCCGGTGCCCTTCGATGGCCGCATCCCGACCATCTCGTATGATCAAGCCGGGCTGGCTCAGCCCACTCGACCGTCATAGGCTGCCCCTTGCGGACCGTCCGCGCGAAGACGCACGTGGCGGGGCAGTCACCCCGTCCTGTCAGGAGGTACCGGTGCTCCTGCGCTTTCGGGTGGCCAATCACCGCTCGATTCGTGACGAGTGCGAGTTGTCGCTGATCGGGACGGCGCTGAACGAAGGCACCGCCCGCGACACCGGCCTGCGCCACGACGACCATGAGGTGACGGCCCTCCCCGTGGTCGGCGTCTTCGGAGCCAACGCCTCCGGGAAGACCAACCTGATCAGCGCGCTGCGCGACATGAGAGCCGCTGTGCGCACCTCCTTCGCGGACTGGCCCAAGTCACCCGGGGTGCCCCGCAAGCCCTTCAAGCTGGATCGTGAAAGCTCCGAGGAGACGAGCCTCTACGAAGTAGATCTCACGCTCGGCCGAAAGCCGGTCCGGTTCACCTACGGTTTCGAGCTCTCGGACGACCGGGTGGAGGCCGAGTGGCTGCACGCCTACCCGAACGGAGAGCGGGAGATCTGGTTCGACCGGGAGGCCGACCGGCCTGATGCGGAAGGCGGCGAGTTCGTCTTCGAGAGCGACAGTTTCGTCGGCCAACGGGACGCGCTGGTCTCCTTCACCCGGCCCGACGCCCTGTTCCTGTCCACGGCGGCCACTGCCAACGACAAGCAGCTCTCGGCGCTGTACCGATGGTTCCTCGACAACCTGTGGCTGATGACACCGGGCGCGGACGTCGTCCACCGAACGAAGTGGACTCAGGAGCTGCTCGGCGAACCCGGCCGCAAGGGTGGCTACGGTGAGCGCATTCTGCAACTGCTCTCCGTTGCCGACCTAGGTGTCACCGGCATCGAGATCGACCGCGAGACGCAGGAGATCCGGCTGCGCCACCGGACCACGGAAGGCGAGGACGTCTCACTGGACTTCCTCACAGAAGAGTCCTTCGGCACGCACGCCTGGTTCGCCTTCCTCGGCCCGATGCTCACCGTGCTCGACAAGGGCGCCGTACTTCTGGTCGACGAGCTGGATTCGAGCCTCCACCCGACGCTGGCCGCCGAGGTCGTCCGGATCTTCCAGGACCCGAAGGCGAATCCCCGTGACGCTCAACTGATCTTCACGACGCATGATGCCACTTTGCTCGGCAGTGAGGTCCTGGACCGGCCACTGGGCAGTGATCAGGTCTGGCTCACGGCGAAGGACCGTACGGGAGCGACCGAGATCTATCCCCTCACCGCAGCCCGTCCGGCGGACGACGAGAACCTGGAACGTGGCTATCTGCGGGGCCGGTACGGCGGCACCCCGCGTGTCAGCGCGGGCGAGATCGCCCGTGAGGTGTCCTGGCAGGAGGCGAAGGCGTCAGCGTGAGTACGTGGGACAAAGGGCAGCAGACCCCGTCGGCGCACGACGGGAGTGAAGCCCCGTCGGAGGCTGGTAGCCCGAAGCCGAAGAAGCGCCGGAGTGGAAAAGGCGAAGCGCAGCCCCTGATTCCGGCCCCGACTCCGCCGGTGGACGATTCCCGTGCGGTGCGCGTGGTGTACGTCGGCTGCGAGGGCGAGTCCACCGAGCCGGACTACCTCAACCACCTCAATGCCAGGTTCGGGGACGGCAGCGGTTACGAGGGGCAAAGGTTCCGTATCCAGCCCGTCTACAAGAAGAATGGCTATACCCCGGCGGAGGCTGTGGCCGCCGTGCGCGAGAAGGCGCAGGAGGACGACGCGTGGGCCATGTTCGACCGTGACGACCACCATGACATCCCGAAAGCCTTGAGGGAGGCGGCGGAGACCTCGACCGAGGTCTGTTTCTCCCATCCTTCCTTCGAGCTGTGGCTGCTGCTCCACTTCCAGGAGTTCGGCGGGCGTCAGAGCGGCAAGAACAAGGAGATCCTGAAGAAGCTGCGACAGGCGCACCCCGCGTTCAAGAAGTTCGACACCAAGAACGACAAGAGCGTGAAGGACGACCGGCGAGCGGCGCTGGACGCAGACGGACTTCTGGAAGAGGCGGTGTCCCGGGCGAAGCGTCTGGTCAGCCAGTGCGAGCACGGTTCGTGCAAGGCGAACAACGCCAAGACGAACCGGTTCAGTCGCGACAACCCGCCGAAGACCACGCCCGCGTGGGCCGCGCGCTCGGGGCACGCACACGACTGCGAGACGCTACGACGCGACCCCTCGACCGATGTATGGCGTCTGGTCGTGAGCCTGGGCATCGTCAAGGACCCCTCACGGACAGCGACGGACTGGGGCCACAGTTACTCAGCAGGGGCCTGGGGCGTCTAGGCTGCCGTAGCACTTCCGGTTCCCCAGGCCTCCTCGGGGCCCCTCGATCTCCCAGTCGTACGAAGGAATGGCGCGTGGCCAGAATCACCCTGCCCGAGCTCGAAAGGCACCTCTTCTCGGCCGCGGACATCCTGCGCGGACGGATGGACGCCTCGGAGTACCGCGACTACATCTTCGGCATGCTGTTCCTCAAGCGGGCCTCGGACGAGTTCGAGCCCGAGTGGAAGCGCGAGTACGCGACGGCGCTGGATTCGACGGGCGACCCGGTGAAGGCGCGAAAGCGGGCCGACAATCCCGAGCGCTACACCCGTGTCTTCTACGTTCCGCCGCAGGCCCGCTGGTGGAAGGGCCCGCATGTGATCGACCCGGTCACGCCGGACGGTGAGACCGCGACCGTGCCGGGTATCCGGTATCTCACCGACAAGGTGGGCCAGGGACTCGACCAGGCGCTGATCGCTCTGACCGAAGGCAACCGGAGGCTGGCCGGCGTCACCTCCCACATCACCTTCAACGAGGTCATCGGAACGAAGCCTCGCTTCACCAACTCCGAGCTGCGCTCCCTCATCCGTCACTTCAGCCTCTACCAGCTGCGGAACGAGGACTTCGAGTTCCCCGACATGCTGGGGGCGGCGTACGAGTATCTGCTCGGCAGGTTCGCCGACTCGGCGGGGCAGCGCGGCGGGGAGTTCTATACCCCGCGCTCGGTGGTCCGGATGCTGGTCCGGCTGATCGATCCGAAGCCCACGGAAACCGTCTACGACCCGTGCGCGGGCTCCGGCGGCATGCTCATCGCGGCACGGGAGCATGTGGAGGAACACGGGGGCGACCCCAACGAGTTGGGGGTCAACGGACAGGACAAGAACGGCCCTTCCTGGTCCATGGCCAGCATGAACATGGTGCTTCATGGCATCCGTGAGTTCGAGCTGGAGCACGGTGACACCCTGACCGAGCCGCTGCACCTGACGCCGGACGGCCGACTGCGCACTTTCACCAAGGTCCTTTCGAACCCGCCCTTCTCGCTCAATTACGACGCGGATCTCGTCGCCAAGGCCGACGAGCTGTACGGCACCCGGATGAAGTGGGGCTGGGCGCCCGAGGGTGGCAAGAAAGCCGACCTGATGTTCGTCCAGCACATGGTCTCGGTGCTGGAGCAACGGGGTACGGCGGCGATCGTCATGCCGCACGGCGTGCTGTTCCGGGGCGGCAAGGAACGGGACATCCGGGAAGGGCTGCTGAAGGACGACTGCATCGAGGCGGTGATCGGCCTCGGCCCGAACCTCTTCTACGGCACCGGCATCCCGGCGTGCGTTCTGGTCCTGCGCCCCCCACGCCGCAAGCGCGGGGAGCGCGAGAAGAAGGTCCTGTTCATCAACGCGGACCGTGACTTCACAGCGGGACGAAACCAGAACGAGCTCGGCCCCGAGCACGTGGAGAAGATCGTCACCGTCTTCCAGGCATGGCGACAGCTCCCCGGCTACTCGCGCGCTGTGGAGGTCAAGGACCTGCTGGCGGCGGAGGCGAACCTCAACATTCGCCGCTGGGTGGACAATTCACCGCCGGCCGAGCCACAGGACGTACGGGCACACCTGTACGGCGGAGTTCCGGTGAGCGAGGTCGCGGGCAAAGAGCAGCTTTTCACGGCGTACAGGGTCGATGCGACGGCGCTCTTCGCCCAGCGGGACGACGATCCGGAGTACTACGACTTCCTGGACGAGGGACCGGAGGCGACAGCCCAACGTATCCCGGGTCTGGCGGCGGACCGCGAGAGGAAGCTGTGGGAGGCGTACGGCACCTGGTGGGAGGAGCACGCCCCGGGCTTCGCCCAGCTCGCGGCGGACCGGAAGCTGATGGACCTCCGAGGCCGTTTGGTGACCGGATTCACCAAGTCGGTGGGAGACGTCGGCGTCCTGGACGAGTACACGACGGCCGGGATCATGGCCGACTGGTGGACGGCGAACAGGTACGACGTCAAGGCACTCGCGGCCGGCGGTTTCGAACGGGTGCTGGCAGGCTGGGTCGACTCGGTCGAAGCGATCGTCGACCCGGCGCTGCCGCCGACGGAGGAGGGCGACACCCCGGCGAAGAAGCCAACGGTGTCCGGCGCTGACCGCCGCCGAGCGATGGACCACCCGGTGGTGCGTGCGTTGATCCCTGAGTTCCTCGACGCGGTGTCCTCGGCCGATACGGCGGTGACGGAGGCGGACGCGGCGTACCGGGCGGCGCTGGAAGCAGTGGCGGAAGCGAGGCCGTCGCCGGTTGCTGACGCGGAGGACGACGCCGATACCGATGCCGACGAGCCGTCCGACGGCGATACGGAGACTGTGGCCCCGGTCTCTCCGGAGGAGATCGCCTGCCTGGACAAGGTGCTGGCTGCGCGCAAGCGGGAGCTGGCGGCGGCGAAGAAGAAGCGGAAGGCGCTGGACGACCGTTTCCTGAAGGACCTGCGGGCGGCAGCCGAGGTCGCCGTGGTGACGTCGGGCGACGCGGAGCGGGTGGTCCTTGAGGTCCTGGACGGCGACTTGAGCCGCCGCCTGGGCGCTTCGGTCGCCTCGGGCCGCCGTGAGCTGGTGGCTGCGTTCCGGCGCTGGGCCGAGAAGTACGCGGTGTCGCTGGAGGAGCTTGAGGCGGAGAGCGACTGGGCGGCGGGGGAGCTGGCGGGGTGGCTTAAGGAGCTTGGGTATGCGCGCACCAACTGACTCAGATGCCAAGCCTGTTATGACCGTGCTCGAGCATTATCTGCTAGGCATCGAGACAGGGAAGAGCCCTGCTGCGCAAGACACTCCTGCTGGTGATGGCGAGTGGGGGGTACTTAAGGTAAGCGCGGTCCAACCCGGCAGATTTGAGGCGCTGGAAAACAAGGTTGTCCGAGAAGCAGCGAACATCTACCCCTCGTTTGAAGTAAGGCCGGGGGACTTGCTGATGACGCGGGCCAATACGGAGGACCTTGTCGGGTTCGCCTGCGTAGTGGAGTCAACCCAGCAACGACTCATGCTCAGCGACAAGACGCTGCGACTCTGCGTCGACGAGGCCGTAGCTGACTCGAGGTTCGTCGCGCTGGTGCTGTCACAGCCTGCTACTCGCGCGCAGATCCGTGCGCTGGCGACCGGTACGAGTGCTGGCATGAAGAACATCAGCCAGAAGAGTATTCGCTCACTCAAGGTGCCAAAAATTTCACTGGATCAGCAACGGCTTTTGGTTGACTCTCACGCAGCATTTGAGTGCCGAATTTCTGCACTGGAAAAGTCGCTAGAAAAATTGATCTCTGTGCGGAGAGGGCTCGTTCGCGATGCAATGTCTGGCCCTCTGGTAAAAATCAGTGATCTCCTTTCTGACAAGCCGAGGAATGGATTCTCGCCGCCTGAAGTTCACGAGTGGACGGGGCTTCTGACGCTGGGCCTTGGGTGCCTAACCCCTCAGGGCTTCATTCCGCGACAGTTGAAGAGCATTCCGAGCACGGTTCAGGCTAAGAGGTTCATTCTCTCCGACGGTGACCTTCTTATGAGCCGAGCCAACACTCGGGAACTTGTTGGGCTTGTAGGGCGTTTTCGTGATGTTGACCAACCCTGCATCTATCCGGACTTGATGATGAGATTGCGACCCGATACGGATCGCTGCCTCCCTTCATATCTGGAGATCATTTTGGGGGCTAGCGCTATCCGTAAGGCTGTTCAGGCTGCCGCACGAGGTACTTCCGAAAGTATGGTCAAGATCAGTGCTGGTGTTGTTGAAGCGCTTCGCATTCCTCTTCCTGCCCTCCGAGTGCAGGAAGAGGTCGTCGCGACCGTGGGAGCGCTGGACGCCAGGATCGCCAAGCAGGGTGCGGCAGTGGCCAAGCTTCGCGTGATTCAGCAGGGTGTGGTCGAAGATCTCCTCCGGGGCAGGCAGCCAGCGTTGGCAGCGTAGAGCCGGAGGGTGGCCGGCGCCTGCCAAGGTGTCACTCCTCGACAGGCACGAATTTGTCGGCCTTTAGTCCTTGTACGAGTGCATGGAGCGCGATGCGGGTCGTAGGGATGATCCGGGACGGCCGGGTGCTGTCGCGGAGGGAGACACGGTTCTCCTTGGTCGCGGCGACTTCCACGCAGTTGTTACCGCCGTCGCCCGAGAACGAGGACTTTATCCAGCGCAATTCAGACGTGTAAGGCATCTCTTTACATCTCCTTGATGATGGTGTGAATGAAATCCCTTGACTTCGATGCAGTCAAGGCCATTTGCTCGGTCAAGTCCAGCCGGGTGCGGAAGTTGGCGAGCTGGGCCGGGGAGTCGATGAACACCGCTCCCGTCGGCGCGTCCATCTGCACTGTGTCCAGGTGACAGTTGGAAGCCTCGGCGTAGAGGACCGACGAGTCCAAGAGGGGGAAACCGCCGACTGCGAACGGGATCACTCGCAGTGTTACATTGGGACGTTCGCCGGCGTTGAGCAGGTATCGCAGTTGAGCTCGGGCGATGCTGCGGCTGCCGATCTGCATGCGCAGCGCGGCCTCGTGGATAATTCCGATGTATGGCACGGATGTTTCTCCGGTCACTACCGACTGCCGAGCCAGGCGGTGAGCCACCCTCAGTTCCACTTCCAGACGCTGAAGTGGGGGCACGGGCAGTTCGAAGGTTGCTCGTGCGTGGTCCTCTGTCTGGAAGAGGCCAGGCAGATGAGCGGTTTGGGCTGTCCGCAGCCGTACGGCGTCATGTTCAAGCTCGGAAACGTCGAGAAACCCGGGGGGAATCTTGCCCCGGTACTCGTCCCACCAGCCCGCCTGGCGTCCGCCGGTCATAGCGGCAAGTGAGTCGATCAGCTCCGGGTCGTTGCACTCGTAGATGCTTGCCAGCCGGCGTAGCCGTTCTTCGCTGATACCGAAGCGCCCTGCTTCGATGTTGGAGATCATCGTGCGGTCCGACCCCAACAGGGCGGCTGCCGTTGGTGCAGACATGCCTGCCGCATCCCGGAGTCGTCGAAGTTCCATTCCGAAGCGCCGCTGCCGGATGGTGGGGGTGTGTCGCGGTGCCATGGAGTGTCTCCTCGCTCGCTCGCGCGCAGTCTGCCTGCGTCGTGCGGCAGGGGGCGCGATACGGCATGAATGTAACCCGTTTTAGTGACATGGGTAGCACGGGTTTTGAGTATGCCCTACGGTCTTAGGTGTGCCACTCGTTCAACGTCGGGGAGTGCACCGGCTTCGTCCTGTCCGTCCGGGATGGCGGAGCCGCAACCGGTACTGCCATCGTCGACACACCGCCTGAACAACCCGGAACTACCCAATAGTTCAACTCCACCTACTCATTCACGTCACGCACCCAGGAGGTGCTTCGTGAGCAGACCCGCAACCGAAGCTCGGCCCAGACCCCGCGTTGGACAACCTTCTTCCCAGAGTGCCCGTCCCGTTTCGTGGGCGCACGCAGTATGGCCCCAGCATTCTCCGCGACCTCGCGTAGAGGCTGACGAGCACCTCCGCATTGCACACCGCAGGGTGGGTGGCTGCCTGAACTTCCCGGCTGCTCCTCGTGCCGAAGGTCTTCACTTGGAGGAGTAGCCCCAGCCTGCCCCATTCGTGCCGTCCAGTCGGAGCGTCGGGAGCGGCAGCAGGTGCGGAATGGCGATTCGCGATCTGGTCGCCGACCGCTGGGGAGGTCGCGCCGTGCGGGAGGGGGGCGTGCGGACCCGGCGGCAGGACCACCTGCTTCGAATCAGCCATGAACAGCTGTCCTCCACCGAAACCCAGACCGTGGAGCCGTTCCCGCGCCGTTGCTTGACGTAGGCCCTGTCTTCGTCTGCGGACGCGTGGAACACGGCGATCACCCGAGCGCGCCACCGAGGCGAACTGCGAAAAGTGTCGAGACCAACAAGACCGCTTGACAGGTGAGGAGAGTCCCATGACCGAGGTGCCGGCGACGACGGAAGCCCGTTCAGAGCCAGAACTGATGCCCCCGCTGGGGCATCAGGAATAC
Organism: Streptomyces sp. CNB091; assembly: GCF_000377965.1. Taxonomy (NCBI): domain Bacteria; kingdom Bacillati; phylum Actinomycetota; class Actinomycetes; order Kitasatosporales; family Streptomycetaceae; genus Streptomyces; species Streptomyces sp. CNB091. The sequence continues at coordinate 150,308 of NZ_KB899004.1, forward strand.
GCGACCCTGCTGGCGGAGGTAGTGGCCGAGTCCATGCCCCGGCTCTTCGCCGTCGTACAGGAGGTGGGTGACCGGGAAGACGGGTGGGTGGCCGCCTGGGGCCTGGCGTTCGAAGGTCGGGCCGAGGTGGTCCCGTACGGGACGGGTGTTCGTATGAGTCTGCCGTCGGCCGAGAATGCCCTCCGGTACTTCGGGCGAGGTGGAGACGTCAGGGCAAGCCTGCACTGGATCGGTTCCTGAGTCGCCGGGCCGCGATATCGACCGGTGCTTGTGACTTCCGACCCAGGTACGGGCCGAGGCCGGCCCCGGGGCCCTCCCGCGCTGGTCAGCACATGAGCAAGCGGCCTGGCCCCTATTCTCGTCCCCCGCTCACCCGCGGGTAGAGTTTCGCGCACATCCTTTCGGGGGGTGCGCGGGACGTACGGTGACGGGCGGACGGGGAGACCAGCGATGGGGCAGCCGGAGTACGACAAGGCCGAGAAGCCCCTGATCGACCAGCTGGTCGCGATGGGTTGGCAGTACGTACAGGGAGGGGAACCCGGCGTGCCCGCGACCCTTGCGAGCGCTTCCGGGCGTACCTCCTTCACACAGGTCGTGTACGACGACCGGTTCCGTGACGCTGTGGCCCGGCTCAACCCCGACCCCCGCGCCGACGACGGCCGGACCTGGCTCTCGCCGGGGCAGTTGGACCACCTTCTCGCGCGTATCAAGGGAACCGCGCCCGGCCAGGGCCTCCCCGGACGGGGCGCGGCCGGGAACCGCGAAGCGACCGACATGCTCCGGAACGGCATCAACGCCCGTACGGTCCCCGGCTGGACCCCCGAGCATCCCGAACACATCCGCCTGGTCGATTGGGGCGGCGAGTTCGGTCCCGTAGGCAAGGGCGAGAGCGAAGGCAGCGCGAGGGGAAACGATCTTCTCGCGGTCTCCCAGTTCCGGGTGGAACGCAAGGGTGCCAAGCCCGTCACTCCCGACCTCGTCCTGTTCGTCAACGGTCTGCCCTGGGTGGTGATCGAGTGCAAGGCCCCCCTGCTGACCGACACGGACAGCAGGGCCGCGGTGGACGCGGCCGTTGATCAGGTCATCGGCTACGCGGGTGCCGGTTCGGCCGCTCCCGTCGCCGAGTTCGTACGGTACGCGCAGGTGCTCATCGGCACGGATCGTGACCATGCCGAGCTGGGCACCGTGACAGCCGGGCCGGAGCACTTCGCGCCCTGGCGAACGGTCCGGCCTCGTTCGGAAGCCGACGTGCGCGCCGATGTGGGCAAGAGCGAGAGCACGCCGCTGACCGCCCAGGACGTACTCGTGGCGGGTCTTCTGTACCCCGCCCACCTGTTCACCCTCGTTCGCGACTTCACCACCTGGACCGGACACGGCAACCGTGCGGGGAAGATCATCGGCCGCTACCAGCAGTTCCGGGCCGTGCTGACTCTGTCGACACGGCTCCGGGACAGGAGCGAGGCGGTCGCGGCCGAGCGCGACGTATCTCAGCGAGGCGGGGTCATTTGGCACACCCAGGGCTCCGGTAAGAGCCTGACCATGGCGTTTCTCGTGCGGCATTTGCGCAGCAACCCGGACCTCGCCAGCCATAAAGTGGTGGTCGTCACCGACCGGATCGACCTTGAGAAGCAGATCCGGCGGAGCCTCGGCGCCAGTGACGAGAAGGTACACCGTGCGTCGAGTGTGAAGAGCGCCCGCAAGTACCTGGCCGTCGATGTGCCCGATCTGGTGCTGATCACGCTCCAGAAGGCCCGCAAGGACGACATGGCGGACGACGGCAGCGTCGAATCCCTCGGTGAGGACACCGAGGACACCGAGGACGACGAGCCTGACGACAAGGGCAACGAAGCCCGGATCCACAACCTGGTCGCCAACCCGCATCACACGGTCGTCGTCCTGATCGACGAGGCCCACCGGGGGAACGCCCACTGGCAGCACGCCAGGCTGCGCGCCATGCTGCCGAACGCCGTTCTGGTCGGCTTCACCGGTACCCCGATCATCGACAAGCGCCGGAAGACGACCGAGAAGATCTTCGGTGCGTTCGCGGACACCTATACCCTCCGTGACGCCGAGCGGGATGGGTCCGTGGTACCTGTGCGCTACGAGGCGTACGCGGTGCCGCTCGAAGTGATCGAGAAGGCAGCGCTGGACGCCAAGTTCGACGAGAAGATTCCTGGTGATCCGCAGCAGAGGATCCGGGTGTTGAACAAGTTCGCGCGGCGGAAGGAAGTCCTGGAAGCCCCTTCCGTGATCGCGGCGAAGGCCGGTCACATCCTCCACCACTGGGCTACGTCGGCCCTCCCGGACCGGTTCGGCGCACAGGTGGTCGCGGTCTCCAGACTCGCGGCCGTCCGCTACCGAACGGCCCTGCTCGCGGCGCGGAACCGGCTGCTGGAACGTCTGGACGCGCTGGACCCCGACCTCGCATATGATCCGCTCGCCGCTCTGCACGCCACGGACGAGGAGCGGGAGCTGCTCAACCTGCTGCCGCACCGTCACGTCCTCGCCTCTCTCGATGCGGCAGTGGTGATCTCCAAGTCCCAGCCAGGAAAGCCCAAGGATCCTGAGGACTGGACGTGCTGGACCACGAAGTCCCACCAGGACGCGCATATCGCGCGGTTCAAGAGCGGCATCGGGGATCCGTCGGAGGCTGCCGATGATCCGTCCTGGGTCGTCGACCCGCATGGCACGGTCTCGCCGGGGTGGGGGACCGCAGCAGCGGACGGCGAGGTCTGGCACGAGACGACGCAGGGAGAGGAGGACGGGCAACGCGAGGAAGAGCCGGCGGATGGCGCCGCCGAGAGCGACGAAGCACCCTTGGCCTTCCTCCTCGTCCAGTCCATGCTCCTCACCGGCTTCGACGCCCCCGTCGAGCAGGTTCTCTACCTCGACCGTGCCATGAAGGGAGCGGGACTTCTCCAAGCCGTGGCGCGCACCAACCGCCCCTGGCGGGCCAAGAAGTGGGGACAGGTCGTCGACTTCATCGGCATCGGCCCCGAACTGGCACGTTCCCTCGCCGCCTACGACCAGGAACACCTTCGCCAGGTGTTCGGCTACGACGACGTTTCGGTGGATCACCTTGACCGGACCTTGGGCGATGGCCCAGACGGAGAGGCAGGTGTGGGATCCGACGACTTCCGCAGAGCCGAGCCCGCTCGTGAAGGGCTGCTGCTTCAGTCGGATGTCGCGGCCAACGTTCTGTTGTCCGATCTGGACAAGAAGATTCGCGCCTTCCTCGGTATGGACGCTGCCCTGCTCGCCGACGAGACCAAGCGCGAGGACCTACTCGCGAGGCTCGCGGACCCGTCGCTGCGGGGCGAGTTCGACGAACTCGTACGAGACTTCCTCACGGCCGTCAACGCCGTACTGCCACGCCCCGAAGCCTTGAGATACGAAGGCGCTGCCCGGCAACTCGGGGAGACACAGATACTGGCCAGGCGCCGCTATCTGGACGGGCGAGATCAGTTCAGCCCCCGCCGCTACGGCGCGAAGGTACGTCAGCTGATCTCCCAGCACCTCCGGGTAGCCATGATCGAGCAGCGAGTCCCGCCGGTGGAACTCACCGACGCCAACTTCATGGAGCGGGTCGATGCTAACCGCGACCCGCGCGCCAGGACGGCGTACATGACCAGTTCGCTCGACCTGCACATCACCGCGCACATCGCCTCCGACCGAGGGCGATACACCAAGTTCAGCGAGCGGCTCGACGAGATCACCCGGCGCATGGCGCAGGACTTCGAGCAGGCTGCCGCCGACCTGACCGATCTGATCCGAGACGTGAACACGCCGACCGAGGAGCCCGACGAGGCGGGCGGACTTGCCCCCCGGACCGAGCAGCCCATCTACCGGCTATTGCGCCAGCAGCTCGACGAGTCAGGGGCGGCCGGAATACCGGTGGGGGCCGATTTCTACCAGGCCGCCCGAGAGCTGGCGGCGGACATCGCGGTGTTGGTGCGACCTGCACAGTTCGTCACCCTGGCCGACACACAGGACCGGGTGCGCAAGGAGCTGCGCTTCCAGCTGGAGGTGCGTCTCGACATGGACTGGGACCACACCGGTCCGCTCGCCAACCTTCTGCTGGAGTTGGCGGTCGAGCGCCGGGAGGACTTCCTCGGGTATCGCCCGGACGCCTCGTAGGTCCCGGCGGCGGTGACAGACCCGGGTGGTAGGAATGTCCGGTGAGCACATCTGTCCAGCAGGCGATCGCGGCCCTGCCCGTCCCCGGGGAGTGGCTGTGGGATGTCGTCGTGCGGCCCCGTCGGCGGACTCTGGGCATCGAGGTGACACCCGACGGTGGAGTGCTGTTCGCCGTGCCGGCGGATGCCGATCCGGCTGCCGTCGCCGACGCCGTACGGTCGAGACTGCCGCGGCTGGCCCGGGAGGTCCGGCGTAGGCAGGAGCGCCCCGCTGAGCCGGTCAAGGACCTGATCGGTGGCACCAGCTTCAGCTATCTCGGAAGGCGCCACCGGCTGAGGGTTGTCTCTGCGGATTCCTCAGGCGCTTCGAGGGAGGCACAGCGGGTGCGGCTCTACCGGGGTTGGCTGGAGTTGCCGCGGCTGGAGACGACGGGAGAGGAAGCGCTCCGGATCACCGGGTGGTACACGGCGTGCGGCGATCGCTGGCTGTCGGCGCGGCTGCCTTCCCTCGCCTCGCGCATAGGAGTGACACCCCGACCGGTCGTGGCCCGTGATCTCGGCCGCCGCTGGGGTGCCCTGGAACGGGACGGGTCTGTCTCGGTCCACTGGGCGCTGATGCAGTTGCCCCCCGCGCTGGTCGATCTGGTCCTGGTCCATGAGCTGTGTCACCTGCGGGCCGCCGGGCACGGTGCCGCGTTCCGTCGAGAGGTGCGGCTCGCGCTGCCCGGGGCGGATGAGCTGGAGCGCTGGTTCGCGGAGGAGGAACCCCACCTGTGGCGTGGGGCGGTTCGCTCGCGTTGAGGGTGCCGGTTCGACGCTTCAGGCAGAGAGCGAAACCCTGCGGCGCGCCGGTACGGGGTTGCGCCCAAGCCGGTGTCATACACGGAAGCCCAGGTGACCACGGCAGTGAGACCGAGTTGGCGTCCGGCTTCGCGTCTCTGCCCCACCGGCTCACGACGCCTGCCGGTACGCGTACACGTCCTTCGCGAAGAACTGCGCCAGCACCGGCGCGAGCACCTGGGGCGCCACCTCGCGCATCTGGCCCGTCAGCGTGCGGTGCCGGCCGCGCGGCAGCGCCTCGGCCAGGGTCCGGGTCGCCGCGCGCGCCGGGGGGCTGCTGAAGCCGCCGCAGATCACCAGCGTCCGGGCCGCGACGGCCGCGAACCGCTCGACCGGGACCGCACCGTCGCCCAGCACGGCGTCGTCGTACGCCAGGGTGTGCGCCATCGCCTCCAGCTCCGGCCAGAGCGAGGTGCGCCGCATCCGGGCGGCCGTCTCCTCCGCGACACCCGTCATCGACAGGAACAGCTCCACCGCCCCGCCCCGGTCCCCGGCCGCCAGCAGCCGGTGCAGCCGGGCCGTGCAGCGGGCCTTGAACAGCAGCCCCGACGCGCCCGGCGTATAGGGCGGCTCGTACACGGCGAGCAGCTCCACCGACAGCCCGGCGGCGACCGCCTCCAGGGCCAGCGCCCCGCCCGACGACATCCCGAAGACCGACGCGCCCGCCCCGGCGGCCCCGACGACGGCGGCCAGATCCTCGACCTCCCGCGCCACGGAGCAGCGCCCGGCGTCACCGGTGGCGCCCCGGCCCCGGCGGTCGTAGGTGAGCACCGTGAAGCGCGGAGCGAGCAGGGCGGCCAGCGGGGCGTCGGCCGCCGAGGCGCTCAACGCCCCGCCGACCAGCACCAGCGGCGGGCCGTCGCCCTGGCGTCGGTAGGCGATCGGCGTCCCGTCGGCGGAGAGAATCCTGTCCATGGGAGTGCAGACCGGGGCGGTCGGGGAAACTCATCGTTCCGGCGGAGAAAACTTCATGGAGCCCGTGGCGAGGGTCAGCCGGCCACCGTCTCCGTGGCGTAGAAGCAGAAGTGGTCCTTGATCGCCGCGACTTCGGGCTTCGGGTCCGGGTAGGCCCAGACGAGATCGTCGGCACCGGGTCGGGACCAGTAGGAGGCGTCCCCCTTGAACGGGCAGTGGGTGGAGGTGTCCGACGGGGAGAGCAGGTCGGTGCGGACGTCCTCGGGCGGCAGGTAGTAGCGGACCGGGCAGCCGGTCTCACGGAGCACGAGCGGGCGGCGGCTCTCGGCCAGAAGCTGTCCGTCGTGCACCACCCGGACGTGCTCGGTGCCCGGCTCGACGGTGATGCGGTGTCCTCGCGTGGCAGTCATGCCCGTTCCAGCGGCGTACGCGCCCGTATTCTTCCCGCCCCGACTGCTGTGGCCGGATTTCTCCCCGGAACGAGGGAGCGATCGGGGGAGTGTCCGAGGCGGGTCGTACGGTTGCCCCATGAACATCTGCGTCTTCCTCTCCGCCGCCGACCTCGACGACCGCTACACCGTGCCCGCCCGGGAGTTCGCCGAGCTGCTCGGCAGGGGCGGGCACACCCTCGTCTGGGGCGGATCGGAGAGCGGGCTGATGAAGGTCGTCGCGGACGGCGTGCAGGCGGCGGGCGGGCGGCTCGTGGGCGTATCGGTCGATTTCCTCGCCGCGAAGGCCCGCACGAACGCCGACGAGATGGTGATCGCCCGTGACCTCGCGGAGCGCAAGGCGCTCCTCCTGGCGAAGGCCGACGCCATCGTGATCATGGTCGGTGGGACCGGGACGCTCGACGAGGCCACCGAGATCCTGGAGCTGAAGAAGCACGGCAAGCACACCAAGCCGGTCGTCCTGCTGAACACGGCGGGCTTCTACGACGGGCTGCGCCAGCAGTTCCAGCGCATGGAGGACGAGGGCTTCCTGCCCATCCCCCTGACCGACCTGGTCTTCTTCGCCAAGGACGGCGTCGGCGCGCTCGCCTACCTGGAGGAGTCCGCCGGTCACCAGTGAGGAGTCCGACGGTCACTGGCGACCAGGTGCGGTCCTAGGATCGCCCCATGTCTACCCACCTCATCACCGGCGCCGGTTCCGGCATCGGGGCCGCTGTCGCCCGCCGTCTCCAGGAGCGCGGCGACGACGTCGTCCTGCTCGCCCGCGACGCCGGCCGCGCCAAGGAGTTCGCCGACCGCTACCCGGGCGCGCGCACTCTCGTCGGGGACCTCGGCAACCCCGACCGGCTGTCCTGGTCGTTCGGCCAGCAGCCCATGCCCGAGCGGATCGACACCCTGCTGCACATCGCGGGCGTCGTCGAGCTCGGCGAAGTCGGCGAGCTCACCCCCAAGGCCTGGCACTTCCAGCTCAACGCCAACCTGATCGCCCCCGCCGAGATCACCCGCCTCCTGCTCCCGCAGCTCCGCGTCTCCCAGGGCCAGGTCCTGTTCGTGAACTCCGGGGCGGGGCTCGCCGCCCACGCCGGGTGGAGCGCGTACGCCGCGAGCAAGCACGGCCTCAAGGCGCTCGCCGACTCCCTGCGCCACGAGGAGCACGGCAACGGGGTGCGCGTCACCACCGTCTACCCGGGCCGCACCGCCAGCCCCATGCAGGTCAAGGTGCACCAGCAGGAGGGCAAGGAGTACGACGCGGCCCGCTGGATCGACCCCGAGTCGGTGGCCACCACGATCCTGATGGCGATCGACCTGCCGCGCGACGCCGAGGTCAACGATCTCACCGTCCGCCCCGGCCGCTGACGTCCCGGGGAGCCGCTGACCTCCCGGGGAGCAGGGCCCCCGCCCCGGACCGTAGGCTTCCCGCGTGAGCGAGAAGAGCAAGTTCAGCGGGTGTCCGGCGACCGGCATCGGGTCGATGCCCGGGGGAGACGCGAGGGAGGCGGCGAAGACCGTCACCGGTTCCTTCGCCGACGGGCAGGGCATGCCGTACCTGGCGGAACTGCCCGCGCGCGGGCCGGGCGCCGACATGATCGGCCGGACCATCGGCATGCTCGTCGAGATGTACGGACACGTCGAGCCGAGCGGCTGGCGGATCAGCGACCGGCCCGGCCGCGACACCCGCCGCGCCCGCTCCTGGCTGGGGGAGGACCTGGACGCCCTGGAGGAGTTCACCCAGGGGTACGAGGGCCTGCTCAAGGTCCAGGCCGTCGGCCCCTGGACCCTGGCCGGAGCGCTGGAGCTGCGCGGCGGCGAAGCCATGCTGGCCGACCCCGGCGCCTGCCGCGACCTGGCCGGGTCGCTGGCCGAGGGGCTCCGCGCCCACCTCGCGGAGGTCCGCCGCCGGATGCCCGGGGCGCAGGTCGTCCTCCAGCTCGACGAGCCCTCCCTGACCGCCGTCCTGCTGGGCCGGGTCCGCTCCGCCAGCGGCTACCGCACCTACCGGGCCGTCGACCGCCAGGTCGTCGAGGGGACCCTGCGCGACGTCCTCGCCGCGGCGGGCGAGGACGGCACGACGCTCGTCCACTCCTGCGCCCCCGAGGTGCCGTTCGCGCTGCTGCGGCGGGCCGGGGCCGACGGGATCTCGTTCGACTTCTCCTTGCTCACCGAGCGTGAGGAGGAGGCGATCGGGGAAGCCGTCGAGGGCGGCACCCAGCTCTTCCTCGGCGTGGTGCCCTCCACCGACGCGGCCTCGGAGGGATTGTCGGACCCGGGCGGTAGCGTCATGGGGGTCAGGACGTTGTGGGGCAGGCTGGGGCTGAATCCGGGGACTCTCGCCGAGTCCGTCACGATCACCCCGTCGTGCGGTCTCGCGGGTGCGTCGCCCGCGTACGCCCGCACCGCGCTCGCCCACAGCGCCCGGGCGGCGAGGTCGCTCGCGGACAACCCTGAGTGACGGGGACGACGGGTACACAGGAGGACGGGACGATGGCGGGCGAAGAGCGGGTGGAGCAGGAGAGCACGGTTCCGGCGGACGTGCGGGAGAAGCACGCGCTGCTGGCCGAGCAGATCGAGGAGCACCGCTTCCGCTACTACGTGAAGGACCAGCCGGTCGTCAGCGACGGCGAGTTCGACCGGCAGCTGCGTTCCCTGGAGGCCCTGGAGGAGGAGCACCCGTCGCTGCGCACCCCGGACTCCCCGACCCAGAAGGTCGCCGGGCCCTACCGCACGGAGTTCACCTCCGTGGCCCACCGCGAACGCATGCTCTCCCTGGACAACGCCTTCGACGACGAGGAGCTGGCCGCCTGGGCGGACCGGGTCGCCAAGGACGTCGGCACCCCCGACCACCACTTCCTGTGCGAGCTCAAGGTCGACGGCCTCGCCGTCAACCTCACCTACGAGCAGGGCCGCCTGACCCGGGCGGCGACCCGCGGCGACGGCCGTACCGGCGAGGACATCACCCCCAACGTCCGGACGATCGCCGAGATCCCGCACCGCCTCAAGGGCGAGAACATCCCCGCGCTCGTCGAGATCCGCGGCGAGGTCTTCTTCCCCATGGAGGACTTCGAGGAGCTGAACGCCCGGCTGGTCGCCGCCGACGACAAGCCCTTCGCCAACCCGCGCAACGCGGCGGCCGGATCGCTGCGCCAGAAGGACCCCAAGGTCACCGCCGTCCGCCCGCTGCACATGGTGGTGCACGGCATCGGCGCCCACGAGGGCCTGAGCATCGACTGCCTCTCCGCGGCCTATGAGCTGCTCCACGCCTGGGGCCTGCCCACCGCCCAGCACAACAAGGTCGTCGACTCCCTCGCCGGCGTACGGGAGTTCATCGCGTACTACGGCGAGAACCGGCACTCCGTGGAGCACGAGATCGACGGCGTCGTCGTCAAGCTCGACGAGATCCCGCTCCAGGGTCGCCTGGGCTCCACCTCGCGCGCCCCGCGCTGGGCCATCGCCTGGAAGTACGCCCCCGAAGAGGTCAACACCAAGCTGGTCAACATCCGCGTCGGCGTCGGACGCACCGGCCGCGTCACCCCGTACGCACAGGTCGAACCGGTCGAAGTGGCCGGTTCCGAGGTCGAGTTCGCCACCCTGCACAACCAGAACGTGGTGAAGGCCAAGGGCGTCCTCATCGGCGACACCGTCGTCATCCGCAAGGCGGGCGAGGTCATCCCCGAGATCCTCGGCCCCGTCGTCGACCTGCGCGACGGCACGGAGAAGGCCTTCGAGATGCCGACCCACTGCCCCGAGTGCGGGACGGAACTGCGCCCGATGAAGGAGGCCGACATCGACCTCCGCTGCCCCAACGCCCGCACCTGCCCCGCCCAGTTGCGCGAACGCGTCTTCTACCTCGCCGGACGCAAGAGCCTGGACATCGACCACTTCGGCTATGTGGCCGCCGCCGCCCTGACGCGGCCCCTGGAGCCCGCCGAGCCCGTCCTGCGCGACGAGAGCGATCTGTTCTCCCTCACCGTCGACCAACTGCTGCCGATCCGGGCGTACGTCCTGGACCAGGACAGCGGGCTGCCCAAGCGCGACCCGAAGACCGGCGAGGAGAAGATCGCCACGGTCTTCGCCAACCAGCAGGGCGAGCCGAAGAAGAACGCGGTGGCCATGCTGGAAGGCATCGCCGCCGCCAAGGAAGCCCCGCTCGCCCGGATCCTCACCGGGCTCTCCATCCGGCACGTCGGCCCGGTCGCCGCCCAGGAGCTGGCCCGTCAGTTCCGCTCCATCGACCGGATCGACGAGGCGAGCGAGGAGGAGCTGGCCGCCGCCGACGGCGTCGGACCGACCATCGCCGCCTCGGTCAAGCAGTGGTTCGCCGAGGACTGGCACCGCGAGATCGTGCGCAAGTGGCGCGAGGCCGGAGTGCGCATGGCGGACGAGGACTCCGGGACGGACGAGGGCCCCCGCCCCCTCGAAGGACTCACCGTCGTCGTCACCGGCACCCTCGCGGGCCACACCCGCGACGGTGCCAAGGAAGCGCTCCAGGCGCTGGGCGCGAAGGTCGCCGGATCGGTGTCGAAGAAGACCGCGTTCGTGGTCGTCGGCGACAACCCCGGCTCCAAGTACGACAAGGCGATGCAGGTGAAGGTGCCCGTGCTGGACGAGGACGGATTCGCGATCCTGCTCGAACAGGGACCCGAACGTGCGAAGGAGGCGGCCCTGCCCGCCCCGGAAGCCGCTCCCGGCACCGACCCGGAGGACAGCGGGGAGTAACCACCCGCCGGACCTCCGTTCGCCCGGTGTTCTCCGGATCGAGACGCCTTCGAGACGCCGCCCCGGCGTGGCGCGGCATATACGGGGAAGGAAACGGGGCAGAGGGGTGAAGAAGGGGCCGCCGTTCCCCGAATGGCCCTGCCGCGCCACCCGTTCGGGTCAATAGCAGATGGTGACGGGTGGTCGGTTCGCATGAGGGCAAGAGCTGTAGAGCGCTGCCCCTGGGAGCCTTTCGCGGCCTACTGTTGAGAGGTGCGCCCGCCGTGCACGGCTGCTCGACGGGCCGTGGTGCCACGGGAGCGGGCGCCACCGAGGGACATCGGCACCGCCGGCTGTGAGAGGGACGGAATGAAACCGACCGAGAGCGCCGCACCGGTGTCGCGGCTGCAAGGTTTCGTCGGCCTCACGCCCCCCGTGGGCGCCGCCGTCGTGGGGACCGCCGCGGCGCTGCTGGCGGTCGGGTCCTACCGGACCGTCCAACAGGGGCACGCGCTCTTCCCGGACGGCGCGGTGGGCTGGTCCCTCGCCGTCCTCACCGGGATCATCGTCGGCCATCTGGTGGCGCTCGGCCGCGACCGGTGGTGGGGCGGCACCGGCTCGGGGGCCGCCCTCACCCTCGCCGTGCTGCTGCTGTTCGGCTGGCTCCCGGCCGTGCTGGTCAGTCTCGCCGTCGTGGTGCTCGTCGGGACCGCCCGCAGACACCGCTGGTGGCAGGGGCTCCTGCACGGCGGGGTGGACATGCTGGGCATCGGCGCCGCGGCCCTCGTGCTGGCCGCCTTCGGCGAGGTCCCCACCGTCGAGGAACCCTGGCGGCCACTCGACTGGGGCATCGCGGCCGTCCCGGAACTGCTCCTGACGGCATCGACGTATCTGCTCGTCACCCGGGTCCTGCTGTGGTACGCCCAGGCCCCGCACAACGGCGGGCTGCCCACCATCGCCCGTACCGCGATGCTGCGGCAGGGACTCGTCGCCGTCGCGCTCCTCGGGCTCGCTCCGCTGATCTGCGCCGTCGCGATGTCCATGCCCGTCCTGCTGCCGCTCTTCGCGGTGCCGCTGATCGCCCTCGACTCCACGCTCTGGATCGCCCGCGCCCGCGCCGAGGAGCAGCTGCGCGACCCGCTGACCGGGCTGCCCAACCGCCAGTGGCTGCTGGAGCGGACCTGGTCGGCGCTGGAGGACGCGGAGTCCGTCGGCACCCGCTCCGCCCTGGTCCTCATCGACCTGGACCGCTTCCGCGCGGTCAACGACACCCTGGGCCACCTGGCCGGCGACCGGCTCCTGCTGCAGATAGCGGAGCGCCTGCGGCTCGCCCTGCCGCGCGGCGCGGAGGCCGCCCGGCTCGGCGGTGACGAGTTCGCCGTGCTGCTGCCGCACACCGACTCGACCACCAGCGCCCAGCAGGTCGCCCGCCACCTGGTCGCCGAGCTGTCCTCCCCGCTCGACCTCGACGGGCTGACCCTCGTCCTGGAGGCCAGCGCGGGGGTCGCCGTCTACCCCGACCACGCCCTGGACGCCGAAGGCCTGCTGCGGCGGGCGGACGTCGCGATGTACCAGGCCAAGCGGGACCGTACGGCCGTGGAGGTCTACGAGTCCAAGCGGGACAGCAACACCCCCGACCGGCTCGGGCTCCTCGGCGACCTGCGCCGGGCGCTGGACGCGAGCGAGGTCGAGCTGCACTACCAGCCCAAGGTCCGCTTCGACGGGCAGGTCGCCGGTCTGGAGGCACTGGTGCGCTGGGTGCACCCGGAGCGCGGCCGGGTCCCCCCGGACGAGTTCATCGCGATCGCCGAGTCCTCCGGTCTGATGCCGCACCTCACGGAGTACGTCCTGGAGACGGCGCTCGCCCAGGTCGCCCGCTGGCGGGCGCAGGGCCTGTTCGTGCCCGTAGCGGTCAACGTCTCCCCGCGCGACGTCCACACCCCGGGCTTCGCGGGGAGCGTGGCGGCCCGGCTCGCCCGTCACGGTGTGCCCGCGGGAGCGCTCCAACTGGAGATCACCGAGCATGTGCTGCTGGAGGACCCGCAGCGTGCCGCCGACACCCTGGCCGGGCTCACCGCGCACGGCGTGAAGATGTCCCTCGACGACTTCGGCACCGGCTACTCCTCCCTGGTCCACCTGCGCAGACTGCCGGTCAGCGAGCTGAAGATCGACCGGTCCTTCGTGGCCCGGCTGGCGGTCGACCACGAGGACGCGGAGATCGTCCGCTGCACCATCGACCTGGCCCACTCGCTCGGCCTGGTCGTCATCGCCGAGGGCGTCGAGGACGACGAGACGTGGGAGCGGTTGCGGGACCTCAGGTGCGACGCGGTGCAGGGCTGGCTGGTGGCCGCGGCGATGCCGCCGCAGGAGACGACGGCCTGGCTGCGGGCCCGCGGCGAGCACGGCTGGCGCAGGCCCGCCGAACTGAAGGCCCGGGCGGCGGCCGCCGCCGCCACCGGGTCGGCCACCGGCTCGATGAACGCGTCGCTGAACGGGGCGGTGAAGGGCGCGGTGAACGGGGCGGTGAAGGGCGCGATGAACGGGACGGTGAAGGGCGCGATGAACGGGACGGCGGAGACCGAGAGCTCCTGATTAGCCGCCCCTTTCGAACACCCTCCCCCGAGCCCCGGCCCCGGCCCGGGGCTCGCCCCTTTCCGGGCCCGCCGCCCGGAAAGGCGTAGCCCGATCGGGGCGGGGCACCCGCTTCCGGGAGACCCCATAGGATTGGGGGTCGGTGGCACATTTCCACCTGCCGCGCGACGCCTGGCACGCACGCTCGCCGCGTTGCCGAAACGCCCACGTGGTTCCGCCACGAGGGCGCTCCGGCGCCTTGCGATCGCACGTACCGGATGCCGCGCGGCCCGTCCTTCGGACGGACGAGGCACATGTGCCGCCGACCCCAGCCCAAAACCACACACCAACCCCTGAGGATCGCTGCATGCCTGGCATCACGCGCGAGGAGGTCGCCCACCTCGCCCGGCTGGCGCGTCTGGAGCTGAAGGGCGAAGAGCTCGATCACTTCGCCGGTCAGCTCGACGACATCATCGGCGCGGTCGCCCGCGTCTCCGAGGTCGCCGACCAAGACGTACCGCCGACCTCCCACCCGCTGCCGCTGACCAACGTCATGCGCGCGGACGAGGTCCGTCCGTCGCTCACCCCCGCGCAGGCGCTCTCCGGCGCCCCGGCCCAGGAGCAGCAGCGTTTCAAGGTGCCGCAGATCCTGGGGGAGGACTAATCACCATGACGGACATCAGCACCATCATCAAGCTCACCGCGGCCGAGATCGCCGGAAAGATCGCCTCCGGCGAGCTGACCGCCGTCGAGGTCACCGAGGCCCACCTGGCCCGGATCGACGCGGTCGACGAGAAGGTCCACGCCTTCCTGCACATCGACCGCGAGGGCGCCCTGGCCCAGGCCCGTGCCGTGGACGCGAAGCGGGAGGCGGGCGAGAAGCTCGGCCCGCTCGCCGGCGTCCCGCTGGCGCTGAAGGACATCTTCACCACCAAGGACATGCCGACCACCGTCGGTTCCAAGATCCTTGAGGGCTGGGTCCCGCCGTACGACGCCACGCTCACGCGGAAGCTGCGCGCCGCCGACGTGGTCATCCTCGGCAAGACCAACATGGACGAGTTCGCCATGGGGTCCTCCACCGAGAACAGCGCCTACGGCCCCACCGGCAACCCCTGGGACCTCACCCGCATCCCCGGCGGCTCCGGCGGCGGCTCCTCCGCCGCGCTGGCCTCCTACGAGGCCCCGCTCGCCATCGGCACGGACACCGGCGGCTCGATCCGCCAGCCCGCGGCCGTCACCGGCACGGTCGGCGTCAAGCCCACCTACGGCGGCGTCTCCCGCTACGGCATGGTCGCCTTCTCGTCCTCCCTCGACCAGGGCGGGCCCTGCGCCCGTACGGTCCTGGACGCGGCGCTGCTCCACGAGGCCATCGCCGGGCACGACCCGCTGGACTCGACCTCCATCGACGCACCGGTCCCGCCGGTCGTCGAGGCCGCCCGCAACGGCTCCGTACAGGGCATGCGCGTCGGCGTCGTCAAGCAGTTCCGCGGCGAGGGCTACCAGGCCGGTGTCCTCCAGCGGTTCGACGAGTCGGTCGAGCTGCTGAAGTCGCTGGGCGCGGACATCGTCGAGCTGGACTGCCCGTCCTTCGACCTGGCGCTCTCCGCGTACTACCTGATCGCCCCGTCCGAGTGCTCCTCCAACCTGGCCCGCTTCGACGCCATGCGCTACGGCCTGCGGGTCGGCGACGACGGCACGAAGTCGGCGGAGGACGTCACCGCGCTCACCCGCGAGGCGGGCTTCGGCGACGAGGTCAAGCGCCGCATCATCCTGGGGACGTACGCGCTCAGCTCCGGCTACTACGACGCGTACTACGGCTCGGCCCAGAAGGTCCGCACCCTCATCACCCAGGACTTCGAGAAGGCCTTCGAGCAGGTCGACGTGATCGTCTCCCCGACGACCCCGACCACCGCCTTCCCGATCGGCGAGCGCGCCGACGACCCGATGGCCATGTACCTCGCCGACCTGTGCACCATCCCGACCAACCTGGCCGGCAACTCCGCCATGTCGCTGCCCTGCGGCCTGGCCCCGGAGGACGGTCTGCCGGTCGGACTGCAGATCATCGCCCCCGCCATGAAGGACGACCGGCTCTACAAGGTCGGAGCCGCCGTCGAGGCCGCCTTCGTGGAAAAGTGGGGGCACCCGCTGCTTGAGGAGGCTCCGTCGCTGTGAGTGCCATGGCAAAGAAGGCCAGTAACTTCAAGAAGTCCAAGACCGGGCTGTACGTCTCGCTCGGCAGTACCGCGTTCGGCGCGATCAGCATCGCCAAGCAGGCGAAGCTCGCCCGCCAGGACAACGACGTGCTGCGGCTCGTCGACGCGGCCGTCTCCGCGGCCGCCATCGTCACCGGACTCGCGATCCTCTATCGCGAACTGAAGCGTCTCGGCGACGACGACGTTCTGCTGGGCTGAGAGGGATAAGTTTCACCGTGACTGTCACTGACCTGGTGTCGTACGAGGACGCGCTCGCGTCCTACGACCCCGTCATGGGCCTCGAAGTCCATGTCGAGCTTGGCACCAAGACGAAGATGTTCTGCGGCTGCTCCACGGAGCTGAAGCAGGACGCCAACTCCCAGACCTGCCCGGTCTGTCTCGGACTGCCCGGCGCGCTGCCGGTCGTCAACGAGATCGGCGTGGAGTCGGCCATCAAGATCGGCCTCGCGCTCAACTGCGAGATCGCCGAGTGGTGCCGCTTCGCCCGGAAGAACTACTTCTATCCGGACATGCCGAAGAACTTCCAGACCTCGCAGTACGACGAGCCGATCGCCTTCGAGGGCTATCTGGACGTCCAGCTGGAGGACGGCGAGATCTTCCGGGTGCAGATCGAGCGCGCCCACATGGAGGAGGACACCGGCAAGTCGACGCACGTCGGCGGCGCCACCGGCCGTATCCACGGCGCGTCCCACTCCCTGCTCGACTACAACCGGGCCGGCATCCCGCTCATCGAGATCGTCACCAAGCCGATCGAGGGAGCAGGCGCCCGTGCCCCCGAGGTCGCCAAGGCGTACGTCGCCGAGCTCCGCGAGCTGATCAAGGCCCTCGGGGTCTCCGACGCCCGCATGGAGATGGGCCAGATGCGCTGCGACGTCAACCTGTCGCTGCGCCCGCACGGCCGTGAGGCGTTCGGCACCCGCTCCGAGACGAAGAACGTGAACTCGCTGCGTTCCGTCGAGCGGGCCGCGCGCTTCGAGATCCAGCGGCACGCCGCCGTGCTGTCCTCGGGCGGCACCATTGTGCAGGAGACCCGGCACTTCCACGAGGAGGACGGCTCCACCACGGCCGGCCGCATCAAGGACAACGCCGAGGACTACCGCTACTTCCCCGAGCCGGACCTGGTCCCCGTCGCGCCCCCGCGCGACTGGGTGGAGGAGCTGCGCAAGGGCCTCCCCGAGCTTCCCCGGCTGCGCCGGGCGCGGCTCAAGGAGGAGTGGGGCGTCAACGAGCACGACATGCAGTCCATCCTCAACGCGGGCGCGGTCGACCTGATCGTCGCCACGACCGAGGCGGGCGCACCCTCGGACCAGGCCCGCAAGTGGTGGATGGGCGAGCTGGCCCGTAACGCCAACGAGACCGGCCGCGGTCTGGACGAGCTGCCGATCACCCCGGCGCAGGTCGCCCGGGTGGCCGCGCTCGTCGCCGCGGGCGACCTCAACGACAAGCTGGCCCGCCAGGTCATCGAGGGCGTCCTCGCGGGCGAGGGCGACCCGGACACCGTCGTCGAGAAGCGCGGCCTGAAGGTCGTCTCCGACGAGGGCGCGCTGTCCACGGCCGTGGACGAGGCCATCGCGGGCAACGCGGCCATCGCGGACAAGATCCGCGGCGGCAAGGTCGCGGCGGCGGGCGCGCTCGTCGGCGCGGTCATGAAGGCCACCCGCGGCCAGGCGGACGCGGCACGCGTGCGCGAGCTGATCCTGGAGAAGCTCGGCGTCGAGGGCTGATCACCCGGGTTCGATCCACCGAGCACGTCCCGAAGGGGCGGTGCACCCGCACAGTGCGGGTGCACCGCCCCTTCGCGTTGTTGGACTTCCGGTCCGACCTCTTGGACGTTCACCACCGGTCCGTGCGCAGTCCTTCCCGACGCCACGTGGGCTGACTAGCTTCCCGGCTGTAACCACCGGAACCAGGAGGCTCTTTTGACCACGGACATGTCACGGCGACGGCTCTTCGCGCTGGGCGGCGGCGCGCTCGGCGCCGCTGCGGCCGGATCGTTCCTGCCGCCGTCGCTCCAGGCCGCCATCGCCGCGCAGCCCGCCCACGCGGGGTCCGGCGGAGGAGGAGGCCTCGGCTCCATCAAGCATGTGGTGATCCTGATGCAGGAGAACCGTTCCTTCGACCACTACTTCGGCACCCTGCGCGGCGTACGCGGCTTCGGCGACCGCAACGCCATCGAGCTGCCCACCGGCACAACGGTGTTCGAACAGCCCGCCGCGGCCGGCTCGACCGTGCTGCCCTTCCCGGTGCGCGGGGCAGCCGAGGCGCAGAAGAAGGACCTTCAGTACATCGGCGCCCTCGACCACTCCTGGAACGGTGGCGCGAAGGCCTGGGGCGGCGGCTGGATGAACGGCTGGATCAGCGCGAAGACCGCGGCGACGATGGCGTACTACGACCGCCGCGACATCCCGCTCCACTACGAGCTGGCCGACACCTTCACCGTCTGCGACGCCTACCACTCCTCGGTCCACACCTCCACCAGCCCCAACCGCAACCACCTCTGGAGCGGGAAGACCGGCTTCGAGCCGAACGGGAAGCGGGCCGTCGGCAACGACGCGTACAACGAGGGGACCCACCCCGGCTACGACTGGTCCACCTACGCCGAGCGGCTGGAGAAGGCCGGGCTCAGCTGGCGCACGTACACCGAGTGGGAGAACTTCACCGACAACCAGATCGAGTTCTACGCCACCTTCAAGGCGATCGCCCGCAAGGCGCTGGCCAGGACCGGCGGGCCCACCTACATGGAGGCCTTCTACGCGAAGGTCCGGGGCGCGTCCGAGACCGAGCGCACCCGGCTCCTCGGGCTGCTGGAGGAGGGTGTCGCCACTCTCGACCGGCGCGAGCGCAGCCTGTTCGAGCGGGGGCTGCGCCGGGTGCCGACCGGGACGCTGGCGGACGAGTTCGCCAAGGACGTGGCGGCCGGGACGCTTCCCGCCGTCTCCTATCTGGTCCCCTCGGCGATCGACTCCGAGCACCCGAGCACCTCCTCGCCGGTGCACAGCGCCACCGTCGTCTACAAGATCCTCGACGCGCTCGGCAAGCACCCCGACGTGTGGCGGCACACCGCCGTGCTGATCAACTACGACGAGAACGACGGCTTCTTCGACCACGTCCCGCCGCCCGTCGCACCCCCCGAGGTCGCCGACGAACAGTGGGAGGGCCGGCCCACCGGCCTCGGGATCCGGGTGCCGCTGCTGGTCGTCTCGCCGTGGACCGTCGGCGGGTACGTCTGTTCCGAGGTCTTCGACCACACCTCCGTCATCCGCTTCCTGGAGCGCTGGACCGGCGTGAAGGAACCCAACATCGGCGACTGGCGGCGGCGGGTCACCGGCGACCTCACCTCCGCCTTCGACTTCACCCGGGCCCGCCGGCAGCCCGCCGTCGAGCAGCCGGCGGCGATACCGCCGCTGAGCGGACGCTGGCAGCCGAAGCCGCCCGCCGTCCAGCACCTCCCCGAGCAGGAGCCCGGCGCACGCCCGGCGCGCCCCCTGCCGTACCAGCCGGACGCCCGGGCGAGGCGGTCGGGCGGCACCCTGCGCGTGGAGCTCGCCAACACGGGCCGGTCCTCGGCGCACTTCGCGCTGTACCCGTACGCCGGTGAGTTCCCGGTCCCGCAGCACAAGGACGTCCCCGACACCGCGCACTGGAACGTCCCGCTGACCGGGGAGGCGTACCGCTTCACGGTCACCGGGCCGAACGGCTTCCGGCGCGAGTTCGCCGGACCGGCCGACGGGGGAGCCGAGGTCGCCTCCCGCATCGACCACCGCGACCGCGACCTGCACCTCACCCTGCGCAACACCGGCCGCCGGACCCTGACCTTCCTGGTGCGGCCGCTCGGCTACGTCGACGAGGACGACGTACGGGACTGGACCCGCCGCGTCACGGTCAAGCCGGGCCGCAGCCGGGCGCTCGTGCACTCGGCGGCCGACGCCCACGGCTGGTACGACCTCGCCGTCACCGTCGACGGGGAGGACGGCTTCCGGCGTCGGCTCATGGGCCACATCGAGAACGGCCGCGCCAGCGTCTCCGGCTGACCCGGCCAAACCTGGGGCACAGGGCCTGGTCTGTCGCGTGCGGGGAACAGATCAAGCCCTGTGACCATGGCCACGAAACGGACAAAGGATCACCTTCTGCTGGCAGAGTGGCGGTCGCAAGGTCGTGAGGCGTTTACGGGCAGATAACGTCATCTGTGGGTAAATGTTCCTACACCCACAGGGAGCTCATCCGTTGGCTGCCATCGCTCGCTGGTGCATCAGGCACCGCCTCGTCGCCGTTCTCATCTGGCTCGCCGCCCTCGGCGGGACAGCAGCCGCGGCGGGCTTCGCGGGTTCCGCGTACTCCAACGACTACGAGGTCCCCGGCACCGAGTCCGGCCGCGCCACCGAACTGCTCTCCCGCGGCTTCACCGACCTCGGCGGCGACACCGACACCGTCGTCTGGCACACCACCGGCTCCACGGTCCGGGCCGCCGACGTCGAGCAGACCATGACCCGGACGCTCCACGCGATCGAGGAGCTGCCGGGCGTCGGCGCGGTCACCGGCCCCTACGGAGGCACCGGCCCCGGCCAGATCAGCGAGGACGGCCACACCGCGTACGCCACGGTCACGTTCGACCACCCCGTCGACGAGATCCCCGCCTCCCAGGCCCGCGCCCTCGTCGACACCGCGAAGGGAGCCGAGGCCGACGGGCTCCAGGTCGAGCTGGGCGGCACCGCCGTCGCCCTCACCGAAGCGCCCGGCGTCCACCTCGCCGAGGGGGTCGGCGTGGTCGTCGCGGCCGTCGTGCTCTTCCTCGCCTTCGGCTCGCTCGCCGCCAGCCTGCTGCCCATCGCCACCGCCCTGGTCTCCGTGGGCACCGCCTACGCGGGCATCGTGCTCCTCGGCCACGCGATGACCGTGGCGGACTTCGCCCCGATGCTCGGCATGCTCATCGGGCTCGGCGTGGGCATCGACTACGCCCTCTTCATCGTCACCCGGCACCGCAGAGGGCTCCGGCGCGGGATGTCCGTCGACGAAGCGGCGCAGAACGCCGTCACGACCACCGGGCGTGCCGTCGTCTTCGCCGGGGCCACCGTCTGCATCGCCCTGCTCGGCATGCTGATCCTGCGGCTCGGCTTCCTCAACGGCGTCGCCATCGCCGCCTCGCTCACCGTCGTCCTCACCGTGCTGGCCTCGGTCACCCTGCTGCCCGCCCTGCTCTCCCTCATCGGGACGCGGGCGCTCAGCCGCCGCGAGCGGCGGCAGCTCGCCGAACACGGGCCGCGGCCCGAACTGCCCACCGGCTTCGCCGCCCGCTGGTCCGCCTTCGTGGAACGGCACCCGAAGCTCCTCGGCGGGATCGCGGCCGTCGTCATGGTGGTGCTCGCCCTGCCCGCCCTCGGCCTCCACCTGGGCACCTCCGACCAGGGCAACAACCCGGCCACCGCCACCACCCGGCAGGCCTACGACCTGATCGCCGACGGCTTCGGGCCCGGCGTCAACGGCCCCCTCACCATCGCCGCCCAGCTCGACGGCGCGGACGACCGGCTCGCGCTGGACTCGCTGCCCGGGAAACTGCGCACCACCGAGGGCGTCGCGTCCGTCAGCCCGGTCACGTACAACAGCGCCGGCGACACCGCCTTCCTCACCGTCGTCCCCGCCTCGTCCCCCCAGTCGCAGGACACCAGCGAGCTGGTCGACCGGATCCGGGGCGAGGTGCTGCCGCCGGTCCGGGACAACACCTCGCTGGAGGCCCACGTCGGCGGGGTGACGGCGAGCTACGACGACTTCGCCGAGATCATCGTCGGGAAACTGCCGCTCTTCGTCGGGGTCGTCATCTCCCTCGGCTGTCTGCTCCTCCTCCTGGCGTTCCGCTCCATCGGCATCCCGCTCAAGGCCGCCGTGATGAACGTGGCCGCCGTCGCCTCCTCCTTCGGCGTCGTCGTGGCCGTCTTCCAGTGGGGGTGGGGGAGCGAGCTGCTCGGCCTCGGCAGCGCCGGACCCATCGAACCCTTCCTCCCCGTGATCATGGTCTCGGTCCTCTTCGGCCTCTCCATGGACTACCAGGTCTTCCTCGTCGGCCGGATGTACGAGGAGTGGCTGGAGACCGGCGACAACCGGCGGGCCGTACGGGTCGGCCTCGCCGAGACCGGCCGGGTCATCAACTCCGCCGCCGTGATCATGATCTCCGTCTTCCTCGCCTTCGTGCTCAGCGGCGACCGGGTCATCGCCATGTTCGGCATCGCGCTGGCCACCGCCGTCGCCCTGGACGCCTTCGTGCTGCGCACCCTGCTGGTGCCCGCCCTGATGCACATGCTCGGCGGGGCGAACTGGTGGCTGCCGGGCTGGCTGGAGAAGCGGCTGCCCAGGATCAGCATCGAGCCGCCCGACTGCGTACCGCTCCGTGCGAAGATCCCGGAGACACGCGGTACGGGTGCGGAAGAGGGCGATGAACCGGTGACGGGCCGCCCCGCCGAGAAGGAGCACGATGTTCGCCATATCCCTGGGTGACGACCGGGCGGAGCTGGAACGGGTCGCCTCCGCCGCGAACACCAGGTCGATCGCGGTGGCGAAGCGGCTCGGCATGACCCGGGACGGGGTGATGCGGCAGAACTACGTCCACCGGGGCGTACGCCACGACACCGAGATCTGGTCGGTCCTCGCCCCGGAGTGGGAGGCCCGCGCGGGGCGCTGAGCCCCGACCCACGCCCCGCGCGGCCCCGGCGTGCTTGATCTCCGCGGGCATTACGTCGACCTCTTCGTCGCCCTGCCCACCGCGGGCGCCCCGGCCGGCGGCTGACCCCACTGCTCACCGCCCCGTACGGCACGGGGACGGGGCGTGTCCGGCAGGCCCGGTCATGATCCGCCGGGCACTCCCTAAGGCCCGCGCCCACCCCTCGGACACCCCAGGGCTCGCCCTAAGGCCCCCACCGCCGCGAAGATGCGGAACTCGCCCGATGCGGCGCCCCCGCCTGGCCGACGACAGTGGACACACAGCGAACACAGGGCCCCGGCCGACCGACCGGGCACCCCGCCGGTCCGCTGCCACGACCAGGAACAAGGGGCACTCCATGTACGAGTACGAGCTCTACCGCTCCACCTCCGCCGAGCTGATCCGCCGGGCCGACGCCGAGCGCGAGCTCGGCCGGGCCCGCCTCGTCCGCCGGGCCGCCCGCCGCTCCGGACACGGTGATCCCGAAGGGAAGGTGGTGGAGGGCGACCGCACCCGCTTCGCCCCGGCCGCCTGACGGTGTCCGGGGCCGGCAGCACCACCGCACCGGTCAGCGGTCCCGCCGACGCCCCCTCCGGATCGGGCGCGGCGGGCCCGGACCGCGCCGGGAGCATGATCACCCTCCGCGAAAAGCCGCCCGCGGCCTCGTACGCGTATGCGATGCTCGGCAGCGTGGAGACCAGGTCAGTCAGCCCCGTGTTCATCGGGCGCGCCGAGGAGTTCGCCGCGCTCACCGAGGCGCTCGCGCGGGCCGCGTCCGGCGACCCGCAGGCGCTGCTGATCGGCGGCGAGGCCGGCGTCGGCAAGACCCGCCTGGTCGAGCGGTTCGTCACGGCGGCCGAACGGCGCGATGCCGTCGTCGCCGTCGGGTCCTGCGTCGAGATCGGGGCCGACGGACTGCCGTTCGCCCCCTTCCCCACCGCCCTGCGCGCCCTGCGCCGGGCCCTGCCCGAGGAGATGGCCGCCGCCTGCGCCGGCCAGGAGGGCGAACTGGCCCGGCTCCTGCCCGAACTGGGCGAGGTCCACCGGGACGCGACCGACGAGCACAGCATCGCCCGCCTCTTCGAGCTCACCGTACGGCTGCTGGAGCGGATCTCCGCCGAACGGGTGGTCGTCCTCGTCCTGGAGGACCTGCACTGGGCGGACGCCTCCACCCGGCACCTGCTCGCCTACCTCTTCCGCACCCTCGGCAGCGGCCGCCTCATGGTCGTCGGCACCTACCGCGCCGACGACATCCACCGCCGCCACCCCCTGCGCCCGCTCCTCGCCGAGCTGGACCGGCTGCGCACCGTCACCCGCGTCGAACTCGACCGGTTCAGCCACGACGAGGTCGGCCGCCAGCTCGCCGGCATCCTCGCCGAGACCCCCGAGGCCGCGCTCGTCGACGAGATCTTCGACCGCTCCGACGGCAACGCCTTCTTCGTCGAGGAGCTGGCCCGCTCCCTGGAGTGCTGCGGCGACAGCTCCGGCCTGACCGAATCGCTCCGCGACCTCCTGCTCGTCCGCGTGGAGGCGCTCCCCGAGCACGCCCAGCGGATCGCCCGGCTGGTCGCCGAGGGCGGCTCCTTCGTCGAACACGAACTGCTGGCCACCGTCGCCCAACTCGCCGAGTCCGACCTCGACGAGGCCCTGCGCGCCGCCGTCGGCGCCAACCTGCTGCAACCGTCGCCCGACAACGACGGCTACCGCTTCCGGCACTCCCTGGTCCGCGAGGCCGTCAGCGACGACCTGCTGCCCGGCGAACGCACCCGCCTCAACCGCCGGTACGCCGAAGCCCTGGAGGCCGACCCCTCCCTCGTCCGGGACGACGAACGCGCCACCCGCCTCGCCAGCTACTGGTACGCCGCGCACGACGCCGCCAAGGCCCTGCCCGCCGTGCTCAGGGCCGCCGTCGAGGCCCGCCGACGCTACGCCTACTCCGAGCAGCTGAAGCTGCTGGAGCGGGCGATGGAGCTCTGGGACGACGTCCCCGACGCGGTGCTCGCCACCCTGCGCCCCTTCGACTACGCGGAGGTCTACCCGGCCTCCGGCTGCGATCCGGAGAACACCCCGCTGCGCTACCTGGACGTGATGGCCGAGGCCACCGTCGCCGCCCACTTCGGCGGCGACCGCAAACGCGCCCTGGCCATCTCCAAGAAGGCGATGCGGGTCCTGGCGTCCGAGGCCGACCCGCTGCGCGAGGCCTGGTTCTGGGTGCAGCGCAGCCGGCTGGTGCAGGGGCTCGACAAGGGGGACGGCTGGGAGGAGCTGGCCACCGCACAGGAACTGGTGCGCGGGCTGCCGCCGTCCCCGGTGCAGGCCGACGTTTTGACCAACGTGGCCAGTTGGCGGGCGCTGCACCAGCCGGGCCCGCAGGCGCTCGCCGACAGCGACCGCGCGGTGGAGTACGCCCGGCTCGTCGGTGACGAGTACATCGAGCTGCACGCCCGCCTCACCCGGGGCTGGCTCACCGCGGACGCGGGCGGCGTGGAGGACGGCCTCGCCGAGATGTACGCGGTCCGGGACCGTGCCGAGAAGCTGCACCTGATGAACCTGCTGGGCCGGGTCAGCGTCAACCTGCCCTCCTCGCTCGAAGCGATGGGCCGCTCGCTGGAGGCCGTCGCCGCCGCCGACCACGGCATCGAGATCTGCCACAGCCACGGCCTGGCCGACTCCGGGGCCTGGGTGTACGCCAACCAGTCGCAGTCCCTGTTCTCCCTCGGGCACTGGACCCAGAGCGAGGCCGCCGCCGCGTCCGCCGCCCGCCTGGCGCTGGGCCCCAGGGCGAAGGGCCTCGCCACCCTCCGCCATACTGAACTGGCCTTCGCACGAGGGGACTTCGCCGAGGCCGAGGAGTTGCTCGCCCTGACCCGCAAGCACTTCGGCCAGCGCGATCCGCAGCCCCAGCACCTGATCGCGCCCGTCCGGCTCACCATGCTCCTGGCCGCGGCCCAGGGCAGGCTCGCCGAGGCGCGGGCCGCGTTCGGGGAACTGGCCCGGCACGGCTTCCCGCCCGGCACCCAGCGCTACGCCCTGCCGCTCCTCCAGACCGCCGCCATGATCGAGGCGGACGCCCGCGGGCTGCCCGCCGCCGAACCGGACCGCCCGGAGCTGCTCGCGCTGATCCGCCGGTGCGCGAAGAGGCTCCCGATGCTCGTCCCCGTGTGGGCGGCCCACGGCGTCCTCATCGACGCGGAGCTGGCCCGCGCGGACGGCACGGACACCCCCGGTCACTGGGCGCGCGCCGCCGAGGCCTTCGGGCCGCTCAGCCGCCCCTACGAACTGGCCCAGATCCACCGCCGCTGGGCGGAGTCCCTGCTCATCGCCCCCGGCGACCGGTCCACCGCCACGACCCTGCTGCACCGCGCCCACGAGGCCGCCCACCGGCTCGGCGCCCGCCCGCTCGCCGAGGCCGTCGAACAGCTGGCGGCCCGCGCCCGCATCCCCCTGGACGGCTCCGGCACGGCACCCGGCCCCGACGCCGGGATCCACCCGGCCGTCCTGACCGCCGTATCCGCCGGAGGGAGCCCCGAGCCCGCGGCGGCCGCCGGACAGGACCCCGCCATCGCCGCCGTGGCGTCCTTCGGGCTGACCCCGCGAGAGCAGGACGTGCACCGGCTGGTCGCGGCCGGGCACACCAACCGCAGGATCGCCGAGGAGCTGTTCATCTCGCCGAAGACCGCGAGCGTGCACGTCTCCAACATCCTGGCCAAGCTCGGCGTCTCCAGCCGCGGCGAGGCGGCCGCCCTCGCCCACCGCCTCCGCCTCTACCCGGCCGCGTAGGCCCTGGTCACGTCCTTACGTCCCGGGCTCCTCGTCCGCGCGCCGCTCGGGCCCGCTCACCGGCTTCCCGGGTCTCGGCCGGTCCAGGACGGCGTCCTGCTCGGGCGCGGGCGGAAGCACGCTGCCGTTGCCGGGCCCGGCGGTACCGTCCGGGGCCATGCCGTAAGCGGGCCCCGGGGCCGGAGCACGGACGGTCACCTTCCCGGAGGTCAGGTCTATCGGCCCCCGGTCCGGATCGCCGATGCCGAGATCCACCCTGCTCAGCTCCAGGCGCCTCTGCTCGTCGGAGACGTGCTTGCGCCCCGGGGCGAAGAGCTCCTCGAAGAAATTGAACACCGGCCGTGCTCCCTCCGACGTGCCGCGCGGGCGGACGGCTAACCCACTTCCACCTGGAGGATCCTGTCGTCCCCGGGCTTCCGCGTGCCCCGTCCGTCCGTGTTGCTGGTGACCAGCCACAGGCGGTCGCCCCCCGCACTCACCACAGTGCGCAGGCGGCCGTGCTTCTCCTCCAGGAACGACTGGGGGTCGGCATAAGGTTCCTCCGCCTTCTCGCCGGACAGCGGAATGCGCCAGAGCCGCTCGCCGCGCAGCCCGGCCATCCAGACCGAGCCCTCCGCGTACGCGATCCCGCTGGGGGAGGCCTCGGAGGTCTTCCACTGGGCCACCGGGTCGATGAACCCGTCCTCGCCCTCCCGGCCCTCGACCTCGGGCCAGCCGTAGTTCCCGCCGGGCTCGATCAGATTCAGCTCGTCCCAGGTGTTCTGGCCGAACTCGGCGGCCCACAGCCGCTTCTCCGCGTCCCAGGCGAGCCCCTGCACATTGCGGTGCCCGTACGAATACACCACCGAGTCCGCCTGCGGATTGCCGTGCACCGGCTCCCCGTCCGGGGTCATCCGCAGGATCTTCCCCGCCAGCGACTCCTTGTCCTGGGCCAGCCCGGTGTCCCCGGTCTCGCCCGTGCCCGCGTACAGCATCTTGTCCGGGCCGAAGGCGATCCGGCCCCCGTTGTGGATGCTGCCCTTGGGGATGCCCCGCAGGATGGTGTCCGGGGCCCCCAACTGCTGTCCCGCCGGACGCTTCTCGTCGTAACTCATGCGGACGATCCGGTTGTCGGACGTGGTGGTGAAGTAGGCGTACACCAACTGGTCCGCGCCGAACGTGGAGGAGACGGCGAGCCCGAGCAGCCCGCCCTCGCCCGCCGGGGACACCCCGGGCACCGAGCCCAGCAGCGTCTGCTTCCCGCTCTCGCCGTCGACCCGGTGGACCGTTCCCTCGTCGCGCGAGGAGACCAGCAGGTCACCGCCCGGCAGCGCGGCCAGGCCCCAGGGCGACTTCAGACCCTCGGTCAGCGTCGAGACCACCTTCGCCGAGCCCTTCGCCGGCGGCAGACCGGCCGACCGGCTCGGGGTGGCCGGGGGAGCGGAGCCCCCCGAGGCGCTCGGGGAACCGGCGGGCTGCCCGGACGGCCCCCCGCCCCCGTCGCCGGAACACCCGGCGGTCAGCAGCAGCGTGGCCGACGCCAGCACGGCCACCACCCCCCTGCGCATCGCCGGAGACTGCACAGGTCCGAACAGAGCACCACGCACGGAACCGATCCTTTCGACGGTTGCCCGACTACCTGCTCCTACACCTTGTTCCTACACCGCGACCGGCCCAGGAGTTCCCGATGCGCCCATTCTCCCGCCGGGCGCCGGACGGCGCCCCCCTGACCACCGCTCCCGCGACACTCAGTCCCACGACTCGCGGGCGGCGGGCAGGCCGTCGATCTCCGCCAGGTCCCGGTCGTCCAGGACCACCCGCGCCGCCCCGGCGTTCTCCACCGCCCACCGCTCCCGCTTCGCCCCCGGGACCGGCACCACATGCGGACCCTGGCGCAGCACCCACGCCAGCGCCACCTGGGCCACGGTCGCCCCGCGCCGCTCCGCGACCCGCCGCAGGCCGGCCACCACCGGCTGGTTCGCCGCCATCACCTCCGCCGTGAACCGCGGATGCCTGGCCCGCAGATCCTCCGGCTCGAAACCCTGGCCCGGCTTCAGCGTCCCGGTCAGATAGCCGCTGCCCAGCGGCATCGCGGCCAGCAGTCCGACCCCGCGCGCCACGCACCACGGCAGCAGCTCCGCCAGCGCCTCGCGCGACCACACCGACAGCTCCGCCTCGACGGCGCTCACCGGGAAGACCTGCTGGATCCGCTCCAACTGCCGGATCGTTCCCTCATGCGGTCCCGCACCCGACCGGCGCGGGGCCCGCGCCCCCACCGCGCACAGTCCGAGCGAGCGCACCTTGCCCGCGGTCACCAGCTCCGCCATCGCACCCCAGGTCTCCTCCACCGGCACCTCCGGGTCGGCCCGGTGCAGCTGGTACAGGTCGATCACATCGGTCTGGAGCCGCCGCAGCGAGGCGTCACAGGCCCGCCGGACATACCCCGGCCGGCCGTTGGCGACGATGTGCTGATCGCCCACCAGCAGCCCGCACTTGGTGGAGACGAACGCTTCCCCGCGGCGCCCCTTCAGCGCCCGCCCCACCAGCAGCTCGTTGGTGAACGGGCCGTACATGTCCGCGGTGTCGAGCAGCCGGACGCCCGCGTCCAGCGCAGCGTGCACCGTCCGCACCGAACGGTCTCCGAGCCGCTGCGACGCGCTGTAACCCCAGCTCATCGGCATGCAGCCGAGACCGACCGCACCGACGGCAAGCCCCGCCGCCCCGATAGTCCTGCTCTCCAACTCCCCGAACCCTTTCCTGGACGAGCCGTTCCGCCCTCCCGTCCGCCGCGGTCCACGGGCGGCTCTTTCCGGAGACGGCGCGAGAGCACGGTCCCGGACCCGGACGGTCACGCCCGCCCGATCCACGACGCAGGTCCCTGTCGGGGGAGTTCGGTGAGTGATTGACGGAAGCGTTTGGGCGATGTGACGATACGCCGATGCCCGGCCCACCCGCACGGACGGCTGCTCGTGGTGGTGACCGCACCGCCGGCGCACCCCACCCCTGGAGCGCTCGTACATCTGTCGCATAGCCTCCTGACCATGACTGCGACGACTGCCGACGTGTGGCTGCCCTACCCGGCCGAGGAGATCGACGGCCTGCCCGAGGGCCTCAACTACCTCTTCTGGGACGGTGAACCGGAGTACCCGGGCGACCCGGCCGACTGCGCCTACTACGTCGTTCCCTACCTGAAGGGTTCCGAGGTCGCGGTGCGCCCGCTGGCCTCGATGAACGCCGTCCGGGTGGTGCAGACGCTCTCCGCGGGCATCGACCACGTGGAGCCGGGCCTCGGAGTGCTTCCCGCCGGCGTACGCCTCTGCAACGCCAAGGGGGTGCACGAGGCGTCCACCGCCGAGCTGACGCTCGCCCTGATCCTCGCGTCCCTGCGCGGGTTCCCGGGATTCGTCCACGGCCAGGACAAGGGGGAGTGGCGGTCCGGCTTCTACCCGGCGCTCGCCGACAGGTCCGTCCTCATCGTGGGGTACGGATCCATCGGCTCGGCCATCGAGGACCGGCTCGCCCCCTTCGAGTGCGCGCGGGTGGCGCGCGTCGCGCGCTCCGCGCGGACCACCGCACGCGGTCCCGTACAGACGCTCGACGATCTGCCCGCCCTGCTGCCCGAGGCCGACGTCGTGATCCTCTCCACTCCGCTGAACCCGTCCACGCAGGGGCTGGTGGGCGCCGACTTCCTCGCCGCGATGCCCGACGGGGCCCTCCTCGTCAACGTCGCCCGCGGCCCGGTCGTCGACACCAAGGCCCTGCTGTCCGAACTCGAATCCGGACTACTGCGGGCCGCACTGGATGTGACCGACCCGGAACCCCTGCCCGAGGGCCATCCTCTCTGGCATGCTCCGAATGTCTTGATCACGCCGCACGTGGGCGGCAGCACCTCGGCCTTCGAACCGCGTGCCAAGCGGCTGCTGGCCGCACAGCTCACCCGGTTCGCCGCCGGAGAGCCGGTGCGCAACGTCGTGACCACCACCGGCTGACCCCGCCGCGGCGGCCACGCTACGGGGCGGTCCGGATGCACGCGGTGCCGCCCACCTCGCACTTCGTCACGGAGCGTAGAGAATCTATGGCCCTGAGTGACGGATCTGGTGTATCGTCCGATCCGGGGGGCTGCGCCGTGGAAGGGACGGCGCGGGGGGAGCACCGGAACGCGAGGGGGCGACGGGCGATGTGCTGGCCATGGAGAGACGATCCGACGCGGACGAGCGGACGGTTGCGGCCGCCCGCGCCGACGGAGCACAGCACCCGTCGGTGGCCGGATTCCTGCCCCGGCCCGGCAACGCCGAAGCCGCCGCGGCCGGGCCGGAGCGAGCGGCGCCGGAGAGCCCCCGCCAAGGGCCGGGCGCCTCGGCGCCGCGTACCTCAGCGCCTGGCTCCCCAGTGCCTGGCCTCTCGGTGCCGTACGCCGAGGAGCCGGGCGCCGGGGAGCGCCTGCCCGGCGGGCCCGGGGCGGGGAGCCCTCCGGTGAGCGCGCTGGGGGCCCTGCTCGCCCCGCGGTCCGCCACCGGCACCACGGGACTGCGGTCCAGGATCCTGCTCGGCGTCGTCTGCGCCGGATATTCGGTGGGCGCCGCCCTCGGCTGGGGCTCACCGCGGGTCGCCGTCATCATGGGGGACTTCGGTCTCGCCGCGGCGGCCCTGGTCGCCGCCGTCTCCTGCTTCCTCTACGCACGGGCGGTCAGGGGCCGGCTGCGCCCCGCCTGGCTGCTGTTCTCGCTCTCCTCCGCCATGGCGGCCTGCGGAAACGCAGTCTGGGGCTGGTACGAGGTGATCCTCGGCGTCGCCGTGCCCACACCCTCCCTCGCCGACGTCTTCTTCCTCTGCTTCGCGCCGCCCGCCATCGTCGGACTGCTCGTGCTCGCCAAACGGCCCGTCACCCGCGCGGGCTGGGTGTGCCTGGCCCTGGACGCCTGGCTGATCGGCGGCTCCCTGCTGACGCTCGCCTGGAGCCTCGCCCTCGCGCACACCGCGCAGCTGGCGGGGGTCCAGGACACCAGCGTCGCGCCCGCGGCCCTCGCGCTGGCCTACCCGCTGCTCGACATCGTGCTCGTCTCGATGGTGCTCGCCCTGCACTTCCGCCGGGCGGGCGTGAACCGCACCGCGGTGAACACCGCCATCGCCGCCCTCGCGCTCACCGTGCTGAGCGACGCGGTGTTCACCTCGCCGCTGCTGCGCTCCACCTACCACTCGGGCCAACTCCTCGACGCCGGCTGGTTCGCCGGTTCGCTGCTCCTCGCCTACGCCCCCTGGGGCGCCCGGAGCGGGGCCGGGCCGTCCGCCCGCCCCGGGCCGCCGCGCGCCATCGCCAGCCGCCCGATCGCCGGCTCGCTGGCCGCCCTGACCCCGTATCTCGCCGCCGCCGTCTGCACCCTGGGCATCCTGTACAACGTGGTCGACGGCCGCCGGGTGGACCACGTCGTCATCTTCACCGGCTGCACCGTCGTCCTGGCCCTGGTCGTCCGGCAGGGCATCATGCTCCTCGACAACATCTCCCTCACCCAGGAGCTGGCCCAGAAGGAGAACCACTTCCGCTCCCTGGTGCAGGGCTCCAGCGACGTCATCATGATCGCCGCGCCCAACGGCACCCTGCGCTACGTCAGCCCCGCCGCCGCCGGGGTCTACGGGCGCGAGGCGGAGGGCCTCGTCGGCTCCGAGCTGTCCTCGATCATCCACCCCGACGACCTCGGCCGGTTCGTCCACGAGGTGCGACGCTTCCTGGCCGCACCGCCGCACGAGGAGCCCACCACCCGCATCGAGTGCCGCTTCCGCTCGGGCGCGGGTGACTGGCTCCACGTCGAGTCCACCGTCAACCGCCACCAGGGCGGCCTCCTCCTCAACAGCCGGGACGTCACCGAACGGGTCAGGCTCCAGGCCCAGTTGCAGCACAACGCCGAGCACGACCCGCTCACCGACCTGCCCAACCGGGCCCTGTTCACCGCCCGGGTCCGACAGGCCCTCGGCGGCCGCCGCTCGGGCGACCCCGGCACCGCGGTCCTCTTCATCGACCTCGACGGCTTCAAGGCGGTCAACGACACCATCGGCCACCAGGCGGGCGACGAACTCCTCGTCCAGGCCGGCCGCCGCCTCCAGGACTCCGTCCGGGCCGGCGACACCGCGGCGAGGCTCGGCGGCGACGAGTTCGCCGCGCTCATCATGGGCGACGGCACCCGCGACCAGGGCGCCCGGGAGTACCAGGTCCACGAGATCGCCGACCGGCTGCGCCTCACCCTCTCCCAGCCCTACCGGATCGGCCCCAGCGAGGTCCGGGTGGCCGCCTCCATCGGCGTGGCCTTCGCCGAGCCCGCCATCAGCCCCACCGACCTCATGCGCAACGCGGACCTCGCGATGTACCGCGCCAAGGCCGGCGGCAAGGACCGGGTCGAGCTGTACGCCCCGCAGATGCAGGCCGACGTCGTACGCCGCTCCGAGCTGGCCACCCGGCTGCGCACCGCCCTGCGCGAGGGCGAGTTCGCCCTGCTCCACCAGCCCGTCGTCCATCTCGCCAGCGGGTCCGTCGCGGCCGTCGCCGCACAGGCCCGCTGGCGGTCCGCCCAGGGCATCCTGTTCACCCCCGCCGAGTTCCTCCGGGTCTCCGGCGACGACGACCGCACCGCCGAGCTCGGCCGCTGGCTCCTGGAGGAGGCGGTGGCCCAGGCCGCCGACCGGGCCAGGGCCGGGCACCCCGTCGCCGTCTCCGTCCGGCTCTCCGCCGCCCGGCTGCTGGAGGCGGCCGAGCCCCCCGGCTCCATCGAGGCGCTGCTGACCCGCCACGGCCTGCCCTCGGGCGCCCTGATGATCGAGGTGGCCGACAGCGACCCGCGTGTCTCCTTCGACGCCCTGGAGCAGCGCCTCGTGGCCCTGCGCCGCCTCGGTGTACGGATCGCGCTCGACGGCTTCGGCAGCGGCTTCGCGGCGATCAACGCGCTGCGCCGGCTCCCCATCGACGTACTGAAGCTCGACCGGAACCTGGTCGAGGGGGTGGTCGAGTCGGCCAGGCTGCACAAGATCACCAGCGGTCTCCTGCGGATCGCCTGCGACCTCGGTCTCCAGTCCGTCGCCGACGGCGTCGACGTCCCCGAGCAAGTGCTCGCCCTGCGCGCCATGGGGTGCACTCACGGCCAGGGGATGGCCTTCTCGGGCCCGCTCGACGAGTACCGGCTGCGACGCGCCCTGGTCCGGGGGGAGTTCCCCGTACCGAGCATCCCCAGCCCCCGGCCGGTGATGGCGGGCGGCTCGATTCCCCTGCTCACCGGATCACATGCTGAGACGCCCGTCCCACCCACTTGACACGTCATGCGTGCCGGAGAGAGGGTCAATGCCATGCGCACCCGAATTCTCGTACTTGGAAAGCGCGTCGGCTGAAGCAGAGTCACTCCACGACACTCTGCGACCGCACCCGGCGCGCTCCCCTCGCTTGCCTCACGGCACGAGGGGTTTTTTGTTGCACTGACACCGCTCAAACCGCTGCAAAACACCCGCGAAAAACCTCAGCTTCGAGAAGAGAATGCCGATGACCGAGCAGGCCACCGGGGCCCACCACCCGCAGCCGCGCGCCCGTAACGGCGGACAGCCGTCCGTCACCGTTGAGCACGTCACGGGCGCGCAGTCCCTCATCCGTTCTCTCGAGGAAGTCGGCGCCGACACGGTATTCGGCATTCCCGGCGGCGCGATCCTCCCCGCCTACGACCCGATGATGGACTCCACCCGGGTCCGTCACGTCCTGGTCCGCCACGAGCAGGGCGCCGGCCACGCCGCCACCGGGTACGCGCAGGCCACCGGCAAGGTCGGCGTCTGCATGGCCACCTCGGGCCCCGGCGCCACCAACCTGGTCACCCCGATCGCCGACGCACACATGGACTCCGTGCCGCTCGTCGCGATCACCGGCCAGGTCGCCGCCAAGGCCATCGGCACCGACGCCTTCCAGGAAGCCGACATCTGCGGCATCACGATGCCGATCACCAAGCACAACTTCCTGGTCACCAAGGCCGAGGACATCCCGCACACCATCGCCGAGGCCTTCCACATCGCCTCCACCGGCCGCCCCGGACCGGTCCTCGTCGACATCGCCAAGGACGCCCTCCAGGCGAAGACCACGTTCAGCTGGCCGCCCACCCAGGACCTGCCCGGCTACCGCCCGGTGACCAAGCCGCACGCCAAGCAGATCCGCGAGGCCGCGAAGCTGATCACCCAGGCCAGGCGCCCCGTGCTCTACGTCGGCGGCGGCGTCATGAAGGCCGGCGCCACCGCCGAGCTGAAGGTCCTCGCGGAGCTGACCGGAGCGCCCGTCACCACCACCCTGATGGCGCTCGGATCCTTCCCCGACAGCCACCCGCTGCACGTGGGGATGCCGGGCATGCACGGCGCGGTCACCGCCGTCACCGCGCTGCAGAAGGCCGACCTGATCGTCGCCCTCGGAGCCCGCTTCGACGACCGCGTCACCGGCAAGCTGGACAGCTTCGCCCCGTACGCCAAGATCGTCCACGCCGACATCGACCCGGCCGAGATCGGCAAGAACCGCACCGCGGACGTCCCCATCGTCGGCGACGCCCGTGAGGTCCTGGCCGACCTGGTCCAGGCCGTCCAGGCCGAGCACACCGACGGCAACACCGGCGACTACACCGCCTGGTGGAAGGACCTCAACCGCTGGCGCGAGACCTACCCGCTCGGCTACGACCTGCCCGAGGACGGCAGCCTCTCCCCGCAGCAGGTCATCCAGCGCATCGGCGAGCTCGCCCCCGAGGGCACGATCTTCGCGGCCGGCGTCGGCCAGCACCAGATGTGGGCCTCCCACTTCATCGACTACGAGCAGCCCGCCACCTGGCTCAACAGCGGCGGCGCCGGAACGATGGGCTACGCGGTCCCGGCCGCCATGGGCGCGAAGGCCGGCATGCCCGACCGCACGGTCTGGGCCATCGACGGCGACGGCTGCTTCCAGATGACCAACCAGGAACTGACCACCTGCGCGCTCAACAACATCCCGATCAAGGTCGCCGTCATCAACAACGGCGCGCTCGGGATGGTCCGCCAGTGGCAGACCCTCTTCTACAACCAGCGCTACTCCAACACCGTGCTGCACTCCGGCGCGGACACGGACGGCGTCCCGGCCAAGGGCACCCGCGTCCCGGACTTCGTCAAGCTGTCCGAGGCCATGGGCTGCTACGCCATCCGCTGCGAGGACCCGGCCGACCTGGACAAGGTCATCGAAGAGGCCAACTCCATCAACGACCGCCCCGTCGTGATCGACTTCATCGTCCACGAGGACGCCATGGTCTGGCCGATGGTCGCGGCGGGCACCTCCAACGACGAGGTCCAGGCCGCCCGCGGCGTCCGCCCCGACTTCGGCGACAACGAAGACGACTGAGAGACAGAGAGAGACCGACTCCATGTCCGAAAAGCACACGCTCTCCGTCCTGGTCGAGAACAAGCCCGGTGTCCTCGCCCGGATCACCGCGCTGTTCTCCCGACGCGGCTTCAACATCGACTCGCTCGCGGTCGGTACCACCGAGCACCCCGACATCTCCCGCATCACCATCGTCGTGAATGTCGAGGGCCTGCCCCTGGAGCAGGTGACCAAGCAGCTCAACAAGCTGGTCAACGTCCTGAAGATCGTCGAACTCGAGCCCGCCGCCGCGATCCAGCGGGAGCTCGTCCTGGTGAAGGTCCGCGCCGACAGCGAGACCCGCTCCCAGATCGTCGAGATCGTCCAGCTGTTCCGCGCCAAGACCGTCGACGTCTCCCCGGAGGCCGTCACGATCGAGGCGACCGGAGGGGCCGACAAGCTGGAGGCGATGCTCAAGATGCTGGAGCAGTACGGCATCAAGGAGCTCGTCCAGTCCGGCACCATCGCCATAGGGCGCGGCGCGCGCTCGATCACCGACCGGTCCCTGCGCGCCCTCGACCGCTCCGCCTAGGCGGAACGGGGAGCGGCCCCCGCGCCGCTCGCATGGCGAGACCCGATCACGTACCCGACGCCCCCGCCGTACGGTGGGACGCAACACCTGCACACCAAGGAGAAGACCCAGTGGCCGAGCTGTTCTACGACGACGATGCCGACCTGTCCATCATCCAGGGCCGCAAGGTCGCGGTTCTCGGATACGGCAGCCAGGGCCACGCCCACGCGCTGTCGCTCCGCGACTCCGGCGTCGACGTCCGCGTCGGTCTGCACGAGGGCTCGAAGTCCAAGGCCAAGGCCGAGGAACAGGGCCTGCGCGTGGTGACCCCGGCCGAGGCCGCCGCCGAGGCCGACGTCATCATGATCCTCGTCCCGGACCCGATCCAGGCCCAGGTCTACGAGGAGTCCGTCAAGGACAACCTCAAGGACGGCGACGCGCTGTTCTTCGGCCACGGCCTGAACATCCGCTTCGGCTTCATCAAGCCGCCGGCCGGCGTCGACGTCTGCATGGTCGCCCCCAAGGGCCCCGGCCACCTGGTCCGCCGTCAGTACGAGGAGGGCCGCGGCGTTCCCTGCATCGTGGCCGTCGAGCAGGACGCCTCGGGCAAGGGCCTGGAGCTCGCCCTCTCGTACGCCAAGGGCATCGGCGGCACCCGCGCCGGCGTCATCAAGACGACCTTCACCGAGGAGACCGAGACCGACCTGTTCGGTGAGCAGGCCGTCCTCTGCGGTGGCACCGCCGCCCTGGTCAAGGCCGGTTTCGAGACGCTGACCGAGGCCGGATACCAGCCCGAGATCGCGTACTTCGAGTGCCTGCACGAGCTGAAGCTCATCGTCGACCTCATGTACGAGGGCGGCCTGGACAAGATGCGCTGGTCCATCTCGGAGACCGCCGAGTGGGGCGACTACGTCACCGGCCCGCGCATCATCACGGCCGACACCAAGGCCGAGATGAAGAAGGTCCTCACCGAGATCCAGGACGGCACCTTCGCCAACGCGTGGATGGCGGAGTACCACAACGGTCTGCCCAAGTACAACGAGTACAAGAAGGCCGACAGCGACCATCTGCTGGAGACCA
Source organism: Streptomyces sp. CNB091 (assembly GCF_000377965.1). NCBI lineage: Bacteria > Bacillati > Actinomycetota > Actinomycetes > Kitasatosporales > Streptomycetaceae > Streptomyces > Streptomyces sp. CNB091. The sequence goes on from NZ_KB899004.1 coordinate 187,550, forward strand.
CGGGCCGTGAGCTGCGCAAGCTCATGAGCTGGGTGAACGACGAAGAGGCCTAGGCCTCGGGGGAGCGGGGCGGGTCCGCGAAGGACCCGCCCCGCTCCGCGGTGAACCGGAGAAGCCGCTCCGTACGGGGGTACCGGAGGGGCACTTCCGTACGGGTGTACACCACGTCCACCCTCGTGCGGGTGATCCTTCCACCGGGGCGCGGTACGAGGCGCGTCGCATGACTACACTTCTCCACAGATACACGCGTCAGGGCCCACAGTGTCGTGCGTCTCCACGCGGCTAGCCCCTCCACCGCCTGCGGCCGTCGGGACGGCCGTCCGCACTGGACTTGTGAGGACTCACGTGAGCTCGAAACCTGTCGTACTCATCGCTGAAGAGCTGTCGCCCGCAACGGTCGACGCCCTGGGTCCGGATTTCGAGATCCGGCACTGCAACGGCGCGGACCGCGCCGAGCTTCTCCCCGCGATCGTCGACGTCGACGCCATCCTGGTGCGCTCCGCCACCAAGGTCGACGCCGAGGCCATCGCCGCCGCCAAGAAGCTCCGGGTCGTGGCCCGCGCCGGCGTCGGTCTTGACAACGTCGACGTCTCCTCGGCCACCAAGGCCGGCGTGATGGTCGTCAACGCCCCCACCTCCAACATCGTCACCGCGGCCGAGCTGGCCTGCGGTCTGCTGGTAGCCACCGCGCGCAACATCCCGCAGGCCAACACCGCGCTCAAGAACGGTGAGTGGAAGCGCTCCAAGTACACCGGGGTCGAGCTCAGCGAGAAGGTCCTCGGCGTCGTCGGCCTCGGCCGCATCGGCGTCCTGGTGGCCCAGCGCATGTCGGCCTTCGGCATGAAGATCGTCGCCTACGACCCCTACGTCCAGCCGGCCCGCGCCGCGCAGATGGGCGTCAAGCTCCTCAGCCTGGACGAGCTGCTGGAGGTCGCGGACTTCATCACGGTGCACCTGCCCAAGACCCCCGAGACCCTCGGTCTCATCGGTGACGAGGCGCTGCACAAGGTGAAGCCCTCGGTCCGCATCGTCAACGCCGCGCGCGGCGGGATCGTCGACGAGGAGGCCCTGGCCTCCGCGCTGAAGGAGGGCCGCGTCGCGGGCGCCGGCCTCGACGTGTACGCGAAGGAGCCCTGCACGGACTCCCCGCTGTTCCAGTTCGACCAGGTCGTCTGCACCCCGCACCTCGGCGCCTCCACCGACGAGGCGCAGGAGAAGGCGGGCATCGCGGTCGCCAAGTCCGTCCGCCTCGCCCTGGCCGGCGAGCTGGTCCCGGACGCGGTCAACGTCCAGGGCGGCGTCATCGCCGAGGACGTACGCCCCGGCCTGCCGCTCGCCGAGAAGCTCGGCCGGATCTTCACCGCGCTCGCGGGCGAGGTCGCGGCCCGGCTCGACGTCGAGGTGTACGGCGAGATCACCCAGCACGACGTCAAGGTGCTGGAGCTCTCCGCGCTCAAGGGCGTCTTCGAGGACGTCGTCGACGAGACCGTCTCCTATGTGAACGCCCCGCTGTTCGCACAGGAGCGCGGTGTGGAGGTCCGCCTCACCACCAGCTCCGAGTCGCCCGACCACCGCAACGTGGTCACCGTGCGCGGCACGCTCTCCGACGGCCAGGAGGTCGCGGTCTCCGGCACGCTGGCCGGCCCGAAGAACCTCCAGAAGATCGTCGCCATCGGTGAGCACGACGTCGATCTGGCGCTCGCCGACCACATGGTCGTCCTGCGCTACCAGGACCGTCCCGGTGTGGTGGGCGCGGTCGGCAAGATCCTCGGCGAGGCCGGGCTGAACATCGCGGGCATGCAGGTGTCCCGGGCCGCCGTGGGCGGCGAGGCGCTCGTCGTCCTCACCGTCGACGACACCGTCCCCCAGCCGGTGCTGACCGAGATCGCCGAGGAGATCGGCGCGTCCTCGGCCCGCTCGGTGAACCTCACCGACTGACGCGGACACGTTGGTGAGCCTCACCGGCTGACGCGGACACGTTGGTGAGCCTCACCGGCTGACGCGGAAGCGTCGATGAGGCTCACCGGCCGACGCGGGCGCACAGCCGCACGACCCCGCTCCGTACCCGGTAGCAGGCCCGCTCGTTCCGTACCAGCGGCCCCGCCGCCGGGTACGTCGCTTTCCGCGGCCCGGTCAACCCCTCCGGGTGGGCCCGGGGTTGGGTCCTGGGGCCCACGACGTGAGCGGGTCCCCGCCCCTAGGGTGACCGGTTGTCATGTCACTCATGGGCGCCGGGGGTCGGATCACGTATGTCTGCTGTCGGTGGCATACCCGTAGCGGGAGGCCCTGCTCCGGCCGCCGCCCCGCGGCGTGAACTCCCGCGCCCGCTCGTCCTGGTCCGCGTGCTGCTCCTCGTGCTGTTCGGGGCGACGGTGCTGGGGGCGGTCGGCCTCTCCGGCTCGGCCCTCGCCGCGGACGCGATGGGCGCCGAGGTGCTCGGCATCCTGCTGTACGCCTCCGCGCCCGGGGTGCTCGCGGCGCTGCTGGCCCGGCACGTCAGGACCGGCGGCGCGCGTGTGCGGTGGGGCATCGTCGCCGTACAGGTGTGGCTGATCCTCGGGGGCCTCGCCAACCTCGGGGGCGGGTCGCCGGACGGGCTGACCCAGCTGGTCCTGCCGATCCTGATCACCGTCCTGATCAGCCGCGCGGGGAGCCGGGCGTGGTTCCGGCTGCCGCCCGGCGAACGGGGACAGCCGCCGAAGTTCTCGCTCCCGCACATGATCACCTGGAAGCGGGACCGGGGGCAGACCGCCCTGGAGTACCTGGGCCTGGTCCTGATCGTCGTCGCGCTGATCGGGGCCCTGACCGTGGGCGGCCTCGGCGGCCGGATCACCGAGGGCCTCCAGTCCGCGATCTGCTCGCTGACCGGCAGCTCCTGCCCGGTCTCCCCGGGCAGCGGCTCCGTCGAGGCGGGCGACGGCCCGGGCGGCGGTACGGGCGGCGGTATGGAGGGGGGAGCCGACGGAGGTACGGACGCAGGGGCCGACGGCGGTACGTCGGGGAGCGCGGACGGAGGGGCCGACGGCGGTACGGACGGGGGAGCCGACGGCGGTTCGACGACCACGGGAGGCGTCACCGGAGGGTCCACGGACGGGGCCACCGGCGGTGACGCCACCGGCGGTACGGGAGGCACCGGCTCCACCGGAGGCCCGGGCGGCACCGAGGGCACCGGAGGCACCGAGGGCTCGGGCGGATCCGAGGGCTCGACCACGACCGGCGGCGGCACGGGAGGCCCCGACGACACAGGCCGCCCCGGCACCGGCGCGGACACCTTCCCCGACGACAACGAGGAGCCCGAGGCCGCCCACGACGTACAGGCGTCCGACGACGGTGAGGGCGAGGGCGGCGGCGAGCAGGCCGAGGAGCAGGAGGACTGCGGCGGCTGGGGCTTCTTCGGCTGCGCCTGGGACCGTACGACGCAGGTCGTCAAGGGCCTCGTGGTCGACGGGCTCTGGGGCGACATCACCGGGATCATCGACCTGTTCAAGCCGGAGACCTGGTCGGGCCTGGCCGACTACGGCCGGCAGCTCGGCGACCAGTGGACGAAGGACTCCGCGGGCGCCGGCGACAAGTGGGCGGACGGCGACTACCTGGGCGCGCTCCTGGACTGGGGCAAGGCGTCCGTCGGCACCGTGGTCACGGTCGGCGACGACGTGTTCGTCGGGGACGAGGTCCGCGAGCGCTGGAACAACGGCGAGAAGACCCGGGCCGTCACCGACGTGATCTGGAACGTCGGCTCGATCTTCATCCCCGGCTACAACGTCGGGAAGGTCGTCGGCAAGGTCGGCAAGCTCGGTGCGCTGGGCAAGGCCGCCGGAGCCGTGGCGAGGGCCGCGGACGATGCGGGGGCGGCGGCCCGCAGGGCCCGTAAGGCGGCGGAGGCCGGCGATCTCGACGGCGTGCGGAAGGCGGCGAAGGAGGCCGACGACGCGGCGGACACCGCCGAGGACGCGGCCCGCCGCACCGGCTGCGCCATCGCCTCGGGCCCGCCGCGCGTGCGGTACGGCGAGGGCGGGGCCACCGGTGTCCCGGGCGCCGGCACCGGAGTGCTGGCGGGCGGCTCCCCGGACCGGATCGTGCTCGGAGACGGCGGGTGCGACGAGGCGGCCAAGGCTGCCGCCGCCCGGGCGCGGGCAGCCGAGCGGACCGCCCACCTGGAGCGGAAGAGGCTGGAGGAGCCCGAGCGGGCACGAAAGGCGGAGGTGGACAAGAAGCAGTACCCGCAGGCGCAGCGCAACGACACCTCCGACCCGCGCAACTACAACCCGCCGTCCTGGGCCGACGACCTCAAGGACCGTACGCTCGGGGACGCCGACGCGGGCGACGGCTACTGGGCGAGCCGGGACCGCAACCCCGCGCCCAACTGGAAGAACGAGTCCTGGCTGCGCTACCAGGAGCAGGTGACCGGTACCAACCGGGGCCAGGAGTACGTCGTGCCGCACCCCCGGGAGGGTAAGCCGGCGGTGGAGTACGACGGCTGGGACTCCTCCCGGCAGACGTTCCTGGAGGCCAAGAACGGCTACGACAGCTATCTGTCCCAGTCCGACAGCGGCGCCCTTACCCCCTCGGGCAAGGACAAGTTCGTCACCGAGGCCCGCTCCCAGGTGGAGGCGTCCGGCGGCCGGAGCGTGGAGTGGCACTTCTCCGACCCGGAGGTGGCCAAGGCCGCCCGCAAGGCGTTCCGGGACGAAGGGCTGCCGGTCAAGGTGGTCCACAGCCCGACGAAGCCCAACGACAGCACCAGGAAGCCGGGGGCGTTCGACGAGTAGGCCGCGCGCCGGGACGCAAGCCGTCCTCGTCCCGGGGGAGCCTTGTAGCCTGCACGCGTGGTGATCCCGGCCGCCGTCCGGCCGGGGGACCGCGCGCTGTGGGCCGGCCGACGGAGGAGAGACGAGCATGCGACGTGTAGTGCGGGGCTTCTGGGGTCCCCGGCCGGAGCCGGCCGAGGCGCTTGCCGACCGTTGGCTGCGGACCCTCGACGGGCTCGCCGAGCTGGTCCCGCAGGCGGCCGACGCCTGGAGTCAGGTCCACGGGAACGGCCCCGCCACCGCGTTCACCCCCGACGGGGACGCCCTGTTCGGCGCGCTCCGCGCCGCCCAGAGCGCGGCCGACTGGTCGGACCTCACCGGCACCGGGCTGCGGCTCGTCGGCACCGGGGCGCGCGGCTGGGAGGCCGAGGTCAGCGGAGTGGCCGGCGGGGCGCCGGAGTTCCTGCTCCAGTCGCTCGCGATCATCCTCCACGCCCCGGACGAGGCCGTGGTCCCCGAGGAGGCGCTCCTGTCGCTCGTCGCCCGGGTGTGGGAACCGGACTTCGGCGACGTGAGCGACGACGACGTGCTGGACGCGCTGGAGGACGACGCGGGCTACTCCGTCGGCGACCCGGTCGTCGGCCGGGCCGGCTACCTCTCCCCGGCCCGCGCCGCCCTCGTCCCCGAAGGACTGGAGGTGGTCCGCGAACCTCTGCCCGGCGGCGGGGCGTTGCTGAGCATCGCGGCCCCGGGCGACAGTGCGGGCGTGGTGCGGGTGTACCAGCGGCTGCGCGAGGCGGGGGCGTTGGCTCCGCTGCCCCGCCCGATGGACCGGGCGGTCCTGTGACCTCCCGCGCGGGCGAGGAGTTCGACGCCGAGCGCGCGGCGGCCGAGGTGACCGCGCTCCTCGCCGCCCCCGTACCGGCGGCCGGCCCCACCGCCGCCGAGGGCGACCCGGCCACCGGCGAGTGGACGGTCACCGTCGGGGAGGGCTTCCGGATCGTGCCGCTCTGGGAGGGCCACTCCCTCACCGGTGTGTACGCCCCCGAGTGGAACGAAGCCGTGGAAGCCGCCGAGGGCCATCTGGCGGTGCTGGCACGGGCGTTGGACGACCACTGGGTCCCGCACCGGCCGGTGCGGTTGCACGTGGCGCTGCTGCGGTGGCAGGCCGGGACGCCCGTGGAGCCTTTGTTCGAGGCGCTGTTCACCGCGGATCTGTACGGAGATCTGGTGGTCTGGGGGCCTCTCGCCCCCGACGGCCGGTGGGCCGCCCTGACCGTGGGGCACAGCGACGGCGACGCGCCGCTGGTGCTGGCCGCCCTGGTCAGCGACCGCCCGATCACCGAACCGGACGACGGGGAGAGCCCGTTGTGAGGACCGGCCGGAACGGGCCGGAGGCGCCCGGGACCGTCGGCGGGGTCCTCCGGCACGGGCGGTCCTGTGATGGAGTGGGTCCATGAAGCTGCTTCCCCTGTTCCTCCGACGGCCGATCGAAGCGGTGTACGAGCGTCGGCTCGCCGCCACCCTGGTGGGCCTGCCGCGCCCCCAGCACGTCGGAATCATGGTCGACGGCAACCGGCGCTGGGCCCGGAAGGCCGGGCACACGGACGTCCGGGAGGGCTACCGGGCGGGCGGCGCCAAGGTCACCACGTTCCTGGGCTGGTGCACGGCCGCCGGGATCGAGCACGTGACCCTCTTCATGCTCTCCGACGACAACCTGGGCCGCCCCGCCGAAGAGCTCGGCCCGCTGATCGAGGTCATCGAGGAGACCGTCCGGGACATCACCGCCGAGGGCCGCGACTGGGAGGTCCGGGCGATCGGCTCGCTCGACATGCTGCCCGGCGCCAGCGCCCGGGTGTTCAAGGAGGCCACCGCAGCCACGGCCGGGCGCGGCGGCCTCAAGGTGGACGTGGCGGTCGGCTACGGCGGCCGGCGCGAGATCGTCGACGCCGTGAAGAGCGCCTTCGAGGAGCACATCGCGGCCGGCGGCGACGCGGCCGAACTGGCCGCCCGGTTCGCCATCGACGACATCTCCCGGCACCTGTACTCACCCGTCGCCGACCACACCGACTTCATCATCCGCACCTCCGGGGAGCAGAGGCTGTCCGGCTTCCTCCTCTGGCAGTCCGCCTACGCCGAGATGCACTGGGTGGACTGCTACTGGCCGGCCTTCCGGCACGTGGACTTCCTGCGCGCGCTGCGCTCGTACGCGAACCGGGAACGCCGCTTCGGCAAGTGAAGGACCGGCCTTCCGGACGCCCCTCCGGCCGGGCCCGCCGGTCCCTCCGCCGGCCGGGCCCGCCCGGCACCCCCTTGGGGCGGGCCGCCCTGACGGGCAGGGGGGAGGCGTCGCACAGCGGTAGCGGACCGGGCGGTTCGGGGCGGTCTGCGAGGATGTGCGGCATGGACGTGCTGAGCAGGAACCACGTGAGGGTGAGCGGCCGCGCCGACGGGCCGGTGGTGATGCTCGCGCACGGGTTCGGGTGCGACCAGAACATGTGGCGTCTCGTGGTGCCCGAGCTGGAGCGCCACTTCACCGTGGTCCTCTTCGACCACGTCGGCTCGGGGAACTCGGATCTGTCGGCGTGGAGCCCGGAGCGGTACTCGACCCTGGACGGGTACGTCGCCGACCTCCTGGAGCTGTGCCGGGAGCTGGCGCTGGGCCCGGTGGTGTTCGTCGGGCACTCGGTGAGCGCGATGATGGGCGTGCTGGCCGCCGCGAAGGAGCCCGAGGCGTTCGCCGGTCTCGTGCTGCTGGCCCCCTCACCCTGCTTCATCGACGACCCCGCCACCGGTTACCGGGGCGGGTTCAGCGCCGAGGACATCGACGAGCTCCTGGAGTCGCTCGACGCCAACTACCTGGGCTGGTCGGGTGCGATGGCCCCGGTCATCATGGGGAACCCGGAACGCCCCCAGTTGGGCGAGGAGCTCACGAGCAGTTTCTGCCGTACCGATCCGGAGATCGCCAGGGCTTTCGCCCGCGTGACGTTCCTGTCCGACAACCGCGCCGACCTCGGCAAGGTGACTGTGCCCACCCTGGTCGCCCAGTGCTCCAGCGACGCGATCGCCCCGCCCGAGGTCGGCGCCTTCGTGCACGCACGGATACCGGGCAGTCGGCTGGTCACGTTGGAGGCCACCGGGCACTGCCCCCAGCTCGCCGCCCCCGAGGAGACCGCCGCGGCGATCGCCGCCTTCGCGGGAGACACACTTTGATGAGCAGGACCGACGACGAGGAACACGGTGGAACGAGGGACGAGGGGCCGGTGGACGACCGGGCACAGTTCTCCGCGCTGCTGGAGGACAGCGCCGAGGACCTGTACGAGCACGCGCCCTGCGGCTACCTCTCCACCCTGCTCGACGGCCGGATCGCGAAGGCCAACACCACCCTCCTGGACTGGCTCGGCTACCGTCGCGAGGACCTGGTCGGCCGCAAGCACTTCTCCGACCTGCTCACCGTCGGCGGCCGGCTCTACCACGAGACGCACTTCGCCCCCATGCTGCGGATGCAGGGGGAGATCAGCGGCATCGCCCTGGAGATGAAGGCCGCCGACGGCACCCGACTGCCGGTCCTGGTCACCTCCACGGTCAAGACGGGAAGCGACGGACAGCCGCTGCTGGTCCGCACCACGGTCTTCGACGCCCGCGACCGTCGCGCATACGAGACCGAACTGCTGCGCGCCCGTCAGGCCGCCGACCGGGAACGCGACCGCCTCCAGGCTCTGACCACGACCCTGCAGAGGAGCCTGCTGCCGCCGGTCCTGGCGAACGTGCCCGACCTGGACGTCTCCGCGTACTACCACGTTGCCTCCGTCGACGAGGTCGGCGGCGACTTCTACGACCTCTTCCCCCTGGCAGCCGGTACCTGGGGCCTGTTCCTGGGCGATGTCTGCGGCAAGGGAGCCGCCGCGGCGGCGGTCACCTCGCTGGCGCGCTACACCCTGCGCGCCGCGGCCGTCTATGACCCCGACCCCGTCGCCGTCCTCGGCAACCTCAACACGGTCCTCAACCACGAGTACCACGGCTCCGACCCACGGTTCTGCACCGTCGTCTTCGGCCTGCTCACCCCGGACCTCCTCCACGGCGGCTTCCAGATCACTCTGGCCAGCGGCGGCCACCCCCCGGCCCTGCTGATGCGCGCCGACGGCACCGCCGACTTCCTGCCCACTCCCGGCGGACAGCTCATCGGCGTCCTGCCGAACGCCCACATCGCCACCACCACCATCCACCTCGCCCCCGGCGACACCCTCCTCCTGCACACCGACGGCCTCACCGAGGCGCACACCGACGCCGCCGCCGGTGACGGAGAACGCTACGGCGACGACGCCTTTCTCGACTTCGGCCGCGCCCTGGCCCCCACCACGGCCTCGGACACCGTCAGCGCGGTCCGTGGCCTGCTCGACAGCTTCGGCACCGGCGTCGACGACGACACCGCCATCCTGGCCATCCATGTGCCCCGGCCCCCCAGTGAAGAGCGGCAGTGACCAAGCACCTGACCATGAACACCCGCACGACCCCGGCCGGTACGGTCATCGAACTCACCGGAGACCTCGACCACCACACCACACCCGAGGTCCGCGCCGCGCTGCCGGCTCTCGGCCTGAGCCCCGGCCAGCAGCTCGTGTTCGACCTCGGCGCCCTCACCTTCTGCGACTCCACCGGCCTCACCGTGTTCATCGCCGCCCGCAACCACGCCCTCGCCGCCGAGGCGAGCATCGTCCTGGTCGCGGTCCCCGACCGTGTCAGCCGGATCTTCCGCATCGTCGGCCTGGACCAGGTCTTCCCCACCTTCCCGACCGCCCAGGACGCCGAAGCCGCCTGGCGACCCCCGGCAGGCTGACCCGCCGTCGCACGGCCCGGCCGATCCTGGCCCTGGCCCCCTACAGCCGGGCCCGCTTCACCGCCATGTGCAGCAGCAGCCGGTCCTCGCCGTCGTTCAGGTCGAGGCCGGTGATCTGCTGGATCCGGGAGAGGCGGTAGTACAGCGTCTGGCGGTGGATGCCCAGCGCGGCGGCCGTCCGGCCCGCCTGGCCCGCGCAGTCCAGGAACACCTCGGCGGTGTGCGCCAGCTCCCGGTGCGGCGAGGTCAGCAGCGGGGCGACCGCCGGGTCCCCGGGGGCGTCGCCGGTGCCCGGGAGGGCGGTCAGCAGACGGTACGGGCCGATCGCCGACCACCGGGCGACCGGGCCGAGGCGGGTCTCGGCCCGTGCCGCGCGGGCCGCCGCCGTGGCCTCGCGCCAGGAGACCGGCAGCTCGTCCAGGCCCCGGCGCGGCGTGGCGATCCCCCCGGTGGCGGCCGGGCCGGCATCGGTGCGCAACCGGTCCGCGGCGCTCAGGGCGGGATCGAGGCGGTCCGGCGCGCGCAGCCGGACGAGCGCGGCCAGCGACGACGGCCCGGCTCCCCCCGGCGCGGCGACCGTCGCCAGGGCGGCCGCCGAGCCCACCCCCCGTACCGAGGGCGTGTCGTCCCCCCACGGGGTCACACAGACCACCGTGTGCAGCCCCTCCGCGTCCGGCCCCAGGGCCTCGCTCAGCGCGGCGACGGCGGTGTCGCGCTGCCGGCCGGGGCCCGCCGTGAGCACCGCGCCGAACTCCCGCGACAGGTCGGCGCCCGCCCGTGCCTCGTCGGAGAGCAGCGCCCCGATCCGGGCGGCGACCTCCATCGCGGCGGCCAGCTGCTCGTCGGCCGGGCCGGGGTCGGCGTCGAGCAGCCAGACGTAACCGAGGACGACGCCTCGATGGCGTACGGGAAGGCAGACGCGGTCCCGGAACACCCCGGCCTCGGGGGCGGCGGGGATGCGTACGGGGCCGGTCGCCCGGGTGATGCCGAACCCCTCGAACCAGGCGCGCACGGCGGGCGTGGAGCGACGGGTCAGGATCGACCGGGTGCGGACCGGGTCCATCGCGGAGTCGTCGTCGCTGTCGTGGGCTCCGAAGGCGACCAGGCCGAAATCCCGGTTCTCCAGGGTGGCCGGGGCGTCGAGGAGGGCCGAGATCTCGTCGACCAGTTCCTGGTAATCGCCTGTCACTCCGCCATTCTGCACCCCTTCGCGCCCTTCTTCAGACAGATGTCTGAGATGGCGGCCACGGATGCGTGACAGGTGTCGATGGCACAGGATCGGAGCGGTCCCTAGATTTCACGGTGGTTATCCGTGCCGTACCGGTCCGTTCATGTTCGTGCCGTTACGGCCCTTCGTCCGTACATTCGTGGAGGTGCCCCGTGCTGGGTCCCGTGATTCTCGCCGCATCACGCAGCGACAAGATGCGCCGGTTCGTCTCGGCCGCGCCCGGCACCAAGCAGGTCGTCGACCGCTTCATCGCCGGGGAGACCGTCGACCAGGTCGTACCGATCGTGGAGGACGCCGCGGACAAGGGGCTGGAGGTCACGCTCGACGTCGTCGGCGAGGACATCACCACGCCCGCGCAGGCCGAGGCCGCCCGCGACGCGTACCTGGAGCTCGTCGGGCGTCTGAAGGACCTCGGCCTGGGCACCCGCGCCGAGATGTCCGTCAAGCTGTCCATGTTCGGCCAAGCGCTGGAGGGCGGCCACGAGCTGGCCCTCGCCAACGTGCGCCCGGTCGTCGAGGCGGCGGCCGCCATCGGCACCACGGTCACCCTGGACGCCGAGGACCACACCACCCTCGACTCGATGTTCGCGATCCACGAGGAGCTGCGGAAGGACCACCCGGAGACCGGCTGCGTCATCCAGTCCTACCTGTTCCGCACCGAGGACGACGCCCGCAGGCTCTCCGCCGCGGGCAGCCGCGTACGCATCGTGAAGGGCGCCTACAAGGAGCCCGCCTCCGTCGCGTACCAGGACAAGGCCGAGATCGACAAGGCGTACGTCCGCATCACCCGGATCCTGATGGAGGGCGCGGGCTACCCGATGATCGGGTCCCACGATCCCCGTCTCATCGCCATCGCCCAGGAGCTGGGCCGCCAGGCCGGGCGCAAACTGGATGAGTACGAGTTCCAGATGCTGTACGGCATCCGCAGCGACGAGCACGTCCGGCTCGCGGCCGAGGGCCACCGGATGCGCGTCTACACGGCGTACGGCACCGACTGGTACGGATACTTCATGCGCCGCCTCGCGGAGAAGCCGGCCAACCTGCTGTTCTTCGGCCGCTCGATCCTCACCAAGGGCTGAGCGCCCGGCCCCCACCCGGGGCTGAACCGGCCACGGCCGACCCACCCATCCCCGCCGACACCAAGGAGACAAGGCAACCATGGACGCCGTCACCCAGGTCCCCGCGCCGGTCAACGAGCCGGTTCACTCCTACGCCCCGGGCTCCCCGGAGCGCGCCCGCCTGGAGGTGAAGCTCAAGGAGCTCGCCGACAATCCGATCGACCTGCCGATGACCATCGGCGGCGAGAAGCGGATGGGCGGCGGCGAGCGTGTGGACGTCGTACAGCCGCACAACCACCAGGCCGTCATCGGCACCTTCGCCGGCGCCACCGAGCAGGACGCCCAGGACGCCATCGACGCGGCCCTGGCCGCCGCTCCGGCCTGGCGCGCGATGGCCTTCGACGACCGCGCGGCGATCATCCTGCGCGCCGCGGAGCTGCTGGCCGGCCCCTGGCGCGAGACGCTGGCCGCCTCCACCATGCTCGGCCAGTCCAAGACCGCCCAGCAGGCCGAGATCGACACCCCCTGCGAGCTCATCGACTTCTGGCGCTTCAACGTGCACTACGCGCGCCAGATCCTCGCCGAGCAGCCCCCGGCGAACTCCCCGGGTGTGTGGAACCGCATGGACCACCGCCCGCTGGAGGGCTTCGTCTACGCGATCACGCCGTTCAACTTCACGGCCATCGCGGGCAACCTCCCCACCGCCCCCGCCCTCATGGGCAACGTCGTGGTGTGGAAGCCGTCCCCGACGCAGACCCACGCCGCCGTGCTGCTGATGCAGCTCCTGGAGGAGGCCGGGCTGCCCAAGGGCGTCATCAACCTGGTCACCGGCGACGGCATCGCGGTCTCCGAGGTGGCGCTGAACCACCGCGACCTGGCCGGCATCCACTTCACCGGCTCGACCCCCACCTTCCAGCACCTGTGGAAGACGGTCGGCAACAACATCGCCAAGTACCGCACCTACCCGCGGCTCGTCGGCGAGACCGGCGGCAAGGACTTCGTCGTCGCGCACCCCAGCGCCGACCGCGCCGTCCTGAAGACCGCACTGACCCGCGGCTCTTTCGAGTTCCAGGGCCAGAAGTGCTCGGCGTCCTCGCGGGCGTACGTCCCGGCCTCCATCTGGAACTCCGGTTTCAAGGAGGAGTTCGCGGCCGAGGTCGACTCGATCACGATGGGTGACGTCACCGACCTGACGAACTTCATCGGGGCCGTCATCGACGAGCGTTCGTTCGCCAAGAACAAGGCCGCGATCGACCGTGCGAAGTCCGATCCGGCGTGCACCGTCGTCGCGGGCGGCACCTACGACGACTCGGTGGGCTACTTCGTCCGTCCGACCGTCATCGAGTGCTCCGACGCCGAGAGCGAGGTCTTCACGACCGAGTACTTCGGCCCGATCCTCGCGGTCCACGTCTACGAGGACGACAAGTACGACGCCATGCTGGAGCAGATGGAGTCGGTCTCCGACTACGCGCTGACCGGCTCGGTCATCTCGGGCGACCGCGCGGCGGCCGCGTACACGATGGACAAGCTCCGCTACGCCGCGGGCAACTTCTACATCAACGACAAGTCGACCGGCGCCGTCGTCGGCCAGCAGCCCTTCGGCGGCGGCCGTGCCTCCGGCACCTGCGACAAGGCGGGCGCCCCGCAGAACCTCCAGCGCTGGACCCTCACCCGGGCCATCAAGGAGACGCTGGTCCCGCCGACCGACTACACCTACCCCCACCAGGGCTGACGCCCTCCCGGGGCGCCGCAGCACGACGCCCCGGACCCGGGGTCTCCCGGCGACGGAAGACCCTCCAGAGCACCGCCCCCCGACCGGCCCCCCTGCCGGCCGGGGGGCGGTTTCCATGTGTCGTCTCCTGTCCTCGGGGCCGGACGGGGCCGGGCGGGGCCGGGCGAACCCGAGGAGGGGCCGGGCGGGGCCGGCCGGGGTAGGGCCAGGCTCCTCCGATGCTTCTCAGATCTCCACCAGCACCTGGTCCAGCGACTTGCGCACCAGGTCGGGGACCTCGCAGTCGTCGGCGGGATAGCCGACGGGGATCACGGCGAACGCCTTCTCGTTCTCGGGCCGGTTCAGGACCTCGCCGAGGAAGCGCATCGGGCTCGGGGTGTGGATCAGCGCGGCGAGCCCGGACAGGTGCAGGGCGGTGAGCAGCATGCCCACCGCGATCCCGACCGACTCGTCCCCGTAGTAGTGCTTGCGCTTCGTGCCGTCCTCGCCCAGCCAGTAGCGCTGCTGGAACACCACGATCAGGGCCGGCGCGTCCGTCATATGGGCCTTCACCGCGTCCGTGCCCAGCGGGCGCAGCGCCGCGAGCCACTCCTCGCCGAGCCGCCCGTCGTAGCTCACCTTCTCCTCGTGCTCGGCGGCCTCCCGGATCCGGCGGCGGACCTCGGGGTCCTTGACCAGGGCGAAGGTCCACGGCTGCTGGTGCGCGCCGGAGGGGGCGGTGGCCGCGCACGCGATGGCGTCGCGCACCACCTGCTCGGGGACCGGGTCGGGGGAGAAGGCGCGGACGGTCCTGCGCTCGTCCATGCGCTCCCGCAGCCGGGCGGCGCGGGCGAGCGACTCCTCCGGAGCGATCCGCTCGGGGCGGTAGGGCGCGGGGCGGTACGGGTCGCCGTGGATGGGCGACCACTGCCGGGGCGTGGGCGTCGTGTCGGACATGGCCGCAGTGTGCGCGGTGGGGGAGGCCCGGGGGAAGCGGGGCTTCGGACAGGAGCGGGACCGGTCCCGGTCAGTGTCCGCTGAGCGGGACCGGCTGTCCGCCCTCCGGCGTCCCGGGCACGCGGTCTTGTGGACTAGGTAATGAGCATGTCAAATTCCTTCTCGGTACGTCCCCACACGTCACCCAGAAGGAGCCCCCCATGAGACGCAACTCCCGCGCGCGCCTCGGTGTTTCCCTGCTGCTCGTCGCCGGCGCCCTCGGACTCGGAGCCGCCCCCTCCACCGCCGCCGACGCCCCGGCGGCGCCCGTTCCCCCGGCGACCCCCGCCCCGTCCGCGTACGCGCTCGACGCCGCCGTCGAACGGCAGCTCGGGGCCGCCACCGCCGGCGCCTACCTCGACGCGAAGACCGGGAAGCTGGTCGTCACCGTCACCACCGACCGGGCCGAGGAGCAGGCCCGCGCCGCCGGGGCCACCGTCCGCCGGGTGGCCCGCAGCGCCGCCCAGCTGGACGCCGCGATGGCGGCCCTGGAGGCCGAGGCCAAGATCACCGGCACCTCCTGGGGCGTCGACCCGCGCACCAACCGGGTCGCCGTCGAGGCCGACTCCTCCGTCTCCGCACGGGACATGGCCCGCCTCGAAGCCGTCGCGGAACGGCTCGGCGGCGCGGTCGACATCAAGCGCGTACCGGGCGTCTTCCACCGCGAGGTGCTGGGCGGCGGAGCGATCTACGGCGGCGGCAGCCGCTGCTCGGCGGCTTTCAACGTCACCAAGGGCGGGGCCCGCTACTTCGTGACCGCCGGACACTGCACCAACATCTCCGCCAACTGGTCGGCCGGCTCGGGCGGTCCGGTCGTCGGCGTCCGGGAGGGCACCAGCTTCCCGACCAACGACTACGGCATCGTCCGCTACACGAACGGCTCGTCGCCCGCCGGGACCGTCGACCTGTACAACGGCTCCACCCAGGACATCTCCTCCGCCGCCAACGCGGTGGTCGGCCAGGCGATCAGGAAGAGCGGATCCACGACGAAGGTGACCTCCGGCACGGTCACCGCCGTCAACGTCACCGTCAACTACGGCGACGGGCCCGTCTACAACATGGTCCGCACCACCGCCTGCTCGGCCGGCGGCGACAGCGGCGGCGCGCACTTCGCCGGATCCGTCGCCCTCGGCATCCACTCCGGCAGCTCCGGCTGCTCGGGCACCGCGGGCTCGGCCATCCACCAGCCGGTCGCCGAGGCGCTCTCCGCGTACGGCGTGACGGTGTACTGAGCCGCCACGGCGACGCCGCCAGCGGCACTGCTCGACCCCGCCCGCCCGGACCCCCGCGCACCCCGGTCCGGGCGGGCCTGTGCACGGCGGCCGAATGCGGTGTCGGGAGGGCCGCGGCGGCTGGCAGGCTTACGCTCATGGACCGCTCTTCCGTACCGCGCATCGCCCACACTCATGAGCTCACCGCAGTCGAACGGGACCGGATCCGCGAGCTGCTCGACACCGCCTTCGACGGCAATTTCAGCGACGCGGACTGGGAGCACTCCCTGGGGGGCCTCCACGTCCTGCTGTGCGACGCGGACGACCGCCCGATCGCCCACGGCAGCGTCGTCCAGCGCCGCGTCCTGCACGCGGACCGCTCCTACCGCGCCGGATACGTCGAGGCCGTCGCCGTCCGCGCCGACCGCCGCCGCGCGGGCCTCGGCCACCGGGTGATGGCCGCCCTGGAACACGTCATCGACACGGCCTACGACTTCGGGGCCCTGTCGGCCTCCGACGCCGGAGCGGCGCTCTACGCGTCGCGTGGCTGGCAGGTCTGGCCCGGCAGGCTCGCCGCCCTCGGCCCGGCCGGCCCCGTCCCGCTGCCCGAGGAGGAGGGCACCACCTACGTCCGCCCGGCGGCCGGGGGCGCTCTGCCCGCGGCCGGCCACCCGCTCCAGTTCGACTGGCGGGAGGGGGACCTGCTCTGAGCGGGCGGGCGGACGGACGGGCGGACGGGCGTAGGGACGGATGGGTGGATGGGGGACGGACTCCTTCCGCCGCTGTCACCTGGTCCGATCCGATGACCCGTCTCAGATAGTAGGAAGTCCGAGTAACTGTGGAGACAGGACGGCTCGACTGTCCTAACTTGGTAGGAGCCGAACGATTCGCTCGATCGAGCGACTGTGGCGGTCGCGGGCGCGCGCCCCGAAGCAGGTAACCCCCTGCGGCGCACGCTCCCCGCTCCTTACGGCACCTCGAAATCCGATCCCGGCCCGGCCTCGGCGCCGCATCACGCTGTGCGGCCCGCCCCCGGCATCCATGCGATCTCAAGGAGTCGATCCACCATGGCCACCACCACCGCCCGTCGCGTCCGTCACGCTCCCCGCCCGTCCGAGTCGGACCGCAAGAACGCCGCCGCCGCTCTCCAGCGCGCCCTGGACCGCCGTGACAACGGCGGCTCGACCGGCCACTGAACCGTCCGCAGACCACTCGACCCCACCCTGAACACCCCGAACACCCTTGCCCCCCGTCCGTATGGTGGACGCCGGATGTCATGGGATGGGACGCACCGTTAGGCTTCCGGCATGTCTCGCAGCATCGATCTCGCAGTGATCCCCGGTGACGGAATCGGCCAGGAAGTCGTGGCCCAGGGCCTCAAGGTCCTCAACGCTGTCCTCCCGCAGGATGTGAAGCTGGAGACCAAGGAGTACGACCTCGGCGCCCAGCGCTGGCACCGCACCGGCGACACCCTCCCGGACGCGGAGCTGGAAGCCCTCAAGAACCACGACGCCATCCTCCTCGGCGCGATCGGCGACCCGTCCGTGCCGTCCGGCGTCCTGGAGCGCGGGCTGCTGCTGAAGCTGCGTTTCGCGTTCGACCACTTCATCAACCTGCGGCCCTCCAAGCTCTTCCCGAACACCGCGACCCCGCTCGCCGGCCGCCCCGACATCGACTTCGTCGTCGTCCGTGAGGGCACCGAGGGCCCGTACACCGGCAACGGCGGCTCGCTGCGCACCGGCACCCCCGCCGAGGTCGCCACCGAGGTCAGCCTCAACACGGCGTACGGCGTCGAGCGCGTGGTCCGGGACGCCTTCGAGCGTGCGGCGGCCCGTCCGCGCAAGAAGCTGACGCTGGTCCACAAGAACAACGTCCTCGTCTACGCCGGCCACCTGTGGAAGAACACCTTCGACCGGGTCGCCGCCGAGTATCCGCAGGTCAGCACCGACTACCTGCATGTCGACGCCGCGACGATCTTCTTCGTCACCCAGCCGGAGCGCTTCGACGTCATCGTCACCGACAACCTCTTCGGCGACATCCTGACCGACCTCGCCGCCGCCGTCTCCGGCGGTATCGGCCTGGCCGCCTCCGGCAACATCAACCCGACGGGCGCGTTCCCGTCGATGTTCGAGCCGGTCCACGGCTCCGCCCCCGACATCGCGGGGCAGGGCAAGGCCGACCCGACCGCCACGGTCCTCTCCGTCGCCCTCCTGCTGCGCCACCTCGGCTACGAGACCGAGGCCGCGCGCGTCGAGGACGCCGTCTCCGCCGACCTCGCGGAGCGCGACGGGGCCGCCACGCGTACGACCGACGAGATCGGCGACGCCCTCGCGGTACGTGTAGCGGGCTGACCCGACGACTCCACTTCGAAGCCGCCGGGTCGCACTCAGCGCCCGGCGGCTTCACCTGTGCGGCCCCCGGGTGCCACCATCGATCCCTGGACCGCATTCACACCATTTCGTGCACGGCCCCCCGCAAGTGATAATCGAACGCGGGGCCGTGGCTCGCGGTGAAGCTCGGACGTCCTAGGACCTGACCGAAAAGCGTCGGGCACGAACAGGCGTGAGCGCGGTCCATCACACACAAGACCGGTGAAGGACACGCACTCATGACGACGCCCACGATCGAGCTCAAGCCCTCCTCGAACCCGCTGTCCGACGCGGAGCGCGAGGCGATCCTGGCCAACCCCGGATTCGGCCGGCACTTCACCGATCACATGGTGACCATCCGCTGGACCGAGGGCCGGGGCTGGCACGACGCCCAGCTGGTCCCCTACGGCCCGCTGTCGATGGACCCGGCCAACATGACCCTGCACTACGCGCAGGAGATCTTCGAGGGGCTCAAGGCCTACCGTCAGCCCGACGGCACGGTCGCCTCCTTCCGCCCCGACGCCAACGCCCGCCGCTTCCAGCGCTCGGCCGCGCGCCTGGCCATGCCGGAGCTGCCCGTCGAGACGTTCATCGAGGCATGTGACGCGCTGGTGCAGCAGGACAAGGCGTGGGTCCCGGCCCACGGCGGCGAGGAGTCGCTCTACCTGCGCCCCTTCATGATCGCCACGGAGGTCGGCCTCGGCGTGAAGCCGGCCAACGAGTACCTCTTCCTGGTCATCGCCTCGCCCGCCGGCGCCTACTTCCCCGGCGGGGTGAAGCCGGTCTCCATCTGGCTCTCGGAGAACCGCGTCCGCGCCGTCCCCGGCGGCGTGGGCGACGCCAAGACCGGCGGCAACTACGCCGCCTCCCTCCTCGCCCAGGCCGAGGCCGCCGCACACGGCTGCGCCCAGGTCGCCTACCTCGACGCGGTCGAGCACAAGTGGGTCGAGGAGCTCGGCGGCATGAACCTCTACTTCGTGTACGCCCAGGAGGACGGCTCGAAGAAGATCATCACGCCGTCCCTCACGGGCTCGCTGCTCGCCGGCATCACCCGCGACTCCCTCCTCAAGGTCGCCCGCGACCTCGGTTACGGCTCCGAGGAGGGCCGGGTCTCCATCGACCAGTGGCGCGACGACACCGCCGACGGCACCCTCGTCGAGGTCTTCGCCTGCGGCACGGCCGCCGTCATCACCCCCGTCGGCCTGGTGAAGTCCGAGGGCGGCGAGTGGACCCAGGGCGACGGCGAGCCCGGTGAGGTCACCATGAGGCTCCGGGAGCGTCTTCTCGACATCCAGCGCGGCGTCGTCGAGGACACCCACGGCTGGATGCACCCGCTCGGCTGACGAGTCGCCGCGTGATCGTGGGTGCGGCGTGTTCGGCCGTGGCCCGTTGTCAGGCGTTGTCGGTGCCCGAGCGCACATAGCCGTGACGGCGCGCTCGGGCACCCTCGGCGTCGCCGGCAGCATTTCTGCTGGGACCGGTCCAGAGCCTGGATGGAATCAGGATTCCCAAGGGTTAGGCGTACTTGTAGAAGCGGGTGTGGTCGAGCATCGCGGCCGGGGTGACGTTGTTCCACGGGGCCATGGCCTGGTTCAGCGCCACCACGCCTGTGGTGCGCACGGCGGGCAGATAGGAGTGCCGGCGGTGGCGCCGCTGCCAGTCCGCCCATATCTTGTCGACGAAACTGTGATGCAGCCAGAAGACCGGATCATTGGGTGACACGCTCTGCAGCATCTGCCCCCCGACCCAGTTGTGCACCCCGTTGTGAAGGCCCGGACCGGCCCCGCCTTCGAGGTTGTTGCGGAATCCCGGGGCGGTGAAGTCCCATGGCGCCGTGTCATACGGCGTGACGGCGAGAACGGTGTTCAGCTCGGCCCTGGTCGGCAGGGGCATACCCGGCGGCGCCATGGAGCGCCGGAGGAAGGGTGCGTCGTCGTCCTGCACGGTGATGGTCCAATTGCCGGTGGAATAGGCGAAGGGGCCGTTCATCACCTGTCCGTCCGGCCTCCGGCCGTTTCCACCGAGGAAGTCGGCCGCCCAGAGGGAGGAGGTGGGAGTCCGGTCCCTCGTCCAGTCCCAGTACGGGATGGACACACTGGGGTTGACCGACTGGAGCGCCCGTTCGAAGTCGATCAGATATTGGCGATGCCACGGCAGGAACGACGGTGATTCGTGCCCCTGTCGTATCGGACCCGTCATGTCGGAGAGGAAGATCTCGCGATGAGTGATGACGAAGGGGTCGTACCGGCCTCTCCGCTTGAGTTCCACGACGGCGTTCACGAAGGCTCTCTTCTCGGCGCTGGTGAGGTTTGCCTGGTTCTTCCGTACGGTCATGGCGGCTGCTCCCGGTTCAGGCGGTGGGGGTGTGGGGGACGAGGGCGGCGCCCATGAGCGAGGTCACGGCGGCGCGGGCCGCGGTGTGGGGGTCCGGGAACGTCCGGTAGTGGTTGGTCACGCTCGTCCAGCTGTTGTCCGGCTTCCGCATCACATGCAGTTCTCGGCCGTCGATCAGGACGCGATAGGCGGGGGCGGATGTGTGGTGTCCCCCGTGCGCCTCGCCCTTGGCGTTGGCGTCGCCGGGTATGCCTTCGATGCGACGCCCTTCGAAGACCTCGCTGAACGGGGTCGGGCCGTCCGTGCGGTGGTTCGCGCCGGGTCCGGCCCCGGCTCCTGCGGTGGTGGACTTGCCGGCCTTCTCCGGTGTGGCGTTCGCGGAAGCTGCGGCCATTCCGGCCACGGCTACGCCCGCTGCGACGCCCGCGACAGTGCCGACGACCTGGCGCCGGGTGAATTGGGACATGAAAGTGGAACCCCCTGATTCATGGATGTGCGCGGCCAGGTGATGACTGCGGACCGCTTTCACCATGAGTACAGGCTGCTGGAATACCGGAGAAGAGAAGAATTTTTGGTTCGGCGTTAAGTGGTCATTCTTGAACCGGACAACCGGTGACTGATTCTTTCGCTTCGGAGAGGTGGGCGAAAGCCCGGAAGGGGTGAGGTGAAGATTCGATGAGAATCACCCCTTCCCCATGAGAACGTCCTCAATAAAAGCAATGTGTCGTGTCCACGTTCACACAGGTAACGTGTCCGGAATTGCACCTCTCGCTCGGTCGGCCGTCCGCCCCCCTTCGTCGAGTGAGGGGAGGAGTCGCCTGTTTGCCCGGAGAGGTTCCGGGAGTCTTTCGGGTGGTCGTGCGTCATGGTTAGAGTGTCACTCTAACCATCGGTCGTTCCAGGAGCTCCCCATGCCCGCCACTCCCGCCCCCTTCCGCATGCCCCCCGAATGGGCCCCCCACGAGCGCACCTGGATGGCCTGGCCGGGGCCCAACCCCACCTTCGCCTCCGACGCCGAGCTGGACGGGGCCCGCCGCGCGTGGGCCGGTGTCGCCCGTGCCGTGCGGCGGTTCGAGCCGGTGACCATGGTCGTCGGGCCCGGCCAGGAGGAGGGGGCGGCGGCGCTGCTCGGGCCGGACGTACAGCTGGTCGTGCGGCCGCTCGACGACGCCTGGATGCGGGACATCGGCCCCACCTTCGTCACCGACGGCCGGACGCTCGCCGCCGTCGACTGGACGTTCAACGGCTGGGGCGCCCAGGGCTGGGCCCGCTGGGAGCACGACCAGCACATCGCCCGGGGCGTCGCCGAGCTGGCCGGGGCCCCCGCCCACAGCTCCCCGCTCGTCAACGAGGGCGGCGCGATCCACGTGGACGGCGACGGCACCGTCCTGCTCACCGAGACCGTCCAGCTCGGCGCGGAACGCAACCCCGGCTGGACCCGGGAGCAGGTCGAGGCGGAGGTCCACGCCCGCCTCGGGACCGAGAAGGCCATCTGGCTGCCCCGGGGGCTGACCGGCGACTACGGGACGTACGGCACGCTTGGCCATGTCGACATCGTCGCCGCCTTCGCCCGCCCGGGCACCGTCGTCGCCCACGTCCAGCCGGACCCCGCCCACCCCGACCACGAGGTCACCCGGGCGACCCTGGCGATCCTCCGGGCCGCCACCGACGCGCGGGGGCGCCCCCTGGAGGTCGTCGAGGTGCCCGCGCCCACCGTGCTCCGTGACGAGGACGGGGAATGGGTCGACTACTCCTACATCAACCACTACCTCTGCAACGACGCCGTGATCCTCTGCGCCTTCGACGACCCGCGCGACGAAGAGGCCGCCGCGATCTTCCGGGGCCTCTTCCCGGACCGTACGGTGACGCCGGTCGACGCCCGTACGATCTTCGCCGGCGGTGGAGGCATCCACTGCGTCACCCAGCAGCAGCCGAAGGTCCGAGCGAACCCATGACCCGCACCCCCCGTCGCACCCACCACGCCGCCCCGCCCCGCGAGGACGTCCTCGCCGCCGCCATGGCCACCGTCGCCGAGCGCGGGCTCGACGGGCTGACCATGGCCGGGCTGGGGCGGGAGGTGGGCATGAGCAGCGGGCACCTCCTCTACTACTTCCGCACCAAGGACGAACTGCTCCTCCAGACCCTGGAGTGGAGCGAGCGGCGTCTGGGGGCCGAGCGCGGCGCCCTGCTCGCCCGGCCGGGGACGGCCCGCGAGCGGCTGGACGCGTACATCGACCTCTACCTGCCCGCCGGGCACCGCGACCCCCACTGGACGCTCTGGCTGGAGGTCTGGGGCCGCTCGCAGAACGCCGACGACGACGCCCGCTCCCGGCAGGCCGCGATCGAGGGGGTCTGGCACCGCGACCTGGTGGCGCTGCTCGTCGAGGGGGTCTCGCGCGGCGAGTTCCGGCCGGTGGACGCCGACCGGTTCGCCGCCCGGCTGCGGGCGCTGCTCGACGGGTTCAGCATCCACGTGACGGTCGGGATCCCGGGGACGGGCCGCGAGCAGGTGCTGGGGCAGGCGGCGGAGTTCCTGGACGAGACGCTGGTGCGGGGCGCTCACTGAACGACGCGACCAGGGTCACGACCGCATCCTGAGACACCGCAGTCACGGGGCCGTCGCTGTGCGAGACTGCTCCCGTGTCCTCGTTCGTCATGATTATTGGCAGCAGGCGCGCCGGTCCGCAGTGACCGCCCCGTACCACCACGTACGGCGCGGCCATCGTGCCCCAGACCCGCGCGCAGACCTCTCGCACCCGCGAGGGGTTTTTTCGTTTTCCGGCCCGCACCCGAGCCGGGGCGAGGCGCGCGGGATGATGGGGGCAAGTGGAGCTGGGGCCTGTTCCGGGTTCCCCGAACAGGCCCAGACCGTCCGGATCCACTCATCCGACAGGAGATCAGATCAGCATGACCACCAAGGCCAACGCCACCGACGACAGTTTCCATGTCTTCGACACCACACTGCGCGACGGTGCTCAGCGTGAGGGCATCAACCTGACGGTTGCCGACAAGCTGACCATCGCCCGTCATCTGGACACCTTCGGTGTGGGGTACATCGAGGGCGGCTGGCCGGGGGCCAACCCGCGCGACACGGAGTTCTTCGCCCGCGCCCAGCAGGAGGTCACGTTCGAGAACGCCCAGCTAGTGGCGTTCGGCGCGACCCGCAGGGCCGGCGGCAGCGCCGCCGAGGACCCCCAGGTGAAGGCGCTTCTGACCTCCGGCGCCCCGGTGATCACCCTGGTGGCCAAGGCGCACGACCGGCACGTCGAGCTGGCCCTGCGCACCACCCTGGAGGAGAACCTGGAGATGGTCCGCGACACCGTCTCCCACCTCCGCCAGCAGGGCCGCCGGGTCTTCGTGGACTGCGAGCACTTCTTCGACGGCTACCGCGCCAACGCCGAGTACGCCAAGTCCGTGGTCCGCACCGCGTACGAGGCGGGCGCCGAGGTCGTCATCCTCTGCGACACCAACGGCGGCATGCTCCCCGCCCAGGTCCAGGCCGTCGTCTCCACGGTCGTCGCCGACACCGGCGCCCGCCTCGGCATCCACGCCCAGGACGACACCGGCTGCGCCGTCGCCAACACCCTGGCCGCCGTGGACGCCGGCGCCACCCACGTCCAGTGCACGGCCAACGGCTACGGCGAGCGGGTCGGCAACGCCAACCTCTTCCCCGTAGTCGCCGCCCTGGAACTCAAGTACGGCATGAGGGTGCTGCCCGAGGGCGCGCTCGCCGAGATGACCCGCATCTCGCACGCCATCGCCGAGGTCGTCAACCTCACCCCCTCCACCCACCAGCCGTACGTGGGCGTCTCGGCCTTCGCCCACAAGGCCGGGCTGCACGCCTCCGCGATCAAGGTCGACCCCGACCTCTACCAGCACATCGACCCCGAGCTGGTCGGCAACACCATGCGGATGCTGGTCTCCGACATGGCGGGCCGCGCCTCCATCGAGCTGAAGGGCAAGGAGCTCGGCATCGACCTCGGTGACGACCGCGCGCTGGTCGGGCGGGTCGTGGAGCGGGTCAAGGAGCGCGAACTCCAGGGCTACACCTACGAGGCCGCCGACGCCTCCTTCGAACTGCTGCTGCGCGGCGAGGTCGAGGGCCGGGCCCGGCGCTACTTCCGTACGGAGTCCTGGCGGGCGATCGTCGAGGACCGCCCCGACGGCACCCACGCCAACGAGGCCACCGTGAAGCTCTGGGCCAAGGGTGAGCGGATCGTCGCCACCGCCGAGGGCAACGGCCCGGTCAACGCCCTGGACCGGGCCCTGCGCGTCGCCCTGGAGCGGATCTACCCGCAGCTCGCCAAGTTGGAGCTGGTCGACTACAAGGTCCGCATCCTGGAGGGCCGCACGGGCACCGAGTCCACCACCCGCGTGCTCATCACCACGGGCGACGGCACCGGCGACTGGGCGACCGTGGGGGTCGCCGAGAACGTCATCGCCGCCTCCTGGCAGGCACTGGAGGACGCGTACACCTACGGACTGCTGCGCGCGGGCGTCGAGCCCACGGAGTAACCCGACCTGACCCGACCTGACCCGACCCGACCCGACCCGACCCGACCCGACCCGACCCGACCGGATCCGACCGACCGACCCGATCCGACCCGATGCGGACCGGACCCTGGACCAGTCCGGTCCGCATCGCTCGTGGGAGCCGCCGCCCGTCACCGGGCGGCGGCTCCCACGCGTCCGAGACGGAGTACTCGACCCTCCCTGCCCGGTGGGCGGATGGCGCCGGACCGATCCCGACGTGAGGTGTCGTGAAGTACGGACGGCCCGCGCTCGATGTCGTCATGCGGCGGCAGATCCCGTGACGGCTCGTCCGGTCGAGGGAACAGCCGGACTTCTCGGTCGTGTTGATCATCCACGCCGTCCCGCTCCTGATCGAATTCCCGGGCCGGATCGCGATCGTGCACGGGGGCCGGCCTCGACCGCAGGAGGAGAGAGCGCCCCCATGCCCCGCACACCGCACCCCCGCTCCCGGCCCCGGCCCTGGCCCCGGAAGGACGGAGCGGGACCCGTGACGGCCGCTCTCGCCGCCGGGGCCGTGCTGGCCACCCTGCTCACCGGCCCGCCCACCGGCCCCGCGGCGGCGGCGGACCCGGCGCTCACGGCGAGCGTCCTCACCGACACGGCGGTCCGGCCGGTGCGGAACGGCGCCGACGCCCTGATCGAGCTTTCTGTCGCCACCACGGGCTCCGCGCCCACCGAGGAGCCCCTCACCGTCGCATACACCACGAAGGGCGGCACCGCCCGGGCCGGGAAGGACTACACCCCGGTCACCGGCAGCCACACCTTCCCCGCGGGCACCGCCTCCGGCACCACCCACACGGTGACCGTCCGCACGGCGAAGGCGTCGAAGCCCGCCGTGGCGAAGACGATTCCGCTGGAGCTGACCGTCACCGGTGCCAAGGCCCCCGAGGAGAACCCGCAGGTCGTCATCGACGCGCACGGACTCCCGTACCAGAACGCGCACCTGCCCGTGAAGCAGCGGGTGGCGGATCTGCTGGGACGCATGTCGCCCGCCGAGAAGGCCGGCCAGATGACCCAGGCCGAGCGCAACGCGCTCCGCGCCCCCGGCGACATCGCCGCCTACGGCCTCGGCTCGCTGCTCTCCGGCGGCGGCTCGGCCCCCACCCCCAACACGGCGGCCGCCTGGGCGAAGATGACCGACGCCTACCAGCTGCGCACCCGGACCACCCGCTTCCAGATTCCGCTGATCTACGGCGTGGACGCGGTGCACGGGCACAACAACGTGGCCGGCGCGACGATCATGCCGCACAACATCGGCATCGGCGCGGGCCGCGACCCGGAGAGCGCGGAGCGGACCGGCGCGATCACGGCGAAGGAGGTCCGCGCCACCGGCGTCCCGTGGAACTTCGCGCCCTGCGTCTGCGTCACCCGCGACGAACGCTGGGGCCGCTCCTACGAGGCGTTCGGCGAGGACCCCGCCCTGGTCGAGGCCATGGAGACCGTCATCCAGGGCATGCAGGGCAGTCCGTCCGGCGAGGACCTGCACCGCGCCGACAAGGTGCTGGGCAGCGCCAAGCACTTCGTCGGCGACGGCGGCACCGCGTACGGCTCCTCCACCACCGGCACGTACACGGTGGACCAAGGCGTCACCCAGGTCACCCGGCAGGAGTTGGAGGCCGTACACCTGTCGCCGTTCGAGGAGTCGGTGAAGCGGGGCGTCGGCACGGTCATGCCCTCGTACTCCTCGCTGGACGTCCTGGGCGACGACGAGGGCCCGGTGAAGATGCACGCCAACGCCGAGATGATCAGCGGCGTCCTCAAGGACCGGATGGGATTCGAGGGCTTCGTCATCAGCGACTGGCAGGCCATCGACCAGATTCCCGGTGACCATGCCAGTGACGTCCGCACGTCGGTCAATGCCGGAGTCGACATGATCATGGTCCCGACCGCGTACCAGGACTTCACGAAGACTCTGCGGGACGAGGTGGTCGCGGGCCGCGTCACCGAGGCCCGGATCGACGACGCGGTCGCCCGCATCCTCACCCAGAAGTTCCGCCTCGGCCTCTTCGAGAAGCCGTACGCGGACACCACCCACCTGGACAGGGTCGGCTCGGCCGAGCACCGCGCGGTGGCCCGCGAGGCGGTGGCCAAGTCCCAGGTGCTGCTGAAGAACGACGGAGCCGTCCTCCCGATCGAGCCCGGCCAGAAGGTGTACGTCGCCGGGTCCAACGCCGATGACATCGGCAACCAGACCGGCGGCTGGACCACCAGCTGGCAGGGGTCCTCAGGGGAGACCGCCACCGGCACGACGATCCTGGAGGGCATGCGAAAGGCGGCGCGAACCCCCGAGTCCGTGACGTTCTCCCAGGACGCCTCCGCCGCCACGGACGGTTACGACGTAGGCGTGGTCGTCGTCGGCGAGACCCCGTACGCCGAAGGCATCGGCGACGTCGGCAACGGGCACGACCTGGAACTGACGGCTGCCGACCGGACAGCGGTCGACAAGGTCTGCGCCGCCATGGACTGCGCCGTCCTCATCGTCTCCGGCCGCCCCCAGCTCATCGGCGACCGGCTCGGGAAGATCAACGCACTGGTGGCCTCCTGGCTGCCGGGCTCCGAGGGCGACGGCGTCGCCGACGTCCTCTACGGCAGGCGGGCCTTCACCGGACAGCTCCCGGTGACCTGGCCGAAGGCGGAGGCCCAGCTGCCGATCAACGTGGGGGACACCGCCTACGACCCGCAGTTCCCGTACGGCTGGGGCCTGACCACCCTCACCAAGCCCCGGGCCGGCGGTGAGCCGGCCCTCGCGGCCCTCGCCGTCGCCGCCC
Source organism: Streptomyces sp. CNB091 (assembly GCF_000377965.1). NCBI lineage: Bacteria > Bacillati > Actinomycetota > Actinomycetes > Kitasatosporales > Streptomycetaceae > Streptomyces > Streptomyces sp. CNB091. The sequence goes on from NZ_KB899004.1 coordinate 215,343, forward strand.
GGGCCGCCGAGGAGGCGCACCTCGGGAACACCGCGGCGGGCAGGGCGATCGTGGACCGGGCCCGGCTGCTGGTCCAGCGGAAGATCGACGGGACGTTCGGCCAGGAGGTCTCGAAGCCGTTCGCGGAGGCGGACCACCTGCTGCTCACCGGTGATCTGACCGGGGCGGTGGACAGACTGCGCACGGCGTACCGAGCAGCGTAGGACACGCGTTCCCAGGCGGGCGACGGCGTTCGTCGCCCGTCTGGAGTAGCGTTAAGTATGAGGAAAAGGCTCTTCCCCGCTCTGCTGGCGGGCCTGCTGCTCATCATCGCAGCGGCGGCCCTCGCCCTGACCTCCCCCGCGTCGGCCGCGCCCGCCGCGACCATCCAGGACGCCGCCCAGGCCCTGCGCGACGACCCGGTCTACGTGGACCCGGGCGCTCGCGATCAGCTCTCCGTCGCTGACGAGAAGGCCCTGGAGAACAAGATCACGGGCGCCGGCAAGCCGGTGTTCGTGGCCGTCCTCCCCGATACCCAGGCCTTCCCCGAGGAAGACCTCCTCCAGACCCTGCGCAGCGACACCGGCATCACCGGCGTCTACGCGGTCCGCCTCGGCGACGGCTTCGACGCGGGCGCCGACCCGCAGGTCATGCCCACGCGAGCGGTCGACAACCTCACCGCCGCCGTGGAGAACCCCACCACCGCCGGTGACGCCGACACCCAGCTCAACGCGTTCGTCGACCGCGCCGTCGAACAGGCCCGGGGCAGCGCCCCCGCCTCCTGGTCCGGCGGCTCGGGCGCTGAGGACGGGGCCGGAGCCCCGGTCGGCGGCCTGATCACGCTCGGCGCGCTGGTCGCGGCGGGCGGCGCGGGCGCGTACGCCATCTCCCGCCGCAACAAGCGCCGCGAGGAGGAAGAGGAGCGCGCCGCGCTCGACAAGCTCCGGGTCGTCGTCGACGAGGACATCACCGCGTACGGCGAAACCCTGGAACGCCTGGACTTCCACCCCGCCGAACCGGGCGCGGACGACACCATGCGCGCCGACTACGAACGGGCCCTGGACTCCTACGAGAGCGCCAAGTCGAAGATGGACAGGGCCGGACACCCCTCCGACGTACGCGAAGTCACCCGGTCCCTGGAGGACGGCCGCTACTCCCTCGCGGTCCTGGAGGCCCGCCGCACCGGCGCGGAGATCCCGGCCCGCCGCCCGCCGTGCTTCTTCGACCCGCGCCACGGCACGGCGGTCACGGAGGTTCTGTGGACCCCGTCCGGCGGCGCGTCCCGGGAAGTCCCGGTCTGCGGCGCGGACGAGGCGCGACTCACCCGGGGCGAGGACCCCATGAGCCGTACGGTCGACGTCGGCGACGGCAACCGCCGCCCGTACTGGGAAGCGGGCCCGGCGTACGGGCCCTGGGCCGGCGGTTACTTCGGCGGCGGCCTGCTCCCCGGCCTCCTGGTCGGCACCATGCTCGGCTCGATGCTCGCGACCCCGGCGTACGCCTCCGAGTACGGCGGCGGTGACTTCGGCGGCGGCGCGGGCGGCGACTGGGGCGGCGGCGACTTCTCCGGCTCCGACTTCGACGCCTCGGGCTTCGGCGGGGGCGGCGGGTTCGGCGACGGCGGAGGCTTCGGGGGCGGCGGCTTCGACGGCGGCGGGTTCTGAACGTCCGGGTCCTCCCACGACGCCCCGGGTTCCGGCGGATCCCCTCAGCCGGGACCCGGGGTCGTCGGGCTGACGGTCCGGGGCGGCGGAGGGCCGGCCCCGGACCACGCGGCTCAGGGGGCGGAGCGCCGCCCCGGACCACGCGGGCTTCGCGCTCAGCCGGTGGTGACCCTCCGCCGCCCCGTACCGCGCGGGCTTCGCGCTCAGCCGGTGGTGAGCCGCAACGTGCCCGAGGCCGTGGCGTCCGCGCCCGAGCCGTCCGCCGGCGCGGCGGTCAGCCGCCACGTGTAGCCGCCGGCCGGTACGGGGCCGCCGGCGGCGGACGTACCGTCCCAGCTGACCTTTACCGTTCCGCGCGTGTCCTCACCCGTCCAGGTGCGGACGGTCTCGCCGGTCGAGCGACGGGTGAGGGTGAGCTGCCAGGACGCCGCCGGCTTGGAGAGCCACCACGCGGCGCTCCACGTGCCCGCCGAGGTGGCGGGCACGGTGCTGTGGGTGACGCCCAGAGGGGAGAGGGCCTGCTGCGGGGCGGTGACGTGGATGGTGTCGTCGGTCCCCACCCAGGCGAGCTTGCCCGCTGCCGGGTCCAGGGTCCAGGTGGAGCCGCGCCCGTCGTCGTCCGTGGGCGGCTTCACGCCGGTGACGGTTCCCAGGTCGGCGGTGGATCCGTCGGGACGCAGGGCGGTGAGGCGCAGATCCCCCGACGCGTCCCGTGCGGCCAGGAACCGGTCGCCGAGCAGGACCCGGGACACCGGGGCGGGGTAGTCGCGGTGCGTCGCCGTGTCGTACACGCCCGCCACGTCCTTCGAGGCACAGCTCCAGTACACGAGGCTGCCGCTGACCTGGAGTTCGGAGGGCACACAGTCGACGCCCAGATCATGGCTCCCGGTCGCCCTCCCGGAGCGCGGGTCGACCACGTTCACCGTGCCGGGCTTGCCGGGCGCCGACTTGTACAGCCGGTCACCGGCCAGCGCCGCGCCCTGCGCACGTTGGTCGCGGACGACGCGGTCGCCGACGATGTCGACGACGTACTGCCGGCCGCCCGCCTCGTACAGCACGAACTCCGGTGACGTGTCGATGATGCGGCCGAGGCCGTTCATGTCCGCCAGGGGGATGCCCTCGGTCCGCGGGTCCGGGTCGTCGCCGGTCACGAGGACGTCGCCGCCGGTGTCCGGATCTCTGCGCAGTCGGGCCAGTCCCTCGTCCGTGCCGTCGGCGAACCTGCCCGCCGTCACGAGAGCCGGGTACGCGGCGAGGGGAGCGCCGTCCGCGGGGTCGGGGCCGGTCCCGATGTCCTTGCCGTGCATCCTCGAGTCCCTGTCGAGGTAGTTGATGTACCGCAGCCGTCCCCGGTCGAGGTTCAGCGCCCCGATCTCGCCGTCCGCGGTCTTGACCTGGGGGACCTCCCGCAGCACCAGCTCGCTGACGAGTTCGAGACCGTTGACGCTGAACAGGCGGATCGCGCTCTTGCCGTCGCCTCCCCTGCCGAGCACCACGACCGAACCGGTCCCCTCGGTGCGGAGGAAGGTCCCGAAGATGCTGCTCAGGAGCATCCGGGGGGCGTCCGCACCGGCGAACGGCGTGAGATACAGCGGGCCGCTCAGACCCTCGTACCAGAGCACGTTGTCGCCCACCACGTAGGAGGTGACGTCACTGTCCGAGGACGCCGTGGTGATCGGGACGACGCGGGGCGCGGCCGTGCTCTCCCGCTGGCGGACCCTGACGCCCGGCCCGCCGTCGCCGCCCCGCGAGAACCAGCTGACCGTGGTCTGCGTGATGCGGAAGCTGCTCGCGTCACCGGTCACGGGCAGCGGTACGACCCGGCCGTTGTACGCGGTCAGGATGCCGTAACCGGGGGAGCCGTCGGCGAGCCGATAGCCGATGACGAGCTGGTTGGACCACGAGCTCAGCAGTACGGGCTCGGCTCCGACGGTGGCTCCTGCGGGCAGCTGGACGACGGGATCGTCGGCGGCGGCCCCGCCCCGGGCCACCCGCAGTTCGTGACTCCCGTCGCCCCGGTCGACGGTCGCCAGTACCCAGCCGCCCGAGACGCGCGGGTTGAGGTAGTCGGCGGGCACCTTGACGGTGCTCGTGAAGGCGGGGTCCTCAAGGCCGATCCGCACGACGTCCGTGCCGCCGTCCGCGCGTGGCCGCGTGTAGATGGCCCTGTTGGCCTCGTCGTGACCGTGGACGAGCATGTCCTCGGCCACGTCGTCGAGCTCCGGCACCGCCTTCGTACGGCTGTTGTACGTGTTCGTCCAGAGGTAGCTGAGGCCCTCGCGGTGCAGGACGCCCTGGCTGCCGGTCGCCAGGACCGTCTCGTGGACATCGCCGTAGGCGTCGGGCGCGGGTATCAGGACCTCCGCCGCCTCTGCCGTGCCGACGGCGTGCGCGGTGGCCGGCGGGGCGGCCGTGGCGAGCCCCGCGGCCAGTACCACCGCGACGGCCGCCGCCCCTGTGGCCCGCCCGGTGCGCCGGGCGTGGGTGCGGCTGTTCGTGTGCAGGTGTCGGGACACCTGACCCCCCTCGTCAGTTGACCGATGATGTGCATCCGCGATGCGAACGCGATCAACTTTATTCGCGTGTGGGGGAGTTGTGGGCGGAGCGTGGGAAATCAGTGATGCGGAGAAGGGCCGCTACCCACGGTTCAGCCACCAGGCGGCCACTCCGCCGAGGATGATCAGCAGACACATCACCGTGTTGCTCCGCCGGTAGTCCACGAGGATCGCGGCGAACTCGCGGAGCGTCGCGTTGGGCCAGAAGTACGCGGCCGTCGGCGAGCCCACCACCTGCCCACGGATCCGGACCCGCCGGGCGGTGAGGGCGGCGCGGAAGGCGTGGTAGTTGTTCGTGACGACGACGCACCGGTAGTCGGGCTTGGCCTCCTCCATGATCGCCTTGCTGAACCGCAGGTTCTCCTCGGTGTTCGTCGACCGGTCCTCCCGCTCGATGAGGTGCGCCGGAAAGCCCTCGGCCACCAGGTGGTCGGCCATCGCGTGGGATTCCGGCAGGTCCTCGTCGGGTCCCCGCCCGCCCGAGGTGATGAGCACGGGGGACCCGCCGCGCCGGGAGAGCCGTGCGTGCACCTCCCGGCCCCGCTTCAGCCGGCTCGCCAGCAGCGGGGGCACGGTGGAGCCGCCGACGAGCCCCGAGCCCAGTACGACCACGAAGTCGGCCTTGCGGCGCACCCGCAGCCGCCCGTAGAGGAACGCGTAACAGACGAAGCACAGGAACAGGAACGAGAAGTAGAGCGCCAGCCCGCCGGCCGCCGTCGCCGCGCCGATCAGTATCGGTGTCCGCAGGGCGGCGGCGGTGGCGAGCAGGGCGACCACGGCGAGGACGGCCAGGGCGGCCAGGAGGGAGAGCAGATTCGACGGGCTCCTGCCTTCCTCGCGCAGCATGCGTACGCCGTTGAGGAACAGGAAGCAGGTCAGTACGAGCACCGCCACCGCCCCCAGGCCCAGCAGTGACCACACCACGACGGGCGCGGAGGCGGAGCCGGAGTCGACCAGCCGGTAGAGCAGGCCGGCCAGCGCGAAGAGCGCGGCGAGCCCGAGGATGACGGCGTTGCTGAATTTGCGGCGCTCGCGCAGCACGCTCACGCAGAAGACGAGGAAGAGGAGTGCCGCCGGGGCGTAGACCACCATGCGCACAGACTAGGCAGCGCGCAGGGAGTGGTTGACGGCGAGGCGTTGGTGGGGTTGGAGGGGGCTGGGGCGACCGGTGGCCGGGCGCTGTGCCAGGCTCCAGCCCATGAGACGGAGCTTCAAGCTGCACGGCGGCGCGGCGGCCGCGCTGAGCGTAGTCGCCCTGGTGCTGGCCGCGCTCACCTGGCTGCCCGGCACGCTGCCGTTGTTCGAGCCGGCATGGCCGATGGTGACGGTCTTCTGCCTGGCTCTCCTGCTGTTCCTGGCGGCTCTGGCGCGCCAGTTCGCGACCGGTGCGGACCGGGGTGCGCAGTGGCAGGCCTTTCGGTGCCTTCCCGGCAGGGTGCAGGCGGGGCTCGGGGTCCTGCTCGGGTCGAGTGCGGTCATCATCGTGCTGGGGTTCGTGGCGGCGGGGGACCAGCGGTTGCAGGACGCGGAGGTGCGCGAAGGCCGGTACGTCGCCTACGACACGTCGGTGACCACGGACCGGGCGGTCGAGCTGACGCGGGCCGAGTACCTCGCCCTGCTGCCGAGCAGCCGCCGGATGATGTTCGGGGTGCCGGGGCTTCTGTCCGTCACCGCCGCCGCCCTCGTGCTGGCGGCCGGGGAGTTGCGCCGCGCGGACGCCGCCTCCGCCGCTCGGTGACGGAGACGGAGACGGTGACAGAGACGGAAACGGCAGACTCTGACCGTGACGGTGATCCTCGATCGGGGCGTGCCCTTTGCGGGGTCCGAACCGTTGAACCCGGCATGAAGAAGCGAAGCGTACTCGCCGCCGTCACCCTCGCCGCCGGAGCGGTCATCGCCGCCATCTCCCCGCCCCCGGGAGGCGGGGACACCGCGCACGCCGCCGAGCCGCCCGTCAGCCTGGGCGCGCTGGACAACATCGGCGAACTCGGCGCGCTGGTCGACGGCGCGGCGGAGGCCACCACCTCCACCGCCGGCACGGTCACCAGCACAGTGGAAGGCGCCCAGCTCAGCTGAACCGGCAGGGAAAGGGGGTCGGGGGTGACCGAAGGGTCGCCCCCGACCCCCTTTCCCGCTCCCGGCACTCCGCCGATGGCGCCCGGGGGACGGTGAGCCCCGGTCGGGCCAGAAAACGTAAGCCCCCGGTCAGGCCAGGAAGTCGACCTGCGGGCAGGCGCCCGCTCCGGCGGCGGCCCGGTAGACGGGCCAGGCCAGAGCCAGGTCCTGCCAGGGCAGACCGACGGGGGCGTAGACCGTGGTCTGGTCGCTGCTCTCGCGACCGGCCCGCTCACCGCGGAGCACCTGCCCGAGCGAGGCGTGCGCGGCGTCCGCGCCCAGCCCGCTGTTGCCGAGAGCCCCCATGGCGACGGCGAGTTCGAGGTCGTCGACCACGGTCAGGGCGTGTCGCAGTGCGTCGGCGGCGAGTTCGACCTTCCCGGGTTCATCGGCGCCGAGCGTGGTCACGTGCATGCCGGGGCGCAGATCGGAGGCGTCGAGCAGCGGGCTGCGTGACCACGTCGCCAGGACGACGATGTCCCCGCGTGCAGCGGCGCGCCGAGGTTCGGCAGCCGTCTCGACCGGGATACCCAGAAGGCGTTCGTGCTCCGCGGCGAACGCGGCCGCCCGTGCGGGGTCGGTGTCGCACACGGTCAGCCTGGTCAGCTCACGTAGTCGGTCGAGACCCCGCAGCACCATCCGGGCCTGGGCGCCCGCACCGACGACGCTCACCGATCCCGCGTGGTCGGCGGCGAGTGCGTGCGTCGCCAGAGCCGCGGCCAGCCCGGTGCGCCAGGCCGTGACCGTCGCCGAGTCGAGCACGGCCAGCAGTTCTCCGTCCGCCAGGTCGTGCAGACAGACCAGCCCGCGCAGCGCGGGAGTCGCGTCGGGGAACTTCGCGTTGACCTTCACCGTGTAGGCCGGAATCCCGTCGATCGCTCCGGGCAGCAGCGCTGTCGCCGTGCCCGCTCCGGAGAGAGTCGCCGTGCCCGGCCGGGGAAGATCCGTCCGTACCCGCAACGGCCGAACGTCCTGATCGGCTGCGAGGAAGCCCGCGCGCAGTCCGGCCATCACGGTGTCGGAGTCGAGCAGTTCGGTGATCACGGAACGCGTCAGGAGCAAGGTCACCCGGCCACCCTCGCTCGTCGGCCGTGACCATGGCAACTCCGCGGAGATCGCTCGATCGGCCTCAAGGGGTCGCGGCGGCTGGCGTAGAGCCGGAACTCCGCGAACAGGGCTTCTTCTCCGGCGGTAAGGACCCCTTCCACGGTGGGAAGGAGCTCCGCGGGGAGCGGGGAGCGGAGGGCGCCGGGCGACAGCCGAGATGCTCCAGTTCTGCGCCGACAACGGCATCGCCGCCGACGTCGAGGTCCTCCCGTCGTCACAGGTGGAGACGGCACTCGACCGCCTCCGGCGAAACGACGTCCGCTACCGCTTCGTGCTCGACATGTCCGACCCGTCCGACCTGGACCGAGGAGACGGTCGGCTGCCCTGGTCAGGCCTAAGCGGCTGGGTGCGTCGACTCGACCCCGTACGACCTCACGAGGCGGGCCAGCTGCCGGCCCGCCGCCAGGAGGGGCTCCTCGCTCCGGTTGACCTGGGCGGTGACCTCGGCGCCCTCCATGGCGCTGATGACAGTGGTCGCCAGCTCGCGGGCGTCCTCCGCCGGGAATCCGCGGCCCAGCAACTTGTCGCGGACGACTAGCTCCCAGCCGTTCAGCGCGTCGGCGCAGACTCGCTGGAGCTCCGAGTCGGTCCCGAGCGTTTCCAAGGCCGAAGCCGTCACCGGGCAGCCGTCGACCCAGCCCGACTCCTTGAGCCCGGCGGCCAACTGGCGGGTGCAGGAGATCACCGCCTCCGCCGGGTCGGGCTCGCTGTCCAGGGCTTCCTTCAGGAGTGTCGCGAACTCCTGCGCGCTGTACCGGATCGCGGCGACCGCGACGGCCTCCTTGCCGCCCGGGAAGAAGTGGTAGATCGAGCCGAGCGTGGCCTGTGACTCCGCGGCGATCTGCTTGATGCCGGTGCCGACGTAGCCCTGCCGCTGGAGGAGGCGCGCGGTCGCCACGACGATCCGGTCCCGGGTGCTGGTCTGCATGCCGTCACTGTAGCGGGCACTAAGTAGAGCGTTCGTTCTAGGGCTGTGCTAGCTTCTCGACATGCTCTGGATAGAGCGATCGTTTTAGTCGGGGAGAGGGATCTGGCTCTCTGCCCTGACCGACTTGTCGGAGGCAGGCAATGAACAGCGCACAGAACGCGGTCACCGTCATCGGGCTGGGCCCCATGGGCCGGGCGATGGCCGCGGCCCTGCTCGACCGCGGCTTCGCGGTCACCGTCTGGAACCGCACCGCCTCCCGCGCGGACGACCTGGTGGCCCGAGGAGCGACCCTCGCGCAGAGCCCCGCCGACGCCGTCGCGGCGAACGAGGTGGTCATCATCAGCCTCACGGATTACGGGGCGGTCAACGCCGTGCTGGAGCCCGCGACGCAGGCCCTGGACGGCCGGATCCTGATCAACCTCACCTCCGCCACGCCGGAGGAGGCCCGCGCAGGAGCGCGCTGGGCGGCCGGGCGCGGCGCCGTACAGCTCACCGGCGGCCTCAACGCGTCACCAACGGGGATCGGGCAGCCCGAGTCGTACGCCTTCTACAGCGGGCCGCGCGAGGCGTTCGACCGGCACCGGCCGGTGCTCGAAGCGCTGACGGGCCGGGTCGACCACAAGGGCGAGGACCCGGGGCTCGCCGCGCTCCACTACCAGATCGGCATGGCCGTGTTCTGGACCTCGCTGCTGAGTTTCTGGCAGGCGATCGCCCTTGCCCGCGCGAACGGTCTGACAGCGGCCGACATCCTGCCCAGCACCGCGGAAACGGCGAACTCGCTCTCGGAGACCTTCGCCTTCTACGCCGAGCGCATCGACGCAGGAGTCCACCTGGGTGACGTCGACCGCCTGGCCATGGGGCTGGCGAGCGCCGAGCACGTCCTGCACACCAGCGCCGACGCGGGCGTCGACACGGTCATCCCGGCCGCCGTCGTCGACCTGTTCCGGCGGGGCGTGGAGGCGGGTCACGGCGCGGACAGCTGTTCGGCCCTGGTGGAGCTGATGGCGAAGCCCGGGAAGTAGCCCTGCGCCGGACCCGACCGGCCTTACCGCCCCGACCGATCCGGGCATGGACGGTCGGGTCCGGCAGGATGGCCCCTTCCTACGGTGGACGAGCAAGGGAAGGAGTCAGCGGTTGCTGGAACGGCTGAACGACGCGATGGAACACATCGAGGCACACCTCGGTGAGCCCATCGAGGCGGCGGAGCTCGCGCGTATCGCGATGACGTCGGAGTACCACTTCCGCCGGATGTTCTCCGCGCTAGCGGGCCTCCCGCTGTCGGAGTACATCCGTTGCCGCCGCATGACGGTCGCGGGGGCCGAGGTGCTCGGCGCCCCCGACCGGACGCTGCTGGACGTGGCGGTGCGGTACGGCTACGACACGGGGGAGGGCTTCGCCCGCGCCTTCCGGGCCGTGCACGGCATCGGCCCCGGCGAGGCCCGGCGAAGCGGCGCGGTTCTGCGGTCCCAGCAACGGCTGACCTTCCGGCTCGTCGTCGAAGGGAGTACGGCCATGCAGTACAAGCTGGTAGAGAAGGACGCATTCCGGGTGGTGGGCAGGAAGGCCCGCGTCCCGCTCATCCACGAGGGGCCGAATCCGGCCATCGCGGAGTTCATCCGGGGGATCGGCCGGGAGGAGCTGGACCGCATCGCGGCCCTCTCCGACCAGGAGCCGGCGGGCATCGTCGGGGTGAGCGACCAGCTCGACCCGAGCCGCGCGGAGGGCACCGAACTCGACTACTACCACGGGGCGGTGAGCAGCGCGGAGCCTCCGGAGGACTTGGACATCCTGGCCGTGCCGGCAGGGACCTGGGCCGTCTTCGAGAGCGAGGGTGAGTTCCCGGTGGCCCTCCAGTACCTCTGGCGGGATGTGTTCACCCAGTGGTTCCCGTCGAACCCGTACGCCTCCCGGCCCGGCCCGGAAATCCTGCGGGTGCGGCTGACGGAGGAGGGGAATCGGGCGGAGGCGGAGCTGTGGATCCCGGTGGAGCGGACCTCCGGGGGCTGAGCGAGCCGCACGAAATAGGCGGCACGGCAGAGGTTTACGGCCATGGGGCATATGCGATGCCTTATTGGTCCAGACCTATTGTGTGGCGGGGCTCCGCTCGCTAGCTTTTCCCTGGCGGCGCGCGCTGATCGGCTCGGCTCTACCCATTCACTGACGCACGGTCATGTGCGTTGACTGGAAACGGAGTTACCGACATGCGTAGACGTATCACCACCATCGCGGTCACTGCTGTGGCGGCGGCTGCGATGGCCCTCGGCACGGCCTCCACCGCCTCCGCGGTGGGCTCGGGCTACACGATCCGTGGCCACTACGAGTCGCAGGCGGCCTGCCAGGCCGCCGGGGCGGCCGGCGCCGCCAACCACATCTGGAGCCCCCTGTTCATCTGCAAGCCGTTCGCGGCCAAGCCGAGTGTGTACGAGCTGTGGGTGCGTTACTGATCCCGCCGCGCACAGACGGGAACCGCCCCGCCCCCGGCCGTGTTGGCGGCCGGGGCGGGGCGGGTTCTTTTCGGGCACGGGTACGGGTACGGCTCAGGCGGCCGCGCTGCCGTGGACGAAGGCGCTCCAGGCGGCGGGCTCGACGGTGAGGACGGGGCCGTCGGTCACCTTGGAGTCGCGGACGTGGACGGCGGAGGGGTGGGCGGCGACTTCGACGCAGGCTCCGCCGTCACCGGTGCTGTGGCTGGACTTGAACCAGTGATAGGCGACCTCAATGCATGCGCCCCCGTCACCGTCGCTGTAGCTGGACTTGAACCAGTGGAGGGCAGTGTGGCCAGGGGTCGGTTGTGCTGCGCGGGACATGTCTCTCCAAGCAGTGCGGCAAGCAGTGCGTCCAGTAGCCGGGCGCTCTCCTCGACGGTGAGCGCCTGGGAACGCAGCATCCCATACCGCTGCATAAGAGCGCTGACGTCAGCTGGCTCGTCGTACAGCTCTGCGCGCAGCTGGCCGCTGATGTAGGCGAGCTGGTCGTGGTCGGGAGTCTCCAGCAGAACGAGAGGGCCCGCGAGCGCAGCGTGCCGAGGGGTCCTCCGAGGCATGATCTGGATGCTGACGAACGGCAGATCCATGCAGCTTCGCAGGTGGAGAAGCTGCTCCAGCATCATTTCGGGGTCGTCCAGCTCGGCGTGCAGGATGCTCTCCTCCAGGATGAAGTGGAGAAGCGGCCGGGGCCTGCGCTCCAGGATTCTCTGGCGGCCGAGGCGCTCCGCGACCCGCTTCTCGATCTCGTCCTCTTCGAGAGGTGGGTAGTTGCAGTCGAAGACGAAGCGCGCATACGCCTCGGTCTGAAGGAGTCCCGGAACGAGTTGGGGCTCGTACCAGAGCAGGCTCAACGCGTTCTGCTCGTACTGTACGAAGTCCTTCACCAGCGCCTGGTAGCGCTCCTTACGCGGGATCTTCTCCACCGCGACCCGCAACGTGCCCTTGGTATCCAGTAGTTCATCGAGCTGGATGGCCAGGTCCAACTGAAGGGCCCGTCGCCCCTGCTCGATTGAGGCGATCGTGTCCTCGCCCACCCCGGCCTGCTCGGCGAGGGCGGCCTGTGTCAGCCCGGCGAGTTTGCGGAAGTGGCGCAACTGCGCCCCTACCAGCTGCCACGAAGTAACTCGCCTGATGCCGCTCTGCTTTCCCGGTTGCATGACCTGGCTCTCCCCGTTCTGGTCCCGCTGTCAACCCGTCAGAACCCGTACAAAACCTTTTGTACGTCTCTCGGCTCTGCTGAAGCCTAGTAACAGCGTGTGAGCGTGGAAGCATGAACGAGACAACTCAACTCCCCTACTACCGCGCCGCCTTCTACTGCCGTGAGCGCAGGTCGATCCCGGTCGTACGCAAGTTCGCCCGTAAGGCGCTGATCGAGTGGGAGTGCGAAAAGCGTATGGATGATGTGCTGCTCTGCGTAACCGAGCTGGCGACCAATGCCCTGCGTCACGGCGTCCCGCCGGGGCGTGGCTTCAAGGTCCACATCTACTTGGAGCGGATCGAGAACGCGCTCCGCGTCGAGCTGCACGACAGTGGTGACGGCGCGGTGTGCCCGGCGGACGAGCCGCCGGGAGCCGACGACGAGGGCGGGCGTGGGCTGCTGCTGGTCGCGGCGCTGGCGGACAAATGGGGAGTGGGGGAGCGGAACCCCGGCAAGATCGTGTGGTGCGAGTTCGATCTCTCCTGACTTGCCGTTTCGGCAATGATGTTTGTCGTTTCGGCTTGGTTGCGCGCACTATCTCCATCAACCGGAGGTGGTCCGCATGGAGAGCAGGAGTGACGACATGAAGCAGCAGCGGTACGACGTGGTGATCGTGGGCGGCGGGGCCGCCGGCCTGAGCGGGGCGCTGGCCCTGGCGCGGGCCCGGCGCTCGGTCCTGGTGATCGACGCGGGTGAGCCCCGTAACGCGCCCGCGTCCCACGTGCACAACTACCTGGGCCGCGAGTCGACCCCGCCCGGCGAGTTGCTGGCGATCGGCCGGGGCGAGGCCGCCGGGTACGGGGCGGAGATCGTCGAGGGCCGGGTGGCCTCGGCAGAGCGGCTGCCGGGGGAGCGGGGTTTCCGGGTGGCCACGGAGGACGGCCGGAGCGTCGAGGCGCGCAGGCTGCTGGTGACGACGGGGCTCGTCGACGAGCTGCCGCCCGTGCCGGGCCTGGCGGAGCGCTGGGGGCGCGAGGTGCTGCACTGCCCGTACTGCCACGGCCACGAGGTGGCGGACCGTCCGATCGGCGTGCTCGCCACCGGGGCCCTCGCCGTGCACCAGGCGCTGATGTGGCGGCAGTGGAGCGAGGACGTCACCCTCTTCCGCCACACGGGCCCGGAGCCGACGGGCGAGGAGTACGAGGAGCTGGCGGCCCGGGGAGTGGCCGTGGTGGACGGCGAGGTGACGGGCCTGGAGGTCGCGGACGACCGGTTCACCGGCGTACGGCTGGCCGGCGGCCGGGTGATCCCGCGCGAGGCGCTGGTGGTCCAGGCGCGCTTCGTCGCGCGTTCGGCCGTACTGGAATCGCTGGGGCTGGTCCCGGTCGCGCAGGAGATGGGCGGCGAGGTGATCGGCGCGTACATCCCGACCGACCCGACCGGCGCGACCGAGGCCCCCGGGGTCTGGGCGGCGGGCAACGTCACCCGCCTCACCGAACAGGTCATCGGCGCCGCCGCGGCCGGCCTCATGGCGGCATCGGCGATCAACGGCGACCTGATCGCCGAGGACACCCGTGACGCGGTGGAGGCGCGGCGGCGCGGCTGAGCGGACGTCGTCGCGGCTGAGCGGACGTCGTCGCGAGGGCGGGGTGCCTTTGCGAGGACGGGATGCCGCCGCACGGACGGGACGGGACGCCGTTGCAGGCGGGATGCGGTTACGAGAACACGGCCCCGAGGAGGTCCCGCGCCCACCCGAAGAACGTATGCACCAACACCGCCAGCAGCACCAGAATGCCGAGGATCACGGCGGTGCCCCAGGAACAACTGCCCCCGGGTCCCCCCGCCGGCTCGTCGCGCCCGCCCAGCTCCCCATCGAACAGATCCATGGCTCCGTCCCCGTCCCTGTCTCACCCCATCACCCGAGATCGGGTGATCGGAGCGCCCCGGCTCCGACGGGTGAAGGCTCGCACGGTTCGGTCGGTTCGGCGGAGGCGGTGCCGTACTCAGAGAGGGGAGGGAACGTACTCAGTCGATCCGCCTCCGTCGGTGCGGGCACCCGCCTCGATCCACACCCCTGCCCGTCCGGCGTAACGAGGGCAGGCCAATGACGGAGCTGGGTGATGGGCGGGCCGCGGTGGATGTGTGAGTTCCGGTCGAGGGGATACGCGGAGGGTCCGGCACCACGCGGGTGGCCGGGCGTCGGCAACGTAAAGGGAGATCACCGTGGGCATCATCGCCTGGATCCTCATCGGCCTGTTCGCGGGGCTCATCGCCAAGGCGCTGACGCCCGGCAAGGACCCCGGGGGCTGCCTCGTCACGATCGTCATCGGCATCGTGGGCGGGCTGCTCGGCGGCTGGCTGGGCAAGGTGATCTTCGGCGTCGACTCGATCGACGGATTCTTCAGCCTGTCGACGTGGATCGCCGCCGTCGTCGGCTCCGTGATCGTCCTGCTCGTCTACCGGCTGGTCGCGGGACAGCGATCGCGTTGACGCGGTACGGAGGACCGTCGGGAGCGATTCCTCGACGAGTCAATTCGTCCGGGTTTGCCTACATTGGCAGAGGGTCAGTAGGGCAGCCGTAGTAGGAGCCATCGCCGACACGTCTGCGGAAGACAAACAAGAGGAAACGACGACATGACCGACACCTCTCGCAAGCCGACCACCTCCGACTCCGGCGCCCCGGTGGAGAGCGACGAGCATTCGCTCACCGTCGGCCCCGGCGGGCCGGTCCTGCTCCAGGACTCGTACCTGATCGAGCAGATGGCCCAGTTCAACCGCGAACGCATCCCCGAACGCCAGCCGCACGCCAAGGGAAGCGGCGCCTTCGGCACGTTCGAGGTGACCGCGGACGTCTCCCGGTACACGAAGGCCGCGCTCTTCCAGCCCGGCGCCACGACCGACCTGGTCATCAGGTTCTCCACCGTCGCGGGGGAGCGGGGCAGCCCGGACACCTGGCGGGACCCGCGCGGCTTCGCGGTGAAGTTCTACACCAGCGAAGGCAACTACGACATGGTGGGCAACAACACCCCCGTGTTCTTCGTGAAGGACCCGATGAAGTTCCAGCACTTCATCCGGTCGCAGAAGCGCCGCGCGGACAACAACCTCCGCGACCACGACATGCAGTGGGACTTCTGGACCCTCTCGCCCGAGTCGGCCCACCAGGTCACCTGGCTGATGGGTGACCGGGGCATCCCGCGGACCTGGCGCCACATGAACGGCTACACCTCGCACACGTACATGTGGATCAACGCCGACGGCAAGCGGTACTGGGTGAAGTACCACTTCAAGACCGACCAGGGCATCGAGACGTTCACGCAGCACGAGGCCGACCAGATGGCCGCCGCGGACACGGACTACCACACGCGTGATCTCTTCGAGCACATCCGCGACGGGGAGTTCCCGAGCTGGACGCTGAAGGTCCAGATCATGCCGTACGAGGACGCGAAGGACTACCGCTTCAACCCGTTCGACCTGACCAAGGTGTGGCCGCACGGCGACTACCCGCTGATCGAGGTCGGCCGGATGACGCTGAACCGCAACCCCACGGACAACCACGCCGAGATCGAGCAGGCGGCCTTCCAGCCGAACAACCTGGTGCCGGGCATCGGCCCGAGCCCGGACCGCATGCTGCTGGCCCGGCTGTTCAGCTACGCGGACTCGCACCGCTACCGCATCGGCGGCAACTACCAGCAGCTTCCCGTCAACGCCCCCGTCGTCCCGGTGCACACGTACTCCAAGGACGGGGCGATGGCGTACCGGAAGACCACCGACCCCGTCTACGCCCCGAACTCCAAGGGCGGCCCGGCGGCCGACACGGAGCGCTACGGCACCCCGCCGAGCTGGTACGCGGACGGCGACATCACCCGGGCCGCCTACGTGGACCACGCCGAGGACGACGACTGGGGCCAGCCGGGCACCCTGGTCCGCGAGGTCATGGACGACGCGGCGCGGGACCGGCTGGTGGACAACATCGTCGGCCACCTGCTGAACGGGGTGACCGAGCCGGTGCTGAAGCGGGCGTTCCAGTACTGGACGAACGTGGACGCCACCCTCGGCAAGCGCGTCGAGCAGGGAGTCCGCGCGAAGGCGGGCGAGAAGGACCCCAAGGCGGCGGAGCAGAGCAACCCCGCACGCTCGTCGATGCAGCGCAAGGCCTGAGGCGGGCCCGGCCGTCCAGCAAGGCCCTCGCCCCGTCGGTCCGACGGGGCGAGGGCTTCGCCGTTTACTCCCCCACTCCGTGGGCCGGGGCGCTCAAGGCGGAGGTGCGGCGGCCCGCCACCGTGCTCCGGCCTCCCTCCACACGGCATCGCTCAGTGCTGGATCAGGCCGCCGACCGGGACCGAGGCGACGTGCCCGGAGGGCGGAAGGGTCCGGGCCAGGGCGAGCCCGACGTCCACCAGTGACGACCGGTGCAGCCGGGCGACCTCGGGCAACGGGGTCCACACCGACGCGGCGGTGTCGCCGTTCGGCTCGGGCCGCAGGTGGCCGGCGGTGACGCGTACGCGGTAGAAGACACCGATGTTCTGCAGCTCGGGCGCACCAGGCCGGCGGCGCTCGGCCGCCGGAACCACCCGCGAGTCCACGCCGAGCAGGCGCTCGACGACGGCCTCCAGACCGGTCTCCTCGGCGACCTCCCGGATCACCGCGTCGTACGGATCCTCCGCGTGCTCGACCCCGCCGCCCGGAAGGGTCCACGTCCGCTCGCCGCCCGGTCCCACGGCAAGCGCGAGCAGCACCCGCCCGTCCTCGATGCACACCGCGTACGCGGCCAGTCGCCGATCCATGCGGGGAGGCTAAGCCTCGGCGGGCACGGTCGGCCATGGCCGGTCCGGCTCCGGGCGCCCGTCGTCCTAGTGGGCCGACCCCGCGGAGGCCTTGTGAGGCGGTCGAGTGCCGTGCCGCCGGGCGCGGACCGCGCGCTGCTCCACGCCGTAGCAGAGCGCGAGAAGGAGCAGTGCGGGGAGCGCCGTCAGAAGAAGCGGGGTGAGGCCGACGAACAACGCCACGGCCGTGGCGGCCACCTGGATCGCGCCCAGTACCAGCAGAAGGCGGGCCGCGTTCCGGCCGGCGCGGGCGGCGCGGAACACCCTGAAGGCGACGACAGCATTGGCCCCTGCCACCACCGCACCGAAGAGGAAACTCCCACCGGCGATCAGTACGGAGGTGCCACCACCTACTGACGCCCGCCCGATTCCGTCGGCGAACACCGGTAGGAACCAGAGGAACATGAGGGAGGCGAGGGCGGTGTGGCAACCGAGCGCACCCAGGCAGGCCAGCAGCAGGACAGAGCGCTTGCCCATCATGTTCCGTCCTTCATCCGCCGGGGAGCAGGGGTGCAGGGGTGCAGGGGTGCTGTTCAGGGAGTCCAGGGCTTTCAGCCCGTGCGGCCCACCGTCGCTCACCGTCGCTCACCGAGAGGAGGCCCCGGCGGCGTCCGTCATGGTCGCACAGGCCTGGCCGAACGTCCGTTGTTCTCGGCACCGCACCCCACCCCCCCCTCACCGCTCAAGATCATCGCGGTGCAGAATGACCTGTATGTCGATAAAGAACACGCCTCAGGCGGCCACGCTCGACGATGCCCCGTCGATCAGCCGCACCCTGGCCCGCGCCTTCGCCGACGACCCGATGATGGGGTGGTTCTTCCCCGGCGGGGCCTCGCGCGAGCCCGACCTGGTCCGTTACTTCACCACGATCTTCACCCGGCAGTACGGCCCCCACGGGGTGTGCGAGCGCACCGGGTCGGCGGCCGCGTTCTGGGTGGCGCCGGAAGGGCAGGACAAGGCTGTTCCCGACGCGGAGACCGTCGCGGAGCTGGAGGAGATCCTGGGCGACCGGGCGCCCCTGTTCCGGGAGGCCGTCCAGGCCGCCGCCGAGCAGGGACCCAAGGAGCCGCACTGGTACCTCGCGGTCGTCGGCGCGGACCCGGCCGCCCGGGGCCAGGGGCACGGGGCGGCGCTGCTGCGTTCCGGGCTCGCCAAGGCGGACGCGGCGGGACTGCCGGTCTACCTGGAGTCCTCCAAGCCGGACAACCTGCCCTTCTACGAGCACTTCGGCTTCGCCGTGCTGGGCGAGGCGGCACTGCCCGGCGGCGGGCCGGTGCTGTGGGTGATGCGGCGCGAACCCGTCTCCGCCGGCCGGTAGCCGGACGACGGCGGCGAGGAGCCCCGGGATTCGCCTCGGGGCCCCTCGCCGTGTGGCGCTGGGCCGGGTGATCTCGGCCGAGGCCCCGTCCGCCGGGAGCTACGTCGCCGTCTGCGTCAGGCGCGAGCGCTGTGCCAGGTCGTGCACCCGTAGCTCTTGCTCCCCTTCATGACGCATCCGCGGACCTTGAGCTTCGCATTCTCCTTGAGGTTCTTCGTCTTCTGCTTCTTGGCGGGAGCCGTCTTCCCCGCCGTGCTGATGTCGATGACGATCTTGCCGGTGGACACCTGCTTCACCTGGCCGCGAATGGCGTACCCGTCCCTGACGAAATCGTTCAGGTACAGCGTGTCGCCGAGGTGGCTGCCCGGCGCGAGGTCGTTGGACCAGAACACGGTCCCGATGTCCTCGACGCCGTGGTAGAGCCTGAGGAGCCGGTCGTTCTTGTCCTTGAGGCCTTCGCTCTTCCATGTGAGCTTGGGAGCCGCGTGGGCGGTGGGGGCGGTGAGGGCGAAGCCCGACAGTGCTGCGACGACCACGGCGGTCACGGCGGTGGCGCGTCGGGTGGCCTTCATCTTCCGCATGCTGTTCCTCTCGTGCTCCAGGGGTGTTCACCCCCGCGCCGAGGCGCTCAAGTCCCTTTTCCGCGCAGGGGTGTTGGGTGTGAGTTTGCCAAAACTTTACGCACGGGGCAACGGTGACATGCCGAACCGGCTCATCCGGCCGCGCCCGCGGACCTCACTCTCCGTCGAGAGGCGCCCCCGCCCACGTCTCAGGCGCCCACACCCCCGACCGCTTCAGCGACGCCGGGCAGTGGCGGAAGATCTCGTCGATCTCGACGACCAGGGCGAGCTTCGGGCGCTGGCCCTTCACCGTCATCGCGTCGAAGAACGGGGCGTCCGTGACGATGTGGGCCCGGCCGTTGACGCGCAGGACGTCCATCGCGCCGGGTATCAGGTAGAGCAGACCCACGCGCGGGTTGGCCAGGATGTTGTGGAAGCTGTCCGCGCGGCGGTTGCCCGGGCGGTCGGGGAGGGCGATGGTGCCCGGGTCCAGGACGTGGGTGAAGCCGGGGGCGCCGCCGCGCGGGGTGGCGTCGCAGTTGCCGGCCGCGTCCGACGTGGCCATGGTGCACAGCGGCGAGCGGGCCAGCAGGTCCAGGTCGTCCTCGGTGAGCCGGTCGTGGACCTTGTCGATGACGATCGGGTGCGGGGTCCCCAGGAGCTCGCGCAGTTCGTCCGCCGAGCCCAGGGGTACGGCCCCGGCCAGCGGGCCGGTGGCGGGGGCGGAGGGCGCGGCGGCGTACGACAAGGAAGTGCTCCGGAGCTCGTGGAGTGCGGCAGCGCGCTGTCGAACAGGCGCTGTTAGGGTGACCTTACTTTGGGCCCCCTTGTGTTCCCCGTGCGGGGTGGACCGGCCGACGAGGGCGTCACCCGTGCCCGGGGGAGCCCCCGGCGCCGACGAGCGAGGGTTGAGGAACGAACAGTGCACCACCGCATTCCGGCCGCCCCGGTGGCCGGGCCGTGAGCGGCCCGGCCCTCCTGGCGAAGGAGAAGCCGTCGGGCGGCGGCAAGGAGACGCGGCGCAAGCGCAGCCGGCCCGTACTCGCGCTCGGGCTGCTCGCCGCCCTCGCCGTGCTCTTCCTCACCGTCGTCGCCAGCCTCGCCATCGGCTCCGGTGACGTGCCGTTCCGGGACGTCGTCGACGGCGTGCTCGACCCGGACACGGCCGTCAAGGGGCAGCTCATCGTCCAGGAGGTCCGCATCCCGCGCACCGTCGCCGGGCTGCTGGCGGGCGCCGCGCTCGGCCTCGCGGGCACGGTGATGCAGGGCGTCGCCCGTAACCCCCTCGCCGACCCCCAGCTCCTCGGCATCAACGCGGGCGCGTCCGTGGCCGTGGTCTGCTCGATCACCCTGCTCGGGTTCACGGCCGCCACCCAGTTCATCTGGTTCGGCTTTTTCGGTGCGCTGCTCGCCGCCCTCCTCGTCTACGGGGTCGGATCGCTCGGGCGGGAAGGCGCCACGCCGGTGAAACTGGCGCTCGCCGGGGCCGCGACCAGCGCCGTGCTCACCTCGGTGACCAGCGCGATCCTCCTCCAGGACCGGGGCAGCTACGACCAGTTCCGGTTCTGGCAGCTGGGCGCGCTGACCGCCCGGTCCTCCGAGGTGCTGTGGCAGGTCTCGCCGTTCATCGCGGTCGGCGTCGTCCTCGCCCTGGCCCTCGGACCGCAGCTCAACGCCCTCTCCCTCGGCGACGACCTGGCCCGCGGCCTCGGCCAGCGGGTCGGGACCATCCGCATGGTGTCCGCCCTCGCCGTGGTGATCCTCTGCGGCGCGGCCACCGTCGTCGCCGGGCCCATCGGCTTCGTCGGGCTCGCCGTACCGCACGCCGCCCGGCTCATCACCGGACCCGACTACCGCTGGGTGCTCCCGTACAGCATGGTGCTCGCCCCGGTCATGCTCCTCGTCGCCGACATCGTCGGCCGGACCATCGCCCGCCCCGGAGAGGTCCAGGTCGGGGTGATCACGGCCGCGATCGGCTGCGTCCCGTTCATCTGGCTGGTCCGGCGCAGGAAGCTGGTGGAACTGTGAGCCGGCCGACCCCCGTCGCCGAGGACGCCGCCCGCGCGGACGAGGAGCGGCTCGCCGACGCCGTACGCCAGGTGTCCGCCGTACGCGGCCGGAGCCTGCGGCGCTCCGTCCTCGTCGGCGCCGCCCTGCTGGCCGCCGTGACCGTCATGTTCGGCGTCTCGCTCAGCTTCGGCGACATGGTGACGCCGATCGGCAAGGTCGTCGCCACCCTGTTCGGCGGCGGCGACGGCGGATCGCAGTTCGTCGTCCTGGAACTGCGGCTGCCCCGCGCCCTCCTCGCGATCCTCGTCGGCGCGGGATTCGGCCTCTCCGGAGCCGTCTTCCAGACCGTCCTGCGCAACCCCCTCGCCAGCCCCGACCTCATCGGCATCAGCGCCGGGGCCAGCGCGGTCGCCGTCACCGCCGCCCTGCTCTTCCAGGTCAGCGGGCTCGCCCTCTCCGCGAGCGCCCTCACCGGTTCCCTGGTCGCCGGGGCGGCCATCTACCTGCTCGCCTGGCGGCAGGGAATCGCCGGCCAGCGCCTGGTCCTCGTCGGGATCGGCGTCGGCATGGGCCTGTCCAGCATCGTCTGGTACGTGATGGCCCGCTCCGAGGTCACCGACGCGCAGGAGGCGTTCCGCTGGCTCGCGGGCAGCCTCAACGGCCGTTCCTGGAGCCAGGTGTGGCCGCTGCTCATCGCCCTCGGAGTCCTCGTCCCGCTCACCGTCCTCGCCGCCCACGCGCTGCGCCCCCTCCAGCTCGGGGACGACGCCGCCGCCGGGCTCGGCGCGAAGGTCGAGGGCGGGCGGCTCGCACTGCTGGGCTGCGCGACCGCGCTCGCCGGGGTAGCGACCGCCGCCGCCGGACCCGTCGGGTTCGTGGCCTTCGTCGCCGCCCCGATCGCCCGCCGCCTGGTCCCGGGCCGGGGCGCGGCCCTGCCGCAGGCGGCCCTGACCGGGGCGCTGCTGGTCCTGGTCGCCGACTTCGCGGCGCAGCACGCGCTGCCCTCCGTGCAGCTGCCGGTGGGCGTGGTCACGAGCATCATCGGCGCCCCGTATCTGCTCCTGCTCCTGGCGCGCGCCAACCGCGTGGGCGGCGGGGGCTGAGGTGGCGACGTATCAGTGGGACATGGCGACGTATCAGCGGGACATGGCGACGTGTCAGCGGGACAGGGCGGCGAATCAGCAGGACATGGCGACGTGTCAGCAGGACATGGCGGCGTACCGACAGGACGACGAAAGGCGTGGCCCCCTCGTGGCCGATCACACTCTGGAAGCCCGGGACGTCCGGCTCGGCTACGGCGAACGCGAGATCGTCCGGGGCCTGAGCGTGGCGGTGCCGCCCGGCCGGATCACCGTCATCGTCGGCCCCAACGCCTGTGGGAAGTCGACGCTGTTGCGGGCGATGGCCCGGCTGCTGGCCCCGACCGCCGGGGCCGTGCTCCTGAACGGCCGGTCCATCCAGGAGATGCCGACCAAGGAGGTCGCCGCCGTGCTCGGCATCCTGCCGCAGAGCCCCACGGCTCCCGAGGGCATCACCGTCTCCGACCTGGTCGGACGCGGCCGCTACCCGCACCAGGGCTGGTTCCGCCGCTGGAGCGCCGAGGACGACGAGGCGGTCGCGCGGGCCCTGCTGTCGACGGACGTCCTCGAACTCGCCGACCGGTCGGTGGACGAGCTGTCCGGTGGCCAGCGTCAACGGGTGTGGATCGCGATGGCGCTCGCCCAGCGCACGGACGTCCTGCTGCTCGACGAGCCGACGACCTTCCTGGACGCCAGCCACCAGCTGGACGTCCTGGACCTGCTCACCGACCTCAACCATGAGCAGGGCGTCACCATGGTGGCCGTGCTGCACGACCTGAACCTGGCCTGCCGGTACGCGGACCACATGATCGCCATGAAGGCGGGGCGGATCGTCGCGGAGGGCCGGCCGGTCGACATCGTGACGGAGGAGCTGGTCGGCGAGGTCTTCGGGATGCGCTGCTCGGTGATCGAGGACCCGGCGTCGGCCACCCCGATGGTCGTGCCGCTGGGCCGCCACCATGTGAAGGGCCCGGCCGCCTGAGACGCGGCACCCGGGTGGTCGTTCCCGGGACGGTCAACCCGATGGCACCGTTGTCATTAGGTGAGGCTAACCTAAAGGGCATGAACGCTTCCGCTCCCCGGGCCCGGCGCCCCCGCCGCACCCCCCTCCTCGCGGCCGGCGCTGTCGCCGCCCTGCTCGTCGGCCTGTCGGCCTGTGGCTCGTCGGACGGTTCCGACAGCTCCGCCTCCTCCGCCTCCGAAGGGGCCTCCGCGGGCGCCTTCCCCGCGAAGGTGGCGACGAAGTTCGGCGAGGTCACCGTCGACAAGCAGCCCAAGCGCATCGTCGCGCTCGGCTGGGGCGACGCCGAGACCGTGCTCGCGCTCGGCGGCCAGCCGGTCGGGGCCAGCGACTGGCTGCCGTTCGGCGGCGAGGGCGTCGGCCCGTGGGCCAAGGGCATGTACGACGAGAAGCCGGAGTTGATCGGCACGATGGAGCCGGAGTTCGAGAAGATCGCCTCGCTCCAGCCGGACCTGATCCTGGACACCAAGTCCAGTGGCGACCAGACGCGTTACGACACCCTGAAGAAGATCGCCCCGACCGTGGGCGTGCCGAAGGGCGGCGACCAGTACAAGCTCTCGTGGGAGCGGCAGACCACGATGATCGCCGCCGCCATGGGCGTACCGGAGAAGGGCGAGAAGCTGATCGCGGAGACCGAGAAAAAGTTCGAGGCCGCCGCGAAGGCCCACCCCGAGTTCAAGGGCAAGACCATCACGGTCGGCTCGCGTACCTCCGAGGGCTTCGGTGTCTACGTCGGTGGCACCGGGCGCGTCGACTTCGTCGAGCGGCTCGGCTTCGAGAACAACCCGAAGGCGGAGGCCCAGGCCGGCGAGGGCTTCTCCGTGTCCGTCTCCAAGGAGAACCTGGACCTGCTCGACGCCGACCTCACGGTCATGGCGCCGATCGGCATTCCGGCCACCGACATCAGCGGCGACCCGCTGTACAAGGCGGTCCCGTCGGTCAAGGCGGGCAACGCCATCGTCTTCGACGACCAGGACATCTCGCAGGCGTTCGCCACGGACTCGGTCCTGTCCGTCTCGTACGCGCTGGAGAAGGTCGTCCCGCTCTTCGCGGAGAAGGTCGCGGAGTAGGCCGGAGTAGTACCGAACGCACCGCGCGCCCCGTCCCCGGGAGAACCGGGTGCGGGGCGCTGCTGGGTAACGGGCGGACGCGCTCGGCGGCCGGTCGTGTCCGGCCGCGCCGGGGCGTCAGGCCGCCGGGGCGGCGGCCTTGATCGCGGAGATGTCGAAGGTCAGCTTCACCTTGTCGCTCACCATCACGCCACCGGTCTCCAGCGCCGCGTTCCAGGTCAGGCCCCAGTCGGAGCGCAGGATGTCCGCGCTGCCCTCGAAGCCGACGCGCTCGTTGCCGTAGACGTCGGTGGCGGAGCCGTTGAACTCCAGGTCGATGGAGAGGGGGCGCGTGACGTCCTTGATGGTCAGGTCGCCGGTGATCCGGTACGCCTCGCCGCCCAGCTGCTCGGCCTTCGTCGAGCGGAACGTCATCAGGGGGAACTTCTCGGCGTCGAAGAAGTCGCCGTTGACCAGGTGGCCGTCGCGGTCGGCGATGCCGGTGTCGACACTGGCGATCTTCACGTCGATGGAGGCGGAGGAGTTCGCCGGGTCCGTGCCGTCCACCACCAGGGTGCCCTCGTGCTCGCCGAAGGAGCCGCGCACGTTCGTGACCATCGCGTGGCGCACGGTGAAGCCGATGCTGCTGTGCGAGGGGTCGATGGTGTACGTGCCGGTCAGGGCGGCCAGCGCCGGGTCCACCGCGGGAGCCTCGGTGACGGTGGGGGCGGCGGTCGACTTGCGGGTGAACAGAGCCATGGCTCCTCCTCGGGGATGCGCTACGGGGGGACGGATCGAGCGGTGCTGAAGGTGTTGTTCAACCTTCAACGAGTTCGACTGTAACCCTATCTAGTTCAAAATTCAACATCTGGGGTACGGGCATCCGCTGCACGGGCCGGGCTGAGCACCGGCCGGGCCGAGCGCCGCACCGACCGGACAGGCCGCCTGCGGCGCTCAGCTGACTTCAGGCACGCGAACCCGTTCGCGCCGCCGCGCACGGCTCGGCGGGCTGTTCAGTCCCGGTGACCGGTCCGGAGGATCCCGTCGACGATCTGCGCGGCGTGCTGCGGCTGCTCGTCGAACCATCGGCCGAGGTGTTCGCGGACAGCCTCCCCGACACAGCCGCGCACCTCGGTGTTGCCCAGCAACTCGCGTGTGGCGCCGAGGTATTCGGGGTGGTCGAGTTTCACCGACACGACTGCCGTGAGGCCGTCGCCGATCCGGTCGGCCCGGGGAGCGCTGTCCCCTGCCGGCAGCCCTCGTTCACGCGCGTACGCGGTGACCGCCGCCGCCACTCCGTCCCGGAAGCCGTCCACGTGCGTGCCGCCCTGGCGAGTGGCCCGGCTGTTGGTGAAGCCGCGTACGTGCTCCGGATGGGAGCCGCTCCATAGCAGGGCCACCTCCATCGTCCCCGCCATCCGCGGATCCTCGTACTCGAAGCCGATGACGTCCGGAGGGAGGAAGGTCCCGGTCTCCGCGTCGAGGGCGGCCACGAAGTCCCGCACGCCGTCCGGGAACCGGAAGCTGACCGCCCGGGCCCCGCCCGCCGGGCGCTCGTCGGTCAACGAGATCCCCAGGCCCCGGTTGAGGTAGGACACCTGCCGGAAACGCTCCGCCAGCACGGCGAACGAGCACCGCGTCGTCTCGAAGAGCTCCGCGTCGGGCCAGAAGGCGATGGCCGTCCCGCTTCCGGCCGTCGGACCCGTGGCGACGGGCCGGGCGGCCGCGACGCCGCGCGCGTACCCCTGGACCCGACGCGTCCCCCCGTGCCGCACCTCGGCCGTCAGCCTGCTCGACAGAACGTTGGGCACGAAGAGCCCCGCACGGTTGACGGGGCTGAGGTGCGCGATGTGCCGACCACCGCGTTCGGCGGCGGGCCTACCGGTCAGCAGCGCTTCGAGACCGCCGCCGCTGTCTCCGTCGGCCCCGAAGGGAACCTCAGGTCCGTCGTCGGCGACCCGCACTCCGCCGTCGTGGGTCAGCGTGACATCGACGGAGCCGCCTTCGCGGCCGGCCAGGACACGGTTCACGGACCAGCCCACGGCCTGGAACACCAACTCGTGCAGCCCGCGTTCGCCCGTCGAGCCAACCCACATACCGGGCCGCTTCCGAACGGCTTCCCGCCCCTCCAGAGCCTCGATCCCGACACCGCCGTACCCCATCCTCTTCCCGCTCACGAAGACCCCTCCCATGGTGCTCGGTAGATGTCCGCAGCCTATGCGGAATCCATGAAAACACCAGGTCAGAGGTGGTTCGGCGAAGCTGTGAGCGGGTGGGTGGGAGCGTGCCGGGAAGCAGTCGGCCAGGCGGGCCGCGGACCGCGCCCGGAACGCGGCCGCGACCCCGCCGAAGCCGCGTACGCCCTCACTCCGGGCAGCCCTGAGGCCTCTCGTTCCGCCTTTGTCGGGTGAACGGGCGCCGAAGCTCGGCCGGTGGACCTCCGGGCGCGCATGGACCGCCGCGAGGCGCCGTGCCGTAGCGACGAGACACGGTGAGCAAGCTCGCGGTTCGATGCGAACAGCTGAGCCCGCTCGGGTGGCGCGCGGCAACTACCTGCCGATGGAACCGTCGGCCTGCTCACGGAGGATGTCGGCGTGACCCGCGTGGCGAGCCGTCTCTTCGATCATGTGTATCAGCACCCATCGCATCGATCGCACGACGGCCGCCTTGCCGGCCGGTCGAGCAGACGGCTGACTCAGGTCGTCACAGTGCTCGATGATGTCGTTGGACCGCTCGATGGCGCGGCGATAGGCGGCGAGGAGGCCGGCCGCGCTGTCCGTCTCGACGAGATCCATGCCGAAGTCCGGATGCTCGATATCGGCACCCTCGAAGGCCCAGGCGAACCAGTAGGACTCCACCGCGGTCAGGTGCTTGACCAGGCCGAGAACGCTGGTCCCCGACGGCACGCCGGGTGTACGTCCCTGCCTGTCGTCAAGGCCCCGCGCCTTCGAGGTCACCGCGTCGCGGACGTAGTCCAAGAAGGCGAGCAGCGTCGCCTTCTCGTCGGAGCCGCTGTCGGGCGGGCCCACGTCGCGGCGTTGCTGTATCTCTGTCATCGGGGAACATTAACGTGATCCACTGGCTCGTCGCCCGAGTGTCCGGGCGGCCGGAGCGGGCGGCCGGAGCGGGCGGCCGTGACACTCGGTCGCGGTGACGCCGGGCCCGCCACCCCCGGGAGGCCTCCCAGAGGCCGAGGGGCCGCGCCCTCTGGCGGACGCGCGTAGAACTCGGGCACTATCTCCCTGCCCGGCGCGCGTGGCCCCGTGCCCGCACGTCCCCTGATTTGTCATGAGCAGGAGGAATCTCCCCATGGTGACCCGTCCACGACTCCGCTCCGTCCTCACCGCCCTGGCCCTCGTCCTCGGCGCCCTCTTCGCGCCCGGCATCGGCGCTCTCGGCGGCGGCGCCACCGAGGCGCACGCCGTGACCAAACTGACCCACGCGCAGGCGACCTCCCGGTTCAGCTCGTCCGGGGTGACCTGGTCGTCCTCCGGCGGCTGCTCCAACCGGAACGTCCCCACGTGCACGTCCTTCGACCAGCTCAACCTGGCGAGCGCCCAGGGCGCGCAGACCCTCAGGAGCGCCACCGGCTGCGCGCTCAACATCACCGGCGGTACGGAGACCGGGCACGCCGGCGGCACGTACTCCCACTGGAACGGCTACAAGCTCGACTTCTCCAAGAGCACCTGCCTCAACAACTACGTCACCGGCACCTTCACCTACATCGGCACGCGGGGCGACGGCGCGCGCCAGTACCGGTCCGGCTCCGGCAACGTCTACGCGGACGAGGGCCACCACTGGGACGTGACGTCCTACAACTGCGGCGGCTGCTGACGGCGGAAGCCCAAGGGTCGCCCCACCCCGGGGCGACCCCCACCGCTTGATGGAACCCGATCCCGTAGGGCCCTACGGGATCGGGTCCGCGTCCGGGCCCTCCTGCTCCAGCAGGTCCCGGGCGAAGTCCTCCCACTGCGCGTACCGGTCCGGGTGCGCGGACCGCTGGACCGCCTGGCACACCTCGCCGGGCTCCATCGACTCCCAGCCGTCGATCTGGAGCAGCCCCGGATTGGCGCTCGGCGAGGGCAGCCCGTAGAAGGACTTCGACGCGGTCGGCACATGGGTGATCTGCGCCGGCGTGCCCCAGCCCATGCTGGGACGCTGCTGGAAGACGCCGAGCGAGTCGTGGTCGACCGGAGACGTGTAGTTGACGAACTTCGACTCCTGCATGGCCGTCATCAGGGCGATGACCTGGGCCTCCTCGGGAAGCTCCGCCCCTTTCCCGACGCCGATGACCGTCCGGGCGTGGGCGAGCTGTTCCGGGCCGAGGTCGGCCGCGGCGGCGAAGAACACCCGCAGCTCGCTGTCCGGGGCCGACCTGAGCAGCTGCGCGGTGGCGGTGTCCACCCGGCCGGTCGCGGGCAGGCCGTAGCTCTGCTGGAAGGCGCGCAGGCCGTGCGCCCCGGGGGCCTGCGGGGCCTGTGGGGCGGGGGAGGGCGGTGGGGCGGGGGCGGCGTGCGCCGGAGCCGCTGCCGTGAGCAGGAATCCGGCGGCGAAGGCCGCGAGCACGCGGCGGGGGAGTCGGTTCGTTCGCATACGGAACGGTCCCGGGGCACCGGAACGAAGTCAAGAACGCCACACGCTATGTCAATTGATGGCGTATCGGATGGCGTGGCCCGAAGGCGTCCTTCGGGCAGGGGTGTGCCCCCGCCCGAAGGAACAGGGGGCGGGGGCACACATCATGCCTACCGGGCGGGCGTCAGGAGCCCACGCTCACCGTGAAGCGGCGCGGGTTCCCGTCGTGCGCCGCGCCCGAGACGTCCGGCTCGCCGTCCGGGCGGACGTCGTCGTAGGGGAACGCGTAACCGATCGGGCTGTTCGCGTGGACCACCCGGGACCAGTGGTTGGTGACGGTTCCCTTGTAGTAGTCCGCCGTCGACGTGCCGTTCGGCTGGCTGGGGTGACTCAGCATGATCGAGCGGTTGAAGCCCGCCGCCAGCCGGGCCAGGATCGCCTTCTTGTCGTCGGAGTCGCCCGGGTTGTTGGTGAACGGGCCGTGGTTGCAGGTGAAGATGTCCTTCGTCTGCGGCTTGACGAAGGTGTGACCGCCCTCGAAGGTCAGGGTGTCCCCGCTGACCCGGCCGGCCAGCGTGCCCCGGCCGCCCTGGAGGTCGATGCGCAGGTCCTCGGAGCGGTACTTCTCCCAGACCTCGTCGATCTGCGCGGTGAACAGGTCTCGGAACGGCATCTCGGCGGGCCGGTCGAAGTACGGGGCCATGATGTTCTGCGGCGAGACGACCCGCAGGACGCCGCCGTCGTCGCTCCGGGTGATCAGCTTGTCCCACGGCTGCCCGTCGGCGGCGGCCTGGGCGGTGAGGTCGTCCGCGATCCGCTGCGCCGCTCCCTTCGGGTGCGGCGCGACCACGTGCGTCCCGTCGCCCTCCAGCGTGATCCCGATCGGAAGGGCGGTGATCAGGTCCACGTAACTGATGTTGGAGTACAGCTGCTCCGTGTTGAAGGTGAACTCGCAGAACGACCAGGTGCGCCCGTAGTTGGGGTCCGTGGGCGTCGCGAAGGCGGGCTCCACCAGCGAGGGGCCCGGGTTGAGGTAGAAGTCCAGCTTGTCGTCGCGGACGAAGTAGACCCGCGCCCCGTACATCTGCGGCAGGGTCAGCACGACCGGACCCGCGCCCGCCCCCTTGAGCGGGATCGCGCAGTCGACGGGCAGCGGCGTCTGCGGGGCGCCGGGCGAATCGGGGCGGTAGACGCCGCCGTCCGGCTTGAGCAGCACCCAGCGGTCGGTGCCCAGCTCGTGGCCGGTCACATACGCGTGCACCGTGCCCGGCAGCGACTTGTTCTCCAGGGCCAGTTCGCAGGTCGCGGGGGCCGCGGAGGCGCGGGGGCTCAGAGCGGTGCCCCAGGCGGGGTACGTGAGCGCCGCGGCCGAGGCGGCGGCGCCGGTCAGGAACATTCGGCGTGAGATCACGAGGGGACTCCCGAGGTGGTGGGGGGCCGCAGGCGGGTGGTGGGTGGGGGGAGGTGCGGGGGTGCGGGGGGTGCGGGACCGTGGGGGTGCCTGCGGTGCGCACCACTCTCGCGAGGAGCGGAACGAGCGTCAAGACTTGTGACTGAGAGCGCTCTCAAAATTGCCGGGTCTTCACAACTCAACGCCCCTAAGCGGTACTTGACGGAACCGAGCGGGTGCGAACCGTGACCGCCCGGGGGTGTCGACGGCCAAGAGGTGAACGAGGTCCCGGCCTGCCCCGTACCGTCCTGACTTGGACTAACGCACCGGGGTTGTTGGACGGAGTCGGCCCCGGGAGCCGAAGTTCGTTGACGATGTCCGGACACGGCGACTACTCAGGGGCCATGTCGCCAAGATTCCCTCGCCCCGGCCTGGTCGCCGCGGCCTCAGCAGCCGTCCTGGCGCTCGTGGGGACCGCCCTCCCCGCCGCAGCCGCCGATCCGTCCCCCACTCCGGCCGGGGCGGCGGAGTCCGCCGGCTCCGCCGTCATCGGATCCGACCGGCTCGCCGTCGCCGTCGCCGACGACTTCCCGCGCGTCCTGTCGTACACCGACCGGGCGAGCGGCGAGCAGCTGCTCGGCAGCGTCCGGCCGGTCACCGCCGTCACCCTCAACGGGACCGCCCGTCCGGTGAAGCTCAAGGGCAAGCCGAAGATCACCCGCTCCGCCGCCCGCTACACGCTCGCCTTCGAGGACCTCCCGGGCGTCGAGATCGACGCCTCGCTCACCGTCTCCGGGCGGGCCACCACGTTCCGGGTGACCGCCGTCCGCGACACCGCGGCGTTCCGGGTCGGGACCATCGACATTCCCGGGCACGACCTGATCTCGGTCGGCTCCGCCGAGGCCGGGGCCGCCACCGCGTTCACGAAGCTCGACCCGGACTCCACCCGCACCGCCGACGTCTTCGCGAGGATCACCGGGGAGACGAAGCCCGACTCCGCGCCCGTCGGGGCGAGTTACGCGATCCTCAACAACGGCTCGCTCGCCGCGGCGATCGAGTCCAACTCCTCGTACGACAAGCCCGCCGGGGCCACCGGCGGCGACGACGCCCGCTTCTGGCACCAGGCGCGCACCGAGGAGGGCGGCGGCGTCCGGGTCGGCGTCTGGTCCGGCCAGTGGACCTACCGGGGCGCGGGCGCGCCGAAGCCCGAGAGCGGCGAGAACCTGCCGTGGGCCAAGGTCGTCGTCACCCCCGACGCCAACGGCGACCAGGCCGTCGACTGGCAGGACGGGGCCGTCGCCTTCCGCACCATCGGCGTCACCGCGCCGGGCAGCGAGGACACCGCGAACCGGGTCGTCACCCACATCCCGTTCAACTTCGCCAGCCAGGCCACCCACCCGTTCCTGCGCACCCTCGACGACGTCAAGCGGATCTCGAAGACCACCGACGGCCTCGGCCAGCTCGCCGTCCTCAAGGGGTACGGCTCCGAGGGCCACGACTCCGCCCACCCGGACTACGGCGGCAACTACAACAAGCGGGCCGGCGGGCTGAAGGACCTCAACACCCTGCTCAAGGACGGCGAGAAGTGGGGCGCCGACTTCGGCGTCCACGTGAACGCCACCGAGTCCTACCCGGAGGCCAACGCCTTCTCCGAGCAGCTCGTCGACAAGACGAAGCCCGGCTGGAACTGGCTCAACCAGAGCTACTACATCGACCAGCGCCGCGACATCAACAGCGGCGACCTGGCCAAGCGCTTCCAGCAACTGCGCGACGAGACCGACGAGAACCTCGACTTCCTCTACATCGACGTCTACTACAGCCACGGCTGGATCGCCGACAAGACGATCCAGGCCGTACAGAAGCAGGGCTGGACCGTAGGCACCGAGTGGGCCGACAAGTTCGAACGCGCCTCGCTCTGGTCGCACTGGGCCAACGACCTCAACTACGGCGGGGCCACCAACAAGGGCCTGAACTCGCAGATCATCCGGTTCATCCGCAACGGCGAGAAGGACGTCTGGAACAACCACCCGGTCCTCGGCCAGAGCGCCCTGGAGGACTTCGAGGGCTGGACCGGCGAGACCGACTGGAACGCCTTCACCGCCAACATCTGGCAGAAGAACCTGCCCGCGAAGTACCTCCAGCAGCAGCGGATCACCCGCTGGGACGGCAACGACATCACCTTCACCGGCGGGGTGCGCGGCACGGTCGAGGACGGGAAGCGGACCTTCTACGACCAGGGCCGCAAGGTGCTCAGCGGCACCGACTACCTGCTGCCGTGGGACGGCGGCAAGAAGCTCTACCACTACAGCGAGACCGGTGCCACCAGCAGCTGGGAGGTGCCCGGCAAGGGCCCGTACACCGTCTACGAGCTGTCCGACAACGGCCGGAAGAAGGTCGCCACCGTCCGCCCGGCCAACGGGAGGATCACCCTCACCGCCACCGCCGGACAGGCCTACGTCCTCTACCCCGACCGTGCGCCGAAGGAGAAGGAGGCCGCCTGGGGGAAGGGGACCGGGCTGAAGGACCCCGGCTTCAACGACCGTGACCTGAAGGGCTGGACGAAGACCGGCACCGTAGCCCGCGACACCGACGAGCAGGGCCGCAACAGCGCCGAGCTCTCCGGCTCGGGTCCGGCCGCGCTCTCCCAGTCCGTCACCGGACTCAAGCCCGGCAGGCGCTACACCGCCTCGGCCCTGGTCGAGGTCGAGCCGGGCGCGAGCCGGCGCACGGTGTTGAGCGCGGGTGGGAAGGCCGTGACCGTCGAACGCTCCACGGCCGAGGACTTCGTCGCCGCCTCCGACTGGCACGGCACCTCCTTCCAGCGCGCCAAGGTCAACTTCACCGCCCCCGCGAACGGTCGCACCACCCTGCGCGTCGAGGCGGCCGCCGGCTCCACGGCGAAGGTCCGCGCCGATGACGTACGGATCGTCGAGAACGCCCCCGCGACCCGCGCCGGCACGGTGGCGTACGAGGACTTCGAGGCCGTCGACCAGGGCTGGGGCCCCTTCCTCAAGGGCGACGCGGGCGGCTCCACCGACCCCCGCACCAGCATTTCGCAGCTCAACGCCCCGTACACCCAGTCCGGCTGGAACGGGAAGCTGATCGACGACGTGCTCGGCGGGACGGAGTCCCTCAAGGCCCACGAGGAGAACACCGGGCTCGTCTACCGCACCGCCCCCTGGACCGTCCCGATGAAGGACGGACACCGGTACGAGATCGCGTTCGACTACCAGTCCAGCCACGCCGGGGCCTACAGCTGGGTGGAGGGCTACGACCGGGCCGCCGACGGCAAGGCCTCCTCGACCGAGACCCGGGCCACCCCGATCGGGCAGCAGCGCACCACCGGGAAGTTCAGCCGGACGCTCACCGCGGGCTGCGGCGACACCTGGACCGGGCTGCGGAAGCTGCCCGGAGCACCCGAGGGCGCGGACTTCGTGCTCGACGGCTTCACCGTGAGGGACCTCGGACCGGCCCCCGCCGGACGGGAGGCGGTCTGCGGCACGCTCGGCGTGGCCGCCGACGCCGAGACCTTGGAGCCGGGAGCCGGGAACACGGTGAAGGCGACCTTCGGCAACGACGAGGCGAGCGCCGCCACCGGCGTGCAGCTCGCACTCACCGTGCCCGAGGGCTGGAAGGCCGAACCCGCGGGCGCGGTCGCCTTCGACTCGGTCGCCCCGGGCGCGAAGGCCACCGGCAGCTGGCGGGTCACCCCGCCGGTCGACGCCCCCTACGACACGTACGCGCTGGACGCGAAGGCCACGTACACCGTCGGGGGAGCGGCCAGGACGCTCGGCGCGGGAACCTCCGTCCGTACGCTCCCGCCGCCGCCCACCGCGGACAGCTGGGCCGGCGACCTCGACTGGACCGCCTCGCAGAACGGCTGGGGCCCGGTCGAACGCGACCGCTCCAACGGGGAGTCCGGGGCCGGTGACGGCGGACCCCTGAAGATCGGCGGCGTCGCCTACGCCAAGGGCCTGGGCACGCACGCCCCGGCGAAGATCCGCTACTACCTGGGCGGGAAGTGCACCTCCTTCACCGCCGAGGTGGGCGTGGACGACGTCCAGACCACCCGGGGCAGTGTGCGGTTCTCGGTCACCGCCGACTCCACGGAGAAGGTGGCGTCACCGGTGCTGGGGGCGGCCGACCCCGCCTGGAGACTCACCGCCGACGTCACCGGCGCGAAGTACGTCGAGCTGATCGTCCAGGACGGCGGCGACGGCAACGGCAACGACCACGCCGATTGGGGGGACGCCCGCTTCCACTGCGGAGGCTGACCGCCGTCCGCCCGGATCCGCGGGCACGGCGAACGGCAGAGGTCATCTGCCGCGTCATACTGAGGGGGCTTTTGCGGGCCCCTCAGTATGACGGGGCCTTTGCGGGGCGCCCTCGGAGCGTGTGGCCCACGGCACACACCCCCCTCTTGTGGAGTCTTCACAACCGAAAGCGGCGTTTCGCTGGTGGATCGCGTGCATGGCGATGTGGTTCTGTTCACTCCCACCACGAAACCGGGCAGGAGACTGTACGGAGTCGACGGCACGATTTCTGGGTCGGTGTTCGTAGGGTCAGTACATGACCGTTGTGGACGAAACCCAGGGCGAGCCGAGCGACGCCCGAGGCCGGGTGGCCGAACTGCTGGCCCTGCGCGAGCAGGCGCGGCGCGGACCGAGCGAGCGGGCGACCGAGGCGCAGCACGCCAAGGGGAAGCTGACCGCCCGGGAGCGGATCGAGCTGCTGCTCGACCCGGGTTCGTTCAAGGAGGTCGAGCAGCTGCGACGGCACCGGGCGACCGGTTTCGGCCTGGAGGCGAAGAAGCCGTACACCGACGGTGTCATCACCGGCTGGGGCACGGTCGAGGGCCGCACGGTCTTCGTCTACGCGCACGACTTCCGGATCTTCGGCGGGGCGCTGGGCGAGGCCCACGCCACGAAGATCCACAAGATCATGGACATGGCCATCTCGGCCGGTGCTCCGCTGGTGTCGCTGAACGACGGCGCCGGGGCCCGTATCCAGGAGGGCGTTTCGGCGCTCGCCGGCTACGGCGGCATCTTCCAGCGCAACACCCGGGCGTCCGGTGTGATCCCGCAGATCAGCGTGATGCTCGGCCCGTGCGCGGGCGGCGCGGCCTACAGCCCGGCGCTGACCGACTTCGTGTTCATGGTCCGTGAGACCTCGCAGATGTTCATCACCGGACCGGACGTCGTGAAGGCGGTCACCGGCGAGGAGATCACCCAGAACGGCCTCGGCGGCGCGGACGTGCACGCCGAGACCTCGGGCGTCGCGCACTTCGCGTACGACGACGAGGAGACCTGCATCGCCGAGGTCCGCTACCTCATCGGGATGCTGCCCTCCAACAACCGCGAGAACCCGCCGACGGTGGAGAGCGACGACCCCGCCGACCGGCGCGGCGACGTCCTGCTGGACCTCGTCCCGGCCGACGGCAACCGCCCGTACGACATGCACAAGGTGATCGAGGAGCTCGTCGACGACGGCGACTACCTGGAGATCCACGAGCGCTGGGCCCGCAACATCATCTGCGCGATGGCCCGCCTGAACGGCCAGGTCGTCGGCATCGTCGCCAACCAGCCGCAGTCGCTGGCGGGCGTGCTGGACATCGAGGCCTCCGAGAAGGCCGCGCGGTTCGTCCAGATGTGCGACGCTTTCAACATCCCGATCATCACTCTTCTGGACGTCCCCGGCTTCCTGCCGGGCGTGGACCAGGAGCACGGTGGGATCATCCGCCACGGAGCGAAGCTGCTCTACGCCTACTGCAACGCCACCGTGCCGCGGATCTCGCTGATCCTGCGGAAGGCCTACGGAGGCGCGTACATCGTCATGGACTCCCAGTCCATCGGGGCCGACCTCACCTACGCCTGGCCCACCAACGAGATCGCGGTGATGGGCGCCGAGGGCGCGGCCAACGTCATCTTCCGCCGGCAGATCGCCGACGCCGAGGACCCCGAAGCCATGCGCACCCGCATGGTCAAGGAGTACAAGTCCGAGCTGATGCACCCCTACTACGCGGCCGAGCGCGGTCTCGTCGACGACGTCATCGACCCCGCCGAGACCCGCGAGGTGCTCATCGCCTCGCTCGCCATGCTCCGCAACAAGCACGCCGACCTGCCGTCCCGCAAGCACGGCAACCCCCCGCAGTAGTCCTCCTCCGCAGCGGCGCGACCCGCCGCACGGTCCACGACATCATGCCGAGAAGACGGAGACACCCCACCATGAGCCTGACGTCCGCCGAGTCCGTCCTGCGCGTCGAGAAGGGTCACGCCGACCCCGAGGAGCTGGCGGCCATCACCGCCGTCCTGATGGCCCGCGCCGCCGCCCGGCCCGCCGCCCCCGCCCACCGCGGCCGTGACACCGCCGGCTGGCGCCGCCTGGAGCGCACGCCCGGCTTCCGCGCCCCGCACAGCTGGCAGGGCTGACCCCCTCGGGGACCGTACGCAGAAGGCCCGCACTCCTCCGAGGAGTGCGGGCCCTTCTGCGTACGGTCAGGCGGCCTAGCGCAGCCGCGCCATCAGGGCGTGCTCGACCAGCGTGATGAGCGCGCTCTTGGCGTCCGCGCGGTGCCGGGCGTCCGTCGTCAGGATCGGGGTGTCCGGTCCGATCTGGAGTGCTTCGCGTACTTCGTCGGGGGTGTAGGGCTGGTGTCCGTCGAAGCCGTTGAGGGCGATGACGAAGGGGAGTCCGCTGTTCTCGAAGTAGTCGACGGCGGGGAAGCAGTCGGCGAGGCGGCGGGTGTCGACGAGGACGACGGCGCCGATGGCGCCGCGGACCAGGTCGTCCCACATGAACCAGAAGCGGTCCTGGCCGGGTGTGCCGAAGAGGTACAGGATCAGGTCCTGGTCCAGGGTGATGCGTCCGAAGTCCATGGCCACCGTCGTGGTGGTCTTGTCCCCGGTGTGGGTCAGGTCGTCGATGCCCGCCGAGGCGGACGTCATCACGGCTTCGGTGCGCAGCGGGTTGATCTCCGAAACGGCACCGACAAACGTGGTCTTACCCACGCCGAAGCC